>JBMNTT010000037.1:0-26301 GCA_050945875.1 Christensenellales bacterium
CTACGCTATCTGCGCCTCTGAAAGGGCGCGAGCAACAGCGCCGCAGCCTCGCCGAGGAGAAGGGGTTTATCGGTCGGCGCACCGCCGCCAACAGCCTCAAACGTGAGCTGCGCAATCGACGGAAAACCTGATCGCCTCCCACCTAAAAAGGTCGCGCCACGTGCGCGGCCTTTTGGCGTTGCGGAGCTGCCGGGCATAAATTCCCCCGCTCCGGCCATGCTAGAGCCGGAGGTGACGAGAATGCTTACGGTATTTTTCCGCGCGTTGATCCTGTTCGTGGTGGTAACCCTGGTGATGCGCATGATGGGCAAGCGGCAGATCGGCCAGCTGCAACCCCACGAGTTCGCCGTGGCCGTGCTGATCGCAGATTTGGCTGCCGCGCCCATGGCCGACAATGGCATCCCCCTGCTCTACGGCGTGGTGCCCATCCTGGCCCTGCTGTGCGCGCAGGTGCTCATCTCCCTACTGACGCTCAAGTTCCAGTGGGCGCGCACGGTCTTCTGCGGCCAGCCCAGCGTGGTCATCCGCAAGGGGCTCATCGATCGGGAGGAACTCAAGCGCCAGCGTTACAACCTCAACGACCTGCTCGAACAGCTGCGGGGCAAGGACGTTTTCTCCCCGGGGGATGTGGACTACGCGGTGCTGGAGACCAGCGGCGAGCTAAGCATCCTACAGCGCGGCGCGGGCGGCAACGGCTCCGGCGGCGGTTCGAACTCCGCGAGCGGCTCCGGCGGCGGTTCGAACTCCGCGAGCGGCTCCGGCGGCGGTTCCAGCTCCGGGAGCGGCTCCGGCGGCGGTTCCAGCTCCGGGAGCTCCAGCGCGTCCGCGTCCGGCTCTCTGCAGGGTTTGCCCCTAACCCTGGTGCTGGACGGGCAGATTGAGAAACGCAACCTCACCGTCTCCGGACTGTCGGAGGATTTCCTGCGCAACAAGCTTAAGGCCATGGGATTCGTCCGCCTCCAGCAAGTGCTCTACGCCGCGGTGGATACCGCTGGGAACCTCTATGTCCAGGGCGGTAAGCGGATCGTCTATGAGCAAATCAAAATCCAGAAAGGGAGATGGTAGCCATGCGCGTTCTCGCGGTGACCCTGGCGCTGTTGGTGATTTTCGTTGGTTTTGCCATCTGGATGCAGATCGACCTGACCCGCACCCTTGCTGACACGGCCAATCAAGCGGACCAAGCGCTGCGCGATGTCGAACAGGCGGCCTGGGCGTCCGCCCGGGACCGGATCGACGACATGCTCAACCACTGGGAAGGCCGGCGCTACCAATTGGAGATGGTGCTGGTGCACAGCGGGCTGGACCCGATCGGGGACCTGATGGTCTCGGCGCAGACCTGGGCGCGATATGAGGATGTCGAGCAATGCGCGCTGAGCCTGATTCAGCTGAAATCGGAGCTCGGCCAATTCTCCGAACACCAACAGCTGCGCCTGGAAAACATTCTCTGATTGATTGGACAGGACATATGTTTCTCCCTTTGCTGTTGATTTTTGGAAGAAAACCTCGTATAATGAAACTAATATTTCTTCAATCGCACAGAAGGGATGGTGCTATGCCGTTGCGGTACGCACTGGAGATGTTTTTTGACGAGCTGTCGGAAAAGCGGCTGCGTTCCTATTTTGAGGGTCTCAAAAAGCAACAAATCAGTTCCAGCATGCTGGACGCCCACGTGCGCCCCCACATCACCATCGGCGTATTCGAGGATATCGATGTGGAGCGATGTACCGATCGGCTGCGCAACTTCTGCCGAGGTCGCCGCCCGCTGGTGCTTTCCTTTCCCTCCATCGGGTTGTTCAACCTGCCCAAGCCCGTGCTGTTCGTCTCGCCGGTGGTGCCCCAGGAGCTGTTGACCCTCCACGCCGAGCTGCAGGCGCTCTTCGCCCACGACGCGCACGAGGACAATAAAGTCTACCTGCCCGGGGTCTGGATGCCCCACTGCACCCTGGACATGGCTTCCTACAGCGACAATCTGTTGCAGTCCACCGCTTATGTGTTCGAGCATTTCCGGGCCTTTGAGGGCGTCATGGAGCGCCTGGCCTGGGTGCAGATGGACAACGCCTCCCAGGAGGTCTGCTGTTTTGAACTGGCTTGATCAAAAGAAAACCCGTCCGCCGGAACCCCGGCGGGCGGGTTTTTAGCGCTATACCAGCTGCGCCCCGCGCCAACGGCCGCTCCTGAAATAGACAAACCCCATCAGGATGCTCACCAGCGAGGCCAGCGGCGCGGCCAAACCGATGCCGAAGATGCCCATCCCCAATGCTTTGCCCAACACATACGCCATGGGCACGCGCACCAGAAAGGTCGCCGTCAGCGAGTTAACCATGGTGAAGGTGGTGCGCCCGCAGCTGTTGAAAAAGCCGTTCATGCAGAAGACGAAGGCCACCGCCATAAAATCGAAACTGAAGGCGCGCAGATAGGAAGCGCCCGCGGCGATGACCTCCTCATCCGCCTGGAAGATGCCCAGAACCGAGGCTGGACTGATCTGCGCCCAGGCGAAGAAAATCAGCGACACCCCAAAGGCGATGGCGATGCCGGTTTTCATCGTGCGATAGGCCCGCTCGTGCAGGCCCGCGCCGATGTTCTGGGCGGCCATGGAGGCGATCGCCGAGCTCAGGGCGGTGGCGGGCAGCATAGCAAAGCCCTCAAACTTGCCGGCGATGCCCACCGCCGCCGCGGCCGACACGCCGAAGGTGTTAACCAGGGTGGTGATGAACATAAAGGAGAAGTGCACCATGGTCTCCTGCAGGGAGATGGGTAGTCCCAGCTTGAGCAGGGCTTTGACCTTGTCAGCGTGGGGCTTGAAATTGGCCAATCGGAAGGCGAAGATGAACTCCCGGCGCTTGAGGTAGACGATCGAGAGCACCATGCTCAAGGCCTGGGCGATGACCGTGGCAATGGCCGCGCCCGCCGCGCCCAAGCGCCAGCCGCCCACAAACAGCGCGTCCAGGACGATGTTGGTGACGCAGGCGACGGCGATAAAAATCAGCGGGCTGCGCGAGTCGCCCATCCCCCGCAGGATCGCGCTGATGGCGTTGTAGCCGAAAATGAAGACCATGCCTAAGGTGCAGATGACCACATAGTCCCGCGCCGGCCCAAAGGCCTCCGGCGGGGTCCGCATCAGGCGCAAGAAACTGCCGGCGCCCGCCAACATGATCCCCATGAGCACCACCGCGGCGATGGCGAAGGTGGTCAGCATTGTGCCAATGATCTGCACCAGTTCATCGCGCTTCTTGGCGCCCAGGTACTGGGCGATGAGCACCGTGCCGCCCATGGTGACGCCCGAGACCAGGGAGTTGACCGTCATGCTCAGCGAACCGCCCACCGACACGCCCGCGATGCCGCCCGCGTCGGAAAACCAGCCCACCATCATCATGTCCACCAGCGAATACAGGGACTGAACCAGATTCGCCCCCAAAAAAGGCAGGCTGAACACCAACAGGTTGCGGGTGATCGAGCCCTTCGTCAGATCCATCTCGAGACTTTTGCCCATCTAGATCGCTCCCTCTCCACAAAAAAGCCGGATAAAAGCGGCTGCTCTTATCCGGCAAAATTTGCCCTCCGAGTCGGGAACTATTGTACAGGCTGTTGCGGATTCTGTCAATGCATGCAAACCGACAGGCCGTCGCCGTACCAATCATACCGCTTTTCTTCCTGGCCAAAGCGCCAATGCTCCGGGCAGGAGGTGTCGAACCAATCCAAGGGCTCGCCCAGGGGCTGCTCGTGGGCCGCGCGGGCGAAGGCCGCCTTGACCGCCTTGTTCTGCGCATCGCCCATGGCCTTGGGGTCCGCCGAGACGAACAGCGGGGTGCCGCTGCGGGCCAGCAGGTCCAGCCACTGGCTGTTGAGCGCCCAGGGAACCTGATCGGTCAGGCCGACGCAGTCGGCATCCACGTCAAAGAAGGTGCCGTGCTGCGCCATGCGGAAGGCCAGGGTATTGATGCCCATCTTCCGGGTGCGCTCCCACTCGCGGCCGCTGGTGTCGTCGCCGGTGCGCTGCATGTTGAACAGGCCCGCGCCCAGATGACCCACCGCGTTGCAGCCCAGAATCAGGGTCTTCTCCCCCGCGCCCTCGCGGATGGCGCGGTAGAGGTTGATCAGCGCCTGAGCCGTGGTCACCGAGCGGTCATGGAAGTGCCAGCCCTTGCGGGTGACGTTCGGGCCGTACATGAAGCCCCAGCCGCCCAGGATATCGTTGGTGGAGAAATCGTGCTTGATCAGCTCATAGCCCCAGCCCGATAGCCGGGCGATGTCCTGCCGGGTCCAATCCAGCGCCTCAGGCACCGTCGGGTCGAGCACCATGCCCAAATTGTCCCCGGGGAAGCGGTTGCGGGGCAGCACCATGCGCTCAGGCAGATACTGCTGCACCAAGGAAGGCCGCATCCAAATTCCCGGGCGCACCCCCCGGGCGCACATCCACGCCGCCAGGCCGGGCATATCCGGGAAATCGGCGTTGCCCTCCAGATAGGGCCCGCCGGCGCAACCCGCCGCGGGGTTGGTATCCACCGTACCGGTCTGCCAGCAGGCGTCGATGACCATAAAGGGCATCGCCCCCTCCTGGGGAGCGAGCGCCTTGACCCGCAAGGTATCCTCCTTGATCTCCGCTTGAGAGCTCTTGCCATAGGCATAGTACCAGTTGTTGCCGCCGTACACCGGGCCGCCCGCGCTCAGAGGATGCTCGCACATCTTTTGGCATAAGGCGCGGGTTGCCGCAAAAGCGCTCTCCCCCGCCGCGCTGCGATAGCTGACCACGGTGCACAGCTCCAGGGCCTTGTTGCCCAGCAGCACGCCGTCGCCGCCCGAGCGCACGTCCAAGGTCAAGGTCACGCCGTGGGGGTCGGCATGCCAGTAGCACATCGCCCCGGGTTGGGTCTTGACGCCGACGCCCCAGGTGGCGTCCTGGGCGTTGACCATGAAATACCAGGGCAGCACCTGCTCGGGGCGGATACAGCCCCAGCCCAGCTCGCCGTAACCCCGCTCCCACGCGTCGCAGAGGATGCGGCAGCTCTGGGGCATGTCGCCCGCAAAACGGATATGCAACCGCTCCACCGGGGTCTTGGGCGCGGTCATGCGCAGCCTGAGCCCGTCGCCCTCCACCTTGCAGGTCAAGGTAACATCGGTCATCTCGGCGAAGAACTCCCCTTCGCCGGTTTTGCGCATGCGCTTCCAGCGGTCATCAATCAGCACCTGTACCTGATCGGGAACCCGAATCACATCTACCATTGTCAAGCGCTTCCTTTCCGGCGCGACCCGCGCCTCCTGGCTCCATCCTAGCAGGGAGCCAGCCGGGTTGCAAGGGTCAATTTTCGGGGGTGTACGCCAGGCCGGCCGTGGCGCGCACCGAGCCGTCCTCGCGCACCAGCAGGGCCTCCACGCCCTCCAGCCGCTCCAGCAGCGCGGCGGCCCGCTCCTCGCCCAGCACGAACAGCGCGGTGCTCAGGGCGTCCGCCATGGCCCCATCGCCGCATACCACCGTCACGGCGGCCAGGCCGCTGCGAGCGGGATAGCCAGTCTGCGGGTCCAGCAGGTGATGATAGCGCACGCCATCCAGGTCGAAGCCGCGCTCGTAGACGCCGCTGGTGATCACCGCCACGCCCCCCGGCACCTGCACCCGGCCCAGCAACCGCTCCGGCTGCAGCGGGTCCTTGATCCCCACCACGAAGGGCGCGCCGTCGGCCTTCTCCCCCAGGCACTGGATATTGCCGCCCAGGTCCAACACCCCGCTGGCCACCGAGCCGTCCTGGCCAATCTGCTCGGCCATGCGCATGCCGATATACCCCTTGGCCACGCCGCCCAGATCGATCTGGGCCCCGCCGGAGAGCTGCACCTGGCCGTCCGGCAGCAGGTGGATCTGATCCATGCCCCGCCGGGTCAGCGCCCGGGCGATGTCCTGCTGGTCGGGCAGCGCCGCCGCGCCGCTCTTAAAATCCCACAGCTGGGAGACGGGATACAAGGTGATATCAAACGCGCCATCGCTGAGCGCATGCATTTGGATGCAGAAAGCCAGCAGCTCATAGGTCTCCTGATTGACGGCCACCGGCTGCCCCTGAGCGTGGTTGAGCCGGTAGATATCGCTGCCCTGACGGGTGGCGGAGAAGAGATTATCGTAATAGGTCAACAGGCCCATAGCGCTGTCCAGGGTGGCCTCCCGCCCACCCTGCAGGGTGACGGCGCAATAGGTGTCCAGGGCATAGGCGCTCTTGGTGAGGGGTTGAGGCTGGCAACCGCTCAGCAGCAGGCCAATCGCCAATCCCAGCGCACAGACGCACCGAAAACGACGCCACATCCTGACCCCTCCTCACTGAGCGACAGCGTCCACGCCGCCGTCCGTCGCGCCCTCAATGATTACCGCAACCTGGTTGGGCAGACAGATGATCTGCTCCCCGGCTCGATGACGCCGTCCCTGCCGGACACAGAGCTGGTCCGGACAGTCCGCCGATTCCATATACACCTCGCCGCCGGAGACCACCACGGTGTTGTGAGGCAGCGCATAGCGGGCGTCCCGGTCCAGCGGAAGAACCGCCACCTCCTGTCCGGAAACCAGGACGCGGGCCCTGCCGCCCGCACCGCGGCTGAGAAAGCCCACCGTCGCCAGGGCGATCAGCGCCGCCGCGCCCAGCCCAACGATCAGCCTCCAGTCCGCCTTTTTCATCGCCCGGCTTCGGCGAGGCGCAGAGCCCGCCGCTGCTTGGCCGCCTCATACTCCTGGATTTCCTCCTCGGTCTGGGGCACGAAGGGGGGAACCGCCACCTTGTTGCCGTGTCGGTCCACCGCCACGCACACCAGATACGCCCGGTTGACCAGCTCGCGCTCGCCGGTCAGGGGGTCCACATAGGTATCCACCCGAACCTCCATGCTGGTGCGTCCAGCCCAGGTCACCCGCGCGTCGAGCTCCAGGGTCTGGTTCATGCGCACGCCCTTAAAAAACTGTAGCCGGTCCACCGTCAGGGTGACCACCTCGCTTTTGCAGAAGCGGCGGGCCGCCACCGCGCCGGTGACGTCGATCCAGCTCATCAGCTGGCCGCCAAAGAGCCTACCGATTCCATTGACATGACTGGAGAGCACGATCTGTACCTGGGTTGCTTGCATGGTGCGTATACCTTCTTTTCTTAATAAAGTAGATAGAATTATTTTACACCCGTTTCAGCTTTTTTAACAGCGTCAAATAACCGAACGTTTCTCCCGTAACCGCTTTTTATTGTACGGACTTTGTTGCTTTTGTCTCGATATTCCGCTATAATCTGAGTGGATTTGACTGTTTGAAAGGGAGTGCAGGATCTTGACCCAGGTTTTGCGTCTGTTCGTGGAGAAAAAACCCGGTTTCGATGTAGAAGCCAAGCACCTGTTGAGTGAAATACAGACCCAGTTGGGCTATCGTCAAATTACGTCCCTAAGGCTGATCAACCGCTATGATCTGTCGGGCATCACCGCCGAGGAGTATGCCCTGGCCCGCACCACCATCCTCTCCGAGCCCAATGTGGACGACATCTACGATGAGACCCTGCCCGTCGATCCTGAGGACCGGGTGTTCGCCATGGAATACCTGCCCGGCCAATATGACCAGCGGGCGGACTCCGCCGCCCAGTGCGTGCAGCTGCTCACCCAGGGGGATCGGCCCCAGGTGCGCACCGCCAAGGTCGTCGCCCTCAAGGGCGCGCTGACCGATGAACAATTTGTCAAGATCCAGGCCTACTGCATCAATCCCGTGGAGTCCCGCTTGGCCGCCATGGACAAGCCCGACACCTTGGACATGGCGCTGACCGATCCCGCTCCCATCCCCGATGTCCCGCTGACCGCTATGGACGACGCGGCCGTTGCGGAGTATTGGAAGCAGATGGGCTTTGCCATGACGGTGGCGGACCTCTGCTTCGTGCGCGACTATTTTCAAAATGAACAGCATCGCGACCCGACGTTGACTGAGCTGAAGGTGATTGATACCTACTGGTCCGATCATTGCCGCCATACCACCTTCCTCACCCGGCTGGACAAGATCACCGTCACCGGCGGCGACTTGGCGCCCACCCTGCAGCGCGCCTTGGAGGGGTACTTCGCCGCGCGCGAACAGGTCTATGCCGGTCGGCAGCCCAAGCCGGTCACCCTGATGGACATGGGCACCCTGGGCGGCAAGCTCATCAAGGCCCGGGGCGGCCTTGACGACCTGGACGAGTCCGAGGAGATCAACGCCTGCTCCATCGAAGTTCCGGTGATCATCGACGGCGTGGAGGAGACCTGGCTGGTCCAGTTCAAGAACGAGACCCATAACCACCCCACCGAGATTGAGCCCTTCGGCGGCGCGGCCACCTGCCTGGGCGGCGCGATCCGCGATCCCCTGTCGGGCCGGGCGTATGTCTATCAGGCCATGCGCGTGACCGGATCAGGCGATCCCCGCACGCCCTTTGAGCGCACCCTGCCCGGTAAGCTGCCCCAGCGCGCCATCACCACCGGCGCGGCTCACGGCTATAGCTCCTACGGCAACCAGATCGGCCTGGCCACCGGCCAGGTTGTGGAGCTCTACGACGAGGGCTATGTGGCCAAGCGCCTGGAGATTGGCGCGGTGGTGGGCGCTTCCCCCAAGGCCAATGTGGTGCGCGAGCAACCCGTGCCCGGGGATGTGATCGTGCTGCTGGGCGGGCGCACCGGTCGCGACGGCTGCGGCGGGGCCACCGGCTCTTCCAAGGCCCACGACGCCTCCTCCATCGAGACCTGCGGCGCCGAGGTGCAGAAGGGAAATCCCCCCACCGAGCGCAAACTGCAGCGGCTGTTCCGCAATCCAGCAGTCAGCCGCCTGATCAAGCGCTGTAATGATTTTGGCGCCGGCGGCGTGTGCGTGGCCATCGGCGAGCTGGCCGACGGCCTGACCATCGACCTGGATAAGGTCCCCAAGAAATACGAGGGTCTGGACGGCACAGAGCTGGCTATCTCCGAGTCTCAGGAGCGCATGGCCGTGGTGCTCGATCCCCAGGACGTGGCGACCTTCATCGCCGCGGCGCAGGCCGAGAACCTCGAGGCTACTGCGGTCGCCACCGTCACGGCCGAACCCCGGTTGGTGATGCACTGGCGCGATCAGCAGGTGGTGGACATCTCTCGCGCTTTCCTGGACACCAACGGCGTGACCCAGGTGGCCGAGGCGCAGATCGTCGCCCCCAATCGCGCGGATGACTACCGCGGCCAGGTGCCCGCTTGCCTGGAGAATCTGTCCCTGACCGAGGCGTTCAAGGCCAACTTGGGCCGCCTGCAGGTGGGCAGCCAGAAGGGCCTGGCTGAGCGCTTCGACGGCTCCATCGGCGCGGGCAGCGTGCTGATGCCCTTCGGCGGCAAGTATCAGCTCACCCCCGAGGAGGGCATGGTCGCCAAAATCCCCCTGCTCACCGGTTCCACCGATACCGCCACTGCCATGGCCTACGGCTATATCCCCGCCCTGGCGCGGTTCTCCCCCTTCCACGGCGCGGTCTACGCGGTCGTCGAGTCGCTGAGCAAGCTGGCGGCCCTGGGCGCCGACCCCCTCAAGAGTCGCCTGACCTTCCAGGAGTATTTCGAGCGGCTGTATGATAAGCCCGAGCGCTGGGGCAAGCCCGCCGCCGCCCTGCTGGGCGCGCTGCTGGCCCAGGACAAGATGGGCACCCCTGCCATCGGCGGCAAGGACAGCATGTCCGGCTCCTTCCAGGAGATGGATGTGCCCCCTACCCTGGTTAGCTTTGCCATCGTGCCCACCACCGCCTCGGGCACGGTCTCGGCCGCGTTCACCTCCCCCAACCTGGCAGTCTACCGCCTGAGCGTGCCGGTCGATACCGACAGCCTGCTGCCCGACTGGGAGGCGCTCAAGGCCAATTACCGCGCGGTCTATTCCCTGGCCCAGCGGGGCGCGCTGCGCGCCGCCTCGGTGGTGCATGAGGGCGGCATGGCCGCGGCCATCGTGCGCATGGGCCTGGGTAACCGCATCGGTTTCACCTTTGATCGCGCCCCCAGCGCGCAGGCGCTCTTCGCGGCCGCCGCGGGCGACCTGATCCTCGCGTTGGATGCGGATACCGCCGCGCCGAAGGGGGCCGAGTACCTCGGCACAACCACCCAGGAGCCGATCATCGCCCTGGATGGCAAGCGGCTCTGCCTGGATGAGCTGCGGGACATCTATATGAATGTGCTGGAGGATATCTTTTCCAACCGCGCTGAGGCCGACGCCTCCGTTCAGGTGACGGTGCCCCCCTGCACCCAGCGCGCGCACTTCTCGCCAGTCAAGGTCGCCAAACCGCGGGTGCTGATCCCCGCGTTCCCGGGCACTAACTGCGAGGTGGACACTGCCCGCGCCTTTGAGCGGGCCGGGGCCATTGCCCAGATCGTCATCGTCAACAACCTGTCCAGCCAGGGCATCGAGGACACCATCGACCGTCTGGCCCAGGGCGTGGCCAACAGCCAGATTGTTATGCTGCCCGGCGGCTTCTCCGGCGGCGACGAGCCCGACGGCTCGGGCAAGTTCATCGCCACCACCCTGCGCAACCCCAAGATCTTCGAGCAGCTCACCAAGCTTTTGGAGGCGCGCGACGGCCTGATGTTGGGCATCTGCAACGGCTTCCAGGCGCTGATCAAGCTGGGCCTGCTGCCCTACGGCCGCATCGGCGAGGTCCTGCCGGACGACCCGACCCTGTCCTTCAACACCCTGGGCCGGCATATCTCCCGCCTGGCCTACACCAAGGTCGCCTCGGTCAAGTCGCCCTGGCTGGCCAACTGCCAGGTCGGCGATGTGCACGCCGTGGCCTTCTCCCACGGCGAGGGGCGCTTCGTGGCCGACGAGGCCCATGTGCGCCAGCTCGCCGAGAACGGGCAGATCGCCTTCCAGTATGTGGACGAGATGGGCAACCCCTCCATGGACATCACCTGGAACCCCAACGGCTCGGTCTGCGCCATTGAGGGCATCACCAGCCCCGACGGCCGCATTCTGGGCAAAATGGGCCATTCCGAGCGCGCCGGCGAGAATTTGCTCAAAAACATCCCCGGCGACAAAGACCAGGGCCTCTTCGCTGCGGGTGTGGATTACTTCCGCTGATCGTGGACAAACACGGGGCGCGCTGCAATATGCAGCGCGCCCTTTTGCGTATTCCACGCTGTCGCGCGAATCATTCGATCCGTCGCGCCTCGCCGGTCACTGCGTCGATATAGATGGTATAGGCATACCCATCATTCCCATCAACCCCATTGGAGAACACCCAGTGCGGCCGATACTCCAGCTGCGTAGCAAAACCCTTGTCGTCGGAGATTGGAATGCCGCAGTAAGCCAGGGCGACGCGCGTGATGGTTGTGGGCTGATAGCGCCCGTCTTTCAGCGCAAGCGGCGGATGGACTAGCAGCTGCTCCTGCAAGGCCGCCATGACCTCTGAGAAGGATAAGAGCGTCACCGGCTCTCGGGAGAGCTCGCGCGTCGATTGAATCTGGAACCCCCAGAAGTCGCCCTTCCCATACACGATCTGGATACCCTCGCCCTGAAAGCTACCGGTACCTTCCATCAAGTCTTTGTAAGCGATATGATCCCCTAGCAATAGATAGCCGTTATTGACCGGGTACACGGGAACGCCTTCGTAGGTGCGCGGGAAAAAGAAGAATGCGGCGGGAACGCCCCCTTCGAGGTCGTCATAATAGTAGGCGAGCAGCTCTCGGTCGCTGACCCCGTAGCGATCCGCGATGCCCCACTGCACCAGTTTCTCGTAGGCTTGCCGGGAGAGCGATTCCCACTCAGGGCCGAACACGCCCTCGATCTCCGACACTGTCCACAAAGGCCACGACGTGATATTGGGACCAAAATCTTTCTGCTTCCCTTTCTTCGACCACAGAACAACTGGACCATTGTTGTACCCTGAAAACACCACCCGCGGATACAGCCCATTCGCGCCAGGCACAAGCGCGTTGTACTCATAATTGGTGACGCCGGGCTCGCGAGGTATCTCCTTGGCCTCGTAGGGCGTATCGCCAAAGAAGCCCGTCACCAGTTCCCGTCGGGAGGATTCCTCCCAGGGTGCGATTTCAACACGCAGCGTGTAGTACTGCGGCGCGCGCGTAGCCACCACATCAGCGTCGATGGACAACTGATATGCGCCGTTGCTGAGCGTCGCGCGGAAGGGCTCGCGGTTGTCGTAGGGGACGTATCCCTCCCAGGCCTCCTCCTTAGGCGCCTCCGTGGTCTGCGCAGCGCTCAATTTCTCGTTGTACGCGCTGGCGGGCGGCGCCGCCTGGCAGGCGCAGCAGCCGAGCGCGACCGCGGTCATCCCCCCGATCCATCGGCAAGCCCGTTTTAACATGAACGATCCCTCCGTGACTTCCAAAGATGAGAAATGGGCGCGGCTGGCGCGCCCAAGAAGAAAATGTTTCGCCATATCCCCATCTTCCCGGGAACACACCGTTTATCCTGGGACCCATCCCGCTGTCAGCTTGCGGGAAAGCTCAATCACATTTGGGGAGCGACCTCCGTCAACACGCCGCCTTCCATCTCGTGCACCGTATCGCACAGGGTCGCCACATCCTCGGCGGAATGGCTGGCCATGATCAAGGTCTTTCCCTGATCGCGCAGCTGGGCAAAGAACGCTCGCGCCCAAGCAATCCCCTGTTTGTCCAGCCCGTTCATCGGTTCGTCAAGGATGAGCAAGTCCGGGTCCTCCATGACCGCCTGGGCGATTCCCAGCCGTTGCCGCATCCCCATGGAATACTTGCCCACGCCCTTTCGGTTGTTGGGGTCGAGGCCCACCTGTTGCATCACCTGTGCGATCTGCGCCTTGCCGATCTTGCGGCGCAAGCTGGCCAGGATCTCCAGGTTTCTCCGGCCGCTATAGTAGGGCAGAAACCCTGGGCTCTCGATAATCATCCCCATGCTCTGAGGGAAGTCCATGTCCTTCCCCACCTGCTTCCCATCGACGAGAATAGCTCCCTGAGTGGGGCGGAGCAGGCCGCAGATACACTTGAGCAGCACGGTTTTGCCCGATCCGTTTTTTCCAATGAGACCATGGATTTTTCCCCGTTCAAAGTCCACGCTGATCGCATGCAGGACCTGCGCATCCCCGAAGGATTTGGAAACTGCTTGCACCCGCACATAAGCCCCGTGTTCTTCCTGCGCCATCGTTGTCTCCCCTTTCAGTGTGTTCTCCCCTGCATCTGCGCGATGCCCACGCGGCGAATCCGAGCGCCCGATGCGATATAGAGAAGGGCAACGCTTGCCAACTCGATCAGGCCGGTTCCCCCGATGGAGAATCCAAGGGAGTCTCCCCCCTCAAGGCTCTGGCGAAAATGTCCCCAAAGTCCTGGCAGCCACTGGGCGGATATGGGAAACAGCCGATACTGTTCGAGGGCAAATCCGCCCAACCAGCAGCCCAGCAAGATCACCAAGGGCCACCGCAAATCCGCCATGAGCGTCTGCAGCGACAGCTGCAGCATCGCAAAGAGGATGGTGCTCAGCAGATTGACCAGAACGATCTGCCCATAAACGCGCAACCCATGAGGGGCAAAATCCACAGGCAGTACGCAAGCCCCGATCAGCAGACACAGCGCCATCTGCAAACTGCGGTAGAGCAGCGCGCCTGTCAAAACGACGCCGACTTTGCGGCTCCACCAGGACCAAATACCCCCGCTGCGCTGGGCAAGCCACCATTGCCACCGCCAGCCATCCCGGCTGAGATACGCGCCAATGAAGATATGGATAGGAAAGATCATCAGTAGGTAGACGAAAACCCACAGGGTCGCCGACTGCTCTCGGAGCAGACCGCCAAAGGCATAGGAAAAGGCATTGCCCAGGGTATACAGATTTTCGGATGTGACCTCAACTTCCACGCCGGACAAAAACGGATCGAAGAGCGGTTTTGCCGCCGCAGCGGCTGATAGGAGCGTCGCTATCAGCGCGAGAATCACCCCGCGCGGTGGAAACAACCCTACCAGTTCATACCCCCACCCGCCAATCTTTCGCCTCATGTTTTTTCACGCTCCATGTCCACGCGGCGGAAAATCCAATACCCAACAATCGCCAGAACCGCCGCTGCCGCTAGCAAACCGCACAGAGCGCCAAGGAAAGTATTCCCGCCCCACATCTGCTGCGCATCCATATTGCGAAGCATCATCCAGCGCGCCGGATTCACCGCCTGGATTTGGGTGATCTTGAGCGTCTCCGCCAGGGAGGCCGCGGTGTGCAATAGGAAGGCCAATCCAGTGCCAATCAACCGGCGGAAGGCAATATTGAGCACCAACGTCAACATTCCCAGCAGAGTGCCGTAGGCGATAAAAAGCAGTGCCTGACGGACGAGCGTCCCCCAAGGGTAGGCGGCGAACAACACGTTTCCTGTGACGGTGGTCCCCAAGTCAACACCACTGTTGAGCTGAAAGGTGTCTTGGATTGCCTGCTGGAGCACAAGGCTCCAGCGGTTCGCGCCATAGCCGATCGGTATGCTGGCCAGCAGACCGACCCCCGTCGTCACCACAATGTAGCAAGTGCAAAGCCCTAAAATCTCCAGGCATTTGCCAGCATACCAGCTTTTCCGACTGGCGCGCACCAACATCCAACTGTCAAACCGCGTGTAGAAGGGCGCATCGCACAGCACCAGAAACAGCGCGGCGAAGAGGATGAACGGCGTAAACAGCCCATTGTACCAGAGCACCATCGGTTCTGCCAGTTGAACCGGTCCCTCCAACGCGCGGCTCAGGGTATACCACTTGCCGACGCTCTGCACGCTGAGCAAGGTCATCAGCACAAAGGCGACCCATGTGCGCGCCTGATCCCGCTGCATTGACAGGCTGTACCCGGCGATCTGCCATCCGTTACGCAAACTCACCATCGCGCACCCGCCTCCTTACCCGCCACACAAACAGCACAATGCAGATTCCACTCCAAACCCATGGAGTAATCAACAAATCATGAAGGTCAATGTAATCTGCACGCACCGAGAAGAGCAATCCACCTGTGTATAGTATCCAGTTCCAATCCATAGGAATTAGAACACGGATCACCTGATCCAACAAGGTGACTAAAAAAGGGCTGGCCAGTGCCACATAACGGTTGGGATAGATCGCGGAAGCCGCCAGGGCGATCATCGCGCAGATTCCGCCATATAGGCCATCATGGAAACAAATTAGGACCATGAGGCGGATATAATGTCCTTCTCCGAAAACCGGCTTCCACATTCCCTCAAAATATCGAGAATCAACAGCATAATTCTGCACCATGGTCTCCCATTCCCCAGGATGCATCGGACCCGCAAAACCATACTGGATCGCCACCGCCATCAGCATCGCCGCTGTATAGGACAAAGTACCCGTCAGCCAAGCGCTCAAGATTTTGTGCCATAGATAGCGATTCAAACCCTCCCGCTGGATCATCAGGGGAAACATACCGCTGCGGTAATCATCGGCAAAATTGGCCGCCACCGGCAGGACACACAGCAGGGGGGCAAAGCGCGACATGAAAGAACCATATCGAGAATCCGCAAAATAAACAAACACATTGGTCTCTGGATGCCGCACATAATTCATATCAAAAATCAAACCACTATTGCCATATAAAAAGCAAAACGCCATCAGGAGGATCGAAACCAACATTGGCCATGAAAACAGCGAACGTCTAAACTCTGCGGACATGACCTTCCCCCCGATCTTCTTGATCTGGCCCAATTATATTTTGATTATAATATCTTGTCAATATTGGATTTATTATCTATTTATTGAGGATCAATTTTGGTCAGAATGTTGATTTATACCACTAAACGCTTTCCAAGAATGAAAAGGTTCATCCAAATGGATGAACCTTTTCATTCTGTACAACAAATTAGCCACATATGCGTCTCATAGACTCGTTTCTTTGTCCTCATCGGCGATCAGCGATTTTTCTACGATAAACCTTGGGCGCGCCTTCGTCTCGTTGTAGATTTTGCCGATATACTCGCCGATAACCCCCAAGCATAGCAGCTGGACCCCGCCCAGGAGCCAGATGGAAGCGATCAAGCTGGTCCACCCGCCGACCACATGGCCAAGGATCTTGACGACCAAGATGTAGGCGAAAACCGCAACGCCCACCAACGCCATCAGAAAACCCAACAGCACGATAAATCGAATGGGTTTGACGCTGAAGGAGGTGATCCCATCGAAAGACAGCGCCAACATCTTCTTCAGAGGATATTTGCTCTCCCCAGCAAAACGCTCATGCCGCTCGTAAGCGACGGTGGTGGAAGGGTAACCGATCAGCGGGATGATACCCCGCAGGAAGAGATTGACCTCCCGATATTGCGCCAAGCCCTCCAGGGCGCGGCGGCTCATCAGGCGGTAATCCGCATGATTCTCAATCACATCCGCCCCTAAGAGCTTCATGAACTTGTAGAAAAAATTCGCCGTGCCCCGCTTGAAAGCCGTGTCCGTCTGACGGCTGGAGCGCACGCCGTAGACGATATCGTTGCCCGCATAGTACGCCTCGACGAACTGATCGATGACATCGACATCATCCTGCAGATCCGCATCCAACGAGATCACCATATCCGCCCGCTCTTTGGCCATCATCAGCCCCGCCAGCAGCGCGTTCTGATGCCCCCGGTTGCGCGAGAGCTTGAGGCCTTCAACCTGCGCATGGTCGTGATGCAGCTGTTCGATCAACTCCCAGGTGCGATCCTTGGAGCCGTCGTTGACAAATAAAATCCGGCTATCCTCGCGGATCAAACCTCTCTCCGCCATGCCAGCCAGCTTTGTCAGCAAACGTTTGCTGGTTTCCGGCAGCACAGCCTCCTCATTATAGCAGGGCACCACCAGATAGAGTCGCTCAGGCGCTCGTTCCATGGTTCTCCCCTCCTTTGATGAAATGCATGTCCTCATTATACCAGGTTATGCCCAAAAAGGAAAATGCTATCCATCCAGTGACTTTTCCATGAAATCAGCGGAACCCCGTTCCAGATAGCCCATACTGGCGTAGAGCGCCTTTGCTGCGGGATTCTCAAGGTTGACGTAGAGCCGTAGGCAAGCCGTGCCCAGAGTCTTCGCCCGCCGATCCGCCCAGACCATTAGCGCACGGGCAATTCCCTGTCGGCGAAACGCGGGCTCCACATAGAGCTCATCCACGTAGAGCGCGCCCGCGCCCTGCCAGCGACTCAGCTTGGGCATGAACACCAGGGAAATCCATCCCACCATACGTCCCTGCGCCATCGCCGCGTAGACCGTCAGGTTCGGGTCCTCCAATGCGCGCAGAGAACCAGCATCCTCGGGGCGAAGCTGACCTTGCTCCTCCTCCGGGCGCTGAAAACCGTGGACGCGGGCATAAACCATGTCAGAAAAAAGCGCATAGTTCTCCGCCGTGACCCGGACAATCCGCATTGCCTCTCCTCCCCTTCAAAAAGCCAGGAGCGTGGCTATGCGCTCCTGGCTTGACTCGTATATGGCTTTTAACGTTGCGCGCCCAACAGGCCAAAGAGTTCCCGAAAGATCGCGTCCCGGTCCACAAAGGTGACCTCTGCCATAAGGTGCCGCCGGGCATCGTAACTGTAGCGCATCGAGGGCTCCAGATATGGCGCGGGCACCAGTTTCTGCGGCGTCGCTCGGGGCTGCAGGCACCAAGCAACCGTCACCGGGTCCCAGATAACCTTGCTCCAGCAGAAGCGATCTTCGGGCTTCTCCGGGGCATATTCAGCGACGTTGCGGTAAAGATATTGCCCCAGCGGCGAGCTGTCGCCCAGGTAATGCTCCAATTCCGGCAGCGTCGTGGCCAGCTGGGACACCACCGGCATACAAGGCAGCAGGACCAGGGGCACGCCGCTGTCAAAGAGAATCTGGCTGGCATACAGGTCCTGCATCAGGTTAAATTCACGCGCCTCGGGCCAGCCCTGGGTGGCGTTGCCCCCCAGCCAGACCACCACGATCTTCTCCACCAGCTTGGGCTCGATCAGCAGCGCCGAGGAGACGTTGACCGGGCAGCCGATGGTCAGCACATACAGCGGCTGATCCTCGGGCATGGCCATGGCCTTGGCAATCAAATCGCGCACGGCGGGGCTGTCGACCGCGTCCTCATAGAAGGCCATAAACCGATCGGAGCCGCGAAAGGCAAAACCCTCGGGGGACTTGTCCATCAGCTTGAGCAGGCGCAGCAATTCCTGATAGCTCTTCTCCATGCCGTCGGCCGCTCCGGTGGAACGGCCATTGAAAAAGGGCGCCGCATAGACCGCTCTCAGATCGATCTGCGGACTGAGCTGGGCATAGGCAACCGCAAACTGGTCATCGATCTCATTGTAGGTGTCCGTGTCCATCACGACCGGCACCGGCCGCACGCTCGGCGGCGCAAGGCGTTTGACCCGGATATCCTCGGGCAAGTTCGGCCATTTGATCATGATATTCGTCCTCCTGCGTCTGCTTTGCGGGGCGGCGCTGTCAACAGCTGGGACAGGGTACGCCCCTTTGTATAATACCCCAGGACACAGCGTAAAAGCAAGAGGCAGACCGGACCGAAGATCATACCCAAGAATCCCCAGAGTTTCAACCCGGCAAACATGCTAATCATGGTAACCAGCGGGTGCAGGCCTATCCGGCCGCCAACCAGATGGGGCTCCAGACCTTCGCGGGTCAGGAAAACGACGCCGTAAACCAGGACCAAGCCCAGCGCTAAGTAACGGTTTCCGCCCAGCCAGCTCACCAGCGCCCAGGGTAGCAGGAAAGCTCCCGAGCCCAGAAACGGCAGGGCGTCCCCCAAAGCGATGATCCCCGCCAGCGCCAGCGCGTAATCCACCCTTAGGATCATCAAGCCGACCCACAGGATGATCAGAACGATCCCAAGGATGGTCAGCTGCGCCTTGATGTACCCAAAGATCACTTGGAACAGCTCGGTGCGCAGGCGGTGCATGGCCCGCAGCCAGCGGCGAGGCAGCTGCCGATGCAGAAAACCGGCGATGGTCTCCCGGTCCGCACAGAAGAAGTAGGCCCCCATGAGGGTAAACATGAAAAAGGCCATGGTTTCAGGCAAGGCCGTGGCGGTCCGCCACGCGCCCTGGGCGACTTCCGCCACCCAGCTATCCAGGGTGCCCAATAGGCTGCGCAGCGCCTGCTGGATGACCGCCGTTAGGTCTGCAGGCAGCAGATTGACCCCGCTGGACAGGGCGTCCAGCCAGCGCTCCAGCTGGCTCTGCAGACCGGGCCAAATTTCCGGCAGGCGTTGGACCAAGGCGAGCCCCTGCCCCACCGCCTGATTGACGAGGAAAAAGAGCGCCACGCCCGCCGTGCCCGTCAGCAGTAGCAAGGCGATGCATGCGCCCACCTTGCGGGGAACCCGTCGGCGCGCCATCCAGGCGACGGAGGGTTCCATCGCCATGGCCAAGGCTTTGGCGCACAGAAAAGGGGCCGTGAAGCGCAGGGTGCGCACGCCCAGCAGCAGACCGCCGACGGTCAGGGTCAGCACGGCCAAAAGCCCGCATAGATTGCGCAGCATCGCTCGATCCGAACCAGTCATGGGTGTCACCCCCTTCTCCTATGGATATGGGGCTGTCCACCGATTGATGCCCATGAAAAAAGCACCAACCAAAGGTGGTGCTTCCAACCTCGCCCTGACGCAATTCGCCTCAGTGCTTGGGGTCGTTCGTCTCCAAAACGGGCTGCATCCGGCGCTGCACAGGCTGCCGATCCTGATCCTCGGTCTCCTCCGTCTCCTCGGTCTCGGGGGCGCTCATCAGCGGAGCGGTGACCGCGGCGCTGTCGTCGCCGCTGCTTCCCTCGCGGATACCCTTGCCGGTGAGCACATACCAGATTGTCATGAAAAAGATCTTCAGATCAATGACAAAGCCAATGTGCTGTGCATAATAGGCGTCGAGCTTGGCCTTGGCCCGATAGTCCACGTCATCCCGACCATGCACCTGCGCCCATCCGCTCAGCCCGGGAAGCACCCGATCAGCACCCAGCTCATGACGAATCCGAATGAGGTTTTTCTCGGTCAACACCACCGGACGGGGCCCGATCAGGCTCATGTCCCCCTTGAAGACATTAATCAGCTGCGGCAGCTCATCGATGCTCAGCCGACGCAGCCATTTGCCCGGCCGGGTGATGAAGTCCTCCGCCTTGTGAAACTGGGAAGTCGCCATGTCCTTGGGGGCCTCCTGCACCATGGTGCGGAACTTATAGATATTGAAAGGCACGCCATCTCGCCCCATCCGCTGGTGCACAAAAAAAACCGGTCCTTTGCTATCGCAGGCAATGATGATGGCAACCACCAAGAACAACGGCGCCAGCAACAGCAAACCGATCCCTGAGAACAATAAATCAAAAAAGCGTTTTAGGTAGCGATAGATATCCATATCGACGCTCCTTGTTTACAGGTTTCATCCAGGCTCAAAGGTGTATCCTTATGATACATGAGCCGATTACAAAACGCAAGAAATCACGGTAAATTTCATATTTCGTACACACTTTTTGCCGACCATGACGCAAAATGCCCATCCCCGCGGTATAAATATGACATTTTGATGAATCAAAATCGCCTGCACCGGTTTGAAACCCTTTGGTTTTTCTGCTATGATCACGGAAGAGCCACATCTATTTGGACGAACAATTCGCCTTTTTGTTCCCAAATTCGACTTTTCAGGAGGTGCGATATGCTGTATCGACCTTTAACCCGCAACGAGTACGCCGCGGCCCAGCAGCTCGACGCCCTGGGATTCTTCTATCCCTATGACGCGATGGGCATCGAGGAGGAGCTGGAGGAGCCAGAGGATCCGCCGGAACTCAAATCCCTGTGGGGCGCCCTGGATGATCGGGGTGATCTGGCCGCCAAGCTCGCCCTCACGCCCCGCCAGATGACCTTTCGCCGGAGCACGATTGCGCTGGCCACAGTCGGCGCGGTGGTGACCCACCCATCCTATCGCCGCCAGGGCGTGATGGCGAGTCTGCTGCGCGAGTCGCTGCGCGCCGCCGCCCGAGCGGGCGCATCTTTCGCGGCGCTGTTGCCCTTCAGCGTGCCCTACTACCGCAGGTTCGACTTCGTCTGCGCCTTTGCCCGCCAGCAGGTGAATGTCGCCCTGGCGGACTTGGCCACCGGCGCCTGCTCGGGAAGCGGTCGGCTCTACCACCCCGGGGATGGGCAGCAGGCCGATATCCGCGCGGTGTATGAGGATTTTGCCGGGCGATACAACCTGATGCTGCGCCGCGAGCCATCCCATTGGCGCGAGGCGCTCCACTGCCAGCCTGAACAGATGGGGCAGTATCTCTATCTCTGGTATGACAGCCAGGGACAGCCCAAGGCCTACGCCCGCATCCAGGACGATGCCGACAACCCCAAAACCCTGCTGGCCACAGAATTCTGCTTCGTCGACCTGGAAGGATGCCGGGGTATGCTGCACTTTTTGGGGAATCTGGGTGGGATCCGGCAGCGGCTAAGGATTTGCCTACCCCCGCCCGCCACAGCCATGGGATGTCTGAATGACCTGACGGATGCGCGGATAACCCAGACCCATCCCGTCATGGCCCGAATGATCAGCGTGCCCGGAGCGCTGGCGGCCATGCCCGCGCCCGACGACAGCGGCCGGGTGGTGCTGGAAGTCGCGGATGGGTATCTGCCCGAGAATACGGGCCGCTATCAGGTCTGCTGGGAGCGGGGTCAGCTGGGCGTGCAGCCCAGCCAGCAAGAACCGGACATCGCCCTGTCCGTCGGCGCGCTGACCCATCTGGCGCTTGGCAGCCTGACGCTTGAGCAGGTCGCCGGTCTGCCGGACGTCTCCCTACATCATCAGGCCGACCGCTTGGAAGCGCTCTTCTCCCCTTGCCTGTGCGAGATGATGGACAATTTTTGATGTTCAAACATGACAGCCCGGAACATTTCGTTCCGGGCTGTCCGCTTTACGGCGTGACCACCCATTTCAAGCAGGCGGCGGCAGGATCGGAGAAGGTGCGATATCCCTGTTCGATCCGCGCCAAGGAGCCGCGATGGGTGATGAGAAAATCTGTGTTCAGCCGGCCGGCGGCGATGAGCGAGAGCAGTCTGGCGCTGTGCACCGCGTCCACGCCGCCGGTCTTGAAGATCAAGTTCTTACCATACATCCGGGGCAGCGGCAACACCTGGTCGCCCTCATACATGGCAACCAGCGCGACCACCGCGTTGGCCCGGGCGACCTGCCAGGCCAGCTCAAAACTGCCCGCACCGCCCGCGGCCTCAATGACGCCGTCCGCACCCCGCCCCTCGCTCAGCCCGTCTACGACCTCCCGCGCCCGCTCAGGCGGGGCCGTCTCATCGGCCAGCCCCAGCCGCCGCGCCAGCGCCAAGCGCTCGGCGCGCAGGTCCACCGCAACGACCCGGCCCGCACCCATCAGCCGAGCGCACTGCATGGCGCACAAGCCTACCGGACCTGCGCCGATGACGGCTACCGTATCTCCGGGTTGAATCGCGCACAGTTCCGCGCCAAAATAGCCGCTGGCCAAAATGTCACCCACGAACAGCGCGCGCTCATCACTGACGTCCTCAGGAATGGGGGTCAGCCCCATCTGCCCATAGGGCACCCGTACCGCCTCGGCCTGACAGCCATCCTGGGCGCATCCCAGCAGCCAGCCGCCCCGCTGGCAATTATTGATGAAACCATGCCGACAGTACCAGCACTCCCCGCAGAAACTGATGCAGTTAGCGGCCACGCGATCCCCCACATGCAGACCGCGCACCGATCGGCCGAGCTCTTCCACCCGACCGACAAACTCATGTCCCAGCACAACGCCGGGCTGAGCCCGGGGCACTGCGCCGTGGAGGATGTGCAGATCGCTGGTGCAGATTGTCGATCGGGTGACCGACACAATCACATCCGTGTCCTGTTCGATGCGGGGCCAAGGGCGCTGCTCGAGCGCCGCCTGTCCCGCTCCCTGATAGACCCATGCCTTCATCCTTTTCCTCCTCCCCGTAAATCGCAGCGCCCCTTGGCGGCGACATACCAGATCCGCCCCCGCTCACGGGCCAATCCGGCGCAGCCGAATTGCATAGATCGTCAGCGACACGGCAACGACCAGAATCACCGCCCCGACATATTCCGGACCGACGCGGCAATATCCCTGCTCGGCGCCGATGATGACGAGCGCCTGTGTATAGCAAAAAATGCCCATCAGGACACACTTGATCCCCGAGAGCAACTGGAAGGTGAGCTGATAAACCTTCCTGCGGTTCTCCTCCCGCCGGCGTTCAGGGACGTTCCAGAGCGCCGGGCGGCTGCCCACCGCGGTGAGAATTCCGTAGAGCACCAGGGAAAACACCACCAGCAACCACAGCGTACCCTTGCCACCCCACCCGTCGGCGTTGCCCGCCATGTCAAAATGGATGGCAACGGTGCCCGGCAGCGAAGCATAGGAAAAAGCCGTGATTAACAACATGGCCAACCAGATCACCCCACAGAGCGCCTCCGCCGTCCACACAAAAGCATCCCGTTTCGGCTTCAACGAAACACCCCTCCAATCCAACAGAACAGCGCAATCTGCGCCGCCAACAACAGCGGCACCCCGAAGCGGAACTTGGGATGGCGAATCTTATGCCGAAAAGTCAGCATCCCCAGCAGGACCCCGGGCGCGCCCAACAGCGCGGCCACCGCCATCAGGCGCGCCTCGGAGATGCGCCAAGCGCCGCGCTTAGCCCGGGCCTTGTCCACGCCCATCGCCGCAAAACCAACCAGGCTCATGGCCACCCACATGCCGCACAGGAGTTCTTTGAGCATGCAATCCCTCCTCCAGCACAGTATAGCACGAGCCCAGTAAAAAGCAAAAGCGCTCCTCGCCTGACAGGCGGGGAGCGCTTTTGGCCTAGAGGTCGTCCGCGTCCTGGACGGGCACTTCCTTGGGGTTGGCGGGTTTCCCCGTCCAACTGCCCAGGGGATCCGAGGGGCTCGGGGGAATCTCGATGATTTTGCGGACCACTTTGGGCAGCTTCACCGAGCTCTTTTTCTTGCTCATCGGTTTCACCTCGGCTCTATCATGCGCTTTTCCCATAGCGCATATTCCAGGGAACCCTTGGCAGCGCGGGCTCAGCGCGCCGCCGACCAGAACATGATATCGTCATCCATCACATAGCCGCCGCCGATATCGGCCACCTGCTCGCGCTCCTTGACAAAACCCATTTTTTGATAGGCGGCAATCGAATCGTCATTGTGCCTGTTGACCGTCAGGAACATCCCCGAAAGGCCCATCTGGCGCGTCAGCGCCTTGAAGCGCTCCACCACTGCTTTGGCCGCGCCCTGACCTCGGTAGGGCGCGAGCACGTAGAGCTTGCTCAGAAATAGTCGGCCCTCCAGAGGTTTGATGGCGGTATAGCCCGCCGCCTCGCCGTCCTTGAGGATAAGATAGTACACCAGGCCCTCCCGAATTTGCTGGGCAATGGCTTTGGCGCTCTGCAGGTTTTCCAACATGTAGGCGACCTGCCGCTCGCCCAGAATCGGAGTGTAGTACTCCCGCCACACCTGCCGGGCGACCTCGGCGATGCGCGCCACCTGCTCGGGTGTGGACACGACTTGCAGGGTTACGGGCATGGCGCTCGCCTTCTTTTGGGCCGATTGGCGGTCGTCCCGCTCGGCCCGATCAATCTGCTGTTTGCGCAAGCTGCCATCTTCTAGCAACCGGTAAAGCTCCGGCTCGTGCCCTTTCACCAGCGCATCCCGATAGGCGGCGAGGTTTTCCATCAGCAGGTCCAGCTCCCGCGCCAGATGCTCCCGGTTGGACAGGAACAGCTCAGTCCACATGCCGGGGTTGAGCCGGGCCACTCGGGTCAGATCCTTATAGCTGCCGGCGCTGTACCCCCGGTGGCTGGTGGCCTCCGGGCTCTTGATGTAGGCGTTGGAGACCACATGGGCCAGCTGCGAGGTGTAGGCAATCATGCGGTCATGGTTGTCGGCGGTGGTGCGCACCACCCGACCAAAGCCCATCTGGATAAAGAGGTCCTCGGCCCGCGCCAGATCGCCCTCGCCGCTGGCCGCGGTGGGCACCAGGATCATGCTGGCCCCGACGAATAGATCCGCCAGGGAGTGATCAAAACCCGAGAATTCCCGCCCGGCCATGGGATGGCCTCCGATGAACGCAACGCCCGCCTGGCTGCAGGGCTCCTCCAACGCGGCCACAACCGGGCCTTTGACCCCGCAGAAATCCACCACCAGGCATTTGGCGGGAATCCGCGCAAGGTGCTGACGCACGAAATCGATCGCCGCCTGGGGGTAGAGCGCCACGAGCAGCACGTCGGTATCCGGCAGGGTGTCCGCTCCGCCCACGGCGTCGATGGCTCCCTGCGCCAGCGCCTGCTCCAGCACCCCCGGATTCTGGTCCCAGCCGATCACCCGATGGTCGGTGCGCGCCTTGAGCGCCTTGGCCGCCGATCCTCCCATGATTCCCAAACCCACGATTGCAATCTGCATCGGTTTCGCACTCCTCATCTTTTTCAGTATGGGTGATGTCCCGCGCAAAAAGCGCTTCGGGACAGTCAACGGCCGCGCGCGACCATTGACGCTACCAGGTTTTCTGGCGATTGGCCTTGATATGGGAGGACTGTTTGGTCACCCGGAAGTCCAGCCCTCGCCGGTGCCCGTGCGCCAGCTGTACTCCGTGGCGTCCCGGGGCCGCTCCGGCCACAGGGCAACCGCCTCCCCCGCGGTCGCCGCCAAAAAGCAAGCGATCAGCCGCCGCTCGCCGTCGAGCATCAGCCGGGTTTCCTGCTGACCAACCAGCTCGCCCTGCCGCTGCCAAATGATCTGTCGATCGGCGACCACAACCGTGTCCCAGGGCGCAACCGCCAGCGCCCGCCGTACCCAGGGTCGGCGATACAGCACCATGCCCCAGATCAGCCGAACCAGCAACAGCGCGCCGATGGCGGTGAAAAACGCCGCGACAATCCGAGTTTCCTCCGGGACGAAAAAACGCATGGCAAAATGAATGACGAAGAACCAGACAAAAATCAGCCAGACCGTGCGCAGCACGCGGCATTTGGCCGTAAACTGCGCGTCGAACGCAAGAATCTTCCAGAAAGTCATGTCCTCACCTACCATCTGCGCAGCCGCTCAGGTTTGATGCGGCCGGATTTCCGGGTCAGCAGGTAGACCACGCCGTCCCCCCGCAGCTCAGAGAGCTGCCCGTCGGCCGTCATGCCCAAACGAGCGCCATCCACCAGCGCCAGCAAGAGCGCCGCCGATCCGTACCCCGGCAGCGCCGGAACATCGACCGGGATCCCCAGGACCTGCAGCGCCCGGATCAGCAGCAGCATCCCGCCCACAGCGCAGCGGCCGGAAGCGCAGGCAGTACCACAGATCATATCCCCAAGCCTTCACGATCGATATGCAAATTCTCCCTTCACACCACCTGCGGGTCGGGCAGCTCCTCGCGCAGCGT
>JBMNTT010000038.1:0-25653 GCA_050945875.1 Christensenellales bacterium
CCAGTTTGACCCCGATCCGGCCGCCCTGTCCGCCGCCCTGACCGAGGTGTGCGGCGCCACGCCCCAGGAGCGCGCCCGCCAGGCGGACGCCGTCTCGGCGGAGCGCTACACCCGGCAGTACGCCCGCCTGATGGCCTACCAGCGCCGCAGCGGGCGCAGCCTGTTCGCCGACGAGGAGGCGCTCTACTGGAACCGACCCAGCGACCTGCGCTCCTCGGCGGACCCGGCCCTGGAGCGGTACCTGCAGGGCGATATTTCCGGCAGCGCGCGGATGTACTGGGCGCGCATCCGCCGCAACCCTCACGACTGCGTGGCCAAGGACAACCTGGCCTACATCCTGCGCCGGGAGACCCTCGACCCCGAAACTCGCGCCCTGCTGGGGGAGGTCCGCCTCGAGGCGCTGCTGGCGGAGGGGCTGGCGCAGGGCCGGGCCCACGCCCGGCTCAACCGGGCGCTGTGGGCCCTGGCGCAGGGGGATGCGCCCGCCGCCCGGGCCCAGTTGGCCGCCCTGAGCCGAGCGGACTGGGCCGCCCTGATGCCCTGGTGGCGGGACCGGCTCTGGCGGGGCCGGGGCGATCCCGAGGGGGCGCTGGTATGCCTGCTGGCCCTGGCCCGCGGCTATCCGGCGGATCAGGACCCCGAGGCCCTGCGCGCGGCCGCGGCGGCCTATCCCCTCCAGGCGCTGGGGCTGGGCTGACAGATGGGGGGAACCCCGCTGATGGCGCGATCGACGCCGGGCCCTGCGCGATCCCAAAAGGCACCCCCGCCCGGCCTGCGCCGAATCTCGGCGCGAGGCGGGGCGGGGGTGCCTTTTGGGGTTGAGGCCGCGGGTCACAGCTTGGCCAAAACCTCGTCGGTGAAGAAGCGCTGGGTATCCTCGGGCTTGAGGGCGTAGAACGCGTCGTCCAGGGTGACGCACACGCCGTCGTCCTGGCAGTGGCCCCGGCAGAAGGAGCCGGCCAGCTGCACTTGTTCGCCCACGCCGTGGGCCTGGATCAGCTCCTGCAGCTGGGCGATGACCTGGTGGGAGCCCTTCAGATGGCAGGCGCTGCCGATACAGATGGTGAGTTTCATATCCGTTCGCTCCTTTTTCTAGAGGCTCAGGCGGCCTTGGCCTGCTCCGCCCGGCGCTCGATGCCCTTGTTGCGGAAATACAGCGCGATATCCGCGGAAACCATGATGATGTTGGGGAAGTAGAACCAGAAGGCCAGGTTGAAGGTCTGGGTCAGGCACTTGGAGACCACGCCGCAGATGTACCCGAACACGATGAAGCACATGAACAGCAGGCTCTTGCCCTTGGTGGAGCGGCTCTTGACCGAGCGGACGATGGACAGGGGCCAGGAGATACCGAAGGAGATGATCATCAGGGTTTCGAGAATATTGGCTAAATCCATGGGTGACACTTCCCTCTCTCGTATTTGGTGGGCTTGGCGCGCTTTTGAGGCGCGCCGCTTTCATTACAGGCTCTGGCTGGGCTTGCGGGTGTAATCGGGCAGCAGCTGGGGGGAGACCTTGCCGGTGTCCACGCCCGCGTCGGCGAGCGCCTTGGCGAAGCGATCGACATGGGCCAGGGTCAGCTTGCCCACCTGGGCGCGCTGGCTGGCCGCGGCGGCGCTGGTGCCGGCGATGCGGCCGAAGACCACCACGTCCAGCAGGGAGTTGCCCATCAGGCGGTTGCGCCCATGGATGCCGCCCACGGCCTCGCCCGCCACGAAGAGGTTCTCGATGTCGCTCTGGCAGTCGGGGTTGATGCGGATGCCGCCGTTCTGATAGTGCAGGGTGGGGTAGACCAGGATGGGCTGCTTGCGGATGTCGATGCCGTACTCGGCGAACATGCGCATCATGGCGGGGATGCGGGCCTCGATGGTGCCCGGGCCGTTCTTGATCTCGATCATCGGGGTGTCCAGCCACACGCCCTCGCCCTCGGCGGTCTTGACGCCCTTGCCCCGGGCGTTGCACTCGCGGATGATGGAGGCGGCGGCCACGTCGCGGGTCTCCAGGGGGTGCATGAACACCTCGCCGTCGCAGTTGACCAGCTTGGCGCCCACGGAGCGCACCTTCTCGGTCACCAGCGCGCCGAAAATCTGCTCGGGGAAGGCCACGCCCGTGGGGTGATACTGCAGGGTGTCGGCGTAGAGCAGCTGCGCGCCCGCGCGGTAGGCCAGGATCAGGCCGTCGGCGGTGGCGCCGTAGTGGTTGGAGGTCGGGAAGCCCTGGTAGTGCAGCCGGCCCGCGCCGCCGGTGGCCAGCACGACGCACTTGGCCCGGGCGATGAGGATCTCATGGGTCTCCATGTTCATCAGCACCGCGCCGGCGGCCTTGCCGTCCTCATCCAGGATCAGCTCGATGGCGGCGGTGAAGTCCACCACGGGGATGCCCCGGTTGAGCACCTCGTCGCGCAGGGTGCGCATGATCTCCGCGCCGGAGTAGTCCTTGGCCGCGTGCATGCGCTTGCGGGAGGTGCCGCCGCCGTGGGTGGTGATCATGGTGCCGTCGGCGGCCTTGTCGAACTCCACGCCCAGCTCGTTGAGCCACTGGATGGCCGCGGGGGCGCGGGTGACCAGCTCGTAGAGCAGCTCGGGCTTGTTGGCGAAGTGGCCGCCGCCCATGGCGTCCAGGTAGTGGGTGGCGGGGGAATCGTTGGGCTTGTCGGCGGCCTGGATGCCGCCCTCGGCCATCATGGTGTTGGCGTCGCCGATGCGCAGCTTGGTGACGATCATGGCCTTGGCCCCGGCATTGGTGGCCTCGATGGCCGCGGCCGAGCCCGCGCCGCCCCCGCCGATGATCAGCACGTCGGTGTCATAGTCCACCCGGGTCAGGTCGATCTTGCTCGGATCGACGCGGCTGTGGGCCTGCAGCAGGGCGGCCAGCTCGGTGGGCACCTTGTCGCCCTTGTTGGGGCCGACGGTGAGCGTCTCGAACTGGTCCTTGCGGTAATCGGGGTGGTAGGTGGCCAGCAGGGTCTCCTTCTCCTCGGCGGTCATGCGCCGGGGCTCGCAGGTGGTGTTGGCGGGGCGGTTGGCCTCCACCTTCTTGATGGATTCGAGCATGTCGCGCGTATACATAATCCCGAGTGCCTCCTTACTGCTCAATGTCCCGGTGGTTGTAGAGCTCCTTGAGCTCCTCGATGGGCTTTTGCATCAGGCTCTCCAGCAGGTCCTTGAAAGCGCCCTGCTTGATCTCCTCGACGCGGTCCTTCAGGTGCTGGCTCTCGGGGGCGATGTACTTGCCGTTGAGGCGGCGGGCCAGCATGGCCACCTGGGGATGGGAGATGCCCGCCGGGCACCGGGAGGAGCAGATCCCGCACATCACGCAGTCGAAGGACGCCTCGGCGCACTTGTCATACTCGCCGCGCTGGGCGTAGGCGATGTACTGCATGACATTCAGGTCCTGGGGACAGGCCTTGGTGCAGGCGTTGCAGCCGATGCAGGCGTAGATCTCGGGGTAGAGCTCCATCATGATCTGCTCGGTGGGCTTGACCTGCTCGATATCGTAGCCCTCCTTGATCAGGGGGAAGAAGGGCAGGGTGGCGACGTACATGTTGTCCTGCACCTGGGTCTTGCAGGCCAGGCCGGCCTTGAGCTCCCGGTCGCCGGCGATGCGGTAGATGGTGGCGCAGGCGCCGCAGAAGCCGTTGCGGCAGCCGCAGCCGCGCACCAGCTGATAGCCGGCGTATTCCATCGCCCGCATGATGGTCAGGCTGGCGGGCACGGCGTACTTCTTTCCGAACAAGAATACAGTGACCATATCTTCCATGATTGCACGCTCCTTACTATCAGTACTCGTTGGGCAGCTCGTCCAGCTCGTCGCAGCGGAAGACAGGCCCGTCCTTGCAGACATATTTGCTGCCGATGTTGCACCGGCCGCACTTGCCCACGCCGCACTTCATCTTCAGCTCCATGGTGGTGTACACCTGGGTCTTGTCAAAGCCCAGCTCGATCAGCCCGGCCAGGGTGAACTTGATCATGATCGGCGGCCCGCAGATGATGACGGTCTTGGTGGTGTCGAAGCCCAGCTCCTTGACATAGTTGGGCACGAAGCCGACGTGGCCGTCCCAGCCCTCCTGCTCGCGGTCGATGGTCAGGTAGACGTTGACGCCCGCCTCGTTGCACCACTCGTCGATGATCTCCTGATAGTCCACCAGATCGTCCTTGGAGCGCGAGCCGTAGACGATGTCGATGGCGCCGTAGTGGTCCCGGAAGTGGCGCACATAGTTGATCACCGAGCGCAGGGGCGCCAGGCCGATGCCGCCGGCGATAAAGAGCAGGTCCTTGCCCTTGAAGGCGGTCTCCACCGGGAAGCCGTTGCCGTAGGGGCCGCGCACGGTGATCTGCTGGCCCACGTCCATCTGGTGCAGCCAGTCGGTCAGGCAGCCGCACTTTTTGATGGAGAACTCCATGTACGCGGTGTTGGTGGGGGAGGAGGTGATGGAGAACATCGCCTCGCCCACCCCGGGGATGGAGAGCATGGCGCACTGGCCGGGGATGTGCTCAAAGCACTTGCCCCCGTTGACGCTCTCCACCCGGAAGGTCTTCACATCCGGCGTGTCGATGCGCACATCGGTGACCACGCCGATCTGGGGAATCAAAGTCTCCTGCATCTTAAGCCTCCTCCTTCGTCCCGAGGGCCTTGATGACCTTGACGATGTTCATGCCGATGGGGCACTTGGCCAGGCAGCGGCCGCAGCCCACGCACCCGAACTGCCCGCCGTTGTTGGCCGGGAAGTAAACCAGCTTGTGCATAAAGCGCTGGCGGAACCGCTCCACCTGGGTCAGGCGGGGGTTGCCGTGGGCCATCTTGGTGAAGTCGGAGTACATGCACGAGTCCCAGCAGCGCAGGCGCTTGACGCCGTGGCCGGTGTCAAAGTCGCGGATGTCGTAGCACTGGCAGGTGGGGCAGACGAAGGTGCAGGTGCCGCAGCCCAGGCAGGCCTCGGACAGAGAGGCCCACTTGTCGGAGTCAAACACCTCCAGCAGCTTGTCGGGCTCAAAGCCCGCCAGGCTCAGGGAGTTCAGCGGCAGTTTGTCCAGCACCTGGCGCGCGGCCTGCTGCTGGGCGGCTACCTCTTCCTGACCGCCGTCGGTCAGCAGGTCGCCGGCCAGGGCCAGCAGCGCCTCGCCCTTGTCGGTGTTGGCCGAGAAGTACATCGCCTCGCCGTCCATCCACGCCGACACGTCCCCGGCCGGGTCCGCCGCGTCGATGCCAAAGGCGGTGCAAAAGCAGGTCTCCGCCGGGCGGGCGCAGGCCAGGGCCACCACCGCGCCGTGCTCCCGGCGGGCCTGGTAGTAGGTATCCACCGGGTCGGCCAGGAAGACCTTGTCCAGGATCTCAAAGGAGCGCACGTCGCAGGCCCGCGCGCCGAAGATGATGAAATCCTCGGCCGCGTCGCGGTCGTCGAAGACCTGGATGGTCTTGCCCTCCATCTTGAAGCGCATCAGGTTCTCGGTCTGGGGGAAGAAGAAATCCTTGGCGCTGCGGTTGGTGTTGAGCGCCCGGCTCATGGCCGTCCCCGGGGCCCAGGGCGCGAAGGCCGCGCCCTCGTCGGTGTCCACGGGCAGGTAGAGCTTGCGCGCGCCGGCCAGCCGCTCGAGCAGCTGGTCCAGTCGGTCCATGGTGATCTTTTTCATTTACGCCCTCCCCCTCTCGTGCACGACGCCGGGCTCGACGTCGCCGTAGGTGAAGTCGGTCAGCGGCGCGCGGCTCTCGGCGTCCGCGCCGGCCTGATACTCGCCGTAGAGCTCGTTGATGTCCTTGATGAACTTGCGGTTCAAGAGGTGCAGGGGGATGCGCTGGGGACAGACCCGGGAGCACTCCCCGCAGTCGGTGCAGCGGCCCGCCACATGGAAGGCGCGGATGATGTGGAACAGGTTCTCCTCGAAGGCGTCGGCCGCGGCCTTGTTGGCCACGCCCGAGGCGTCGTTGTCAAAGACGCACTTCTCGCAGGAGCAGGCCGGGCAGGCGTTGCGGCAGGCGTTGCACCGGATGCAGCGGGACAGCTCCCCGCGCCAGAAATCGAAGCGCTCCTGGCTGGTCATGGCCTCGAGCTTCTCCACCTGGGCGAAGCGGCCGCTGTCAGGGTTGACCTGGCCGGTCTCGCCGATCAGCTCGTCGTAGACGACGTGGGCCTTGCTCTTGCACACCAGGCAGCGCTCGGCCAACGCGTCCTGCCGGGCGACCGTCTCCGGGCCGTACATCGTCTCCACCGCCAGGTCCTCCCCCTCGCGGCGGATGCCGGTGATGCCCGTGACGCCCAAATCCTTGATCTTCTCCACGTCGGCCATGCCCTCGCAGGCCACGCCGATGACATAGACCTGATCCCGGTCGATGCGGTGTTCCTTGATCAGCTGGTTGAAGCTGTAGGTGTCGCAGGGCTTCAGGAAGGCGGCGATCTTGCCCTCCTTGCGGGACAGCTTGATCAGGTATTTGGACAGGTTGGCCCCGCAGAAGTCGTCAAAGACGAAATCCGCGTCGAGCTCTTGGGCCGAGGAGAACACCGCGGGGGTGATATCGTAGGCGAACTCGCCCCGCTTCCAGCCCAGGACCCGGTTGACCTCGCCCGAGGCGAGCAGCTCCTTGGCTCTGGCGATCAATCTTGCTTGCATCTCAAATCCCCCAATCGCTTGTTCTCGCCCAGGGCGGTGACCGTCGCGACGAAGTCGTTCATGGTGGCGGCGAACTTGGCGCCCTCGGCGGCGGAGACCCATTCCACCCGGGTGCGGTCCCGCTCGATGCCCAGGAAGTCCAGCATGCTAAACAGCAGCGTCATGCGCCGGCGGGCGTAGTAGTTGCCGGTGGTATAGTGGCAGTCGCCCGGGTGGCAGCCGCAGATGATCACCCCGTCGGCCCCCCGCTGGAAGGCCCGCAGGATGAACATGGGGTTGACCCGGCAGGAGCAGGGCACCCGGATGATCTTGACGTTGGCCGGGTACTGCAGCCGGTTGGTGCCCGACAGGTCCGCCCCGGCGTAGGAGCACCAGTTGCAGCAGAAGGCGACGATCGTCGGGGTAAACGGCTTCTTCTCGGTTACTTGCATATCGCATCCACCTCCGCCATAATCTGTCGGTTGGAGAAGCCCAACAGGTCCATCGCGCCCGAGGGGCAGGCCACGGTGCACGCGCCGCAGCCCTGGCACACCGCGGGGTTGACCTGGGCCACCCGCCGGACGGCCACCGTGCGGTCGGGCATGCGGAACTCCTTGTCCACGTAGGTGATCGCCCCGTAGGGGCAGACCTTCTCGCAGGCGGAGCAGCCGTTGCACATCCACTCGTCGGAGCGGGCCACGCAGGGGTTGCAGGTCAGCTTATCCTTGGCCAGCAGGCCGATGACCTTGGCCGCCGCCGCGCCCGCCTGGGACACCGTCTCGGGGATGTCCTTGGGGCCCTGGCACGCGCCGGAGAGGAACACGCCGGCCGTCGGGCTCTCCACGGGGCGCAGCTTGGGGTGGGCCTCGGTGAAGAAATCGTTGGTGTCCATGCTGGCGGTCAGCATCGTGGCCAGGGGCCGGGCGCTCTTGTCCGGCTCGATGGCCGCGGCCAGCACGACCATGTCGGCCTTGATGTGCAGCTGTTCGTTGGCGATCAGGTCCGAGGCCTGCACCATCAGGCTGCCGTCGGCCTGGGGCGCGACCTTGCCGACCATGCCCTTGATGTAGTGCACGCCGTACTCCTCCACCGCCCGGCGGTAGAACTCGTCGAAGTTCTTGCCCGGGGTGCGCACGTCGATGTAGAACACGTACACCTCGGTGTCGGGGTACTTCTCCCGGGTGAGCATGGCGTGCTTGGCGGTGTACATGCAGCAGATCTTCGAGCAGTAGGGCTTGCCGCAGCTGGTGGTGTCGCGGCTGCCCACGCACTGGACGAACACCAGGGTGTGGGGGTGCTTGCCGTCGGAGGGGCGCAGCAGCTGGCCGCCGGTGGGGCCGGCCGCGTTGGTGATGCGCTCAAACTCCAGGCTGGTCACCACGTCCGGGCTCTGGGCGTAGGCGAACTCGTCGTAGTCCTTCAGCTCGATGGGGTTGAAGCCCGTGGCCACGACGATCGCGCCGTAGTCCCGGTCGATATACGCGTCTTTCTGGGTGTAATCGATGGCCTTGGCGGTGCACACCTTGGCGCACACGCCGCACTTGCCGGTCTTGAGCATGGTGCAAGCGTTCGGGTCGATGGTGGCCACCTTGGGCACCGCCTGGGCGAAAGGGATGTAGATGGCCCGGCGGTTGTCCAGGCCCAGGTTGAACTCGTTGGGCACCTTCTTCTGGGGACATTTCTCGGTGCACAGCCCGCAGCCGGTGCACACGTCCTCCTTGACGAAGCGGGCCTTGCGCTTGATCTTGACCGAGAAGTTGCCCACGAAGCCCTTGACCTCGGCCACCTCACTGTAGCTGAAGATGTTGATGTTCTCGTGCTGGGCAGCGTCGACCATCTTGGGGGTCAGGATGCAGGCGGCGCAGTCCAGGGTGGGAAAGGTTTTGTCCAGCTGGCTCATCTTGCCGCCGATGGTGGGGGACTTCTCCACGATGTCCACCTCAAAGCCCGCGTCGGCGATGTCCAGGGCGGTCTGGATGCCCGCGATGCCCCCGCCGATGACCAGGGCCCGCTTGGTCACCGGGCTCTCCCCGGCCACCAGGGGCGCGTTGAGGTGCACCTTGGCGATGGCCGCGCGGCCCAGGATGATGGCCTTTTCCGTGGCGGTGGCCTTGTCCTTGTGGATCCAGGAGCACTGCTCGCGGATGTTGGCGATCTCGACCATGTAGGGGTTCAGGCCCGCGGCGGCCGCGGTCTTGCGGAAGGTCTGCTCGTGCATCCGGGGGGAGCAGGAGCAGATGACCACGCCGGTCAGCCCGTAATCGCGGATGGCGTCCTTGATCAGGTTTTGCCCGGCCTGGGAGCACATGTATTGATAGTCCACGCTGGTGACGACGCCGGGCTCCTTGCCCAGGGCCTCGGCCACCGCATGGACGTCCACGGTGGCGGCTATGTTACTGCCGCACCAACAAACGAATACGCCGATCTTTTGCATGCCGTGCAGCCTCCTTTACTTGCTGTATTTGCGCATGGCCGTGACGATGGCCTGCTGGGGCAGGTCGGCGTCGAGCAGGCCGGGGATGTCGCCGGCGTGCAGGTGATTTTCGCCCTTGCGGCGGATGACCATCAGCCGCACCGCCTCGACCAGCTTGGCCGGCTCCACGTCCCGGGGGCAGCGCTCCACGCACGCGAAGCAGGACAGGCATTTATACAGCGAGGGGGAGGACAGCAGCGGCTCGATCTCGCCCTTCTCCACCATGTAGACGAACTGATGGGGATGGTACTCCATCTCGTCGTAGGAGGGGCAGGTGGCCGAGCACTTGCCGCAGCGCATGCACTTTAAGGGGTTGACCCCGCTGGTGCGCAGGATCTGTTCTTGGTCTCGATTTTTCAAAACGTGCGCCTCCTTATTCCGCTACGCCCAGGGCCTGGGCCAGCAGCTCGGTGAAGTACTTCACGGGAATCTGCCGGGAAGCGTTCTTGGTCAGGTTGTACAGGCACAGGGGGCAGGCGGTGACCATCAGCTCGGCGCCCTGGTCCAGGGCGCTGGCGGCGACCTGGGTGCTCTTCTTGGCGGCCAGGGCGGGGTCCTCCAGGGTGACGTACCCGCCGCAGCACTCGTTGCGGTAGGGATACTTCACCGGGGTCGCGCCGATGGCGGTGATGAAGTCCTCCATGATCCGGGGGTTCTCGGGATTGTCCATGGCCATCACCTTGCCCGGGCGCAGCAGTAGGCAGCCGTAGTAGGCGGCGATCTTGACCCCGGTGAAGGGCTTGACCACCCGCTTTTTCACCTCGTCGAAGCCCACCTGGTCGCGCAGCACCTCCAGATAGTGCAGCACCGTGGCCTCCCCGGCGTAGGGGATGTCCAGGCCCATGTAGTTGTTGGCCCGGGCCTGCATGTCGGCGTTGACGGCGATCTCATGGTTGACCTGCTTGAGCACGTTGTGGCAGGCCGAGCACAGGGTGACCAGGGGCCGGCCCTGGTCCCGGGCGGCCGCCAGGGCGCGCACCGAGGAGAGCTTGGTAGCGATCTCGTCCTGGCCCATGGGGTAGGCCCCGCCGCAGCACTGCCACTCGGGCAGCTCCTCAAGGGCGAAGCCCAGGGCCTGGGCGCTGGCCCGGGCGTACCGGTCCAGGTCCTTGGCCTTGGTCTTGAGGGTACAGCCGGGATAGTAGCTATATTCCATCTTGGGATCGTTCCTTTCTGGCTGGGTTAGGCCATCTGCTCGGGATGGAAGACCTCGTCGAACCGCTCGGCGGTCAAGAAGCCCAGGGCCACGCAGGCCTCCTTCAGGGAGATGTTGTCCTTGTAGGCCTTCTTGGCGGTCTTGGCGGCGTTCTCATAGCCGATGTAGGGGTTCAGCGCGGTGACCAACATCAGGGAGTTGTGCAGGTTGTGGTGCATCTTCTCGCGGTTGGCCCGGATGCCCACGGCGCAGTTGTCGTTGAAGGAGACGATGCTCTCGGCCAGCAGCCGCGCCGACTGCAGGAAGTTGTAGATGCACACCGGCATGAACACGTTCAGCTCGAAGTTGCCCTGGCTGGCGGCCATGCCCACGGCCACGTCGTTGCCCATGACCTGCACGGCCACCATGGTCACCGCCTCGCACTGGGTGGGGTTGACCTTGCCGGGCATGATGGAGGAGCCGGGCTCGTTCTCAGGGATGAAAATCTCGCCCAGGCCGTCGCGCGGGCCGCTGGCCAGCCACCTCACGTCGTTGGCGATCTTCATCATGTCCGCGGCCAGGGCCTTCATCGCCCCGTGGGCGAAGACCAGCTCGTCCTTGCTGGTCAGGGCGTGGAACTTGTTGGGCGCGGTGACGAAGTCCTTGCCGGTCAGCTCGCTCACGGCGGCGGCCACCCGCTCGTCAAAGCCGGCGGGGGCGTTGAGCCCGGTGCCCACGGCGGTGCCGCCCAGGGCCAGTTCCTTCAGCTCCGGCAGGGCGATCTGGAGCAGCTTCTTGTCCTTCTCCAGGGAGGCGCGCCAGCCGCTGATCTCCTGGGAGAAGCGGATGGGGGTGGCGTCCTGCAGGTGGGTGCGCCCGCTCTTGACCACGCCCTGGTTCTCGTCCTCCAGGCGCTTGAAGGTGTCGATCAGCCGATCGACGGCGGGGATCAGCCGGTCCTCGATCACCAGCACGGCGGAAATGTGCATCGCCGTGGGGAAGGTGTCGTTGGAGGACTGGCTCATGTTGATGTCGTCGTTGGGGTGCAGCAGCTTGGCCCCGGCGATCTGGTTGCCCCGGTTGGCGATGACCTCGTTGGCGTTCATGTTGGACTGGGTGCCGCTGCCGGTCTGCCAGACCACCAGGGGAAAATGCTCGTTGAGCTGCCCGGCGATGACCTCGTCGCAGGCCTGGCTGATGGCGGCGAGCTTCTCGCCGGTCATCTTCTCGGGCTTGAGGGCGTGGTTGGCCATGGCGGCGGCCTTTTTCAAAATGCCAAAGGCGTGGATGATCTCCCGGGGCATGGTCTCGATGCCCACGCCGATCTTGAAGTTCTCATGGCTGCGCTCGGTCTGAGCGGCCCAGTATTTATCCGCGGGCACCTTGACCTCGCCCATGGAATCGTGTTCGATGCGGTAATCCATCAGCGCTACCTCCTATGCGATCAGTTGAAGTCCAGCTGGGCGATGACGGCCTTGAGGCTGTCGGCGCTCTTGTGCAGCAGGGCGCGCTCCTCGTCGGTCAGGGGGGTGATGACCTTGCCGGACAGGCCGTCCCGGCCGACGATGGCCAGGGTGCTCAGGCAGACGTCGTCCAGGCCGTACTCGCCGTGCATCATCGAGGAGACGGTCAGGCAGGTGTCCACGCCCGAGAAGATGCACTTGCAGATGTGGCACACCGAGATGGCCACGGCGTAGAAGGTCGCGCCCTTGCGCTCGATGATCTTGCCGCCGGACTTGCGGATGTAGGTCTCCACCTCGGCGTAGTCCAGGCTGGGGCGCACGGTCTTGGCGTCCACCAGGCACTGCTCGTACTGATCGATGTCCACGCAGGAGATGGTGGCCATGCTCCAGGGCACAAAGGAGGTGTCGCCGTGCTCGCCGAAGACGTAGGCGTGCACGTTCTGCTGGCTGATGGAATAGTACTCGGCCAGGCGGGCGCGCAGGCGCGCGGTGTCCAGGATGGTGCCCGAGCCGATGATCTGGTTCTCGGGCAGGCCGGAGATCTTGCAGAACTCGTAGGTCAGGATGTCCACGGGGTTGCTGACGATGATGTAGATGGCATTGGGCGCATATTTGACAATCTCAGGGATGATGCTCTTGGTGATGTTGACGTTGGTCTGGGCCAGGTCCAGGCGGGACTGGCCGGGCTTGCGGGCGATGCCCGAGGTCAGGATGACGATGTCCGAGTCCACCGCGTCGCGGTAGGTGCCCGCGTAGATCGAGGCCGGCGCGCAGAAGGGCATGCCCTGGCGGATGTCCAGCGCCTCGCCCAGGCTCTTCTTGGAGTTGATGTCGATCATGACGATCTCCGAGGCGATGCCGTTGACGATCATGGTGTAGGCGATGGTGGAGCCCACGGAGCCGGAACCGATGATGGTGACCTTGTTACTCATGTTCTTCCCCTACCATTTCTTTAAATGTTTTATCTGCGCGCCGCGGCGCGTGGGTCTGCTCTTTGAGGTGGTTGGCCAGCACCGCCAGGGAGGCGGCGATGTTCTCCTGCTGCACCAGCACCCCCGGCGGCACGGCCAGGTGGGTGGGCGCGAAGGAGAGGATGGCCTGGATCCCGCAGGCGACCATCTGGTTGCACACGGCCTGGGCCGCGCTCGCCGGCACGGTGATCACCCCGATGCGGATGTTCAAGCGCTTGCAGAGATTGCCCAGTTTGGCCATCGGGAAGATGGGCTTGCTCACCTCGCCGTGGCGCTCCTTGGCCGGGTCGGCGTCGAAGCCCGCCACGATGTTGAGCCCGTAGGCGGAAAAGCCCGTGTAGTCCAATAGCGCCATGCCCAGCTTGCCCGCGCCCACCAGGATGGCGTCGGCCACGTCGTGGTAACCCAGCACCTCCTCCAGCCGGCCGGTCAGCTCGGCCAGGGCGTAGCCCACGCGGGGCTTGCCCGAGTCGCACACCGAGGCCAGGTCCTTGCGCACCTGCACCTCGCCCATGCCCAGGGCGGCGGCGATGGCCGTGGCGGAGATGTGGGGCGGCCCGTTGGGGGGGAGGGATTTCAGGTAGGTCAGATAGGTGGGCAGCCGGCGCAGGGTCGACTTGGATACCCCTTCCAGTCTCATAAACACCCTCCCTTCGTGCGAATTCCTCAATTTTCTCCAGTGTGATTTTATGATACCATCGCCCAAGATTCAAGGGAAATACAAAAAAAATATATCGATATGTTTTTATCGATATATTGCTAGCTATCTCTATGCGGTTGTCAGCGGGGGATATGCCTCTGCAGGATGGCGAGAAACCGCTGGTCCAGCTCCGAGAGCAGGGCGCCCTTGCGGTGGATGAGCACGTCGTGATACACCCGGTCCTGCCCGTCGACCTCCCGCTGCACCAGGCCGTAGCGGCTTAGCAGCGCCTCGGGCAGAGGGGCCTCCCAGAGGAAGGCGTCCTTGAGCGTGGTCAGCATTTCCAGCTGGGCGGCCCGCTCGAACACATAGATGCGCCGGGCGACCTCGGGGGTCTGCTCGGCCTGGCGCGCCTCGGCCAGGGGCAGGGAGGGCACCCGGGGATCGGGCGCGGCGATCTCGGTGCGCCCGGCCAGGTCGGCCATTTGGAGGCGCTCCCGCCCGGCCAGGGGATGCCCCTGGGAGAGCACCGCCCGGGGGGTGAAGGCGTACAGCGGCCGGCTGGACAGCCCGCGCTCGCGCAGGTAGAGGGCGAAGGCGTCGGCGAAGGGCTCCTGGTAGCGGATGATGCCCAGCTTGTAGTCGGCCTGCAGCAGGTTGCTCACCGCGCGCACGGCGTTGGTTTCCTTATAATAGACCTCGGAGAAGTCCTCCCCCTGCAGTTGGCCCATGAAATCCGCGAAGGCCGCGGCGATGTAGTAGCTGCGCGGGGCGGACAGGGAGAACACCGGCAGGGTCTCGCCCCGGCGGTAGAGGGCCTCGACCTGGTCGATCTGGGCCAGGATGCGCCGGGCGTGGACCATGAACTCCTCGCCCTGGGGGGTCAGAGAGATGCCCTGGCGGGTGCGCTTGAACAGCGTGATGCCCAGCGACTCCTCCAGCTCCTTGATGGCCCGGCTGAGGTTGGGCTGGCCGATGTAGAGATTCTCGGCGGCCTTGCTGATGGAGCGGGTCCGCTCCACCTCCACGGCGTAGCGGACATGCTGGATATTCATGGCGGCACCTCCCTGCTCAGCCTTCCCCGGCGGCTGGAAATCCATGTATGCCTATTGTAGCACAACCCGGCTGGGCGGCACAAATCCCAACCGGCCCGCCGACGGGGCGGGGCCGTCGCCCGAGGGTTGGCCCGCCCCTCAGACCCGGCCGCCGAACAGCCCGTCAAAGACCACCAGCCCCGCTGAGATCACCCGCTTGTCGGCGTAGCCCTCCAGGATGCCGATGCGCTCGCTCGGCAGGGGACAGCCCCGGGCCGCCAACCGCCCCACAAACCCTCGATAGATCTCCGGGTGGGTGAACAGCTGCCCGGAGAGCAGCAGCTCCTCCGGGTCGACGGCCGAGGCCAGCAGCGCCGTGGCCGAGGCCAGCTGATCCAGCGCGCCGCCCAGGGCCTCGCCCCCGTCGGCCCGGCAGACCTGAAGCAGCTCGTCGGCCTCCAGGTGCCGCCCGGCCCAGGCCGGGTCCGCCCGGCGGGCGACGGCGTCGAAATGGATCAGCGACTCCAGGCAGCCCTTTCGCCCGCACACGCGGCAGGTCTGCCCGCTGTCGGGGTCCCATAGGGTGTGGCCGATCTCCCCGGCGCGGTTGTGGGCCCCGGGCAGGATGCGCCCGCCGCTCACCGCCACGGCGCACACCCCCGGGCCGTAGTGCATCAGCAGAAAGTTCTCCCGGGCGCTGTCGAAGAAGGACTGGGCGATGGCCAGGCCGCGGATGTTGTTCATCAGGGTGATCGGCAGGGGGATGCGCCGGGCCACCCGCTCCTTCAGGTCCTGGATGGGCAGGCTGGAGCAGCGGTCTTGATCCACAAACCCCTGGGCCAGCAGGCCCACCCCCAGCACCCGGCCGGCGTGGGTCTCGGCCAGGGCGGCGCCGTGGCGCAGGGCCTGCTCGAGCACCTCCTCGGTCAGGGTCTCGTAGCGCCAGACGCGGCTGTCGACCAGGCGCAGCCCCATATCCAGCAGCGTCACCCGCAGGTAGGTGTTGGCCACGTCCAGCCCCAGGGCGTAGCGGTAGCCCGGCGCCAGGTCCAGCAGCACCTGCTTGCGGCCCACGCGCCTCTCGTCGGCCACGCCGGCCTCGCGCAGCATCCCCGCCTGGATCAGCGCGGTGGTGGCGTGGGTCAAGGTAGCGGCGGTCACCTGCAGCTGCTCGGCGAGCACCTTGCGCGAGCGCGGACCGTTGCGCATGATGTAGGAGAGCACTTGCCAGGGGTAGGACCCCTTGGCGGGCAGCGGCGCCGGATGTTCCATGGGCCTCGCCTCGCTTTCTGATGGTTTCAGTATAGCGCCGGCGCGCCCCAAAGGCAAGCCGCCATACCTGAGGCATGGCGGCTCGCGGGGCGGCGGGGGTTAGAACAGTTTGAAGGTGGCGCTGAAGTCCTCCTTGGCCAGTCCCCGGGCCATAGCCTGCTCGTACCGGGCGCAGCTCAGGCGCACGCCCGCCAGGTCCAGGCCCGCCTGCCGGCAGAGTTCCTGGGCCAGGTGCACGTCCTTGTCCATGTTTTCCACCGAGAAGGCGGTGGTGTAGTCGCCCTGGGCGAGGGTCTCGCGCTTGCTGTCCAGGTAGAAGTTCTGCCCGCCGCCGTAGGAGATGGCCTTGGCAAAGGCCCGCGGGTCGACGCCGGCGGCGCGGGCGGCCAGGGTCATGGCCTCGTTGACGCCGTTTTGGATCTGGGCCACCAGGGCGTTGTGGCACAGCTTCATCACCAGGCCGTTGCCGTTCCCGCCCAGGTGGATGATGTTGCTGCCCATCAGGGCCAGCAGGGGGCGCACGCGCTCATAGGCCGCCGCGTCGCCGCCCACGTAGATGCCCAGCTCGCCGGCCAACGCCGCCGGGCGGGACTTGACCACCGGCGCGTCGAGCATGACCGCCCCGGCCTGGGCGGCCCGCCGGGCCAGGTCCCGGGATACCGCCGGGGAGATGGTGCTCATGTCCACCAGCACCGCGCCCGGACGCGCCGCGGGCAGCAGCTGCTCGTACACCGCCAGCACATGCTCGCTCTTGGGCACCATGGTGAAGATCACGCCGCAGCGCTCGCCCACCTCCCCGGCGCTGGCGGCGGGGGCGGCTCCCAGGGCGGTCAGCGGCTCCATGGCCGCGGGGTTGACGTCAAAGCAGGTCACCGGGCAGCCGCTCTTTTTGACCAGGTTCTCGCACATGGCCGAGCCCATCAGGCCCAGGCCGATAAATCCGATGCGCATGGTTCTTCCTCCTCAATCCCGGGTGGGGGCCTGCAGATAGCTGCGGTAGGGGATCAGCGGCAGCGGGTCGACGCCCAGCCAGGCCATGACCTCGCGCATCTCGGCCTCGACGTCGCCGGCCACGATGGGGTAGTGATGCTGGAAGCCCTGGTTCATGACGGTGTTGACCAGGTCCTCCACGGCCACGGGCCGTCCGTCGGCGGTCAGATGGCCCAGCCAGCCGCGGCTGCCGTCGTAGCTGCGGTCGGCCTTGTCGATAAACTCGCCGCTCAGCAGCATCATGTGGCGGTAGTCGTCGGTCAGCCGGGCGACGGTGACCTTGCGGGGGGCGTAGACCATGCTGTTGACGCCCACCACCTTGACCTCGTCCATGCAGGTGATGCGGCTGCCGGGCTTGTAGTGCCCCTCCAGGCGCACGCCCTTCCCGTCGGCGTACTGGGCCGGGGCCGAGCCGCAGTGCCACATCAGCACGGTCTGATCCTCGGGGTCGAATTTCGACATGTCCATCAGCATGGGCTGCTGGCCCGACAGGCTGCGCAGCAGCATCATGGAGATGGCGCTGTCCACGTCGCCCTCGCAGGCGGCGATGATCCCGTGGGCCAGCAGCCGGCCGATCACCGCGCACACCACGATGCCCAGCTCCTTGCGAAAGCGCGGCCAGCAGCTGATGGCGATGGCCTCAAAGCCGCCTTCCTCCACCACCTGCTCAAAGGCGTGGTACACCCGGGCGGCGTTTTCCAGGTGGGGCGGGTCCATCTCCGGGGCGATGGACCCGTACTCGGCGCGCATGTCGGCCAGCACCGGGGCGATCTGCTCGGGGGTGTAGGCCAGGGCGCGGTCCTTGATGTCCGAGAACTCCAGCAGGGTGTCCACCCGCACGCCCAGCTTCTGGGCGGTCTTGCGCTCGTCAAAGTAGAAATCGTGGAAGCCCGGGGCGATGCCGCCCATCAGGGCGACCTTGGCGCCCTTGAGGCGCTTGAGGGCCTTCAGGGCCGACACCGTCACCCGCAGCCGCTGCAGGAACATCGGCTCGTCGCCCACGCCGTAGAACCACTTGTAGCGCGCCTGCGGGGCCAGGTACTGGCGCAGGATGCTGGCGTACATGTTGACCCCGCAGAAGGAGTTGTTGGGGATGGCGCCGTTTTCGCTCACCTCGGGCACGCCCCACAGGCCGATGGGCAGGCCGGTGTCGGCCAGGGGCAGCAGGATCTCCCCCGCCGCGAAGGTGGATACCTGGATCAGCAGGAAATCCGCCCCCATCTGGGCGATGCGCGCCTGGGCCGCCGCGGCGGCCTTGCCGTCGGGGATGGGTTCCTCGATGGCGCACAGCTCAAAATCCCACTGCCGGGCTAGCTGGCGCATCCGGGGCAGATCCCGCTTGGCGTAGAGGCCCTCGCCGCTGCCCCAAAAACTGGTCTGCACCGCGCTGACCAGACAAATCTTCAACTTCTCACGCATGTTAATCCGCTCCTCTCGTCAAACCCGCCCGTTCGCCCGGACCACCCGGATCCGGCTGCGGGCGATATCGATGACCCGATCCAGCCCCGCCTGGAGCACGTCCATGGGGTAGAAGGCCTGGGGATGCTCCTGGCAGTAGGCCTGTACGCCCGCCACCAGGGCGATGGAGAACTCGGTGGCCACGTTGACCTTGGTGATGCCCATCGACACCGCCCGGGCCACATCCTCGTCGGAGACGCCGCTGGAGCCGTGGATCACCAGGGGCGCGCGCACCGCCGCGCGGATGGCCGCGATGCGCGCAAAATCCAGCGCCGCGGTCTTGCGGCGCATGCGGTGCACGTTGCCGATGGCCACCGCCACCGAGCTGACGCCGGTGCGGGCCACGAAGTCCGCCGCGTCCGCCGGCTCGGTCAGGTCGGTCAGCTCGGCCATGCCCTGCACATCCTCGTCCATCAGCACCCGGCCGATCTCGCCCTCCACGGGCACGCCGTAGTCCGCCGCCAGCCGCGCCACCGCCCGGGTGGCGGCGATGTTCTGCTCGTGGGGCAGGGCCGAGCCGTCGTACATGATCGAGGTGAAGCCCGCCTTCAGGCAGGCCTCGGCCTGCTCGAGGCTGGCCCCGTGGTCCAGATGGATGCACACCGGCACGTCCGCCTCCTCGGCGCAGCGCCGCGCCAGGGCGGCGATGGTGCGGGCGGGGTAGAAATCCAAAAACCGCTTGCTGATCTGCACGATCAGCGGGGCGCGCTCGGCCTGGGCCGCGGCGATGAGCGCCGGGATCATCTCCAGGCAGTTGGCGTTGAAGGCCGGGACCCCATACCCCTCGGCCATGGCCCGGGCGAGCATCTCGCGGCTGGTCACCAGTGACATGTGCGTATCCTCCCTTTCATCGGTTCAACGGTCCATGGCCGCCAGGGCGGCCGCATCGTCCGGCGCGCAGCAGCTCCACAGCGCCCATGGGCGCATCCACGAACCGCAACCGAGCGCACAGGGTGCGCTTGTCGGTCCGCATGGCGATTCCTTCTTTTAATTAATTAACTTACTTAAATAATAAGGGCCGCGAACAATTTTGTCAATGGAAATCGCCCCAAAAAAACAATTCCCGCCCGAGGGCGGGAGGGATCAGGGTCGACTTTGAAGGGGGGAGAAGCAGTGGTCCACGGCCTGGCGGATCGCCCCCATGGGCAGGGCGCTGCGGGGGGCGATGGTCGCCCGGCCCACCTGCACCCGCACCCCGGGCCGCTGCTGGAGGAGCTTGGGCGCGCCCAGGCAGGAGAAGTGCAGCGTCAGCCCGTCGCCGGTCTGCTCCAGGGCGATGTAGCGCTCGCCCAGGCGGATGAGGGTCAGCTCCCCCGAGCGGGTCAGTTGGGCGCGGGGATAGCGGGCGCGAATCTCCTGGGCCACGCGCTCGAGCGGGCCGCGGCGCGGCCTGGGCGCTTGCGCTCTGGGCTTGAGGCGCAGCAGCGACCAGGTATCGTCCAGGCGGACGCTGGCGCAGGCGGTCAGCCCCAGAGCCCCTGCGGCCTGGCGCAGGCTGTCCCGGTTCAGGGTCTGCTCGCCTCTGGGGTAGGCCGCCCACAGCGCGCCCTCGGCGGTCAGCTGGCCCTGGGCCACGGCCAGGCGCTGGGCCGCCTGCTCCAGCCGCTCGATGAAGACCACCGCCACGTCCCAGGGACCTTGGGCGGTGAAGACGCATCTGCGCTGGGCCCGGGCCATGGCGATGAACGCCGACGGGGCGTAGACCGAGCCGCACCGCGCCCCGGGCCGCACCCGCATCCTCGTAAAAACCGACTCGTCCATCTTGGCCGCCTCCTTCCAATGGCGTTAGCATGCCCTTTTCGCCCGCCGCCATGCGCCCGCGCCGCCCGCTGAGACCGGGGAGCGCATGGCGAAACGCGGAAAAAGGCCCGCAGCGCAATTGCGCTGCGGGCCTTGATCGATTGGGTCAGGCGTCCAGGAAGTACGCGTCCACCCCGTCGGCGATGCCCCGGGCCATCTGGGCCTGGGTGGCGGGGTCCTGCATGGCCTCGTCGTCGCCCTGGTTGGTCATAAAGCCCATCTCCAGGATGGTCACCGGGATCTCGCACCAGTTGATGCCGCTCATGCTGTCGCTGTACTGAACGCCCAGGTTTTTGAAACCCGTGGCCTGGCAGTAGGCGTCGACGACCCGCTGGGACAGGCGCTTGCACGGCGCGGCGATGTCGCCGACATAGGGATTTGCCGCCGTGGGCGCCATGGTCAGCGCCCCGCGCACGCCGGCGTCGTCGCTGCCGTTGGCGTGGATGCGCAGAAAAATCTCCGCGCCCGAGTCGTTGGCGATTTTTGCGCGCTCGGCGTTGCTGATGTCCACGTCATGGCTCTGGCGGATCATGACGACCTGGTAGCCCCGGCTCTCAAGCTCGTCGCGCAGGCGCAGCGCCACGGTCAGGGTGAGCTGATACTCGGGCGTCCCGGTGTACCGGCCGGTGGTGCCGCTGGCCACCTTGGCCTTCCGCTCCGACGCGCCCGGACCGATGGGCTCGCGCTCGCTGTTGCCCTTGGCCTGATGCCCCGCGTCGATGGCCACCACATGGCCGCCCGGGGTGGGAGAGGGCGGCGCGGTGGGCGTGGGCGAGGCCGTCGGCGAAGGCGAGGCTGTCGGCGAAGGCGAGGCTGTCGGCGTGGGCGAAACCGACGGCCTCGCGCTGGCCGCCGAGGGCGGCTGGCTGGCAGGGACCGGTTCGCTGGCCTGCGGCGCGGTCACCACCAGCTTGCCCGTGGCCGCGGGCGAGGGCGACGCGCTGCGGCCGCATCCAGCCGCGGGCAGGAGCAGCAGCGCCATCAGCAGGCAGCAGACCTTGCGTTGCATCTGTCCCATGGAATCCTCCTTTGGGGCGGCCGGATCGATCAAACGCCGCGCCCTGATGAGATGATTGTAGCCCACCGCGCGGCGGGATGCAACCTCTCCCGGCCGCCTGGCCCGCCGGGCGGAGCGCGCGCATCAATTCGGCGCAATTCAGCCATGCTAACCCCATCGGAAAGGAGGGCTCGCATGCAAAGCCTATCGTTACCCGCAGTCCATGACAATGGCTGCTATGAGATTCGCCTGGAGAGCATCGGGGGCCTGGGGGCCAATTTGTGCGGCAAGCTGCTCGGGGAGCTGGGAGCGTCCTACCTGGGGCTCAACGCCGCGGCCTTCTCCAGCTACGGGTCGGAGAAGCGCGGCTCGCCGGTGAAGAGCTTCGTGCGCTACAGCGCGCCGGAGCGGCCCATCCGGGTGAGCAGCCCGGTGGCCCGGCCCCATCTGCTGGGCGTGTTCCACGAGGCGCTGCTGGGCAAGGCCCAGGTGGCCGACGGGCTGAGCCAGGACAGCTGCGCCCTGATCAACACCGCGTCCTCGCCCGAGGAGCTGTTTGGGCGGCTGGACCGCGCCCCCGGGCAGGTGGGCGTGGTGGACGCCCAGGGCCTGGCCCTGAAGCTGCACACCCGGGTCAACATGATCCTGCTGGGCGCGCTGTGCCGCGCCACGGGGTTCATCCCCCTGGAGCCGGCGCTGGAGCTGGTGCGCGCCACCCTGGGGAAAAAGTATCCCCAGATGCTCAAGAGCAATTTGGCCGGCGTGCAGGCCGGATATGAGCAGGTGCAGCTGGCGGACTTTGAGGGCGCGCGGCAGCCCGAGCGCGGCGGGGAGCTGCGCTCGGACTGGGGCTATGCCAACGCGCCCCTGGGCGGGGCCAACCCCCAGATCGGCAGCACCGTCACCTCGGACCTGTCCGCCAGCCGGGAGGGGTATGTGCCCCTGTTCCACCCGGACAAGTGCATCCATTGCTCCCTGTGCGACACCACCTGCCCGGACATGGTCTTCCAGTTCGCCCCGGGGCAGTACAAGGGCCGCCGCGTGATGATGAACCAGGGGCTGGACTATCACCACTGCAAGGGCTGCCTGCGCTGCGTGGCGGTGTGCCCCACCCACGCGCTCACCGCCGCGGTGGAGCGCGAGCTGGATCACCTGCCCCATTTCCGGCGCAACCAGGCGCTGCTGGTGGATCAACTGCCCTATGAGGCCGCGGGGGCCAACGCCTATGTCACCGGCGAGGCCTATCTGGACGAGCGGCGGATCGATGGAGGACAACTGTGATGGTGGAACAGACGTATCTTTTTGAGAGCGGAAACGAGCTGGCGGCCTGGGCCGCCAAGCAGATCGATTACCATGTGATGGGCTACTATCCCATCACCCCGTCCACCCAGATCGCCGAGGAGCTGGACCTGCTGGGCAGCCAGGGCGCGCACCGCATCCGCATGCTGGCCGCCGAGGGCGAGCACAGCGCCGCGGGCATCTGCTACGGCGCGGCCGCCGGCGGGGCCCGGGTGCTCAACGCCACCAGCGCCAACGGCCTGCTCTACGCCCTGGAGCAGCTGCCCGTGCAGTCGGGCACGCGCATGCCCATGGTGCTCAACGTGGCCTGCCGCACGGTGTCCGGCCCGCTGTGCATCAAGGGCGACCACTCGGATATCATGTACGCCCTCAACGCGGGCTGGATCATCCTCTTTGCCCAGGACCCCCAGCAGGTGTACGATTTCAACCTGTGCGCCCTGCGCATCGCCGAGGCGGTCAACCTGCCGGTGATCGTCGCCTACGACGGGTTTTTCACCAGCCACCAGAAGCGCCGCTGCGCGGTGATGGCCCGGGATGAGGACGCCCGCGCCTTCGTCGGGCCGCACAAACCGGCGCTGTCGGCCCTGGACCCGGAGCGCCCGGTGACCATCGGCTCTTACATGAACGAGCCCGACGTGATCAACAACCGATATCAGCTGCACCTGGCCATGGAGCAGGCGCGCCCGGTGATCGAGCGGGTCTTCGCCGAGTACGGCGAGCTGACCGGCCGGACCCACCACGGGTGCGCCGGATACCGCGCCGAGGACGCCGAGGCGGTGCTGTTCCTGCTGGGGTCGAGCTATGCCACCGCCCAGGAGGCGGTGGATCGGCTGCGCGAGCAGGGCAAGCGCGTGGGGGTCATGACCCTCAACTGCCTGCGCCCCTTCCCGGGCGAGGCCCTGGCGAAGCTCTGCCCGCAGGCGAAGGTCATCCTGGTGGGGGACCGGCAGGACAGCTACGGCGCCGGCGGCGGCAACATGAGCCTGGAGGTCCGCGCCATGCTCCAGCGCCAGGGGCGCGCCTGCCGGGTGCTCAGCCGGGTCTACGGCCTGGGCGGGCGGGACTTTGAGGTGGCCGACGCCGAGCGCATGCTGATGGACTGCTTTGACCCGGAGGCCGCGGACTTTGACTACCTGGGCCAGTATCCCGGCCGGGAGGACCTCGAGCCCACGGCGTACTTCGACCCGGTGGCCGACGCCCAGATTCCCCAGGATCTGGAGGGTTCGCTGATCCAGCGCACCACCGCCCTGCCCAAGCGCCTGGCCCCGGGCCACGGCGCCTGCCCGGGCTGCGGCATCCCGGTCAACGTCAACCTGTTGCTGCGGGGCATTACCGGGCCGGTGGCGCTGCTGTTCCAGACCGGCTGCGGCATGGTGGTCACCACCCCGTATCCCAAGACGACCTTCAAGGTCAACTATGTGCACAACCTGTTCCAGAACGGCGCGGCCACCCTGGCCGGCCTGGCGGCCGCCTACCAGGAGCGCCGGGCCCGGGGCGAGCTGCCCGACGAGCCGATCACCTTCATCATGGTCAGCGGCGACGGCGGCATGGACATCGGCATGGGCTCGGCCCTGGCCACCGCCATCCGCGGCGACCATCTGATCCTGTTCGAGTACGACAACGGCGGCTACATGAACACCGGCTATCAGCTCTCCTACGCCACGCCCATGGGCGCGCGCAGCGCCACCTCCCACATCGGCCCCAACCAGGCCGGCAAGGGCTTCTTCCACAAGGATATGGCCCAGATCATGGCCGCCACGGGCATGCCCTACGTGGCCACCGTCGCCGAGAGCCACCCGGCCGACTTCATCCAGAAGGCCCAGCGCGCCCAGCAGGTCGCCCAAGACCAGGGCATGGCCTACCTCAAATGCCTCTCGGCCTGCCCGCTCAACTGGGGCGACAAGCCCAACACCGAGCGCAAGGTCATCGCCGCGGCGGTGGAGAGCTGCTACTTCCCCCTCTACGAGGTGGTGGACGGCGTCACCCGCCTGAGCTACGACCCCGGCGACAAGCGCATCCCGGTGGCGCAGTTCCTGGGCCAGATGGGCCGCACCAAGCACCTGACCCAGCCGGAGTACGCGCCCATCGCCGAGCGCATCCAGCAGGAGGTGGACCGCCGCTACGAGCGCCTCAAGGCCCGGGCGGAGCACCCGCTGCTGTGACGGAAGCGCCCACCCCGCCGCCAAAAAGCAAAAGGCCGTTGACATCAATCATGTCAACGGCCTTTTGCTGGCGCGCCGTGAGGGATTCGAACCCCCGACCTACTGGTCCGTAGCCAGGGAACAAATGTTTGTGCACCGAAATAGCGTGCCCTGAAAGCCCGTGGATTGGGCATCTCTGGACGCCCCGTTGTCGTGGCTTGTCGTAGGCTTTGGTAGTTGGGTACTGCTTTAGTACCCAAAATAGTACCCAAAAACCAGGACAGGGGCAGCGCAACGCCGCCCCCGTGTGGGTCAGTCCAGCTCGTCCTCCTCCAGCTCGCCCTCCAGCCGGTCCAGCTCGTCCAGCTCGTCCTCCAGCTCCTCCCGGGCCTCCTCACGCAAGCGCTCAACCAGGGCCTGCCAGCCCTCTGTGGTGTTGATGCTGGCCTTGCCGTCTGGGCGTTCCTCCGGCTGCTCGTCGTACACGTCCAGCACCTCGCCCGTCTGCAAGGCCAGATAGCCCACGTGGACGAGGCCGGGGCACCCTGGCGCGGGGGTGGGGTCAAAGGTCGGCATAAACTTGCCCGGCAGCATCGGGTAATACTCGCGGTTGCTCATTAGTTTGCACCTCCTGCAAAGGCATGGACCACCGCGGCAATGTGGTCTAGATCACGCGGGCGATTGATCCCGTAGACTGTGGTTATGATGTCCTCCCGTCGGTCCATGAGCATCAGGGCGCGCTCGCCACGGCGGGGGCGCGGCTCATCCTTGAGCGCGCTTGTGGTAAACGCTAAGACCATCCCGAGCATCTGGGGCGACATGTCCAGGATGTCCATGCGCAGGGCGCGGCGCATAAGATCAGGGTTCATTGGGGGATACCTCCTTGTCTTGCTTGATGGGTATATTGTACACAAAAATATGTGCATAGTCCATTGGCACAATCACTAAATTTTGTGCATATATTATAGTGATAATGTACACTTGATTTTGTGCCGGTGTTGCGCTATACTATGGATGGTGGGAGAGAGGCCGCCCTATGTCAGCGGACCGGCCCCCGGAAGGAGCGAAAGCAATGCCAATAAAATATGACAAGCTGTTTGCCCTGCTCAGGGCTAAAGGCTGGACAACTTACAAGATACGGCAAGAGCGGCTGATAGGTCAGGGGACGCTCACCGCCATGAGGAGCGGGACGGGCGGGCTTAGTCACGACACTATAGAGCGACTTTGCCGCGCCCTGAACTGTCAGCCCGGCGATATCATGGAGTATGTGCCCGATGATGACGCGGGGCAATGACCCGGGCCGTGGACATGCAAGCCCACGGGGAGGAGCAAGCCCCAAACACGAGTTCGGTGCGACAATGCCCCTGTAAGCTCCAAATTTGCCTTGTGAGCGGTTTTT
>JBMNTT010000039.1:0-24212 GCA_050945875.1 Christensenellales bacterium
TTTCGTTTATGCTCCAGTACGCGTTTCAGGCCTTTCTGATCGCGGCGGAGAAGCCGAAGCTCGGTCTTGCTTCGACCGTGGCGGCGGGGGTGACGAACATGGTGCTGGACGCGTTGTTCATCGCCGTGTTTAAATGGGGCGTTTCGGGCGCGGCAATCGCGACAGGGCTGAGCCAATGTGTCGGAGCCATGATCCCCCTCGTCTATTTCCTGCGCGCCAACAATAGTTTGTTGCGTTTGACCAAGACCCAATTGGAGGCAAGACCAATCCTCAAAGCCTGTGCCAACGGCTCCTCTGAAATGGTGTCCAATGCCACCTCGGCGGTGATCGGCATTGTGTACAACTTTCAACTGCTCAAATATGCGGGCGAAAACGGCGTCGCCTCCTACGGGGTGCTGATGTATGTGCAGTTTGTTTTCGCCGCGATATTTATCGGATACGCCATGGGAAGCGCGCCGGTTATCAGCTATCACTTCGGCGCGGAGAATCACCAAGAACTCAAGAGTCTGCTGCGCAAGAGCAGCATCCTGATGTTCCTATCCGGCGCGGTGATGGTGGTCGCCGCACAGCTTCTCGCCGTTCCGCTTTCAAGGCTCTTTGTGGGATATCATCCTGAGCTACTGGATATGTCGGTGCGGGCGATGCGAATTTCCACCGTATCCTTCATCGTCGTTGGGTTTAACATTTTCGCTTCGGCCTTCTTTACGGCGCTTAGCGATGGCGGCGTGTCGGCGGCGATCTCCTTTTTGCGCACCTTTATCTTCAAAATGGCGGCCATCTTGATTCTGCCGCTGATCTTCCAATTGGACGGCATCTGGTTTGCGGATGTGTCGGCGGAACTCTTCGCGTTTTTCATCTCACTCATTTTTCTGTTTAGTCAGCGAAAAAAGTACCGGTATATGTAGGGCGAGAGAAGAAAAGCAGAGGGGGCAGGCTGTGAACAAAATCACGCAATGGATGACGTATGCCGAGTTGTTCTGGGTCTTTATCGCGGGCAGTCTGCTCGGCGTTCTGCTGGAGGGTGTATTTTGCCTCTTGCGCTATGGGCGTTGGCAAACCCATACAGTCGCCGTGTGGGGTCCATTTTGCATCATTTATGGAATTGGCGCAGTCATTCTGTATGTCGGGGCAATCCTGATGGAAGGCAAGAACAAAGCGGTTCAATTTGTCCTTTTTGCCCTGACGGCAACGGTTGTTGAGTACCTGTGCGGCGCGCTGCTGAAATATGGTCTGCAGATGCGGGCATGGGATTACAGCGGTGAGTTTTTGAATATCGATGGACTGGTTTGCCCGAGCTTCACCGTCGCTTGGGGCATCGCAGGGGTTGCGTTCGCCCAGTGGGGTGTTCCCGTTTTGAGAGGGCTGTTTTCAAAAATGAACGGTGTTGGATGGAGGATCGCTTGTATTGGTCTGAGCGTCTTTATGGCCGTGAATCTCTTGATCACGTCTGTCTGCATTCTTCGGTGGTCCCAACGTCATCGAGGCATTGCGCCACGCAATCAAGCGGAGCGGTTTATCGATGAAACCTGGAACGACGGTCGCATGCAAAAGAGATTTTGTGAGTGGCGATTTATTGAAGACCGGGGCGCGGCTGATGCATCCAGCGATAGCGCCCAAACTTAACGCGAGTCCACAAGTGAGCATGAACGATCAAAACAGCCGTAAACCGCAAGAAACCCGACCGGATATTGTTTCCGATCGGGTTTCTTGGTCCGAAAAAAGAGAACCGCGCCTCTCGATACGCATGGTATCAAAATCGCGGTTCATGCTTGGCGGAGAGGGCGGGATTCGAACCCGCGTGCCGTTTCCGACAAACTGATTTCGAGTCAGCCCCGTTATGACCACTTCGATACCTCTCCACAGCGCAGCTTCACAAACTGCGTGACCTATTATAGCCCATGGATTGGGCAAAAGTCAAGGGATATCCGAGCGGCCAAGTTGACAGCGCGCGCTGGCAGGGATACTATATTAGGCGGGATTGGACACACTATCGGTGAACCCGACGAAAGGAAGTGTCCGACCGATGAAGAAAATATCGTTGAAAAAACAGCGGCATCTCTCGCCGCCGGAGGATTACCGGCCCCAGGAGGTCCCGGAGCAGGCCAGCAAGGGCACCCTGGTGGAGCCCGACGCCGCGGCGGAGGCCATCGGCGTGGTCTCGGTGCTCGAGCCCCAGGCTGAGAACGCCTACGCTTCGCCCATGGCGCCCCAGGAGGGCGCGGTCACCCCCAGCTACCTGGACGAACCCGACCAGGCGCCCGAGATGGCCCCCATCCAGCCCAACCTGCAGACCCAGGTGCGCCAGCCCCGCAAGAGAGAGAGATAGCCGCCGGATAAGGAGCTTTGTCCGGATGGAGGAAATGATCAAGTTCGATTTACACGTGCACACCGCCGAGATCAGCCCCTGCGGCCGCGTGCCGGCGGCCGAGATGGTGCGCCGCTACCACGAGGCCGGGTATGCGGGCTGCTTTATCACTGACCATCTCTCCCGCTACGGCCTGCCCGAGGATATCGACAAGCCCTGGCCCCAGGTGGTGGACGCCTTCCTGCGGGGATACGAGCTGGCCAAGGCCGAGGGGGACAAGCTGGGCTTCAAGGTGTTCATGGGCGCGGAGCTGTGCTTCGATTCCGGGCCCGAGGATTTCCTGATGCTGGGCATCGATCGGCGGTTCCTGCTGGACCATCCCCGGCTCAACCGCGCGCGGCTGGGCGAGGTCAAGGCCCTGATGAACCGCGCGGGCTTGGCGCTGTATCAGTGCCACCCGCTGCGCGACCGGCTCAAGCTGAAGAGCGCCCAGGACCTGGACGGCTTGGAGGTGTACAACGGAAACCCTAGGCACGACAGCCGCAACGACCGCGCCCTAGCCATCGCCCGTGAGCGGGGCTGCCTGATGATCTCCGGCAGCGACGCCCACCAGGTGGAGGATATCGCCCGGGGCGGCGTGCTGGTGCCCGCCCAGGCCGCCTGCGACGGGTACACCCTGGCGCGCTACCTGATCGAGCACAACGATCAGCTTCGTCTGCTGCGCACCTGACAAAAGGACCGGCTTAGCCGGTCCTTTTGGGGTTCATGCGCCCCGATAGGGGAAGGCGGGCAGGCCGCGCGCCCCGGGCCGGGCGGTGAAGATGCCCCCGGCGTGAGGCTGGGCGGCGCGCTCCAGGGGCGAGTCGGGCTGGGCGGTGGTGATGAACAGGGTGCCCATGTCCGCCCCGCCGAAGGTGCAGGCCGACACCCGCGCCACCGGCACCCGCAGGGTGGCCAGGGCCTCGCCGGTGGCGGGATCGTAGCAGACCACCCGCCACCCGCCCCACTGGGCCACCCACAGATGGCCGTCGCAGTCGATGGTCAGCCCGTCGGGACCGCCCTGATCCGGGGGCACCTGCACCGCGACCCGGGGATTGGCGATGGCCCCGGTGGCCGGGTCGTGGTCGAAGGCCAGCACCTGTCCGGTGGGGGTGTCGGCCCAGTAGAAGGTGCGGCTGTCCATGCTGAAGGCCAGGCCGTTGGAGATGCCCACGCCGGTGCGCAGGTGGGTGAGGGACCGGTCGCCGTCCAGGCGGTAGAGGGCGGCGTTGCGCGCCGGGCCGGGGTTCATGGTGCCGCCGAAAAAGCGGCCCTCGGGGGAACACTTGCCGTCGTTAAAGCGGTTGCCGGTGGTGGCGCTCTCCGGGTCGGCGATCCGCTCGCGCTCGCCGGTATCGAGGTTATAGAACCACAGGCCGCTGGCGGTGGCCAACAGCAGCCGGCCGTCGGCGCAGGGGGCCACCGTGCCCACCGCCTCGCCCAGGGGAATCGCCCGGTCCGCCACCGGGTCCAGGGTCAGCTGGTGCAGGGCATGGCCCTCGATATCCACCCAGAACAGGCACGCGCGCCGCGCGTCCCAGCACGGCCCCTCGGCCAGGCGCGCCCGGGCGTCCAAGAACAGCGAAACCTCACCCATAAGATGATTGCCTCCTTCGCGATCCGATGGGGAAACAATTCCCCCAGGGGAGCGCCAACTCCTGCCTGGGCAGGGGGGCAAAAGGGTGGTATACTTTAGGTTCAACAACCGAAAGGGATGGGAAACGATGCAAAAGAAGATGGTGCTGGCGGCGCTGCTGGTGCTCGCCGGGGGACTGCTGCTGGTCAAGGAGCTCTTTCACCTGGATTTTTCAGTGTTCAAGATCCTGCTGGCCCTCCTGTTCATCGCCGGGGGCGTGTACCTGATGGTTTGGCGGCGGCCGGACGCCCAGTGGATGGGCGGGGTGCACAGCCAGCAGCAGGCGGGCGACGCGCTGCGCATGAGCTACGCCTTCTGCGACAGCGTGCTGGACCTGACGAGTCAGAGCGCGCCGGCGCTGATGATCAGCGTGTGCTTTGGTCGGCTGGTGGTGCGCTATGACCCGGCCTGTCCGCCGGCGGTTCAGGCTCAGTGCGCCTTTGGCCAGACCCGTCTGCCCGGCGGGCGGGAGGTGCACTTCGGCTCGGCCCGCGTCGAGGCCCCGCAGGCAGCGGCGATGCGGGTGCACACCGACTGCGCCTTCGGCAGCATCGAGTTCGTGCCCCGGGAGGTTCAGAGATGAACAGCGGGCTGATCATCGTCGGCCAGGTATTGACCCTGTTTTTTCTGTTGGCGGTGGGGCTGTTCATGACCCGCAAGGGGTGGATCAAGGACGGCGGCATCGCCACCATGAATACCCTGGTCATGCAGATCACCATGCCCTGCATGATCGTCGCCTCCTTCCAGATGGACTATGAACCCGAGATCCTCCGGGAGCTGGCGGCGGTGCTGGCGGTCTCGCTGGTGGCCCACGGGATTCTGGTGCTGCTGGGCAAGCTGATCACCCGGCGCTATCCCCGGGCGGTGCGCCAGGTCTTTTGGTATGTGCTGGTGTTCTCCAACTGCGCCTACATGGGCTATCCGCTCATCGAGGGCCTTTACGGCAGGATGGGCGTGCTCTACGCCTCGATCTACGTCATCGGGTTCAACCTGTACTGCTGGACCGTGGGCGTGGGCATCTTCTCGGACAAGGGCGGCGGGCTCAAGCGGGCGCTGCTCAACCCGGGCACGCTGTCGGTGGTCGTGGGGCTGATCCTCTTTCTGGCGCGGCTGCGGCTGCCCGGGCCGGTCAACAGCGCCGTCACCCTGCTGGGCAATATGACCACCCCGCTGTCGATGCTGATCGTCGGGGCGCGCCTGGGCGAGGTCAAGCCGCGGGAGCTCTTTGCCGGCCGGACCATCTACCTCGCCTCCCTGCTGCGGCTGGTGGTCATCCCCCTGGCGGGCTACGGCGCGCTGTACCTGCTGGGGCTGCGGGGACTGACCCTGGCCATCCCGGTGATCTGCATGGCCATGCCCGCGGCCGCGGCCACCCAGATGTTCGCCGAGCAGTACGGCGGGGATGGGCGGCTGGCCTCGCGCTTTGTGGCCATGACCACGGGCTTCTCCCTGGCGACCATCCCGGTGCTGATGAGCCTGCTGCCCATGTGAACGGGCAAAAGCACCCCGCGGCGGGCTATTGCCCGCCGCGGGATGCTTTTGGGGTTCAGATCGCCTGGCGCCGCAGCGCGTCCAACCGCCTGGCGGCCTGGCTGGCCCTGCGCAGGTAGGCCTCGGGCGACAGGTCGAGATCGTCCCAGTTCATGGGCTCCAGCTTTGTCGGGCCGGCATACCCGTGCGGGCGATGACGTCGGGCCAATCGGGTAGCGCTGGGCCATGGGCAGATCGTAGCAGAATCAGTCGTAGAGGGTGATCATCCCGGTTCCTGTGCGCTTCGGTTCTCGCCCCGCCTCAGCCGATGGCCGAGGGGCCGAAGACCACGCGCATATAATCCTCGCGGTAGCGGTGGAACTGTCCCATGCGCCGCATGCGCAGAATCTCCTCCCGGGTGGCCCAGCGGGCCTGGGCGACCTCCTCGGTCTGCAGGCGCAGCGCCGCGGGGTCCACGTCCAGGGTGACCTCCCAGATGTCGCAAAAGGTATCCTCCCGGCGCAGGCTGCCCTTCAGGCGCATCCGATCGGCGGGCGCGTCGATGCCCAGCTCCTCGCGCAGCTCCCGCCGGGCGGCGGTCAGGCTGTCCTCGCCGGCCAGGGCGGAGCCGCCGGTGGCCGCCCACACCCCGGGCATGATGGCCAAGTGCGCCGCGCGCTTCTGGATCAGATACCGCCCGTCGGGGTGGCGAACCCAGATGTGAACCACCAGGTGATACTCTCCGCGGCCCAAACGCTCGCCCCGCAGGTGGGTGCGGCCGGTGGGCTTGCGGTTATAATCCAAAATATCCCAGTATTCCAAACCCAAGCCCCCTTTTCCGTATGTTTGATCCTATCTTAACACGCGGGGCGGAGCCGGGCAAGGACCGATGTTGCGCCCTCAGCGCCTGGACAGCGCCAGCGCCGTGCGGGCCGGGCTGTACAGGGTCAGGGTGTCGCCGGCGTGATAGATGGTTTGTCGATCGATGCGGCCAAAGCCGCCGTAGGCCGGCTGGTCGCTGTCGAAGATGACCTGATAATCCCCGCTCTCGGGCACCGGGAAGGTGAAGGCGCTCTGCGAGTGGGTGGGGTGGAAGTTGAACACAAAGATCAGCGAGCCCTTCTCGAATACCAGCAGGTTCTCCCCCTCGTCCTGCCAGAGGTTGCGGGCCGGGCCTTCCAGCAGCGGATAGGCCTTGGCCAGGGCCAGCATATCCCGATCGAAGGCCGCGAGCAGGCCGTAGCGCAGGTATCCGTTCTCTTCCAGGGACCACTGCCGCCGGGCGTACTGATAGCTCCAGCCGTTGCCTTCCCGGGGAAAATCGATCCACTCGGGGTGGCCGAACTCATTGCCCATGAAGTTGAGGTAGCCCTCGCCGCCCAGGGTCAGGGTGACCAGGCGGATCATCTTGTGCAGGGCCATGGCCCGGTCGATGACCAAGCTGGAGCTGGCCTTGTCCATATGGGTGTACATCTCGGCGTCGGCCAGGCGGAACATCAGGGTCTTGTCGCCCACCAGGGCCTGATCGTGGCTCTCGGCGTAGGCCACGGTCTTTTCGTTGCATCGGCGGTTGGTCAGCTGGTACCAGATATCGCCCATCTGCCAGGCCTCGTCGGCGCGCTCCTTGAGGGTCTTGATCCAGTAGTCCGGGATGCCCATGCCCAGCCGGTAGTCGAAGCCCAGGCCGCCTTCGGCGACCTTCAGGGCCATGCCGGGCATGCCGCTCATGTCCTCGGCGATGGTCACGGCGCTGCGCTTGACCTGGTGGATCAGCTGGTTGGCCAGCATCAGGTAGACCTCGGCGTCCACGTTGGTGTTGGGGCCGAAATACTGCCCGTAGGAGGTGAAGGCCGTGCCCAGGCCATGGTCATGATAGAGCATGCTGGTCACCCCGTCGAAGCGGAAGCCGTCGAAGTGGTACTCCTGCATCCAAAATTTGATGTTGGAGAGCAGAAAGTGCAGCACCTCGTGCTTGCCGTAGTTGAACAGCTTGGTGTGCCAGGCGGGATGGTCCTGGGGCAGGAAGAACTGATCCTGGGAGCCGTCGAACTGGTCGATGCCCTCCACGGTGTTCTTCACCGCGTGGGAGTGCACCAGGTCCAGCAGCACGGCGATGCCCATCCGGTGGGCGGTGTTGATCAGCTCCTTGAGGTCCTCGGGCACGCCGAACCAGCTGGAAGCGGCGAAGAAATTGGACACCTGGTAGCCGAAGGAGGCGTAGTAAGGGTGCTCCATCACGGCCATGAGCTGGATGGCGTTGTAGCCCGAGCGCTGAATATAGGGCAGCACGTTCTGGGTAAACTCCCGGTAGGTGCCCACCCCGGCGCGCTCCTGGGCCATGCCGATGTGCGCTTCATAGATCAAAAGCGGCTTGGCGCGGCTGGGCGAGAAGCGCCCGTCGGTCCAGACAAAGGACTCCTCGGGATGCCAAATCTGCCCGACGAAGGTGTTATCCCGCTTGTCCTGCACCACCCGCGTGATGTACAGGGGGATGCGGTCGGCCACCCCCGCGGCGCTGGTGACCTGGACCTTGACATGCGAGGCGTGGGGCAGGGCGTCCTTTCCCTCCAGGAAGATCTCCCAGTTGCCGTGCTCCAGTTGGGTCAGCGGGTGGCTGGCGCGGTTCCAGCCGTTGAAGTCGCCGATCAGGTGCAGGGCCCGGGCCTTGGGGGCCCACTCGCGGTAAACCCAGCCGCCCTCGACCGGGTGAAAGCCATAGTACAGGTGCCCGTTGGCAAAGTCGGTCAGCCGCGCGCCCTTGGGCACCAGGGCCTTGCGGGTTTGCTCATAGCGCTTCATGCGCAGCTCGACGCCCTCGCGGTAGGGCTCAAGATACGGGTCCTCGGCGAGGATGCGGTAGGCCTTTTTGCGGGGCGCGTTGGTCTTGGGCGCGGTTTTCTTCTCAGGCACAGATAGCGCTCCTCTCGATGGTGATTACAAGTGTAGTGTACCGCATTTGGCGGGCTTTGTACAGCGCGGCGGCCGGGACGACAAAAATCCGGCGGGGGTCGCCCGCCGGAAAGAAAGCGCCTGTTGCTTACATGCCCTGCAGGGGCCGCACACCCAGGATGACCTCGCCGCAGGTGAGAAGCATGACGGCGCTGATATGCGCCCACTTGCGGGCCCAACGGATCGCTCTTGACACGGTTTCTCGCCTCCTTGTGTGGTTGGGTTTGTCCCTAGCATGATCCAAAGCGCCGCGAATTATTCCCGCCGATGGCCCCCGGCGCCTGTCCCCGGCGCTGCGGGTATGGTACAATAGGCCTATCACGGGCAAAGGAGCTTTTTTGCGATGGAAAAACAAACCGCTTTGCGGCGGGTGGCCCAGCTCTCCCTGGGGCGCGGCCGGCGGGAAGCCGTCAGCCTGAGCAGCCGGCCGGCCTTCTCGCTGATCGTGGACTTGATGGAGGGCGGCGCGGGCGAAGTTCGCCTGGCCGACACGGCGGGACAGGACGTGCTGCGCCTGATAAGCGACGGCGCGCGGGTGACCGTGGCCTACCGCTGCGCCGGGCGCGAGCAGCCCCTGACCCTGGACGCCCCCTTGGGCGGCGCGCGCCAGCTGATGCTGATCGCGACCGGCTACAGCCTAGGCCTGTATGACCCGGCGGAGCTGATGGATGAGAACTGGCCCCTGGGCCCGATGGCCGGGGACGTGGCCGAGGCGGAGTACACCGCCAAGCGGGTGCAGCTCTTTGACGGCGCGCTGTCCCTGCCGCCCCAGGGCCTGGAGACCATCGCCTGCCCGCAGTACTGGACCCCCAAGGGCCACAACACCGGCGTGGGCGACTGCATGCCCTTCTCCGACGGGGATACCCTGCGCCTGTACTACCTGCAGGATCGCCGGAGCCACCGGAGCAAGTGGGGCCTGGGCGCGCACCAGTGGGCCCAGATCGCCACAAAGGACCTGCGCCATTTCACCGGCTACCCCATGGCCGTGGGCATCACCCACGACTGGGAGGGCTCGATCTGCACCGGCTCGATCATCCGCCATGAGGGGCTCTACTACGCCTTCTACGCCGTGCGCATGAGCGACGGCTCCCCGGCCCAGCTGAGCTGGGCCACCAGCGCCGACGGCGTATGCTTTGCCAAGAGCGAGCAGTACTTCTCCCTCCAGCCGCCCTACCAGGGTCCGCCCGCTCGGGACCCCATGGTCTTTGCCCACGGGGGACAGTTTCACATGCTGGTCACCACCGAGCTGATCGACCCGCCGCTTCCGGGCAAGGGCGGCTGCCTGGCTCACCTGACCAGCCCGGATTTGGTCCACTGGCAGCAGCGGGAGCCTCTGCTGACGCCGGGCTTTTGCGATCAGCCCGAGTGCTCGGACCTGTTTGAGATGGGCGGCCGGTGGTACCTGCTCTTCAGCCATGGGGGCGTCGCCCACTACGCCTTTGCCGACGATCCCCTGGGCCCCTACACCCACCCGGCCCAGGACACCCTGGACGGCAACTGTTACCGGGTGCCCAAGACCGCGGCCCTGGGCGGCCGGCGCTTTGCGGCGGGCTTTCTCTGCCGGGAGAACTATGCCGGGGCCCTGGTGTGGCGCGAGCTGGTGCAGCGCCCCGACGGCGTGCTGGGCACCCGCTTCGCCCCGGAGCTCTGCCCCGAGGCCGGCGCGCCCGCGCGGGTGGATGTTGCCGCGCTCTCGGGTGTGTGGACCCCGGCGGCGGGGGAGGGGGTCTGCGGCGAACTGCGCAGCCCGGGCTATGGTCTGATCACCTGCCCCCTGCCGGCGGATCATTTCCGGCTGGACTGCGACTTGACCTTGGCCCCGGGCACGCCCCGGGCCGGGCTGGCCCTGTTCCCGGACGCGGATTATCGCCAGGGCCATGAGCTGGTGCTTGAGCCCGAGCTGCGCCGCGCGGGCATTTTTCCCATCGAGCGCGCGCCCTACGCCCAGCGGGATGAGACCTGCCTGATGGGGGTGGAGGCCCCGGAGGGGCGCTATGGGCTGACCCTCTTTGCGGTGGACGACATTGTGGACGTGTGCGTCAACGGGGGGCGTACCCTGGTCTGCCGCCTGCCCCGCTTCGGGGCGCGGCTGGGGCTGTTTGTGCAGTTTGGCGCGCTGACCGTGTCGGGCCTGACCCTGCGGCCCCTGACGGGAGGCCGCCCATGATTCGCCTGTCCAACCTGAAGATGCCCCTTGAGATGGACGCGGCCAGCCTGCGCGGCCGGGTGTGCGCCCTGCTGCGGCTTAACCCCGGGCAGCTGCGCGTTTGCCGGATGGTCAAGCAGGCCGTGGACGCCCGCCGCAAGGACGCGGTGCACTTCGTGGTGGCCGTGGAGCTGGAGGGGGATTTCGACGAGCAGGCCATGATCCGCCGGCATCCCAAGCTGCATTTGCAGCCGGTGGCCCCGCGCGCCCATGCGCCGGCGCGGGTGTCCGGCGCGCCGCGCGCCGTGGTGGTGGGCAGCGGTCCGGCCGGGCTGTTCGCCGCGCTGACCTTGGCCCAGGCCGGGGCCCAGCCCATCCTGATCGAGCGAGGCGGGGACGTGGACCGGCGGGTGGCCCAGGTGGCGCGCCTACGCCTGACTGGACAGCTCGACCCGGCCTGCAACGTGCAGTTCGGCGAGGGCGGGGCGGGCACTTTTTCCGACGGCAAATTGACCACCGGCATCAAGGACCCGCGCATGGGCCGGGTGATCGAGGGCTTTTTGCAGGCCGGCGCGCCGGAGACCATCGCCTACCAGGCCAAGCCCCACATCGGCACCGACCAGCTGCGCCGGGTGGTGCGCGCCCTGCGCGAGCGCATCTTGGCCCTGGGCGGGCAGGTGCGCTTCGACACCCAGCTGACCGGGTTGGCCGTGCGCCAGGGCCGGGTGGTCGGGGCGCGGGTGACCGGCCCGGCGGGGGAGGAGGAGTTGCCCTGCCAGGCGGTGGTGCTGGCCATCGGCCACAGCGCCCGGGACACCTTCCAGATGCTTCAAGACGCGGGGGTGGCTTTGCAGGCCAAACCCTTCGCCGTCGGCGTGCGCATCGAGCACCTGCAGCGGATGATCGACCGCAGCCAGTACGGCGATTTCGCCGGCCATCCCGCCCTGGGGGCCGCGGATTACAAGCTCAGCTGCCACCTGCCCACCGGCCGCTCGGTGTATACGTTCTGCATGTGCCCGGGGGGCGAGGTGGTGGCTGCGGCCTCGGAGGCGGGCGGGGTGGTGACCAACGGCATGAGCGACTACGCCCGCGCCGGCGCCAACGCCAACAGCGCCCTGCTGGTGGGGGTGGACCCGGCGGACTACGGCGATCATCCCCTGGCGGGCGTGGCCTTCCAGCGGCGCTGGGAGCAGGCGGCCTTTGCCCTGGGCGGCGGGGGCTACCGGGCCCCGGCCCAGCTGGTGGGGGATTTTCTGGCCGGGCGGCCCTCGACGGGCTGGGGCGCGGTGAAGCCCAGCTACAAGCCCGGGGTCGTCCCGGCGGACCTGTCGGGCTGCCTGCCAGCCTTCGTGGTGGACAGCCTGCGCCAGGCCTTACCCCTGTTTGAGCGGCGCATCGCGGGCTTTGCCCAGGATGAGGCCGTGCTCACCGGGGTGGAAACCCGCTCCTCCTCCCCGGTGCGCATCCCCAAGGGGGAGGATGGCCAGAGCAACCTGCCCGGCCTGTATCCCTGCGGGGAGGGCGCGGGCTACGCCGGGGGTATCATGTCCGCCGCGGTGGACGGCATCCGGACGGCTGAGGCGGTGCTGGCCGCGGCCGACCCCTTAAGGGGGGAACAGCCATGAAACATTTGGGAACCCGCACCCTGCGCACCGATCGGCTGATCCTGCGGCCCTTCACGGTCGAGGACGCCCCGGCGATGTACGCCGCCTGGGCCGGAGACCCGGAGGTCACTCGGTTTTTGACCTGGCCCACCCACGGGAGCGAGGCGGTCAGCCGGGCGGTGCTGACCCAGTGGAGCGCTTGCTATGAAAGGGATGACTGGTATCTGTGGGCCGTCGCCCTGGCCGAGGACCCGGCTGCGCCCATCGGCTCGATCAGCGTCGTCAAGCAGGATGAGCGCATCGGCCTGGCTGAAGTGGGCTACTGCATCGGCCGCCCCTGGTGGCGGCAGGGCATCATGTCCGAGGCCCTGGCGGCGGTCATCGATTTTCTGATCCGCCAGGTGGGCTGCAACCGCGTCCAGGCGCGCCACGACCCGCGCAACCCCAACTCCGGCCGGGTGATGCGCCGCTGCGGCATGCAGTACGAGGGCACCCTGCGCCAGGCGGATTGGAACAACCAGGGCGTGTGCGACGAGGCCATGTACAGCATCCTGGCCGCCGAGTACCGCCCGGTTGCGGACCGATAAAACCCAAAAAGCGCTTCCCCGCGTCGGGGAAGCGCTTTTTTATCGTGGGTCACTCGAAGGAAATCTCGGTTTCCTTGGTGGTGACGATGGTCTCCCAACTGTCCATATCGGCTATGTCGAAGGAGACCGACAGGCTGGTCAGGGCGGAGAGTCCGTTGCTTTCCAGGTCATCCTGGTCGACCCGCAGCAGGGGATAGGCCCGCTTGCCCGCCATCACGTCGCAGGAGAAGGCGGGATCGACGGTGTAGCCCTCCACCGAGGCCTCCTCGACCATGACCGTGATATCCCGGTCGGAGTCGTTACGGATGTAGACCAACACCTCCGTGTCCGCGTCGTCCTCATCCTGGGGCATCAGGCGCTGCACCACGATCTGCAGGCCGTCCGCGTCGTGGACCACCGTGCCGTTCTCGTCGAAAGCCTGCTCAAAGGTGCCGTCGGCGCTGGTGCGGATGGTGATCGGGTCGGTCTGGAAGATGTCGTCGAAGGTATCCTCGTTAAAGATGAGAAACTCGAACTCAAACTGGCCGATGGTCTGGATGCCGGCGGCCTCCAGGTCCCAATCCCAGAACCCGATGGTGTCGTTGGTCTTCTTACCGGAGCTGACGTCCGTGGAGCACACCGGATCGACCATGATGCCGTTGACCGAGGCGTTGCGCACCTGCACGGTGATGAGCTCGTCGCGGTTGTTCTCCACCAACATCTTAAAATCCGGCCCGGAGAAGGACGATTCCACGCCCGTCAGGGTGATCTTGACGTCGTTCTGATCGACCAGCACCGCCTCCTCCACGGTGAAGCCGAGCTCCGAGTCGCCGGTGGGCGTTTTGCTCTGACTGGGCTTGTCGGCGTCGTCGGGCTTGTCGGCGTCGTCGGACTTGTCGGGCGTGTGCGCGGTCGGGGCGCTGGTCGACGCGCTGGGCACCTTGGACGCATCCGCCATGCCCAACACCTTCTCCACGCCGCGATGAATCGCGCCGCAGCCCGCCAGGCTGACGGCCATCAGCGCCGCCACCGACAGGGCAATCATCTTTTTCATGGGACAACCCTCCTCTAATCTGTGCCTGCGCCGGCGGGGCTGGACCCTCTCCCGGCACAAACTTCCTTTATCATAGCCGCAAACGCACCCGAACGCAAGCGCGACCCTACCGATTGTTCTGCAGCACCACGGTCACCTCGGATCGGTTGTGGAAGAGCTGACGGGCGCCGCGCACCCGATAGTGCTCGCTCAGGCGCTCCAAGGCCTGGCCGGTGCGCTTCTGCGCGCCCTTCTCGGGCAGCTTCAGGGTCATGATGGCCAGGGCGCCGGGCTTGAGGAAGCCCCGACACTCGCCCATCAGGCTGGCCGAGAGCAGCGCGTCCATGCGCATGTCGTTGACCAGCAGGTCGCAGGGCTCCGGCCCCTGGCGCAGATACTGCTGGGCGGTCATGGCCAGGTGGGTCACCCCGGGATCGGTCAGCAGGGAGGGACTCAGCTGCGCCGGGTCCACCGCCGCGACGGTGAAGCCCCGCTGGCGCAGCACCCGGGTCCATCCACCGGGGGCCGCGCCCAGGTCCACGGCGTGCCCGCCGTCGGGCAGAACCAGGTGGAACAGGTCGAAGGCCTCCAACAGCTTGAACTCCGCCCGGCTGATCTGCTCGGGCTCATGGGCGAAGCGGCAGGCGCCCCCCGGCCAGCAGGAGAGGTTGTCCGCCGCCCGGGACAGGCCGAAATAGATGCGCTCCCGGTCCACCGCGACCGATAGCACCCAGTCCGGCCGCTGGACCTCAAGCACGCCGCCGGCCGCCTCCATCAGGGGCAGCAGCGCCTGACGCAGCACGGGGCGGGTGAGCGCCGCCGGCGCGCCGGGCAGCAGCTGGACCTGCACCGAGCATCCCTCCCCGCCGCCCACCGCCGGGCACAGGGGCGCGGCCAGTTCGATCAGTTGGGCCAGATCGTCCCCGGCAGGGCACACCCCCATCACCGGGAACACATGGCGGATGAACACCGGCGGCCGCGCCTGCCAGGCGGCGCACAGGTCCGGGTAGCGCTCCCCGATGTCGAACAGCTGGACCCCGGGGGCCAGGCGGCGGACCGGCCGCGCGGGCCAGCCCAGCCGGTTCATCTCGTTGGCGGCGTAGGGCTCGGCGTCGGGCTGGGAGGTGAGGATCACTTGGTTGGTTTGCATATTGTCCGTTCCCTTCAGCGGGCCGCGCGGCGCGGCGCGGTCCTTCATCTTGGGGATATTGTAGCATACCGGCGCGGTCCCCGCAAACTGCGGGCAACGGCTGCCTTCATGGGGCGATCTGCGTGACTTCGGCCTGCACGGAACCGGCAAAGCCGGCGTAGCTGAGCGAGCCGATGATGACGGCCGCCAGCACCAGGACCAGCAGGGCGATGACGCACACCAGCAGCACCCACAGCCCCCGGCCGCCCCCGCCCGACCGCTGGACGACGCGGGGCGCGCGGCCCTCGGGCAGGGGCGCGGCGCAGTGGGCGCACACCCGCCAGTCGGCCTCCACCGGGCGGCCGCATTGCTCACAGGTCAGCTTTAGCGGCGCGCCGCAGCCCGGGCAGGCGACATAGCTCGCCTTCACCGGCGCGCCGCAGGCCGCGCATACCGCCGCCGGGTGCTCCCGGCGCACCGCCAGATAGATGATCAGCCCGATCAGACCGGGGGTGATCAGCGCCACCAGGGTCCACAGCCCGGCCTCCATGCCTCGACTCCTGGCGTCGCGGTAGACCGCCACGCCGACGCACACCGGCAGGATGACCGCCAACAGCAGGAAAATCAGGGCGACGGCCGCGCCCACAAAGCTACTGGTCATGGCTTTGTCCCCCCTGCAGCGGCGCGCCGCAGGAGGGGCACGCCTGGTAATGGGCCTGGATGGGCTGACCGCAGGCCGGGCAGCGCGGGCCGCGTTTTTTGCGGGTCAGCAGCAGGATCAGCGCCAGCAGCACGGCGCACAGCACCGTGCCGGCCGCCAGCAAAAGGGGGATCAACAGGGATGCGATTTGCATGGGAAATCTCCTTTCACGGGGTCTTTGAGGGCCAGGCAGGCCAGGGCGACCAGCGCGCTGGACAGGGTGGCGCAGCCCATCGCCCCGATGAGCAGCCGGGCCAGTTGCGGCGCATAGCGCCCTACCGCGGCGCAGACCGCCGCCATCGCCAGCAGCCACAGCACGCAGGCCAGGCCGGTCAGCGCCAGCTCCAGCCGCTCCCGCCGGCGCTGGGCCAGGCGCGCCAGGTCGGCCTCGCGCAGCGGCGGGGGCGGGGCGGGCTGGCAAACATAGGCCTTGATCCGATCATCCATCTTCCATCAACCTGCCTTTCAGAAGGGCGCGCGCCTTGCTCAGGCGGCTCTTGACCGTGCCGGGCGGGATGCCCAGGGCCTGGGCGGTGTGGGCGATATCGCAGTCGTGGTAGTAGTACAGCAGTACCACCCGGCGCAGAGGCTCGGGCAGCGCGTCCACCGCCTCGCGCACCTCGCTCGACTCGGCGCTCTCGGGAGCGGGCGCGGCCATCAGCAGCAGCTCGGGGTCTCCCCGGGTGACGTGCAGCAGTCGGTACAGCCGTCCCCGACGCAGGTGGTCCCGGTGGGTGTTGACGCAGATGCGCGTCAGCCACACGCCGTAGTCCCGCGCCGGATCGAAGCGATTCCGGGCGCGGTAGGCCTTCAGCCAGGTGTCCTGGTAGAGGTCCTGGGCGTCGTAGGGGTTGGCGCAGAGCTTCAGACACAGGCCGTACAGCCTGGCGCCATAGCGCGCGATCGCCTCATCCATCCCCGGCCACCTCCTTACACCCCTATATACGGACCAGCCCCGCCGCCGGTTCACGCGGGATCAAAAAAACCGGCCGCCTAAAAGGCGACCGGCCTTGGGTCGGCGTCACTCGAACGCGTCCGAGCCCGCCTCCTCGTCGTCCATGAACTCCCGGCTGGAGACCCGCTTGTTCATGCGCTCCTGCTCTACCAGGTCCGAGAGCAGCTCCTTGACCTGCTGGGGGTTCTTGACCCACTTGATGTCGAACTCGGGGGTGGACTTGTCGGCCGAGCAGCAGTGGATGGTGCCCAGGCCGAAGAGCCGCTCGCCCACGGAGCGGTGCAGGGTGACGTCCATGATGCGGTAGAGGCGCACCTCCTCCTCCTTGAGGTTGAGCATCCCGGTCTGCACCAGCAGCTTCTCGGGCGTCAGGGTGTATTTCGTGAACGTCCAGGGCAGGCCGAAGATCGTGCGCCTGCGGTCTTTCCAGGCGATGGTGGATGCGGTCATCGAATTCCTCCTATTTGAAATGGGGGTATTGGGCCTTGAGCCGCGCGATGCCGTAGGCGCGGTCGGTGCCCTCCAGGCGCTTGAGGTAGGCGGCCAGCGCGCCGCGGCAGTGCTCCGGGCCGCCCTCGGCCATCACAGTCCACAGCGGGTCCACCGGCGAGGGCGAGTTTTTCATCATCTCCTCCAGCCAGTTCATCATCAGCCGCGCGCCCTGGGCGCAGAGCTCCGGGTGATCCGGGGCCAGGTCATGGCACTGGTGGGGGTCCTCCCGGACGTTGAAGAGCATCTCCCGGGGGAAGAGGTGGTAGCCGCCGTGCACGGTGCGCAGATAGAGATAGTCGCCAAAGCGCACCGACCGCTGGCAGACATGGGCGCACTGGGTCAGCACCAGGGATTCCTTGCCCGCCACCGGCTGGCCTGAGAGGACCGGGGCGTAGGAGACGCCGTCGTACCGGTAACCGCCGATTGTGTCCGCCACGCCCAGCAGCTGCGCCAGGGTGGGCGCCAGGTCCACATTGTCAAAAAAGCCGGACTGCACCGCGCCTCTGGGGCCGCCGGGCCATTTGATGATCATGGGGATGTGGCAGGTGGGCTCATCCGCGGTGCCGTGCTCGGCGTAGAGGCCCAGCTCGCCGAGGTTCTCGCCGTGGTCGGCGGTGACGATGATGGCGGCGTCCTCATAGAGCCCCTCAGCCTTCAGGTGAGCGATCACCCGGGCCAGCTGGTCGTTGGCGTAGCGCACGCCGCAGTCGTAGTTGTCGATGAAGGCTTTGACCCCGTCCAGGTCGTCGATGCGGCCGGGGTGGCGGGGGTAGGCCGGGGAGGACTGATCGTCCCACATGTTGATCTCGTTGGCCCCATGGGGTCCCACGTGCAGCTTGTGCTCGGCAAAGCGCTCCGGGGTGATCCAGCCGTCGGGCAGGGGTTCATCGGCGAAGGGATTGCCGAAATCCTCCGGCGCGCGGTAGGGGGTGTGGGGGTCCCAGTAGTGGATGTGCAGCAGGTAATCGCCGCGCTCCCGGTTGCGGGAGAGCCAGTCCAGGGCCGCGTCGGTCACCTCGCCGGCAATCTCGTTGCCGCGCTTGCCGACGTTGTGGCACTCGTTGAGCCCGGCGTTGAACCACCAGGCCGAGTGCCGCTCGGCAAAGGTCGAGAAGGAGACCGTGTACAGCCCGGCCCGCCGGGCGATGGAAAACAGGCCGTTCTCCGAGGCCACATCGGTGAAGTGGCGGCTCTCGCCCTGCAGGCGCAGGTCCGCCGCGGTGCCCCCATGGCCGACCACGCCGGTGTGGATGCCGTACTGGCCGGTGATCAGCGAGGCGCGGGAGGGCAGGCAGGGCGCGTTGGGACAGTAGTAGTCGGTGAAGCGCACCCCGTCGGCGGCGATGGCGTCGATATCCGGGGAGGTCTCCCGGCCGTAGCCATAGCAGCCCAGATGGTCAGGGCGCAGGGTGTCGATGTCAAAGAGAATGATCCGCATCGAACCGCCTCCTTTTGTCTCTACTGTATCACACCGCAACCGCTTGTCAACGTGGAACATCGCTGAAAAAAGGGAGGGAGCCAGCCATGCGCCGCCGGGAGCAGGCGGTTACGCCGGGGGAAACACCAGGTCCATCAGGTGCACCGCCTGCGCGCCGCCCAGGCGGATGCCCTGCTCGCACCGGTTGCAGGTACAGACAACCTGCGCGCAGGTGTACTGGGCGGCCTGCTCCCGCATCAGCGCCCGCTCCAGCTCCCCGGGCAGCTCATAGACCGGTACATCGGGGTACGCCTGCAACCTGCGCAGGTTCTCCGGGTCTTGGGGCTCGACGTGCAGATTGCCGCAGAAGGTCGCCCGCTCCCGATTCTGAGCGATCTCCACGATGGACACGCCCATCCTGCCCAGCAGGCTGCGCACCGCCCGGTGCACCTGCGGCTGGTGCCGGTCGCGCCAGCAATCCTGCAGGTTGACCGTCAATCCTTGATAATCCGGCCAGGGAAAATCCTCCTGGGCGTCGAGAAACTCCCAGATCGAGCGGATGGCCAGCTTGGGCGCGAGCACCTCGCGGCAGGCCTGGCAGTTGACGATGCCGCAGTCCTCGGGGCCATAAGCCTTGCGGTCGTACCGGCAGCAGCCCGCCACGGGCATCCGCCGCCGCATATAGTCCATGATGCGCTTTGCCGTCTGCGGGTGCGCCTTTGCGTAATTGCAGCTGGGGAAATAGATCTCCATGGGTGCGCGCCTCCTGTGCAAGATAAAAAATGGCCTGGAGCTCTGATGAGCTCCAGGCGCTGCCTGGTGCGATCGACGGGACTTGAACCCGTACCCTCTCGGACACGCCCCTCAAACGTGCGCGTATGCCTATTCCGCCACGATCGCAGATAAAAGAAAGGCCAACCACCATCCAACTGTACAAAAAAGATGGATAATTGGAGCGTTTTCTATTATAATGGAGCTTGCAGTGCTTGTCAACCCAAATCTGCGGCGGAACAATCGCCGTGATCAGCGCGTTGATCAGGACGTAAAAATGCGACGGTGAGGATGTTTTTTAGATGATATGGAGCGCCATCTGGAGCCGACTGCTGGTCATCGGCATCGCCTGCACGCCGGTGCTGGAGCTCAAGGCCGCCATCCCGGTGGGCCTGGCCAACGGCCTGCCCCTGTGGGAGACCTTTATCTGGGCCTGGGTGGGCAGCTGCCTGCCGGTGCCGCTGCTGCTGCTGTTTATCCGCAAGATGCTGAATTTTTTAAAGGGGACCAAGCCTTTCCGCCGGTTTGCCGAGTGGGTGGAGCGGCGGGCCCTGCGCAAGAGCGGCAACGTGCGCAAGTACTCCCTGCTGGGGCTGTTTATCTTTGTGGCGGTGCCCCTGCCCACCACGGGCGTGTGGACCGGCTCGCTGATCGCCGACCTGCTGGATCTGCGCATGAAGCACGCGCTGCCGGTGATCCTGTTGGGCAACCTGGTGGCGGGTATCCTGATCTTGATGCTGAGCCATTACATCATCCTATAGCTTGCGCGCGCGGCGCATCTGTGCTATACTATCGACAATTTCATACAGGAACCCTTATCCAGAGAGGTGGAGGGACGGGCCCGATGAAACCCGGCAACCAGTCGCAGGACAGGTGCCAATTCCCGCAGCGAGCAGCATCGCTGGCAGATGAGGGGTGGATGCGCAGCGCCTGGCTTTTTCATCCCCCATCCGCACGGATGGGGGAATTTTGATAGGAGGGCATGTTTTATGAACCGTTTTTTCACATCCGAATCCGTCACGGAAGGTCATCCCGATAAAATCTGCGACCAAATTTCCGACGCGGTGCTCGACGCCATCATCGCCCAGGACCCTTACGCCCGGGTGGCCTGCGAGACCGCGGTGACCACCGGCCTGGTGCTGGTGATGGGGGAGATCACCACCGAGTGCTATGTGGATATCCCCCGTCTGGTGCGCAAGACCATCGTGGACATCGGCTACGACCGCGCCAAGTACGGCTTTGACGGCACCACCTGCGCGGTGCTCACCAGCATCGACGAGCAGAGCCCGGACATCGCCCAGGGCGTCAACCAGGCCCTGGAGGTCCGCCACGCGGCCGAGCACAGCCTGACAAACGGCGCGGGCGACCAGGGCATGATGTTCGGCTACGCCTGCGATCAGACCCCGGAGGGCATGCCCCTGCCCATCTCCCTGGCCCACCGGCTGACCCGCCGGCTGACCCTGGCGCGCAAGCAGGGCCTGATGGACTGCCTGCGGCCCGACGGCAAGAGCCAGGTCACCGTGGAGTACGGCCCGGACGGCCGGCCCCTGCGGGTGGATACGGTGGTCATCTCCACCCAGCATCACCCCGAGATCACCCATGAGCAGCTCGAGCGGCAGATCATTGACGCGGTCATCAAGCCGGTCATTCCCGCCGACCTGCTGGACGGCAGGACTCGCTTTTTGGTCAATCCCACCGGCCGCTTTGTGGTGGGCGGGCCCCAGGGCGACTCAGGCCTGACCGGGCGCAAGATCATCGTGGATACCTACGGCGGCTATGCCCGCCACGGCGGCGGCGCCTTCTCGGGCAAGGACCCCACCAAGGTGGATCGCTCCGCCGCCTACGCCGCCCGCTGGGCCGCCAAGAACGTCGTGGCCGCGGGCCTGGCCCGGCAGTGCGAGATCGAGCTGGCCTACGCTATCGGCGTGGCCCATCCGGTTTCCCTGCTGGTGGATACCCACGGCACCGGCGTGCTGCCCGACGGCCAGCTGGCCGAGGTGGTGGGCAAGGTGTTCGACTTCCGACCCACCGCCATCATCGAGCAGCTGGGCCTGCGCCGACCCATTTACCAGCAGACCGCCGCCTACGGCCACTTCGGCCGGGACGACCTGGATCTGCCCTGGGAGCAGGTCAACCGCGTGGCGTTGCTCAAGGACGCCGCGCGCTGAGAGGAGAAGGACCATGAACGAGAACCTGTACACCGGCCGGCTGGTGCGCCTGCGCGCCTATGAGAACGAGGACGCTCAGCAGGCCCAGGCCTACATCAACGATCCGAGGGTGCAGAGCCTGTTGAACGGCGGCATCCTCTTCCCCTACACCTACGCCGACGAGGTCAAGTTCGTTCAGGGGCAGACCGGCGTGTCCAGCCGGGAGTACCAGTTTGCCATCGACGCCCTGGAGGACCCGCCCCGGTACATCGGCGGATGCGGCTTCAACCGCATCGATTGGAAGAATAGCTGGTGCGAGGTGGGCATCATGATCGGCGACCCGGCCTACTGGGGCAGGGGATACGGCACCGACGCCATGGCCATCCTGCTGCGCTTCGCCTTTGAGGAGCTCAACCTGAACCGGGTGATGCTCAAGGCCTTCTCCTTCAACCCGCGGGCCATCGCCAGCTACGAGAAAAACGGCTTCGTCAAGGAGGGCGTGCTGCGCGGGCAGGTCTTCCGCCAGGGCCAGTACCACGACGAGATCGTCATGGGCCTGATGCGCCAGGAGTGGCTGGACCGCCAGAATCGCTGAGCCCCATCCTGTGAGGAACCGCCTAGGCGGTTCCTTTTTTGTGCCCGCGGCGTTGAACTTATCGCCGGAATCATGTACAATATACCGATAAATGATGATAAGAGGAGAGCGTGTATGGAGAATCTGAAGACAAACAAGATGGGCGCCATGCCCATGTTCCCTCTGATCCTGTCGATGTCCCTGCCGGCGATGTTCTCGATGCTGATCCAATCGCTCTACAACGTCGTGGACAGCATCTTTGTGGCCCAGCTGGGCGAGAACGCCCTGACCGCGGTTTCCCTGGCCTACCCCATCCAGATGCTGATGGTGTCCGTGGCGGTGGGCACCGGCGTGGGCATCAACTCTCTGGTCTCCCGCCGGCTGGGCGAGCGGGATCAGGACGCCGCCAACAAGGCGGCCACCCACGGCTTCTTCCTGGCGGTGTTCAGCTCGGTGGCCTTCGCCCTGTTCGGGGCGATCTTTTCCCGCCCCTTCATCGGCGCCTTCACCCAGGACGGCGAGATTCTGCAGATGGGCACCAGCTATCTGAGCATCGTCACCATCCTGAGCTTTGGCTCCTTCATCGTGGTCAACTTCGAGAAGACCCTGCAGGCCACGGGCAACATGATCTACCCGATGGTGTTCCAGCTCACCGGCGCGATCATCAATATCATCCTCGATCCGATCATGATCTTCGGGTATCTGGGCTGCCCGGCCATGGGTGTGGCGGGCGCGGCCCTGGCCACGGTCATCGGGCAGATCGCTTCCATGGCCCTGAGCGTGTACGTGGCCTTCTTCAAAGAGCACGAGGTGGAGATCACCCTGCGGGGCTTCCGCTTCAAGGGCGCGACCATCCGGGATATCTACGCGGTGGGTCTGCCCGCCATCGTCATGCAGTCCATCGGCTCGGTGCTGATTATGGGCCTGAACGGCATCCTGGCGGCCTTCTCGGGCGCGGCGGTGTCGGTGCTGGGGGTCTACTACAAGCTGCAGAGCTTCGTGTTCATGCCGGTGTTCGGCCTGACTCAGGGCGTGATGCCCATCATGGGCTACAATTACGGCGCGCGCAACAAGCGCCGCATGATGGACGCCCTGCGCATCGGCACCATCATCGCCGTGGTCATCATGGCCGTCGGCACCCTGATCTTCATGCTGCTGCCCGTACAGCTGCTGGAGATGTTCAACGCCTCGGAGGAGATGATGCGCGTGGGCGTGATGGCGCTGCAGACCATCAGCTGGTGCTTTGTGCCCGCGGCCCTGGGCATCCTGTTCTCCACGCTGTTCCAGGCGGTGGGCTGCGGCACCCGCAGCCTGATCATCTCGGTGCTGCGCCAGCTGGTGGTCATCCTGCCGGTGGCCTACCTGCTCAGCCGCATCGGGCTGGAGTATGTGTGGTGGTCCTTCGTCATCGCCGAGGTGGTCAGCCTCGTGGCCAGCATCGTCATCTTCCTGGACCTGTACAAAAAGCGTATCGCGCACTTGGCCGACGAGCCGGTGGTCGCGCCCGAGGGCGCGTCCTGAGGGCAGCCTGGCGACGAGCCGGTGGTCGCGTCCGAGGGTACGTCCTGAGGGCGGCCTGGCAGCGAGCCGGTGGTCGCGCTCGAGGGCACCTTCCCGAGCGCGCAAAACGATCCAGCGCGGACCCCGCCCCCGGGGTTCGCTTTTTTTGCGCAAATCCCCCCTTTTTGCGAACGGTTATTCGTGTTACAATGGGGGAACGAAGGGAGGGGTGGCCCATGGCCGAGCGGCAGGAACGCCTGGGCGGCGTGGCGGAGATGATCGAGGGTACGGTGGAGGAGATTATCTACCGCAACGAGCGCAACGGCTACACCGTGCTGGAGATGAAGTGCGGCAAGGAGGAGGTCACCGCCGTGGGCTCGCTGGCCATGGTCAACCCCGGGGAGCGGCTGCGCCTGACCGGCGCGTGGGTGGATCACCCCGATTACGGCCCCCAGTTCAAGGCTCAGTCCGCCGAGCAGCTGGCCCCCCAGGGCGTCAGCGCCATTGAGCGCTACCTGGCCTCGGGGCTGATCAAGGGCATCGGCCCCAAAACCGCCCGCCAGCTGGTGCAAACCTTTGGCCTTCAGACCCTGGAGGTGCTGGACAAGCACCCCGAGCGCATCGCCCAACTGCCGGGCATCGGGGCCAGCCGCGCCGAGCGCATCGCCGAGTCTTACGCCGAGCAGGTGGAGGTGCAGGGGGCGATGATCTTCCTGCAAGGGCTGGACCTGACCGCCGCCATGAGCATGAAAATCTACCGGGCTTTCGGGGCCGCCTCC
>JBMNTT010000040.1:0-23815 GCA_050945875.1 Christensenellales bacterium
ACCAGCACCGCCTGCCCCAGCTCCCGCCCGGCCAGCGCCCGCCGGATGTCCCCGCCGGTGACCAGCCCGGCCACGGTGATCGACGGGCCGAAGAAGCGGTTTTCCACCGGCGCGACCTGGGGCATCAGCTGGGGATAGGCGACCCGCGCCCGATCGGCCAGCGTTTGCAGCAGGGGACCGGCGGACACCCCGGTGACGACGGTGACCCGCCGGGGCTCGGGGTCAACGCGGGCCTGGGCCGCGGCCTTGAGCGCCTGGGAAAACCGCCGCTCCAGCAGGCTGACCAGGCCCACGCCGTCCTCGATCTGCTCGAACTGTCCGTAGCGCTCGGCCCCGGGCAGGGGCAGGCCGCCCTGCAGATAGAGCTCGTCGGAGGCAAAGACGAAGTCCTCCCCCCAGTCGGCCTGGGCGCGGCGGTTAAAGGCCTCGATCTGGGCCACGGTGTCCCGGGCCTCCTGGGCGGTCAGCTTGCGCAGGGGCTCAAGCCCCTCCCGGTGGCCGGTCAGGCCGACGGGCACCACCGCCAGGGTGCGCGCGTAGGGGCGCAGGGCGTAGAGGTCCTCCAGGGTGCGGTCCAGGTGCTCCCGGTCGTTGTAGCCCGGGCAGAGCACCACCTGGCCGTGGAAGCTCAGGTGCGCCTCGGCCAGGCGCCCCAGGCGCTCGAGCAGATTGCCGCCGTTGGGGTTTCGCAGCAGGCGACGCCTGAGCTCCGGCTCGGTGGCGTGCACCGAGATGTACAGCGGCTGCACCTTGAGGCGCAAGATACGCGCAAACTCCGCCTCGTCCACGTTGGTCAGGGTGACATAGTTGCCCATCATCAGGGACATGCGCCAGTCGTCGTCCTTGACGCGCAGGCTGGGGCGCACGCCGCCGGGCAGCTGGTCCACAAAACAAAACAGACAATGGTTGCGGCACACCCGCACCCGATCCATGAGCGGCTGCTCAAAACCCAGGCCCAGGGGCTCCTCCGCGTCCTTCTCGATCGGCAGCTCGTAGCGCTCCCCCGCGGCGTCCTCCACCGTCAGGGTCAGCTCCTCGAGCGCCTGGTAATATTGGTAATCCATCAGGTCCTCCACCGGCTGGCCGTTGATGGCCACCAGCAGGTCCCCCGGCTCGATGCCCAGCTCCTGGGCGATGCTGTCCTGATCCACCTGCACGATACGGTGCTTTCTCTCTCGCAAACTGTCCTATCCGCCTTTCCGCAGACCTACCGGCCCAGGGTGAAGCTTTTCAGCGACACGCCGCCGCTGCCATGGTACTCAAAGTAAAGCGCCTGCACCCCGTCGGGGATGGCGATGTCGGCGGTGTAGTCGGTCCAGGCGCTGGCGTGCCGGATCGGGATGCGCCCCAAGCACGGCCCGTCCCAGGCGGTCTTGACCCAAAACTCGCCGGTGAACTTGCCCGCCTTGCCCACGGTGAGATAGCCCCGGGCCTGGATCGACACCCGGCGCACGCCCCGGCAGTCGAAATACTTGAAGCCCGCCGCCGCGCCGTCGCGCAGGTTGCAGACATAGCCGGGCTCACATTCGCCGTCCGCCCCGTCCTGGGTGATCTTGGGGAAGCGGCAGTCCATCCACTCCCCGGGGATGGCGGTGTAGGCGCACACGTCCTTGCAGAACAGGTTGCAGGCGATGTAGGCGGGGTAGGTCCCCTCCCCGGGCAGGGGGCCGCCGTTGGGCCCGCAGGAGGTCATCTCCACCTGGGGGATGCGCCCGTCCGGCAGGATGGCGATCCGCTCCAGGCAGCCCTGGCGGCAGAAATTGGTGCCGTTGGTCTGCCGGTGGTAGAAGATGTACCACTGCCCGGCGATCTGCACGATGCTGCCGTGGTTGTTTGCCCCGTAGTTCATGGGCAGGTCGGCGGGCTTGTAGGTATCGATATTCAGGTCGTTGTTGCTGACGATGACGCCCCCGAAGACGAAATCCCGCACAGGGGACTTGCTGGTGGCGTAGCACAGCTCGTGCTGCGCCACCGAGGAGTAGACGAAGTAGTAGGTATCCCCGACCTTGCGCATCGAGGAGGCCTCGAAGAAGGCGTGCCCTTCAAAGGAGGTGCCCGCGCAGTAGGGGTTGCTCGGGGCGATGAAGGTCGGCCGCTCCCGGATGGTCAGCATGTCGCGCTCCAGCACGGTAACCATCGGCCCGCTGCGGCTGCCGTCCTCCGGGCTGCAGAAGCCGGTGTACAGGTAGGTCGCGTCCCCCTCGGTGAGCACCCCGGGATCGAACTGGGGCTGGTCCCCCGCCCCCTCGCCCAGCCGGGTGCCGTCGGGATAGTGGACATAGCCGTAGAACGCGTAGGCACCGGCGGGCGTGTCGCACACCGCCACGGAGACCACGTTGACCTGGTCGAGCACATAGTACAGGTAGAAGCGCCCGTCGGGCCCCTGGGTGACGTCCGGCGCGAACAGGCACATGCGCCCGTCGGCGTTGAGGGGATCGGCGTTCTTCGGGTAGATCACGCCCTCGTAGCGCCAGTCGGCCAGGTCGTCCACCGGCGCGGACCAGCACACATAGTCGTTCAGGCAGAAAGCCCAGCCGCCGAACCGGTCGTGGGAGCCGTAGACATAGACCCGGTCGCCGAACACATAGGGCTCGCCGTCGGGGATGTACTCCCAGGAGGGGAGATAGGGGTTGAAACCCAGCTTTTTCATCGGATGCATCCGTCCCTTCCGCCCCGCGGACCCCGCCGACAGGGCCGCCGGGCACGCCGCGCCCCGCCGGGCGGCAAATTTGCTCATCCTTTATTATGCTGGATTTGCGCCCCAAAGTCAATCCATGGCAAAGGGACCGGCGCGCTGCGCCGGTCCCCGTGGCCCGCGGGCATCAGATGGGCTCCACCGCCTGGGTCATGGGCAGGTCCCGCTCCCGTCGGCGCAGCCGCTCCCGGATGAACTGCGCCGCGCCGATGCCCACGATGGGCACCAGCGCCGCCAGGATCAGGGTGTTGTCAAGCGCCAGGGGCGCCAGGTCGCCCTGCCACAGCTGATAAACCACCTCCCCGGCGACGACCCCCAGGATCGCCCCGGATACCGCCTCCTTCAGGCTGCCCAGGGCGGCCACGATGGCCAGTAAACCGATGACCGCGCCCAGCAGGGTGTCGGCCTCGGCGGGCAGGGTCAGCATCAGCCCGGGCGCGAAGGCCCACACCGCCACCCACACCCAGGCGGCCACCACCATCGCAAACAGCGACAGCCACCACTGCTGCGGGCGGCCAAAGCTGACCAGATACACCGCGAAGGCCGCCGCCACCAGCAGCCACGGGGCCAGGACCACCCCGCCCAGGCTGAACTCCGGCAGGGTCATGGCCACAAGCGCCGCGGCGATCCACAGCGCTGCGCCCAGGCGGTTGAGGTGCAGCGCCTTGAGCACCCGGGGCGCGCAGCCAAACAGCGCCAGCACCCCGCAGGCCAACAAGCAGACGATTCCCGTCATCTTCCTCACGCTCCTTTTGCCCTAGGGTGCCCAGGGGTGAGAAATATAAACAAAAGCTGAGTAAAAACTACTCAGCTTTCTGATCGTCTTCAAGACATCTCTCAATCATACTGACAACGACATTGTTGAAGCTCGTCGCGTTGTCCTTGGCAATTCGATTAATCTGATCCACCAGCTCTTGCGCCAAATAGATTGTTTTATAGCAAGATTTTCGCTTCTCAGACGTTTTCTTCGGAATAAACGGCACGAACCCCACCTCACTCTATGAGAACATTATAGGGTAAAGGTCTGGTATAATCTAAATGAGAAATTTCTGTTGTATTTTTCTCATTTATTTGCTATTTTATACCTATCGAGGTGAAGAGACGTGATTGAATGCGAAAACCTACTGTGCGTCTACTACCAGCATGACCAATGCCTCCTTCACAGCATCCATCTGGACGTCTGCGGGCGGTGCGAGGACTGCCTGCTGATCGAGCTAAGCGACGGGGAGATCGCCCGGGCGCGCCAGCGCATGCGGGCGAGGCTGGAGCGGCGGGCAGGCCGCAACGCGCGGGAGCCGTGAATCGGCCCCGCTTTACTTTTGGCGAAAAGAGGATTATCATGTTGTTATGAGCAATGGATAATGGAGATGAACACCATGCGCCGCAGACTTGCCGTTCTCGCGCTGGCGCTGATCGTCCTTGTCGCGGGCTGCCAGGCCGCTCAGCCCGCTGACCCGACCCCCAGCGCCCCCTCCGCCGCGCCGCCGCCCACGCCCATTCTGGCGCAGTCCGCGCCCGCGCTGCAAACCGATGACCAGGGCCGCTCCTACCAGGTGGCCCGCGAGCTGATCCCCGCGCCGGACAGCATCGACGTGATCGACTTCGCCACCGGCCAGACCATCCCCCTGACGCCCGACAGCCCCCACTACCAGACGCTGCTGGCCCTGACGCGCGAGCGCGTCGTCAGCAGCGGGATCATCCAGACGGGGTATGCAACCGCCTGGGAGGGACCTACCTGGACGCGCGAGCACTGCGCCCAAGCGGGGCTGCGCGCGCTGCAGTTTCATTACGACACGCCCCGGCAGTTCGATCAGCCCATCTTCAGGGGCCTACGGGGCGCGCTGCTGGCGGACGTCCTCTTCTTCCCCCTTGTGACCGCAGAGGATGCAGAACTGACCACCCTGAAGGAGAGCACCTTCATTCTGATCGATCAGAACGTGGAGATTCTCGTTCAGTGGGATGGTCTGTCCAGCGCCGAGGCGACGCTGGCCTATATTCAAGCCGAGATCGCACCTTGAGGAGGGATGGATATGAGATTGGCATGCGTCATTGCGGCGGCGATGCTGCTGGCCTATCAGGCAGCGCCGGCTCCCCGGTACGCCGCGCCGCCCGCCGAGCCTGAAACCGTCTATTATCAGGTCGCCAAGGAGCCCGTCCCCACCCCGGACCACATCCTCTGCTATGATCCGGAAACCGGGCAGCCCTACCGGGCGCGGACCGACCAGGCGGCGTTCGTCGGCATCTTGCAGCACATCCGCCTGCGCCAGCCCGCCCTGGGCCAGACGGGCCCGGCGGCCAGCGTCCCAGCCGACGCCATGGCGCGTATCGCCCAGTCGGGCAAGGCCTATGTGGCTCTGGAGTATGACGCGCTGCGCCTTCTGCCGCAGGCGTCCTTCGGGGAAACGCTCTACGCCGACCGCATCGTCTTTCTCCTGGAGGATCTGCCCGGCCAGGACGGCCTGAGCCGCGCGACGATCCTCTATCTGTGGGGCGACGATCTGGTCTGGGCCTCCCAGAGCGCCCGACCCGACGACGACCGCGACAGAGTGCTGCTGCGGCTGATCCACTCGCTGACCCATTAAACCCAACCGAAAAGGCCGGACGCAGTGTCCGGCCTTTTTTTCACGGTTGGATCATCATCATGGCGCTCATCAGGCCGCTCTTGCCCCGGTCCCGCCGATGGGAGAAGAACAGCGCCTGCTGGCAGCTGGTGCACAGCCCGGCCACCTGGATGTGCTCGGGCAGCAGCCCCGCCGATAGCAGCTGCAGCCGGTTGGCCTGCCACAGGTCGATGGCCACGCGCCCGTCGGCCAAGGGCCGCTGGGGCGCGTCCGGGCAGCAGCGATCGAAGACCGCCTTGACCGGCGCGTGCACATGGAAGCAGCATGGACCGATGGACGGCCCGACCACGGCCACCACATCCTTCGGGTCGGAGCCGAAGTGCTCGGTCAGGGCGGCGACGCCTTTTTGGGCGATGTGCAGGGTGGTGCCCCGCCAGCCCGCGTGCACCAGGCCGATGGCCCGCCGGACCGGGTCGGCCAGAAAGACCGGCACGCAGTCGGCGTATCGCGTGGACAGCACGACGCCCGGCGCGTCGGTGACCATGCCGTCCAGGTAGCCCTTGACCTGCCGATACCACCCCGCGCCCGGGATATCCGCCCGCGTCACCCGCACCACCCGGTCCCCGTGGACCTGGTGGGCCTTGACCAGATGCTCCAGCCGCCCGCCGATGCCGGTCACCGCCCGGCGGTAATTCTCCCGCACATGGCGGTCCGGGTCGCCGTTGCGGCCAAAGCCCATATTCAGCGAGGCCATGGCCCCGGGGCTGACGCCCCCCAGGCGGGTGGTGAACCCGTGGGAGACGAATCCCACCCGGTCGAGCAGCTCGAAATGCATCAGGGAAGCGCCCGCCGGCGCGTCGATGTACTGGATCATGATTCTTTCAACAGCTTGTTGAGCTCCTCCATGAAGGTGTTGATGTCCTTGAACTGGCGATAGACCGAGGCGAAGCGCACATAGGCCACCTCGTCCACCTCCCGCAGGCGATCCATGACCATCTCGCCCAGGCGCTGGCTGTCGATCTCCTGCTCCAGGGAGTTGTAGACCTGCCGCTCGATGTCGTCCACCAGCTCGTTGATCTTCTCGATGGACACCTGCCGCTTCTGGCAGGCCTTGACCAGACCCCGGCGAATCTTCTCCGGGTCGAAGATTTCCCGGCGGCCGTCCTTCTTGACCACCATGACCGGCAGGGTCTCGATCTTTTCATAGGTGGTAAACCGCTTGCCGCAGTTGATGCACTCCCGCCGCCGCCGGATCGCGGCGTTCTCGGTGGGGCGCGAGTCGATCACCTTGGAATCCATGCAATTACAGTAGGGACACTTCACGCATGATTCCCCCTTCTTTCGTGGTTAGCTGTATTATACCCCGTTTGTCCGCGGCCCGTCTAGTCCTGCCGGGGCCGGGCGAAGAAGTGCCGGTCCAGCTCCACCAGGATAACGTCGTCGCCGATGCGGCGGATGCGGTCGTAGGGTATGGCCACGGTGTCCCCGCCCTTGAGCAGGCTGGAAAAACACATCTTGCCGCCCCCGGCCACACAGATGGCCGTGATGCAGCCCGGCCCCTGATCGATCTCCAGGTCCACGACGTTGCCCAGGCGCTTGCCGTCGCAGATGTTGATCACGTCCTTGCGCTTGAGCTCGGAAAAGCTCGTCATCATGCGCTCACCCCCCTCTACCCCAGCATATGCGCCGGGCGCGAAAAGGGTGCAACAAAGCCCCGGCCGACTGGCTCGGGGCTATGGCTTCGCTCGCGGCAACGGCGCGGCGCGGCCCGATCAGAGCTGTTTTTTCATGTGCATCAGCGCGCCCTTCTCCAGCCGGGAGACCTGGGCCTGGGAGATGCCGATCTCCTTGGCCACCTCCATCTGGGTGCGCCCCTTGAAGAAGCGCAGCTGGATGATGAAGCGCTCGCGGTCGTTGAGCTGCTCCATGGCCTGGCTGATGGCGATGTTGTCCAGCCAGCCGTTCTCCGAGTCCCGGGTGTCCTTGACCTGGTCCATGATGGCCAGCGAGTCGCCGTTGTCCTGATACACCGGCTCGAACAGGGACACCGGCTCCTGGATGGCGTCCAGCGCCATGACCACGTCCTCGCGCTTGACCCCCATCTCCTGGGCGATCTCGCCGACGGTGGGCTCGCGCTGGCTGCCCGCGGCCAGGCGGTCCCGGGCCTGCAGGGCCTTGTAGGCAGTGTCCCGCAGGGAGCGGCTGACCCGGATGGCGTTGTTATCCCGCAGGTAGCGCCGGATCTCGCCGATGATCATGGGCACCGCGTAGGTGGAAAAGCGCACGTTCAGGCTCAGGTCAAAGTTGTCGATGGCCTTCATCAGCCCGATGCACCCCACCTGGAACAGGTCGTCCACCGGCTCGCCGCGGTTGTTGAAGCGCTGAATGATGCTCAGCACCAGGCGCAGGTTGCCCTGCACGAACTCGTCGCGCGCCGAGGCGTCCCCGGCATGGATGCGGTCGAAGAGCGCCCGCATCTGCTGGGCCGTGAGCACCGGGAGCTTGGAGGTATCCACGCCACAAATTTCCACCTTGTTGGTCTGCATCCAATCCACCGCCTTTATCCTCTGTCAGCTTGATGGGAGTATTGTTACCCCCCAAGGCGGCCGTTATACCGGTGCGGGGCCACGAAAAAGGAGGAACTGTAGGTGTTTTTGCATGGCGTGTACCTGTACTACTGCAGCGAGCGCATCTGATCGCGCAGCTGGCGGATGATACGCTTTTCCAGCCGGGAGATATAGCTCTGCGAGATGCCCATCTGGTCGGCGACCTCCTTCTGGGTGCGCTCGTTCTCCCCGGACAGGCCGAAGCGCAGGCGGATGATGCGCCGCTCGCGGTCGCTGAGCTGCTCCATGGCCTCCATGAGCAGGGTTTTATCCACCTCGTCGTCCAGGGTTTTGGTGACCACGTCGCCCTCGGTGCCCAGGATGTCCTCCAGCAGCAGCTCGTTGCCGTCCCAGTCGACGTTGAGCGGCTCCTCCAGGGAGACCTCGGCCTTGAGCTTGACGCTGCGGCGCAGATGCATCAAAATCTCGTTCTCGATGCAGCGAGAGGCGTATGTGGCCAGCTTGATTTTTTTGCTGGGGTCGAAGGTGTTGACGGCCTTGATCAGGCCGATGGTGCCGATGGAGATCAAATCCTCGATGTTGACCCCAGTGTTGTCGAACTTTTTGGCGATGTATACCACCAGGCGCAGGTTGCGCTCGATCAGTACCGCCCGGGCGCTCTGGTCCCCCTGAGCCAGCCGGGCGATGACCTGCCGCTCCTGGTCGGCGGGCAGGGGCGGCGGCAGGGGCTGGCTGCCCCCGATGTAATAGACGCCCTCCACCTCGTCCCTGCCCAGCCACTGCCGGATTTTCTCCCAAATCTGTTCCATCCACAAAACCATGCGTTTTTCCTCCTTCGCGCGTCATTCCAACAAAGCCGCGGGCAGCAGCGCGGTATCCATCCCCGCGCACCCGCAGGCCACATAGGCCGCCACCGGCCGCCACCGGCCCCCCTGGCGCACCGCCAGGCGCTGCGGCCGGACCGCCGTGAGCCGCCCCTGGCTCTGCCCCACCGTGCGGTAGGGCACCGGCAGGCCCGGGATATCCTCGGGCAGCGCGCCGTGGGGCAGGATGACCACCGGCAGGGCGCTGACCGGCTCGGTCACAAGGTTTCCGGTGTCCACCACGGCGGTCAGCTCCATCTGCCGCCCCTCCCACTCGAGGCGCAGGCGCGCCCGCAGCGGTGGTCGGCGGCTGCGCAGCAGCGCCGCCCGGATGACCAGCCCCGCCAGCAGCAGGCCGTAGAGGGGATAGCGCCCCCGCCAGAGCGACAGGCGCAGCACCCCGTCCCCGGCCAGATAGCCGTCCTGGCCCATCAGGGCCATCAGCGCGCCGCCCACCAGCAGCGTGGCCGCCATCAGGGTGCACAGCGCCCGCGCCAGCTCGCGCGGGCTGCGGGGACGCAAGGCCAGGGCGGCCATGGCCCCGCCCAGGGCGATGCGCACCGGCCACGCGCCCAGAAACCCCAGCCCCGGCGCGAACCGCAGCACCGCCCAGAGCGCCCCCGCGCCCGAGGCGGCCAAGACGCGCCCCAGCCGGATGGGCCAGCCGCCCATGCGGCCGGACAACAGAAGGATGGCCAGGTTCATCATCAGGTTGTCGATGAAGAGCACCTCGATGTACACCTGCTGCATGGCCACCCCTCCAATACCCCCATGCTAGCACATGGGGTTGGGCAAAACCTGTCGCAGCGCGCGGCGAAAGGGCGCGATTGGGCGCGCCCCTCGGCCCCAGGGTATGCGCGGATTTGTCCAAAAAGAACAGCGCCCCGCGCAAAAGCGCGGGGCGCCGCAGGCGCACGCGAGGGCGAAGGATCCTGAGAGAAACGGGCTAGGGGCGCGGCAGCGGCTCCTCATCCGCCCGCCGCAGAAAGTCCACCAGGTGGGTGTGTCGGGCGCGGATGGCGTTGTTGTTCACCGCCATGGCCACGGCCTGGGCGCTGCCCACCAGCACGCATCCCTTGCGCGCCCGGGTGATGGCGGTGTAGAGCAAATTGCGCTGGAGCATGACATAGTGCTCGGTGACGATGGGCGCCACCACCACCGGGTACTCGCTGCCCTGGCTCTTGTGGATGGTGATGGCGTAGGCCGGGACCATCTCGTCCAGCTCGCTGTGGGCGACGGTGACCTCCCGGTTGTCAAAGCGCACCACCAAGGCGTCGTTGGCGCGGTCCACATGGATCACCCGGCCGATGTCGCCGTTAAAGATGTCCTTGTCATAGTTGTTGCGCAGCTGCATGACCTTGTCCAGCAGGCTGAAGCGCACGCCCCCCCGCTCCAGGAAGGGCTGACCGGGGTTGAGGCGCTGGGCCAGCAGCTCGTTGAGCTTGACCGCGCCGCAGGCCCCCCGCTGCATCGGGGTGAGCACCTGGATCTGCATGGGGTCCACGCCGAAGAACCCCGGCAGCCGGCGGCTGACCAAATCGCCGATCAATTCGGCGCCCTGGGCCGCGTCCTCGGCCTTGAGGAAGAAGAAATCGCCCTTCGGGTCGGTGGACAGGTCGGGCATCCGTCCGTCGTTGATGCGGTGGGCGTTGGTGATGATCCGGCTGGTCAGGGCCTGGCGGTAAATCTGCGTCAGGGTGGCGGCGGGCACCTCCCCCGAGGCGAGCAGGTCCTTGAGCACATTGCCCGGGCCGACCGAGGGCAGCTGGTCGCTGTCGCCCACCAGCAGCAGGAAGGCCCCGTCAGGCACGGACTTGAGCAGGTTGAGCATCAAGGGCGCGTCCACCATGCTGACCTCGTCGACGAAAAGCGCGTCGCAGTCCAGGGGCTCGGCTTCGTTGACCCGGCGGAACCCGCTGCCGATCTGGTAGTCCAGCAGGCGGTGGATGGTCACGGCGTCCTCGCCGCAGGTCTCGCTCATGCGCTTGGCCGCCCGGCCGGTGGGCGCGCAGAGCAGCGCCTTGTAGCCCTGGCCCTTCAGGGCGGTCAGGATGCCCAGGGTGATGGTGGTTTTGCCGGTGCCCGGCCCGCCGGTCAGGACCATCACCCGGCTGGTCAGGGCCTTGAGGATGGCCTCGCGCTGGGCCCCATGGTAGCTGAAGGCCGACTGTTGCTCCACCCGGTCCACCCAGGCCTGGGCGGATTCCAGGGTCAGGGCCGGCTTGCGGGGCGGGGCGTCCATCAGCCGCCGGAGCTCCCGGGCGATGCCCCGCTCGCTGTGGTACAGGCTGGGCAGGCACAGGTCCTCCCCGTAGGCGATCAGCTCCTCCCGGGCCAGCAGGGCGTCCACCTGCGCGGCCACCTGGTCGCCCTGCACCCCCAGCAGCTCCGCCCCCTCGGCCAGCAGGCCCTCCCGGGGGTAGGCGCAGTGCCCCTCGTCGCTCTTCTCCCGCAGCAGGTAGCGGATGCCCGCGCCGATGCGCCGGGGATCGTCCCGCCCCATGCCCATCATCTGGGCGATGCGGTCGGCGCTCTTAAAGCCGACGCCCCAGATATCGTTGGCCAGGCGGTAGGGGTTGGCGCTGACCACTGCCACGGCCTGGTCGCCGTAGGCCTGGTAGATGCGGGTGGCGTAGCTGGGCGAGAGCCCCTGCCCCTGCAGAAAGATCATGATGTTGCGGATCTCCCGCTGCTCCTGCCAGGCGGCGATGATCTTCTCCACCCGGCCCTTGCCCAGACCGGGCACCTCGTAGAGCCGCTGGGGCGCGTACTCAATGACGTCCAGGGTATCCTGGCCGAAGGCGGCGACGATCTTCTTGGCGTAGGCCGGGCCGATGCCCTTGATCATCCCGCTGCCCAGGTAGCGCTCGATGCCCTCGGTGGTCTCCGGGGCGATCTGCTCATACCCCTCGGCGGCGAACTGCCGGCCGTACTTGCCGTCCACGCGCCAGGCCCCCGAAAACCGGGCGTTGACCCCCTCGTGCACCCCGGCCAGGGAACCCACCACCGTCACCGGGTCGGCCTGTCCCTTGACCTGGACCCGCAGCACCGTGTATCCGTTCTGCTCGTTGCGGAAGGTGATCCGCGCGACCGAGCCGGTGATCTGCTCCATGGTCAGCGCCCCATCAGCGCGCGCACCTGGTCCAAGGTGGGCATCGCCCCCTGGGCGCCTAGGCCCGTGGTGCTCAGCGCGCCGGTGGCGTTGCCCATGCGCACGGCCTCCTCCAGGGTGCAGCCCATAGCCAGGGCGACGGCCAGGCCGGCGTTGAAGGAATCGCCCGCGGCGGTGGTATCCACGGCCCGGACCGCAAAGCCCGGCACCGCCTGGCTGCCCTCCCGGGCGACGATCAACGCGCCTTGCTTGCCCCGCTTGGCCACCACCGCGCCCACGCCCTTGCCCAACAGCTTGCCGGCCGCGGCGACCGCCGCGCTCTCGCTGTCGGTGTCGCTGCCCGAGAGCAGGGCCAGCTCGGTCTGGTTGGGGGTTAGGATGTCCACGCAGGCGAGCAGGCTGTCGGGCAGGGGCACCGCCGGCGCGGGGTCCAGGATAACGGTCTTGCCCGCCGCGCGCAGCCGCTCGGCCGCCAGGCATACCGTCTCCAGGGGGATCTCCAGCTGCATCAGGAAGATGTCGTAGCCCGACAGCAGGGGCCACACCTCGTCCAGGTAGGCCGCGTCCACATGGGCGTTGGCCCCGGGCACCAGCACGATGTGGTTCTCGCCGGCCCCGTCCACCTCGATCACCGCGATGCCGCTGGGCCCGCTCTGCCGACCCACCAGCGCGCTGTCCACCCCCTCGCGGGCGAGCACCTGCAGATAGGTCTGGCCGTAGATATCCTCCCCCACCTTACCGGCCATGCCCACGTCGGCCCCCAGTCGACCGGCGGCCACCGCCTGGTTGGCCCCCTTGCCCCCGGGCACCGTGTCAAACCGCCGGCCCGTGAGCGTCTCCCCGGGCTGGGGAAAGCGGTCCACCTGCACGGTCAGGTCCATATTCAAACTGCCCAATACGCATATGCGCCTCATCGCCATCGTCTCCTTGCGCTTGATACGTTCATCATACCCCAGCGCGCTGGCGATGGCAAGACAAAGCCCCCGGGCGTTGGGCCCGGGGGCTGAAGCGTTTTCTGGTCAATCGGCCGGATCCACGGTATTCGACGTGGTCGGCTCGGGCGTCGGCGTGGCCGGCTCGGGCGTCGGCGTGGCCGGCTCGGGCGTCGGGGTCGCCGGCTCGGGCGTCGGCGTGGCCGGTTCGGGCGTCGGCGTAGCCGGCTTGGGCGTCGGCGTGGCCGGCTCCGGGGTCACCGTGGGGGCCACGGTCGGCTCGGGCGTCGGGGTGTCGGTGGGCTTGGGCGTATCGGTGGCCGGGCCCTCGCTGCCGCCGCCGGGGGTGCCGCCCGCGGGCAGCTTGTTGTTGCGCAGGCGCGCCTTGAGCGAGGGGTTGCTGGCCTTCTGGCAGATTTTCACCTGGGTGCCCGCCGGGCAGTTGTTGTAGATCCACTGGGCGTCGCCCACGGTCAGGCGGATGCAGCCCGCGCTGGTGGGCTCGTAGCCCAGGCCGTTGTAGGAGCCAATGCGCAGGGTGTTGGGATCGGCCTTGCCGAAGAGCACCGAGTGGAACAGGATCGAGCCGTGGATGCGGGAGCAGTACTGCGCCCACACCTTGAACTTCTCAAACCAGCCCCAGCGATACTTGTCGCCGTTCATGGTCCAGGTGCCCAGGCCGCTCTTGGCCGGGGTGCCGGTGGTGCAGGTCATCTGGCGCACGATGTTGGTGTATTTCCCGTTCGCGTCCTTGCTATACACCGTCACCGCCTGGTTGGTGATATCCACCTCCACAAAGTACTTGCCCGCGCCCGTGGGGGCCTCGGTGGCCTCCGGGGTGGGCGAGGGGCTCTCGCTGGGCGAGGGCTCGGGCGTATCCTCGGCGGGCAGCACCGTCGCGCCGATGGGCGCCCAGGAGGCATAGGCTATGGCGGGCTCCGCCGTCGGGGTGGCGGAGGTATCCGGCGTGGCCGGCTCCGCTGTCGGGGACGGGCTGACCGCGCTGGTCTGCTGGCCACAGCCCACCAGCGACACGGCCACCATCAGCACCGCCATCATGATGTACACGAATCTTTTCACGTTCCCACTCCATCCTTTGCTTTTTCTTCGGGATCCGCTATCTCTATTATACACGACGCCAAAAACAGTTCAAGGTTCCCGACGATGAGGAAACCTTGAACAATTCATCACAGAAACGTTTCCAACTTGTAACATCTATGGGCGGATTTGCCCGTCGCCATTGACGAGATACTTGATGGTGGTCAGCTCGCGCAGGCCCATGGGGCCCCGGGCGTGCAGCTTTTGGTTGCTGATGCCAATCTCCGCGCCCAGGCCAAATTCCCCGCCGTCGGTGAAGCGGGTGGAGGCGTTGACGTACACCGCCGCGGCGTCCACCTGGGCCTGGAAGGCCCGGGCCCGGGCGTAGTCCCGGGTGACGATGGCCTCGCTGTGTCCGGTGCCGTGGGCAGCGATGTGATCCATGGCCTGCTGGAGGGAGTCGACGAGCTTGACCGAGAGGATATAATCGTTGTACTCGGTGTCCCAGTCGGCCTCGGTGGCGGGGACGCAGTCCGGGATCAGGGCGCGCACCCGCTCGCAGCCCCGGACCTCGACCCCGGCCTGGCGCAGGGCGGCCACCACGCGCTTGAGCAACTCGGGCTCGTCCCGGTGCACCAGCAGGGTCTCCATGGCGTTGCAGACCGAGGGGCGCTGGGCCTTGGCGTTGACCGCGATGGCCACGGCCATGTCCGGGTCGCACCCGGCGTCCAGATAGGTGTGGCACACGCCGGTGCCGGTCTGGATAACCGGCACCGTGGCCTGCTCGACGACGCTGGCGATCAGTCCCGCCCCGCCCCGGGGGATCAGTACGTCCACCAAGCCGTTTAGGCGCATCAGCTCGGCGGCGCTGGCCCGGTCGGTGTCCTCGATCAGGGCGACGCAGTCGGCGGGCAGCCCGGCGCGGGCGATGGCGGCGCGGGCCAGGGCGGCCAGGGCGCGGTTGCTGCAGATGGCCTCCCGCCCGCCCCGCAGCACCGCGGCGTTGCCGGATTTCAGGCACAGGCCGATGCAGTCGATGGTGACGTTGGGCCGGGCCTCATAGATGATGCCCACCACCCCCAGGGGCACGCGCACCTGGGCGATGGTCAGGCCGTTGGGCCGCCGCCAGGCCCCGGGACTCTCGCCGATCGGGTCGGCCAGGGCGGCCACCTGCTCCAGCCCCCGAGCCATATCCTCCACGCGCGCGGGGGTCAGACGCAGCCGATCCTGCAGGCTGGCGGGCATGCCGGCCTCGGCCGCCCGCGCAAGGTCCCGCGCGTTGGCGGCCAGGACGTCCTCCCGCCCGGCCCACAGGTCCTGGGCGATGGCCAGCAGCGCGGCGTTCTTCCGCTCGGCGCCGGCCTGGGCCAGAATCCGCGCGGCCTGTTTGGCGGCGGTAGCCAGTTCACGTACAGTTTGCATGGGTCGACTCCTTTCGGGATTGTGCCGCCGGGCAGCGGCGGCCGTCGGTCAAAAAGAGACAGCTGGCGCAGCGCCGGCAGGGCGTGTAGGGCGCGCCGGTCAGGGCGGCCCGGGCGAAATCCGGATCGGCCAGCAGGGCCCTGCCCGCCGCCGCCAGGTCGCCGTGACCCTCGGCGACCACCCGCCGGGCCTTCTCCGGGGTATCCAGGCCGCCCACGGCGATGACCGGCACCGACACATGGCGACGGATCTGGCTAGCCATATACACCAGGTCGCCCAGTGGGTAGCCCGCAGGCGGCTCCGGGACCGGGTCCATGCCCGAGGAGACGCTCAAGGCCATGGCGCCCATGCGCTCGTAAAACTTGGCGATGGCGACGCCCTCGTCCAGATCGGGCTCGGCCCCGCCCATGCGCACCGTCACGATCAGGGCGGGCTGCTCCGCCCGAATCCGCTCAAAAATCTCCCGCATCAACCGCAGCCGGTTGTCCCGCGAGCCGCCGTAGGCGTCGTTCCGCCGGTTGATCCGGGGGGAGGCGAACTGGTTGAGCAGGTAGGCGTGGCAGCCGTGCAGCTCCACCCCGTCGTAGCCCGCCTGGGCCGCCCGCCGCGCCGCGTCCACATAGGCGTCCCGCACCCCGGCGATCTCCTCCAGGGTCATGGCCCGGGCGGTTCTGCCCTGATAGGCCGCGCCGCTGGCCGAGACGCGCTCGCCCAGGCCGTCGCCGGCCATGATCCCGCCGTGGTGCAGCTGCACCAGGGCGGGCACGCCCTCGGCGTGGATGGCCTCCACCACCCGCCGGTGCCCGGCGATCTGCCGGTCCTCCCACAGGCCCAGCTGGCCCACGCACAGCCGTCCGGCGGGCAGCACGCAGGTGGACTCCACGATGATCAACCCCGGACCCCCCTGGGCCCGGCGGCGGTAGTGCGCCACCACCCGGTCATTGGGACAGCCGTCCGCGTCGCCCAGGCCAAAGGTCACCATCGGCGGCATGACCAGGCGGTTGCGTAGCGCCAACGAGCCGATGCGGATCGGATCGGTCAACTGCGCCATGGGCGCACCTCCTCACAGAAAAATCGGGTTGGTCCAGGCCACGCGGCCCTGGTGGTCCTCTACCTCGGCGCGCACGTAGACGTAGGGCTTCTCAACGGGCAGTTCAGCCTGGGTGATGGACCCGCCCTCGGCGGCGTGGAAGGACTGACCGTGGCGCTCGTAGGCCACGAAGTGGATCGACCGGGCCGGGCTGCAGCGCAGGTAGAAACGCCCGTCGGCCAGGCCCCAGTCATAGACCTCGGGGCCGGTGCTGCTGTAAAAGCGCCCCTGGGCGATGCTCTGGACGATGGCCTGCTCGGTCAGCGCCTCCGCCTGAACCATGATATACCCGCCGCAGAAATCGTCGATGGCCTGGTGCGAGTCGTCCGTGGCGAAGCCCCACACCCGCTTGCCCCGGCGCAGCAGGCTGTCCCAGTACAGATCCGCCAGACCGGTGCGGTTCTCCACCGCGCAGCCATAGTTGTAGATTTCAAGCCCCAGCAGGTTGTCGTAGTCCACGAAGTCCTCCAGCTCGCACCGGCTCCACACCGGGTGGCAGTAGACGACGAAATTGTCGTGGGCGGCCAGGGCGTCGATCACCCGCTGGCACGAGGGCCGCCCCTGCCAGGGACCGGGCTCCACAGGGTCCAGATCGGCGTAGTTGCGCGCTGACGGCTGGCTGCGGAAGACCACCAGGTGGTTGTCGCACTGCCGCTGTTCATCCCGGAAATCCATCTCCATCCCGGGGATCAGCAGAAAATTCTCGCTGCCAAACTCCTTGCCGTAGCCGTAGAGCCGGTGATCGGTCAGCGCCAGGAAATCGTAGCCGCCCTGGCGGTAGAGCGCCACCACCTCCTCGGGGCTCCTGCGCCCGTCGGACCGGGTGGTATGGGTGTGTAAATTGCCCTTATACCAGTTGCCGCCCTGGGCAAAGGGCTGTTGTGCTCTCATCGGGATCGCCTCCCCCTGTTTTTGTCCATTATAGCCGCTCCCGGCTCCGGGGCGCAAGGCGCAAAAAGCACCGCCCGCCGACAGGGCGCAAAAAACGCCGCCCGGCTCCGGGCGGCGCTAAAGGTGGGCTTATCCGTTGAAGGCGTCCCGCAGCTTATCCACAAAGCGCTTGCGCTGCTGGTGCTGCTGGCCGGTGAGGGTGTCGTCAAAGGCGCGGATGAGGTCCTTCTGCTCCTGGGTGAGCTTTTTGGGGATCTCCACCTGCACAGTGAAGTGCAGGTCGCCCTTCTGGGCGCTGCGCAGGCGCTGCACGCCCTTGCCCTTGAGGTGGAAGGTGGTGGCCGACTGGGTGCCCTCGGGCACCTGGTACTTGACCGGCCCCTCCAGGGTGGGCACCTCGATCTCCCCGCCCAGGGCGGCGATACCGTAGGTGATGGGGATATCGCAGTACAGGTCGTATCCCTGGCGGCGGAAGATCTTGCTGGGCCGCACGCGCACGTGCACGTACAGATCGCCCTTGGGGCCGCCGCGCTCGCCGTGCTCCCCCTCCCCGCGCAGGGTGATGGCCTGGCCGTCGTCGATGCCGGCGGGGATGTTCACCACAATCTTGCGGTTGCGGCGCACCTTGCCCTTGCCCGCGCAGCGGGGACAGGGCTCCTTGATGATCTTGCCGGTGCCGCCGCAGGCCGAGCAGGTGATGACGTTGGCGATGCGGCCGATAGGCGTGTTGGTGACCGACTGCACCTGGCCGCTGCCGTGGCAGACCGAGCAGGTCTCCGCGTGGGTGCCGGGCTTGGCGCCGCTGCCCGAGCACATGTCGCAGGTCTCCGCCCGGAGGATGTTGAGCTCCTTCTTGACGCCGAAAGCCGCCTCCTCAAAGGTGATGGTGACCGAGCTCTCCAGGTCCGCGCCGGGCACCGGGGCGTTGGGGTTGCGGCGCGAGCCGCCGAACCCACCCCCGAAGAAGGCGCCCAACAGGTCGTCGATGCCGCCCATGCCGCCAAAGCCGTTGAAGTTGCCGCTGAACCCGCCGCCGCCCATCTGCGGGCCGTCCGGGCCGAACTGGTCGTACTGGGCCCGGCGCGTGCTGTCGCTCAGGGTCTCGTAGGCCTCGTTGACCTCCTTGAAATGGGCCTCGGCCTCCTTGTCCCCGGGGTTCAGGTCGGGATGATATTTTTTCGCCAACTGGCGGTATGCCTTTTTAATCTCCTCGTCGCTGGCCGACTTGGAGACCCCCAACACCTCGTAAAAATCCCTCTTGGCCAAATCTGCGCACCTTCCTTAAACCGGCGGTCCCCCACCGCCGACTGACTGACGATTCATTGTACCGGGCGAAGGCCGCCCTGTCAAATCCGCACGCGCAAAGCCCCGGCCCGCGGGCCGGGGCAGCGCATGGGGCTCTTACTTCTTGTCGTCGTCCACGACCTCATAGTCCGCGTCCACCGCGCCGTTGCCGCCGGTGGTCTGCTGGCCGCCCATGTTGGCGCCGGCCGCGTCGCCGCCCTGCTGCTGATAGACCTTGCCGAAGGCGGCGTAGGCCACCTGGGTCAGGGACTCGCTGGCGCTCTTGATGGCCTCGGTATCGGTGCCGGCCAGGGCGTTCTTGAGCTTCTCGATCTCGCCCTCGATGGCGGTCTTCTCGGCCGCGTCAACCTTGTCGCCCAGTTCATTGAGGGTCTTGCCGATCTCATAGACCAGCTGATCGCCGCGGTTGCGGGCCTCGACCTCTTCCTTATGCTTCTTATCCTCGGCGGCGAACTGCTCGGCCTCCTTGACGGCCTTGTCGATATCCGCGTCGGACAGGTTGGTGGTGGCGGTGATGGTCACCTTCTGCACGTTGCCGCTGCCCAAATCCTTGGCCGAGACGTTGACGATACCGTTGGCGTCGATATCGAAGGTCACCTCGATCTGGGGCACGCCGCGGGGCGCGGAGGGGATGCCGGTAAGCATGAACTTACCCAGGGTCTTGTTGTCCTTGGCCATCTCGCGCTCGCCCTGCAGGATGTGGATCTCCACGCTGGTCTGCCCGTCGGCGGCGGTGGTGAACACCTGGCTCTTCTTGGTGGGGATGGTGGTGTTGCGGTCGATCAGGCGGGTGAACACGCCGCCCATGGTCTCCAGGCCCAGGGACAGGGGCGTCACGTCCAGCAGCAGGATGTCCTTGACCTCGCCGCCGAGCACGCCGCCCTGGATGGCCGCGCCGATGGCCACGCACTCATCGGGGTTGATGCCCTTGAAGGGCTCCTTGCCGGTGATGCGCTTGACCGCGTCCTGCACGGCGGGGATGCGGGTCGAGCCGCCCACCAGGATGACCCGATCGACCTCGGTGGCCGACAGGCCGGCGTCGCGCAGCGCCTGGTTCATGGGGCCGACGGTCTTCTCCACCAGGTCGGCGGTCAGCTCGTTGAACTTGGCCCGGGTCAGGGTGATGTCCAGGTGCTTCGGGCCGGTGGCGTCGGCGGTGATGAAGGGCAGGTTGATGTTGCTCTGCATCACGCCGGACAGCTCGATCTTGGCCTTCTCGGCGGCCTCCTTGAGCCGCTGCAGGGCCATGCGGTCGTTGCGCAGGTCGATGCCGCTCTCCTGCTTGAAGGTGTCGGCCAGGTAGTCCATGACCCGCTGGTCGAAATCGTCGCCGCCCAGGCGGTTGTTGCCGTTGGTGGCCAGCACCTCAAACACGCCGTCGCCGATCTCCAGCAGCGACACGTCGAAGGTGCCGCCGCCCAGGTCGTAGACCAGAATCTTGTGGTTGTCCTCCTTGTCCAGGCCGTAGGCCAGGGCCGCGGCGGTGGGCTCGTTGATGATGCGCAGCACCTCCAGGCCGGCGATCTTGCCGGCGTCCTTGGTGGCCTGGCGCTGGCTGTCGGAGAAGTAGGCCGGCACGGTGATGACCGCCTGGGTGACGCTCTCGCCCAGGTAGGCCTCCGCGTCGCTCTTGAGCTTAGCCAGCACCATGGCCGAGATCTCCTGGGGGGTATAGCCCTTCTCGTCGATCTGCACCTTGCGGGCCGAGCCCATGTCGCGCTTGATGGAGATGATGGTGCGGTCGGGGTTGGTGATGGCCTGGCGCTTGGCCACCTGGCCCACCAGCCGCTCGCCGCCCTTGGCGAAGGCCACCACCGACGGGGTGGTGCGGTTGCCCTCGGCGTTGGCGATGACGACCGGCTCGCCGCCCTCGAGCACCGCCACGCAGGAGTTGGTCGTACCCAGATCAATACCGATAATCTTGCCCATAATCGTAATCCTCCTTAACAGACTGGCTTGTTATAAGCTGACTTTCACCATGCACTCGCGGATGATCCGTCCGTTCATGGTATATCCCTTCTGCAGCACCGCCGTCACGGTGCCCGGCTCCTCGCCCTCGGCGGCCTCGGCCTGCATCACCGCGTGATGCCGCTCGGGGTCGAAGACCTCGCCCAGGGCGGCGATCTGCTCCACCCCCAGCTTGGTCAGGGCGTCCTGCATTTGGCGCAGCACCATGCGCACGCCCTCCAGGAAGGAGCCCTCTTCCTCGCCCGCGGCCTCCACGGCCCGCTCGAGGTTATCCATCACCGGCAGCATCGCCGTGACCGCCTCGGCCGCGCCCTCCTTCAGGGCGTCGGCCCGGGTCTGGGCGTTGCGCCGGCGGAAGTTGTCAAAGTCCGCCTGCAGGCGCTGGGCCATGTTGGTGAGCTGGTCCTTCTCCTGCTGCAGGGCCTCAAGGGCGTCCTTGAGGGCTTGGATGTCCTCCTGCTCCGCCTCGGCCGCCGGCTGCTGGGGTTGATCCCCCGCCGGGGTCACCTGCTCCTGCGCGGCCGCCTCGTTGGGCGCCTCGTCCTTCTTCTGTTTTCTAGCCAAATCAACGATCCCCTTTCACCATTTGTTTCAAAATGGATGGTCATCAAGTGGTATCCGATCCCTCAAATCCGCCCAGGTTGCGGAAGATTTTCTCCAGGGAATGGGTCAGATAATCCATCACCGACACCACCCGCCCGTACTGCATGCGGGTCGGGCCGATGACCCCGAAGGAGCCCAGGGATTTGCCGCCGATATGATAGGTCGCCGTGACCACGGAGTAATCCTGGAAGGAGGCGATGGGGTTTTCCGTGCCGATGGTGACGGAAAACTCCAGGTTGCCCCGGCTGGTCAACAGATTCGCCAGCTGGTCCTTGCCCTCCAGCAGCGCCAGGAACTCCCGGGCCTTGGACACGTCGTTGTACTCGGGATAGTGGAAGATGTTGTTGGCCCCGCCCAGCACCACCTGGGGCGTCTGCTTCTCCTGCTCGGTGTTGTAGCGCATGGCCTGGGCGATCACCCCGAAGAGCAGCTTGTGCCGCTCGGCCTGGGCCGCCAGGCGCGGCATGATCTGCTCGGCGATCTGCGAGAAAGTGTGCCCCTGGAAGACCTCGGTGAGCATCTTGCTCATCTGATAGAGGTAGTCGGCGTCAAAGGACTCCGACACCCGCAGCATGGCGTCCTTGTAGATGCCCGCGTCGGTGACCACCACCAGCAACATCAGCCCCGGGGACACCGGCACCAGCTGCACATGGCGCACCGGCACCTCGTCCATGCGCGGGGGCAGCACCAGCGCGGTGTACTGCGTCGCGTCGCCCAGGGCGTCGGCGGCCTTCTGCATGACCTCCAGCACCCCGTCCATGCGCCGGTTGAAGTGCGCCGAGATGCTCGAGGCCTCCTGCTCGTTCAGCCCCCGCACCTGCATCAGCCGATCCACATATAACCGATAGGCTTTATCCGAGGGGATGCGCCCGGCCGAGGTGTGGGGCTGCTCGAGATAGCCCATCTCCTCCAGGTCGCTCATCTCGTTGCGGATGGTCGCCGAGCTGATCCCCGTGAGGTATTTCTTGGATAGGGTGCGCGATCCCACCGGCACGGCCGTGAGGATGTAGTCATCCACGATGGCCTGCAGGATTTTCAGTTTTCGATCACCCAGCTCCATGAACCCATCTCCTTCGAGCTTGTTAGCACTCGTGATCGTTGAGTGCTAAAATCTGTGATTAGCATAGCACCAGCCCCCCCCGCTTGTCAAGGGCCGCGCGTCCCGCGGGCGCGGGTTTCACAAAAGTTCATCTTTGTGCCATAATCCGTCGGACCGCGAGGGCAAAAGCATGGTTGTATCCTTGAGACAAACCTGGTAGAATGAAAGCGGTTGAAATGATCCTGCCGTGCCTACTGTGCGCCGACGGGAGCCATTTCATACGCCGCTGCGCCGCGGGGATGGGCGGGCGCGGCCAGGGGAGGATCCATCTCACCATTTTGAAGGAGGCGTTTCCCATGAAAATCACCTTTATGGGCGCGGGCAGCACGGTATTCGCCAAGAATGTGCTGGGCGACGTGATGATGACCCCGGCGCTGGAGCGCGCGACCATCGCGCTCTACGACATCGATGCCGAGCGGTTGGAAGAGTCCAAAATGATGCTCGAAAACATCAACAAGAACAATGGCAGCAAGGCCACCATCGTGGACTACCTGGGCGTGGAGAACCGCAAGGAGGCCCTGCGCGGGGCGGACTTCGTGGTCAACGCCATCCAGGTAGGCGGCTATGACCCCTGCACCATCACGGATTTTGAGATTCCCAAGAAGTACGGCCTGCGCCAGACCATCGCCGACACCCTGGGCATCGGCGGCATCTTCCGCGGCCTGCGCACCATCCCGGTGATGCTGGACTTCGTCCACGACATGGAGGAGGTCTGCCCCAACACCCTGTTCTTGAACTACACCAACCCCATGGGCATCCTGACCGGCGCAATGCTCAAGGCCAGCCCCATCCGGACCGTCGGCCTGTGCCACTCGGTGCAGAGCTGCGTGCCCACGCTGCTGCGCGAGCTGAACATGGACTATGACGACACCATCCAGTGGAAAATCGCGGGCATCAACCACCAGGCCTGGCTGCTGTCGGTGACCAAGGACGGGCAGGACCTCTACCCCGAGATCAAGCGCCGCGCCGCCCTGCTCAACAAGGGCGAGCTGCCCATTCCCGATGTGGAGAAGGTCATCGCCGAGCGCAAGGTCCCCGAGGAGTACGCCAACCACATGCGCGAGGCGGCCAAGAAGTACGCCGAGACCGGCAAGCACGGCGACATGGTGCGCCTGGAGCTGATGGCGCGCTTCGGTTACTACATCACCGAGTCCAGCGAGCACAACAGCGAGTACACCCCCTACTTCATCAAGAGCAAGTACCCCGAGCTGATCGAGCGCTTCAACATCCCCCTGGACGAGTACCCCCGCCGCTGCATCCACCAGATCGAGCGCTGGAAGGAGCAGAAGCAGACCCTGGTGCACGACGGCAACCTGACCCACGAGCGCTCCAAGGAGTACGCCTCCTACATCATGGAGGCCGTGGTCACCAACCAGCCCTACAAGTTCGGCGGCAACGTGCTCAACAAGGGCTTCATCACCAACCTGCCCACCGACGCGTGCGTCGAGGTGCCCTGCCTGGTGGACGCCTCGGGCGTGGCCCCCACCTATGTCGGCGCCCTGCCCACCCAGTGCGCGGCGCTGAACATGACCAACATCAACGTGCAGCTGTTGACCATCGAGGCCGCTTTGACCCGCAAGAAGGACCTGATCTACCAGGCCGCGATGCTCGATCCGCACACCTCCTCGGAGCTGAGCATCGACGACATCGTCTCCCTGTGCGACGACCT
>JBMNTT010000041.1:0-23747 GCA_050945875.1 Christensenellales bacterium
TTGGCGTTGCGCACCATGGGCTCCAGGGGGAGCTGCCCGTTGACCAAGTAGCCCACCTGCTCGCGCAGGATGCGCACGCCCTGGCCCGTGCCGTCGTCCACCAGCAAATAAATATGCGTATAAGCGCCTAGCTCGGTGATGGCGTTGACCAGCGCATCCACCGACAAGCGGCGCACCCGATTGACCTGTTCCTGCCAGGCAACGTCCTCCTCCATGCCCTTGGGTATCTCCACCGGCGCGTTTAGAAACTCCTGACTCAAGGTGATGAACAGATAGCCCGAGCGATTGGACACGCTGACCACCTGGGTCTCCGGATTGATCAGCGGCGTCAGATCCAGCGAGTCGCTGTCCGCGGGACCCTTGATCATCTCCTCGATCAGGGCCTTCTCCACCCGCTCATCCGCGGACACCTCAACCTGTCGGGAAACCGGCACCAGGCAATCCTCCTGGCCGTAACCAAAGTAGAGGGTCAGGTTGCGCGCGTCGGTGCCCGCCGCGTTGGAATAGGGTAGGATGTCCATCGAGGCGGCCTGGGTGGGCTGGGGTTCGCTCTCGGTCCGCCGGTCCTGCCGCGCGCATGCCGTCAGGCTCAGGCCCATGGCCAACACCAGCGCCAGGGCCGCCTTGCTCTTACTCTTCATGGGTCTGCGCCTCCTTCTGCGGGGGATTGGTCAACAGTAAGGCCGGATCGGCCGCGGCCAGCTCAACGGTGAACACGCTGCCTTCGCCCAATTTGCTGGAGACATGGATGGTGCCGCCATGCATCTGGACGATGCGCTTGACGATGGCCAGGCCCAGTCCGGTTCCGCCGGAGCTGCGGCTACGGGCCTTGTCCACCCGATAAAACCGCTCGAAGACATGCTTGAGGTCCTCGGGAGCGATGCCGTTGCCATTGTCCTTGACCATCAGGCGGACCTTGTCCCTCTCCACCGCCAAGGAGACCTCGACCGCGCCGCCCTCGGGGGTGTACTTGATGGCGTTGTCCACCAGGTTGCTGACCACCTGCTCGAGCTTGAGCGCATCGCCCAGCACCACCGCCGGCTTCATCTGGTCGATGACCACATCAATCTTTTTGCCCTGGGCCAGGGGAATCAACCGTTCGGCGGCGGTCCTGGCGATCAGGTCCATGCGCAAGGGCGCTTGTGCGATCTCCGTCTGGGCGTCAAAGTGCACCAGGTTGAGCAGGTCGTTGATGATGGCGCTGAGCCGGTCGATCTCGTGGTCGATGTCGCCTAAAAATTCCTTGTAAATCGCTGTGTCCTCAAAATCGCTGTGGATCAGGGTTTCCACAAGAATTTTGATGGAACTCAGCGGGGTCTTGAGCTCATGGGAGGCGTTGGAGACGAACTCGTTTCGGGTATCATCCAGGGTCTGGATGCGCTCGCTCATCATGTTGAAGGTCTCCGCTAAGCGGGAGATCTCACTGTTGCCCGACACCGGCACCCGCTGGGTTAGGTCCCCCTGGCCGACCTTCTCAACCACCTTGGTCATGTTGACGATGGGCTTGGTGATCAAGCTGCTCATCCACAGGGAGATGACCACCACCATCGCTGACACGCCCACCGCCAAAATGACGATCTTCAGATTGAACTCGGCGATGGTGTCCACCGCATCCTGCAGGGAAACGGAGAACAGGAGGATGCCCAACTGATCGGCATTCTCGATCACCGAGGCGGTGCAATAGGCCGTCCACAGCCGGGTATCCTCCTGGGTGTCGGGGTCGCTCAACTCATGGAAGCCCCAGGTGCGATCCTTTGCGCCTGAGGCCACCTGCTGCACCTCGGTCTGCTCCAGGCGCACACCGTTGAGCTGGGAGAAACCATCCACCCAAACCTGCCCCTGAGGGCTGAGGATCAGGATGCGCCCGCCCAGCTCCCGGCCGTTCTCCCGGGCCCACTGATACATCTCGTCCGCATCGCCCCGGGCCATCATGGGGGCCACCTCCACGCTCAGACGGTCGAGCTCCTGCATGTGAACGGCCATCTGCTGGTCCAACAGCACGTTGGTCAGCAGCTTGGACACCGCCGAGGAGATGATCACGAAGGAGACCAGGATGACGCCCAGATAGGCCAGTACGATTCGCCAGCGGATCGAGGCGATCGCCCTACTTATCCGCAAAGTAATATCCCACTCCCCACTTGGTAAAGATGAACTCCGGCTGGCTGGGCACCTTCTCGATCTTCTCGCGCAAGCGGCGGATATGCACATCCACGGTGCGCAGATCACCCAGATAGTCATACTTCCAGATGGTTTCCAGCAAATTCTCGCGGCTGAAGACCTTGCCGCGGTTGGTGATGAACAGCTGCAACAGGTCAAACTCCTTGGCGGTCAGGTTGACCTCCCGGCCGTCGATATACACGCTGCGGCTGTCCAGATTGACCTCCATGTCGCGCACCTTGACGATATGGTGCGCCTCCTGCTGGGGCGCGGCCTGGTGGGCCCGGCGCAGGATGGTCTTGATGCGGGCCTTGACCTCCAGAATGTTGAAGGGCTTGGTCATATAATCGTCCGCGCCGTACTCCAGGCCCAGAATCTTGTCCATGTCCTCGCCCTTGGCGGTGAGCATGATGATGGGCACCTGGCTGTGCTCGCCGCGAATCTGCTGGCATACCTCGATGCCATTGACCTTGGGCAGCATCACGTCCAGCAGGATCAGATCGATCCCGCCCTCCGCGAAACGATCCAGCGCCTCCTGCCCGTCGTAGGCCACCACCGTCTGATACCCTTCCTGTTCCAGCGAAAACTTCAATCCCTTGACGATCAAGGGCTCATCATCTACGATCATGATCCGCGTTGCCATCGCTCCCACTCCTTTCAGCTCTTCCTGTTTGACGCCCGGGGCGTCGGATCACCCGGTGTTTTACAGGCCTAGTGTACCATAATTATGGACGCGCTTCCAGCGGTGCAGGTTCCCGGCTCGGGGCGCTTTTCTCGCAAAGTGGAGCGAGCGATGGGATATACTGGCATCCTGTCGCTTTTTGTGGTATACTTGCCCTGGTTTGAGGGACAATGCGCCCCTTTTTAGGAGGTTTGGTTGGATGAGACGCGCCTTTATGAAGATTTTATGTATTTTTTGCGCTGCGGTGATGTTCTTCGCCGCGGGCGGATTGCGCAGCGCTCGATGCGAGCCGGAGCAGACGCCCATTGAGAGCAGCGCGCCCGATGAACAAGCGCCCATCAGCAGTCCCGATCTGCCCAGCGCCTCGCCGGATTCCATCTACGACAGCAAGGTCAAGCCGTTGGACACCAGCAAGCTCTGCTCGGCGACGGCCTACCTGATGGACGCCGACTCCACCCAGACCTTGGTGGACAAGGACGCCGAGAACCGGATGTACCCGGCCAGCACCACCAAGGTGATGACCTGCCTGCTGGCGATGGAGCGCCTCTCGGCCGGGGACGTCGCCCTGGAGGACGTCGTCACCATCACCAAGGACGTCAACAATCTGGGCGAGGGCGCGATGCACATCGGCCTGCAGCCCGATGAAGAGATCAAGTTCGAGGACCTGCTTTTCGCGCTGATGCTGCCCTCGGCCAACGACTCGGCCATCGCCATCGCGGTGCACCTGGCCGGCAGCGAGGCGGCCTTTGTCGAGCAGATGAACGCCAAGGCTCAGGAGCTGGGCTGCACCGGCACCCACTTCGTCAACCCCCACGGCATGTTTGAGGAGGATCACTACACCACCGCAAAAGACTTGGCGACGATCTTCCATGCCGCCCTGGCCTACCCCAAGTTCCGCGAGCTGATCAGCACGCCGACCCACACCATCGAGCCCACCAACAAGATGGACGAGACCCGGTATCTGGCCACCACAAATAAGATGATTTCCACCTCGCCGGAAAACAAAAAATACAACTATGAATACTGCGTGGGCGGCAAAACCGGCTACACCACGCCCAGCCGCCACACGGTGGTCACCCTGGCCGAGAAGGATGGACAGAGCCTGATCGGCGTGGTGATGAAATGCGAGGCGGACGAGCGCTGGACCGACCTGGTCACGATGTTCGAGTACGGCTTTGCCAACTACAATACCGTGTCGGTCAGCAGCCTGATGGAGCAGGTGGACTACCGCATCAGCGTGAAAAATTATGACCCGGCCGACGCGGAGGCCGGTCAGTTGGCGGTCAAACTGGTCAGCGAGGACGCGCAGTTCATCACGGACAGCCGCGCCAACATCCAAGCCCTGCTGGAGAATGTCGCCCAGGCCGATATTGAACCCGATTTCGACGCCGCCGCCCTGGCCGCGCCCATCACCCAGGATCAGGCCCTGGGCGCCGTGAGCGTGAAGTTCCCTGGGCGGGACGCCATCCGCGCCAACGCCCTGGCCTCCCGCTCGGTGGCCGCCAAGGCGGGCAGCACCATCGGCGCGGTGGATAACCCCGCCGATACCCTCAAGACTCAGAGCGGCGCCTCGGGCGGCACCCTGCAGAAGCTGCTCTCCAGCTGGTGGTTCTGGCTGCTGATCGTCTCGGTGGGCGCGTTGATCCTGCTGATCCTGGCCTCCCGCCCGCGCAAGCGCCGCCGCAAGCCCGCCCGTCGGGCTCCGGCCCAGCGCCCAGGGCCGACGCAGCCCAGCGCGCCGACGCGCCGCGGCGCCAACCGCAGCAAGAGCCGCTATCGCCACCGCTGACGCGCGCACAAACGCACCGGTTCCCATGGAACCGGTGCGTTTTTATGTTCCCTATTTGCTCACCTGCTTGCGGTAGCGGTAGACGTCCCCGCCCAGGGCGCTGACGTAGTGATCCATCTTGAACCCCCGGCGCAACAGCTCCGGCTCGGGGGATCGCTTTCGGGGCTCCTCCCCCGGGCAGTCCAGGATCCAGCCGCCGTCCCGGGTCACCCGGGTCAGCTCGGTCAGCTCCGCCTCAAAATCGTCGCCGACCACATGGCCGCTCATGACGATATCGAAGGTGTCGTCCAGATAGGGCAGATGATCGGCCATGCCGTCGACCACCGACATGTTGCCGATGCCCTCCCGGGCGATCCGATCCCGCAGGTACTCCCGCAGGGTAGCCACCGGCTCGCTGGCGATCACCCGCCGGGCCAGAGGCGCGGCGGCAAAGGCCAGCCGACCCGACCCGCTGCCCACGTCCAGCACCACCTTGCCGGTGAAATCCGCCATCTCCAGCAGACGGGTCGGGTTCCAGTGGCGGATGAAGTCGCAGTGGGTGTCCATCAGCTCCGGGTAGCCATAGATGACGAAATCCTCCGCCACGCCCAGCACCGTCACCTCGGCCCGGCGCAGCGCCTCGGGCGCAACCTTGGGAGCGCGCTCCACCAGGTCGGCAACCTGCCGGGCGCTCTCGGGGCTGCGGCGCGCCCAGCACCAGGCGACGGTCTCGTTGCCCGCCAGGGCGACGCCCAGCGCCCGGGCAAACTGTGGATCGCACTGGGCGCGCCCGCAGAGCAGGCGGATCTGGAAGCGCTCAAACAGCGCGCAGCAGTTGAAGCTGTACGCCTGGACATCGATCCAACCCAAAGACATGGTATTTTCCTCCTCATCCATCAAATTCCCTCCTCGCGCTCCTGGCGCTGAAAAAGGATCTCCAACTTGTCGAGCTTCTCAGGCAGGGGCGCTCGCTCAGGTTCTCCCCGGTAGGGCGCATACCCGCCCGGCCAGGTGAAAAACGCGCCCTCCCCCTGGGTGTAGGAAGCCAGGGTCGCGGCATAATCCCGACTGGTCTGGGCGGGCGCGACGCCGCTGATACAGGCGGTTGCCCCCTCGTTCCAGATGCGCCCCACCTGCCCGCGCAGCTGCTGAATGTCGTAGCAGGCGCGGCTGAGGCCCTCGCTCGGGGTGCGCAGCTCATAGTGGACCATGGGCTCGAGCAGCTCGGTGCCCGCCCGGCGCAAGGCCCGCCGCAGGGCATAGCCGGTCAGCGAGCGAAAATCCGCAGGCGTGCTGTTGACGCTGTCAAAGCGCGCGTCGGTCAGGGTGACCTTCACATCGGTCACCGACCAGCCCAACAGCCCCTCCAGCAGCGCCTGCTCCACCCCTTCGCGCACGGCGTTCTGAAACGAGGCGGTCAGGTATCCGTAGGTGACGGCGCTCTCATAGACCACGCCGCTGCCCACGGGCAGGGGTTTGACGTTCAGGGCGACCTCAGCGGCGAAGGGATTGGGGGCCTGATAGATTGGGATGTGGGCCTGGCCCGCCTTCAGCGGCCGCTCCCGATAGACGGTGGTCAACTCCCCCATGGTCACCGACAGGCCGTAGCGCTCCAGCAGCAGCGCCTGGACGATTTGCAGCTGCACGGGGCCGAGGATATGGATGACCATCTCCGTGTCGCGCACTTGCATCTTCAGATAGGGGTCCTCCTCGGTCAGCTCCTTGAGCGCGGCGATCAGGGCGCTGCGGTCCCCCTCGCGCGCAGGCCGTACCGCCACCTGGTAAGCGGTCTGCTCGGCGATGGGCGCGGGCAGGCCCGCCGCCCGCCGGCCCAGCACGTCGCCGATCATCAACTCCGGCTGCTGAGGCAGGATGGCGATATCCCCGCAGCAAACGCGCTCCACCGGCGTCTGGCGTCCTTGGTCCACACCCAATAGCTGGCGGACCTTGACGGGCGCGTCCGGCCGGTCCGGCCGGGGAGCCAGGTCCCGCAGGGCCAGCGAACCGGCGAGTATCTTGGCGTAGGCCAGGCGGTTGCCCGCGCGATCCCAATCCACCTTGTAAACATAGGCGCACAGGGGCTCGCCGCCGCGGTCAGCCGTGGCGGGCAGCAGGCTGTTGATCCCGTCCATCAGCTCCGCCACCCCCATCCCCGAGAGCGCCGCGCCGAAGAAGACGGGATACCGGGCGCACCGGGCGGTCTGGCGGGCCAGGGCGGCGGCGATCTCGGCATCGCGGAAGGGCTCATCCCGCAAAAAGCGGTCCGCCAAAGCCTCGTCCGCCTCGATCAGCCCGTCGGCCAGGTCCCCCAGCGGCAGGGGACATACCCGCGGCTCAGCGGCGCCCGCGCCGGTGACGGTCTGCAGCGGGCAGATATCCGGGGACAGCCGGGCGCGGATCTGCCCCAACACCGCTGTCAGGTCCACCCCCAGACGGTCCACCTTGTTGACGAATAGCAGCGTCGGGATACCCAGCCGCCGCAGCATCTGAAAAATCACCCGGGTCTGGTGCTGCACGCCCTCCTTGGCGGAGATGACCAGCACCGCCCCGTCGAGCACCCCCAAGGCGCGCTCGACCTCGGCAAAGAAATCCATGTGCCCCGGGGTATCCAACAGATTGATCTTGCGGCCCCGCCAGGTGTAGGCGGTCGCCGCCGCTCGGATGGTGATGCCCCGGGCGCGCTCCAGGGCCATGGCGTCAGTAACGGTATCGCCGCTGTCCACCCGGCCGGGCCGGGCGATGGCGCCGCTCTGGTAGAGCAGCTGTTCGGTCAGGGTGGTCTTGCCCGCGTCGACGTGGGCGAGAATTCCGATGTTGGCAATGCGCTGCATCTAGGAAAAACCTCCTTGAGGGCACAAAAAGACCCCAGCGAGAATACACTCCCGCCGGGGTCTTCCTATCTCAAGGGCGAGCGGCCCAGGGCCGCGCAGGAAGCAGGCGAAAACGGCGTGTATTCTGAAAATGAGCTTTCGGGCACGCCATCACATCAGCCCGCAACCAGTGCGTGCCGTGGCGGTCGTCAACCCTGCGTTATTTCAGAATACCTCTTGCCATCGCTCTGTTCTCCTTTCGTCGGATCACAAACCGAATCTACCACATCCGGGCGCGCCTGTCAAGGCTGCGCGTCCTCGGGATAGCCGTGCTGGTTGCTGCCGTCCATCCACAGGCGCTCCAGGTTGTAGTACTCGCGCTCCTGCTCATGGAAGATGTGTACGATCACATGCCCATAGTCCAGCACCACCCAGCGGCCGCCCTGGTGCCCATCCTTGCGGATGGCGGCGACGCCCTCGGCCTCCAGGCGCTCCTCCAGCTCGTCGCACAGGGTGCGCACCTGCAGGGTGCTGCGGGCCGAGGCAATCACAAACTGTTCGGCTACGATGGTCAGGTGGCCCACGTCGATCACCTGAATATTCATCGCCTTTTTATCGTCCAGAATCTTACAAATTTTCTCGGTCAACCCGCTGATGCCCTGGTTGGTTTTTTCCTCCATCAAAATGCCTCCTTATGTTGCATACGCGTTGTACACGCGAAACGAAACCGGGTGAATGCGACATCCCTGACCCGCCAGATACGCCAAGGTGTGCCCCATGCAGCTGAGCAGCAACCCGTCCAGTCCGTCCAACCGCCTCCGCCGCAAGGCCTCCACGCCGGGAAAATCTCGCCCTGTGGCGATCATGTCCGCGCAGTAGAGCACCTTGTCCAGCTGGCTCATGTCCAGCCGACCCAGGGTGTGGCAGGCCACCGCGTCGAGCACCTCGGGGTCCTCCACGCCGAAGGTCTCCCTGGCGAGGATCGCGCCCGCGGGCGCGTGCCACACGGGAGCCTGACCCGCGTCCTCGGGAAAAAAGCGCTTGCGCGCCACGAGCAGCGCGCGCAGTTGATCCGGGCTGAGGCTCTTGGCGCAGTCATGAATCAGTCCGGCCAGGGAGGCTTGCCGCGCGTCCACCCCGTAGCGCGCCGCCAGCTCCCGGCAGGTCTCCTGCACCGCCAGCACATGCGCCAGTCGCCCGGGCTTGAGCCGCTCCCGCTGCCAAGCCAAGATATCCGCCTCGCTCCACAAGGCCATCACCCCCGATACAATCGATTCTCGCAGATATAATCCCGCACCCCATCGGGCACCAGGTAGCGGACCGACAGCCCAGCTCTCACCCGCCGGCGCACCATCGTGGAGGATACGTCCAACCGGTCGCAGGGGAAAAAGCGGATGTCCGCCCCGCAATCCTGACGCAGGCGTTGCGCCTCCCGCCGCACCGTTTCGGGGTCCACCCCCGGCCGATCCAGCACAATAAAGCGCGTCATGCCCATGACCCGCTGGCTCTCGCGCCAGGTGGTTAAGTCCAGCAGGGTATCCCCGCCGATGATGTAGAAAAACACCGTCTCAGGGCCGTACTGGGCCCGCAGCGCGCCCATGGTATCCACCGTGTAGGTAACGCCGGGGCGCTCCACCTCCAGCGGGCAGGCCTCAAAGGCCGGGTGCCCCGCCACCGCCAGCTCCACCATGCGCAGGCGCTGGAACTTGTCGGCCAGGTGGCGCTTGTGGGGCGGATCGCCCGTAGGGACGAAGAGCACCCGGTCCAGGGAAAAAGCCTGCCAGGCCTGCTCAGCCACGAACAGGTGGCTGATGTGGATAGGGTCGAAGGTCCCTCCCATGATTCCGATGCGCAAATCCGCTCTCCCTCCCCTGTTTGCTCCCCCCTATTATACCCCAGATGCGCCCGGTGAGCAAAGCTTCTTTCGCCGGCGGGATGGATAAATCCCCCAGCGCTGGGCAATCTACCCACGACAAGGAGGGATCGCGATGCTGTTGGGCCACCCCCAACCCCGCGCTGTGTTCGACGGTCGGCGGCACACCAAGCCCCTGGCCCGCCTGGCGGACCAGGCGGCGCTATGCCTGCTATTTGGGCTGATCTGCTTTGTGTGGCTGCTGCGCACCCTGCGCTCTTGGTTTCTGGCCGGGCTGTTGGCGCTGACCATGGCGGGTCTGCTGGCGCTGGCGCTGCTCTGGTTCGGCCGGCGCGCCCAGCTGCGGCGCGCGGACAGGGCGGCGATAACGGCGCGCAAAACGCAGTATCTGGAGGACCTATTCGCCCTGGACCAGGCCGATCGGCTCTCGGCGGTGGCCGCCCTGCCCCTAGAGCAGTGGCGGGGCGAGGCGCTGGAGGGGGACGCCTACCGGGGCCGACATGAGGGCCGCCGGGCGCTGCTGATGTGTCTGGGGCATCCGGCCTCGGTGCCCGCCTCGGACCGGGACCTGATCCCCCTGCTACACCGGGGATTGAGCGCCGGGGTCAGCCGGATGGTGCTCTGCTGCGCCGGGGGGTTCGACCGCACCGCCATCGCCCTGTGCCGGCAATTGGGCCAGCTGGAGCTGGAGCTGGTGGACGGCGAGGCCCTGGCCACCCTGGCCGAGCAGGCGGACCGCCTGCCCCGGGAAGCAAAAACGCACCCGCCCGAGGATCGGGAGGATGCGTCGGCCCGCCAGACGCTGGCCGCCCTGGCCAGCCTGCCGGGCAAGCCCCGGCGCTGGGCCTTCTGGGGGGCGATGCTGATGGCGCTGAGCCTGTTCACCTTCTATGGGTTCTGGTACCGGTTCATGGGTCTGTGCTGCTTTGGCATCGGTCTGTGGGCCTACTGGGCCCAAACCCGGCGGGAGATCGCTTAGAGCTTTTTCAGGTCAATGGCGGGGTGGTCCTTGCTCGGCCGGTAGAGCACGATGCGCGCGCCGATGGTCTGCACCGGCTGGGCGTCCAGAGCGGCGCACAGCTCGTCGGCCACGGCGTAGGCGTCCTTCTCCGCGGTTTTGAGCACCGTGATCTTGATCAACTCCCGGGCGTTCAAGGCCTTGTCCAGCTCCCGAATGGTGGTCTCGCTCACCCCGCCCTTGCCAATCTGGAAAATGGCGGGAATATCGTTGGCCAACGCGCGCAATCCGCTGCGCTGCCGGCTGGTCAGTTGCTCCATGGGTGTTCCCCCTTAATCGATAAAGTCGAATTCCAGCGCGCCGATGCGCACCGTGTCCCCCTCGCCGCAGCCCGCCTGGCGCAGCGCGTCGATGACGCCCTTGCGGATCAGCAGGGTCTGGAAGTAGCGCAGGGAGGTGTCGTCGTCAAAGTTGATCGAGCGGGTCAGCCGGTCCATGAGCGGGCCGGTGACCTCGTACGCGCCGTCCACCTGCTCGATGGTCAGGCCGTTGGGGTCGATCTCCTCGGCCCAGAGCTCGGCCTCCTCGGGCTGCGGCGGGGGCAGCTGGCTGACCATACGGCCCAGGGCGATCATCAGCTCGCGAACCCCTTCCTGGGCCGCCGCCGAGATAGCGAAGATGGGGTGTTTTCCGGCCACCGCGGCCTCCAACCGTTCCAGGTTGCCATCGGAGGCGGGATCGTCCATCTTGTTGGCCACCACCACCTGGGGCAGCTCGGCCAGGCGCGGCGAGTAGGCCGCCAGCTCCCGGTTGATGGCCTCGTAGTCCGCCACCGGGTCGCGCCCATCCGTGCCCGCCATGTCCACCACATGGGCCAGCATGCGCGTGCGCTCCACATGGCGCAGGAAGGCGTGGCCCAGGCCCGCGCCCTCGTGGGCCCCCTCGATCAGCCCGGGGATGTCGGCGATGATGAAACCGCCCCCCGCCTCCACCACGCCCAGGTTGGGCTCCAGGGTGGTGAAGGGATAGTCGGCGATCTTGGGCCGGGCCCGGGTCGCCGCGGCCAGCAGGGTGCTCTTGCCCGCGTTGGGAAAACCCACCAGGCCGACGTCGGCAATGGTCTTCAGCTCCAGGATCACGGTGCGCTCGGGCGCGGCGATACCGTTCTGGGCGAAATTGGGGGCCTGCCGGGTGGGCGTGGCAAAGCGGCTGTTGCCCTTGCCGCCCTTGCCGCCGGGCAGCAGCACCACCCGATCGCCCTCGCGCATCAGGTCCGCCATGACCTTGCCGCTCTCGGCGTCCTTGATCACCGTGCCCGGGGGAACCTGGATGACCAGGTCTGCGCCCTGCTTGCCCTTGCGATTGTTGCCCTCGCCCTTGGCACCGTTCTCGGCGCGGTAATGCCGCTTGTAGCGGAAGTCCAGCAGGGTGCGCATGCGATTGGTGGCCTCGAAAACAATCGAGCCGCCGTTGCCGCCGTCCCCGCCATCCGGGCCGCCCGCGGGCACATATTTCTCCCGCCGGAAGCTGACCGCGCCGTTACCGCCGTCCCCCGCCTTGACGACGATCTTGGCCACATCTGCAAACATCACGATTCTTCCGCTCCTTTGTCTTCGATACGGTTAGCATCCCGACCTATCGGAGCATTATACCATGAAGCGGCCAAACCGTAAAGGTTCGACCGCTTCATATCTCCGCTCAGCTCTTCAAATAGATCCCGTAGTCCAGGATGACCTCGCCGTGCTCATCCGGCGTGGTGAACCTCGGGCAGTTGTAGCGCTCAAAGCAGATTTGACTGTAGTCGGGCGTCCATCCCCGCTGGGCGATGATCGCGGCGATGGCCTCGTGCTGGCTGTAGAGCTCGCCGTCGTCCGGCCCCTTGATGTAGCCCACCGCCAGATCGCCGGCGGGCACGTCCATCGACTCAAATCCCTCGGGCGCTTCGGTTTCCGGCGGGAAAAACATGCCGATCCAGTAAGAGAAGCCTTCCTGCTCGGCGCGCATCGCGCCCATGTAAGCGTCCCCGTTCTCGGGCAGGGGACCGAGCTGCTCAAGCTGCTTGAACCACCCTTGTGCGAACCACTGCGCCCAGAGTTGACCGAAAGACCCCTGGGCATCTCGATCCTTGTCGCCGTAGCGCTTGCCGATCAAGCGCAGGTCGGGCAGGGATTCCCGTTTGACCTCTAAAATACGAGCCATAGACCCACCTCCTTGTGTTTTTCACCATATCACAGACCCATCGCGCGTGGCAAGCAAAAACCGCCGGGATCAACCGGCGGTTTTGGGAGCGTCCTGGCGGCTGGGGCACCACTGCCGCACCGTGCAGACGGCGCATTTGGGGTTGCGGGCGGCGCACACCCTGCGGCCATGGTAGAGGATCCAGTGGTGCGCGTCGGACCACTGGCCCTGAGGGATGTTGGCCATGAGCTGCTGCTCGGTCTGCCAAACATCCTTGGCTTGGACCAGGCCCAGGCGGTTGCTCACCCGAAAGACATGGGTGTCCACGGCGATGGCGTCGCGCCCGAAGGCGTTGGCCAGCACGACGCCCGCGGTCTTTCGGCCAACGCCGGGCAGCTGCTCAAGCTGCTCGCGGTCCTCGGGCACCTCGCCGCCGTAGCGCTCCACCAGGGCTCTACAGGTGGCGATGATGTTTTTCGCTTTGTTGTGATAGAAGCCGCAGCTGTGGATGTAGGGTTCCAGCTGCTCGGGGGTCAGGGTCGCCATGTCCCGCGCGGTCGGATAGTCCGCGAAGAGCACCCGGGTCACCTTGTTGACCTGGTTGTCGGTGCACTGGGCCGACAAGATCGTGGCCACCAGCAGCTCAAAGGGCGAGGTGAACTCCAGGGCGGGCTTGGCATCGGGATAGGTAGCGGCCAGGGTATCCAAAATCTGCCGCAAACGCTCTTGGTCGGTCATCTTTCGCATCCTCCTGGACCCATTATAGCCCACGAAGGCCGCCCTGTTCAAGCTCACCCGGGCATGGGCGTGACCTGCAGGCTGCCGTCCGGGCGGCGCTGACACTCGTAGATGCCCAAAAAGGTGTGGCTGGCCGCGCCTAAGGCGCGCACCTGGGCGCGCACCATGGCCATGGCGTTCGCCTGAAACATCACCGACAGCCCACAGCCCAGGGAGATGCCCCGGGGGGTGGAGATAGCCTGGACCATATACCCCGCCCGGCGCAGCTGGCTCTCCAGCACGAACACCTGGCGGCGGGATTTGAACGCCGCAACGTAAAAATGATTATCCATTTGGGGTCCCTCCTCGGGGAGACGGGTATTATCGGCCGCCGTTTCCCCATAGTCTATCCTATGAAGAAGTCATTCGGACCGTTCAGGAGGGAAGGGCATGCAAGCGATTTATTTGGATAACGCGGCCACCAGTTACCCCAAGCCGCCCCAGGTCACTGAGGCGGTGGCCCGCTGCCTGCGGGAGGTGGGCGGCAACCCTGGCCGATCGGGGCATGCCTTCGCCCTGGCCGCGGGCCGGGCGGTGGAGCAGTGCCGCGAGGCCCTGGCCGAGCTGCTGGGGGTTCAGGACCCGGCGCGCATCGGATTTACGGCCAACTGCACCGGCGCGCTCAACACGGCGATTCAGGGCTTCGTGCGCCCCGGGGACCATGTGATCACCACCGCCATGGAGCATAACTCCACCCTGCGCCCGCTGGTCACCCTCAAGCGCAGGGGGATCATCGAGCTGACCATCCTGCCGCTCAGAGACGGCGTTGCCAGCCCGGCGGATCTGCTGGCCGCCCTGCGGCCCAACACCCGCCTGGCCTGCTTCTGCCATGTCTCCAACGTCACCGGGGCGGTCGCGCCGGTGGAGCTGCTCAGCGAGCTCTGCCGCATCGCCGGGGTGACGGTGCTGCTGGACGCCGCCCAGTCCGCCGGGCACCTGCCCATCGACGTGTCCAGCCTGCCGGTGGACATGGTGGCCATGCCCGGGCACAAAGGCCTGATGGGACCCCAGGGCACCGGCGCGCTGTACGTCTCCCCCGCCCTGGAGCTTCAGCCGCTGACCCAGGGCGGCACCGGCAGCTACTCCGACCTGATGACCCAGCCCGAGGAGTATCCCGACCACCTGGAGAGCGGCACCCTCAACACCCCCGGCCTGGCCGGGTTGGCGGCGGGCATCGCCTGGCGGCGCGGGGAGTTCGCGCGCATCCATGCCGCCGAGCAGCAGGTTCTGTCGCTGCTGGTATCCGGGCTGACCCGCATCCCGGGGGTGTGGCTGCTGGGGGACGCCACCATGCCCCGCTGCGGGGTGGTGGCCTTCAACATCCGTCAGCACCCCTCGGGCGACGTGGCCGACCTGCTCTCGGAGCGCTATGGCATCGCCGTGCGCGGCGGGCTGCACTGCGCGCCCCTGGCTCACCGGCACTACGGCACCCTTGAGCAGGGAGCGGTGCGCGTCAGCCCCGGGCCGATGACCACCGTTGCCGAGGCCGAAGCCGCCCTGGAGGCCGTGGACGCCCTGGCTCGGGAGCTGCGCGGCTGATCAGGCGTAAAAAAAGAGGACGGTCGAACCGTCCTCTTATGGTTTTGACGATCAATCCGCCAGGATGGCCTCGATGGCGGCCAGCTCGTCGTCGGTGAAGACGCATTTGTGCACCGCGGCGACATTCTCCTCAATCTGCTCGGGCCGGCTGGCGCCGATCAGGGCCGAGGTGATGCGCGCATCCTTGAGCACCCAGCTCAGGGCCATCTGGGCCATGCTCTGGCCCCGGGCCTCGGCGATCTGGTTGAGGCGCTGGACCTTGGCCACCACCTGATGATCGATGCCCTCGGCCTTGAGATAGCGCGGGTCCTTGGCGGCCCGGGCGTCAGCGGGGACGCCCTTGGCGTACTTGCCCGTGAGCACGCCCTGGGCCAGCGGGCAGAACGCGATGGCGCCCACGCCTTCCTGCCCCAGCAGGTCCAGCAGGCCGTCCTCGACCCAGCGGTTGACCATCGAGTAGTTGGGCTGGTGGATCAGGCAGTGCACGCCCAGCTGGCGCAGGGCGTCAAACATCTCCTTGGCCCGGGCGGGCTGGTAGTTGGAGATGCCCACATACAGCGCCTTGCCCTGGCGCACGATCTGGGCGAGGGCCTCGGCGGTCTCCTCGATGGGGGTGTCCGGGTCGGGCCGGTGGTGGTAGAAGATGTCCACATACTCCAGGCCCATGCGCTTGAGGCTCTGATCCAGGCTGGCGATCAGATACTTCTTGGAGCCGTGGTCCCCGTAAGGGCCGGCCCACATGTCGTAGCCCGCCTTGCTGGAGATCACCAGCTCGTCGCGGTAGGGCATCAGGTCGTCCTGGAGGATGCGGCCGAAGGTGGTCTCCGCCGCGCCGTAGGGCGGTCCGTAGTTGTTGGCCAGGTCGAAGTGGGTGATACCCAGATCGAAGGCCTTGCGGGCCAGGGCGCGGCTGGTGGCGTAGGGCAGGTTCTGGCCGAAATTGTGCCACAGGCCCAGGGAGATCATGGGCAGCTTCAGGCCGCTCTTGCCGCACCGGCGGTACTGCATGCCCTCATAGCGGTCCTTGGCGGGGACATAGACGGGATTGGTCTCATTGGTCACCATAGCGGATTCCCCTTTCTATCGCGTTGCCCATTGCTGGGTTTGGCTGGTCTGGACGCTGCCGGTTTTGAGGGCCTCGCCCATCAGCAGACTCAGGTACATGTCCTGGGCGGCCTGCTCCACCCCATAGAAGGGCTCGCCGCCCCGGACGTACAGGCCCATCTTCATCAGGCAGGTCGCCATGGCCAGTTCATCGTCGGACAGGCGGGCCCCGGGGAAGGGATTGCGGTACACATAGTGTCCCCCCAGGGTGTAGCCCCGCAGGAAATAGCCCTCCAGATTACCCGCCTCGCCGACGTTGACGCGCTGAAGCGGCTCGGCCAGGGGCGTGTCGAAGCGGGGCTGGGTGCGCACCATCTCGTCCATGATCTCGCCGCGCTCCCCCTGCACCTGCAGGTGCAGCGCCCGCGCCCAGGAGAAGTACTGCGCGCCGTCAAAGTCGAATAGGCCATCCTGCCCAGTCTCAAACCGAAAGAAGACGAACTCCCGGGTGTGAGCGTTCAGCTTCTCCTCCATCGGCGGACCGCTGCGGCCGGGGCCGTCGACGATCTGGGCTGGGGAGAACCGGTAGGGCGTCAGGCTGGTGTTCTCAAAGCCCAGGCCCAGGAACTTGCGCATCAGCGCGACAAAGTGATAGCCATGGCAGGCGGAGATGACGCAGCTGGTCACCCTGCCCAGCCGGCCCGACTGGGCCACGGCGATGCGCGCGGCCATGAGGGGCTGGAAGGGGTACTGCTCGGCGACCTGGATGCGCGCGCCCTGCCGGGCCAGGTCCGTCAGGCGTTCCAGGCCCTGCACGTCCGGCGCGGGCGGGGTCTCCGACAGCACGGGAATCCCCCGCTGGGCCAGCTCGAGGTTGTAAGCGTAAGCCGGCTCCCAGGGCACCACCACGAAAACGAACTCCGGCTGGGCGGCCAGCAGCCGCTTCAGATCACGCTCCACAGGCACGCCCCATTTGGCCGCGAAGGCCGCGCCCTTATCGGGATCGCGCACCAGCACGCCCGTGATCTCGAACAGCTCGGGCAACGCCTTGCCGCGGTGACATAACTCTCGCAGCGCCAGCCGCCGCCGATGATCGCGAACCGAATGGGTTTCATCCCATCGCCCCCTTCCGCGCCGCCTGCGCCGCGGCGCACACATGCTCCAAGGACCGACGCGTGTCGCAGGTCGGCTGGTACTCCAATCCAATATATCCATCATACCCGCTCTGCTCGATCGCCGTCAACAGGTGGGGCCAAGCCAGTTCCCCGGTGCCGGGCTGACCACGTCCGGGCACGTCCGCCACGTGGAAATGGCCGATGTGCGCCAGGCCGCCCCGGATGCGCTCGGTTAGGTTGCCCTCGCTGATCTGCTGATGGTAGACGTCGAAGAGCACTTTGACCGCCGACGAGCCGACCTGCTGGGCGATCTCAAAGGCCTCGTCGCTTTGCACCAGGTACATCCCCGGATGGTTGATCGGGTTGAGGGGCTCGATCACCAGGGGAACGCCCGCCCGCTCGCACAGGGGCGCGGCCTCGGCCAGAGCGCGGATGATCGCGTCGTGCTGCGCATAGCGGGGCGTATCGGGCAGCGCAGCGCCGGGCACGGTGATCAGGCGCGCGGCGCCCAGTCGCTGGGCCAGCTGCAGGCTTTCCGCCACCAACTCGACGAATAGCGCGCGGTTGCCGGGGTTGAGCATCTGCCCCTGGGCGTACGCCGCCTGTTTGTGGGCGTCCCGGGTGCCCACACAGAAGGCGGCGATGGGCAGACCGCTCTCCAGCCGCATCTGCTGGAGCAGGTCCGGGTCCTTGTCGGCAAACCCCCAAAACTCGAAGGCGTCCAGGCCCGCCTGTCTGGCCAGCAGCGCACGCTGAGAAAAGGGCGCTTCGCAGAACAGCATCTCGATACACGCGCTCAGTTTCATGGTTCTCCCTCCCCTTTCAGGCCGCCAGGCCGAAGCCCGCGGCGGTCACACGCCGCGCCGGTACACCCGGCCAGCGGCTTTCTCGATCAGGCCCGCGCCATACCCCACCGCCAAACCCGTGGGGATGGCCGCCAGGGTCATCACCGGCAGATAGGTAAACACGCTGGCCGTGCCCACCACCCAGGCGGCCACCGCCAGCTGGCCCACATGGTGGCACACCGCCCCGGCCACGCTGAGTCCCATGCGGGAGAAGCGCCCCCGTCCCGCTGCGCGCAGGGCGGCCATGGCCGCGAAGCTGGTCAGCGCCCCGGCCATGGCGTAGGCCACGCCCGTGACCGATCCGCCCAGCAGGGGACCCAGCGCCGCGCGCAGCGTAGTGACCACCAGCGCCGAGAGCGGCCCAACCAGATCCATGGCCGCCACCGTCACCATGTTGGCTAGGCCTAGCTTGATGCCGGGCGCGGGCGCAAAGGGCAGCGCAATCCAGCTCTCCACCCCGTGCAGCACCAGCGCAAGCGAAGTAAGCACACCCAGCAAAACCAACCGCCGAGTGTGCTTATGCCGAAAGTTGATGTCCTGGATCGGAGCGCTCATCGGGACAACCGATCATAGACTGTCACGCGGTTGCGTTTGCAGAAAGCGCGCATATCCTCCAGGTACTGATCAAAATGTTTCTCCTTGGATCGGTAGATGCAGATCGGATCCTCCCGGCCCGCGATGGTAATGGCGATGCGGGCGCCCGGCACCTTGCGCAAGAACTTGCGCTCCATCACCGGCTCAAAGGCAACGTGAATCATCTTGTCGTAGGTCAGGGAAATCTGGTTCCAGCGATCTCCCTCCTGGTAAGCCAGCATGATCTCAGTCTTATCGGTGTAGAGCCTCTCCTGCACCCGACTCCCCTCCTCACCGCTTCAGGGTGACCGTATAGCGATACTTGTCGCCGCGGATGATGCTCTCGCAGTACTCGACGGGCTGGTTGTGCCAATAGCTGATGCGCTCGAGCTTCAGGCCGGGCGCGCCCTTTGCCGCCTCGAGCAACTTGCGGCTGTTGCCCGTCAGGGTGATGGCCTCAAAGGTCTCGGTGGCCTCCTCGGGGTAGATGCCGCAGTGCTCCTGCGCCGCCTCATACAGACCAACCTCGTTGATGGAGTCCACGGTGATCTTCTTGAACAGCTCATAGGGAACCCACGAGGTCTCCAGGCCGAAAGGCTGGCCATCGGCCATGCGGATACGGCTGATGTACAGCACCAGGTCGTCGGGCTTCAGGCCCAGGAAACGACCGATCTCCTCGCCCGCCTGGCGCATCTCGAAACAGAGCATCTTCGCCGAGGGCAACATACCCCGCTGGCGCAGCTCCTGGGTGAAGCTGTAGAAGCGGTTCAAGGGCTGCACCACCCGGGGGGCGGTGACAAAGGTGCCCTTGCCCTGCCGGCGCATCAGATACCCCGCGCGCTCCAGGTCCGACAGCGCCTGCCGCACAGTAATCCGGCTGACGCCGTACAGATCGCACAGCTGGCGCTCCGTGGGGATTTTATCACCCAGAGACCACTCGCCGGAAGTGATCTTCTCAGCTAACTGTTCCCGCAGCTGGACGTGCAGGGAAATCTTGTTCTTGTCGTCATTCAACATATGCATCTTCTCCTCACAGATATTCTTCTTCCCTTATCATAACCATACCGTACTTTTCCATAAAACACAAGCACAAGTTTTTTATTGGTCATGATTTTTTTGGGATGATTGCATGAAGCAACCCATCAACAGCATCAAGGTATTGGCCAAACCCTCGCGGTGGGTACGCTCATAGCCATGGGAAGCGAAAACCCCCGGGCCGATCAGGCCATGGCGCACATCGTGCCCCGCCGACAGCGTGGCTTCCACGTCCGACCCATAATGGGGATACAGGTCCACGGCGTAGGACAGCTTCAGCCGCTTGGCGGCGTCCACCAGCCTGGATACCGTGTCATAGTCATAAGGTCCGCCCGAGTCCTTCGCGCAGATGGAAACCATGGTCTCGTCGCAGGAAAGGTCGTCGCCCACGCAGCCCATGTCCACCGAGATGCAGGTATCCATCCCCTCGGGGATGCCCGCCGCGCCGCCGTGGCCCACCTCCTCGTAGGTGGTAAACAACAGGTACAAGCGGCAGGCCGGGGTACACGCGCCCCTGGCGACCTGCTCGGCCAAGGTGAGCAACACGCCCGCCGAGGCCTTGTCATCCAGGAATCGGCTCTTGAGATAGCCGTCCCCGCTGACCCGCGTGCGGGGATCCAGACAGATAAAGTCCCCCGCCATGACCCCCAGCGCGTGGACGTCCTCGGCGGAATGCACCCGCGCGTCCAGCACGACCTCCATGTTCTCCGGCTTGCGGGGCAGTTGACCCGCGTCGTCATACACATGGGAGGACGCGCTCACGCACTGAATCGTGCCCTCGACCACCGGCCCGTCGCGGGTGTAGACCCGCACATGCTCGCCCTCGATGTTCTGCATGCGCAGCCCGCCCACGGGCTCGAAGCGCAGGCGACCATCCTCCTTGACGGCGCGCACCATCGCCCCCAGGGTGTCCACATGGGCCATGAGGAGCACGCGCTCCCCCTCGCCCCCCAGGCACACCCGCACCGCGCCCTTGGCGGTGCGCTCCGGCGCAAACCCGAGCGCCGTCAGCCGGTCCATCAGGTACTCGCTGATCCGACCCGTGAAGCCCGTTGGACTGTCGATGTGCAATAACGCCTGGGTCGCCGCGATCAAGCCGTCCGTCACCGCCTGTGTACATTGCCACATTCGTCCATCATCCCCTTTTTGCATATAACACCAAAAGGTGTGATTCACTTTTGAAAACCACCCTTCCGTCATGTTATATCAAAAATCCAAAAAAGAAAAGGGTCTTTTGCTAAAAATCCAACTTTTTTTCAGGTTTTTTTGCTTTCTGGCAATTAATTTGGGAATGTTATCCATTGAAAGCGCTTCAACTGTCGCCGAGGGTTCGCAGCGCACGAAAAAGGACGGAACGCGTATGCGTTCCGTCCGCTCTCGCAGCATCAGTTGAACTGGGGCAGATAGGGGTTGATGGCTTCGAACATCTCGTCGACCATGTCCTTGATCTCCTGCAGGCTCAGCTTGGCCGAGCACATGGGATCGAAGTAGATGGCCTCGAGCACCTTGCTGCGGTCGCCGGTCAGGGAAGCCTCCACCGCCAGCTCCTCGATCTGGCTCTGCCAGTTGTCCAGCAGCGCCAGCTGCGGGGGCATCTTGCCCACAGCCATGGGCTGCAGGTTGCCCTTGCTAGCCAACACCGGCACCTCGACGCACGCGCCCTCGGGCAGGTTGTCGATCAGGCCGAAGTTGCGCACGTTGCCGTTAAACTCGAACAGGGTGCCGTCGCCGAAACAGGCGTTGAAGATGTAGGCGGCGTACTCATGGCCACGGGCCAGGTCCACATCCTCCTTCAGCCAGTTCTCCAGCTCCTTCTTGCGGTCGTACATGCCGGCGTTGGGGTCGTCGTACCAATGGCGGTAGGACTCGCCCGGATTCCAGCCGGTGCCGTGGGTGCAGTACTTGAGCTTGAGATCCTCGCGCTTGCGGAACCAGGGGTTGTACTCGCTGTTGTGGCCGGAGGACTCGGTCACATAATAGCCCAGGTGCCTGCACATCTCGTTGCGGACCTGCTCCTCGTTGTAGATCTCAGGCTTGGCGATGGCCTCGCGGATCAGGGGGTAGGCATCCTTACCCTTGACCTTGTACTCCAGGTAGAAGGCCAGATGGTTGATGCCCGCGCAGGTGTAGGTGACGTCGTCCATATCCGCGCCGATCCAGCGGGCCAGCATCTCGGCGGTGCCCTGCACGCTATGGCACAGGCCGGTGGTCTTCAGCTGGGGATAGACCGCCTGGATGGTCCGGCAGAGCATGGCCATGGGGTTGGTGTAATTGAGGAAGATGGCATCGGGGGCATACTTGACGATGTCGCCGGCGATGTTGAGCATCTCGGGCACCGTGCGCAGATAGCGGAAAATGCCCCAGGGGCCGCGGGTGTCGCCCACGCAGGCGTCGATACCATACTTGTAGGGAATGTCCAGCTCCAGGCGAACCACCTCGGGGGTGCCCACCAGGATGGTGCACAGAACGCCGTCAGCGCCGCCCTTGAGGGCTTCCACGCGATCCAGCGTGCAGTGCACTTTGGCCGGATAGTTGCCCAAATCCACAATGCGCTGCACCATGGTGCGGGCGATCTCCAGGTTGTCGGGGTTGATGTCCACCAGCCACAGGTCCGCATCCTTGAACGCGTCAAAGGTCAGGATGTCCCGGGTCAGGTTGCGGGTGAAGGTGAAGCTGCCCGCGCCGATGAAGACGATTTTCTTAGCCATGGAATTCCTCCTTGGTCGGGTTGATATGCGTCCCATGCGCATCTACATTTAAGTATAACATCGTCTCGCCAGGATACAAGCCGTGGTTAGCACATTTTTCCGAGAAAAGCTCGACAAAGAATGAGCTGGTTTTTCTGGCAATGTGATCAATTTTACTTGAAAACGATTGCATTACCGGACGACCCGGCGCAGCTTTTCCACATTGAGCACCCGATCGGTGATGCCCTCATAGAAGGAAGCGTCGTGGCAGACCAAGATCAGCGCGCCCTCAAAATCAGCCAGCGCCTCGGACAGGGCCTGCTTGGCCAGGACGTCCAGGTGGTTGGTGGGCTCATCCAGCAGCAGCAGGGTATGCCGGTGGAGCATCAGCAGCGCCAGCTTGACCTTGGCCTGCTCGCCGCCGCTGAGGGTGCCCAAGGGCTGGAGCACATGCTCGGGCTTGAGCCCGCAACGGGCCAGGTATTTGCGAATGGCCTGGCGGTCCAGGTCGCTGTCGAAGGCGGCGACCTCCTCAAAGGGCGTGCGGCCGGGGTCGACCCAGTGGTGATCCTGGGAGAAATAGCCGATCTTGGCGGCCTCGTGGAAGTGGTAACCGCCGCCCCAGGCCGGGATTTCCCCCAGGATGGTGCGCATCAGGGTGGTCTTGCCCACGCCGTTGAAGCCGCACACGGCCAGCTTCTCCCCCGCCTTGAGGGTGAAGCTGATGTCCCGGATGAGGGGCGCGTCGTAGCCGATGGCCAGCCGGTCGACGCTGAGCAGCTTCTGGGCGGTGATGGGCGCGTGATCGAAGTGAAAATAGGGTTTGGGCTGCAGCTTGGGTTTTTCCAGTTTATCCATGCGCGCGAGCTGCTTCTCGCGGCTGTGAGCCAGTTTGGCCGTGGAGGCGCGCACCTTGTTGCGGGCGATATAGTCCTCCAATTTGGCGATCTGCTGCTGCTGAGCGGCGTAGGCGTTCAGATACGCCTGCTGATGCTCCGCCTTCTGCCGCTCGACATGGGCCAGGCTGCCGCTGTAGCGCTTGATGGTGCAAAAGGCGATGTCGCAGACGCAGTTGGTCACCCCGTCGAGGAAGACCGGGTCGTGGGAGACGATGATATAGCTGCCGTCGAACTGCTGCAGATACCCGGTCAAATAGGCGATGTGCCCTGCGTCCAGGAAGTTAGTCGGTTCGTCCAGCAGCAGCACGTCCGGCTGCTGCAGCAGGAGCTTGGCCAGCAGCACTTTGGCCCGCTGGCCGCCGCTGAGGGTGTCCAGCCGCCGGTCCATACCCATGGCCGTCAGACCCAGGCCCTCGGCGGTGCGGGCGATGCGCACCGGCATCTCGTAAAACCCGGTGCGTTCCAGCCGCTCATAGATGCGCTGGCTCTTGCCCAGCAGCCGCTCCATCGCGCCCACATCCTCGGTTTGCGCCAGCTGGGCGTTGAGCTGCTCGGCTCGCGCCTCGTCGGCGAACCCCTCGGCAAAAGCGGTTTGCAGATACTGCTCGATGGTCAGCTCCCCCGGCACGGTGGCCTCCTGGTCCAGGTAGCCCACCCGGGCCGAGGCCGCCCATCGGATCTGCCCTGCGTCGGGGATGACCTCGCCGATGAGCATGCGCATCAGGGTGCTCTTGCCCGCGCCGTTCAGGCCGGTCAGGCCCATCTTGTCGCCCTTGTTGAGCCGCAGCGCGGCGTCGATAAAGATTC
>JBMNTT010000042.1:0-23461 GCA_050945875.1 Christensenellales bacterium
AAAAATGGTGTACTGAAGATTGGCAATTTGAATTAACAGCAATCGAAGGAAAAGCGGGGCACTGTCGGCTTGGGTTGGAAAAAGGAGATAAGTTTGTCTTTTCGTATGAATGCCCTGCTGGAATGTGTCCGAAAACAATGCCAATCGTATACACCTGGTGTGAGGTTATCAGGTGTGGTGGTGATTTTACATATAGAGGTGAAAAGGAAAAATATGAAATGAACATACCATGCGCTGATGGATGTATACAATTTCGTCTGAAAGCAACCCCTATTAACCGAGATGAAAATGGGAAACCCCTGCCAAATGGTCCAAGACCCAAAGATGAGTAACTTCCTATTGCCAGCAGAGGACGAAAGCAAAGAGTGCTTTCGTCCTCTCTCTTTTCAGCATTAAAGGGGAGATCGATGGGGGGCTTTAAGCGCGATCCCAAACAGCTTGGCCCGAACCCATCCAACGATCGGGTGCACGCGTTCCGGGTGCGGACGCGGCGGACGTCGGGCCCAGCAGGCCGCTCTGGGTCAACCGCCCGTTGAGCCGCCGCGCCGGAGCGGTCATGGCGCGTGGGGCTTCGCTGTGGTATGGTGAACTCAACCCGCGGAACCTGATGAAAGAAGGCGGTCTGCATGGATCTCGGAAACCAAATCAAATCCCTACGCCTGGCCAAGGGCGTCACCCAGGAGCAGCTGGCCGAGGCGCTGCGCGCCACCCCCCAGGCGGTGAGCAACTGGGAGCGGGGCGAGTCCATGCCGGATATCGCCAAGCTGCCCGAGCTGGCGAGGCTGCTGGGGGTCGCCATCGACGATCTGCTGGGCGAATCCGCGCCGCTGGTCGAGGGCTTGGCCCAGCAACCGGCGCAAACCTATGTCCAGCAACATCCCGTATCGCCCGAGGATTTCGTGCAAGCTGCGCCGCTGCTCAAGCCGGACCAGGCCGAGCCGATCTTCGAGCAGGTACAGCCCAAGATGAACTCCGATCAGCTTCGTAAGGTCCTGCCTTTCCTGGGCGGCCAGATGGTCGACACGATGCTGCGGCGAGCCTGCGAACAGGGACAGTGGGACCGGGTGACGGCCTTTGCACCCTTCGCCTCCGGCGGCGCGGTCGAGGCGGCCTATGAGGCGAGCGCCCAGCGCCCCGAGGGCCCGCTGGGCGGGCTACTGCCCTTCCCCTGAAGGCGGAGAAGGTCGACGCGCTGATCGATCAGCGCTACGCCGAGGATGGCTTGAGCGAACCGGTCAAGCGGATGCTGCCCTTCGCCACTAACGAGGAGCTCTCTCGGCTGGCTCGGCGCATCTACGCCGAGCAGGGCGACTTTCGCGGCTTCGGGGGCCTGCGCCCCATGTGCCCGGCGATACCCTGACCGAACTGGCTCGCCAGGCGCTGGAGCGGGGGGTTGGACGCCATAGAGCCCATTCTGCCCTTCTTGAACGCCGGGCTGCTCGAGCGGTGGGTTCAGGAGCAGTACGACCCGTGAGCGGCGGGCAAATCAAAAGGCGACGGCATAGCCGTCGCCTTTTGGGGTTAACTTGGGATCACTTGCCCAGCTTGCGCATCCCCTCGATGCAGAGCTTCAGGCCTTCCATCTGGTCATAGAGGGCGTCCTCATACTCCAGGATGTACCAGGTGGTGCCGTTGGCCTCGCACAGATTGAAGATTTCCTGCCAGGGCGTGTCGTCCCGGCCAATCATGGTGGCGAAACCGTCGGCCTTAGAGTAGGGTTTCAGGTGGATGGTGGTGGACAGGCCGGGGTGGGCCTTGAGCACCGCCACCGGGCAAGCGCCGCCGTCCATGGCGTTGCCGGTGTCCAGCTGCATGACCACGCCGGGCTGGACGTTGTCAAAGATCGCGTCGAAGGGCGTCTGCCCGCCCGCAGCGGCCTTGAACTCATGGTTGTGATTGTGGTAGCCCACCTGCATGCCGTGGGGCGTCAGCTTCTCCTTCAGGCTGTTCAGCTGCCGGGCAAACTCCTTCCAGTCCTCCAGAGTCTCGGCGGCATAGTAGGGCACGATGACGAAGTGGTTGTTCACCGCCTTGTAGAAAGCGACGGTCTCGTCAAAATGCGCCTCGTCCAACATCTCCCAGCCGGTGTGCCATCCGCACAGGGTCAGGCCCGCGTCCTTCAGGGCCGCGTTCACCGCCTCGGGGGTGTAGGCGTGATAATCGCCGAAAAACTCGACGCCGTCGAAGCCCATAGCCGCCACCTGCTTGAGGGTGCCGGGCATGTCCTGCTTGAGGTAGTCGCGCACGGAAAACAATCCCGCGCCAATGGGAAGAGAGCTCATGGATGCATCCTCCTTTGTCGGCAAGATTTGCCTGAACTCATTATAGCAGATTGCGGAACTTTGTCATGGTGCAAATGCAGATTTTTTGCGGGGGCATGGCTGGCGAGCTTTTGAGGCACACTACCCATACGCTCTGAAGATGAAAGTGGGGAGAAACCGATGCGCCTGATCGAGCTGCTGGAAAAACCCGTGGTCCATGTGACCAGCGGGCGGATCCTGGGCCGGGTGGTCAAGGCCCATCTGGATGAGGGTGCGCTGCGGCTGTGCGGCATCACCCTGCAGGATGAGGGGTGGGGCAAACGGCAGCGGTATCTAGCCTTCGAAGAGCTGGTGCTCATTGGCCAGGTCAGCGTGTTGGCCCTGCCCCGAGCCCATGCGCGCCCGGCGAGGGGAATCGCCCTGACGGGCAGCCGGGTGCTATCCATGAACGGGCAGCTGCTCGGATGGGTGCAGGACTTTGCCTTTGATCCCCGGTACGGCGCGGTGCAGGCCCTGAAGGTCTCCCGCGGGGTGCTGGACGATCTGATCCGGGGGCGGCAGTGGGTCTATGAGTTTTCCACGCTACCCCGGCCCGACGGGCTGTGCGTGCTGGCGGCGGAACCTCCCGACAAGAGCGCAGAAACGGGAAAGGAAGTGAATCCGGATGAAGCATAAGTTTACCACGGGTCTGGTCATGGGTTCCCTGGTGGGGGCGGCGGCCCTGGCCGCGACCATGCCCAAGATGCACGACATGCAGCGCACCGGCAAGCGCATGATCAAGCGCGCCATGCGCAAGATGCCGAACTTCTGACCCCAGGCGGGGCAGGCGACGAGGGGGAGGGTAACCTCTCCCTTCTTAGGTTGAGAAAGGGGGCTGGAGCGTGACGGTCAAGGCAAAGCGCTGGTGGATCGCCGCGGCCGTTGCCGTCGGCGTATTGGCGCTGCTGGCCATCTGGCCGGTGCTGTTCGCGGTGTTGGCGCCGCTGCTGATCGCGGGCTTTTTGGCTTACCTGCTCTGCCCGCTGCTCAAGCGATTCGAGCGGAGCATGACCCCCAACCAGGCGATCTGGATGGTGGTGGGCGCGGTGATCACGGGTCTACTGGTGGTGGGCTGCGTGATCATCCCCCTGCTGGTGCGGGAGATCAGCGACCTGGTCACCCGCCTGCCCGAGTGGATCGAAGCCGGACGGGCCTGGCTGGCGCAACTGGAGCAGTCCATGCGCGCCAGCGGGGTGATGCCCCTGATTCAGGCGCCGGTGGACGCCTTGCAGCAGGAGGCCAACGCCTCGGCCGGGCGCATGGCGGGGTCCCTGGCCCGGGGCGCTTCCTCGGCCGCGGGGACGCTGACCGTGCTCTTCCCGGTTCCGGTGCTGGTGTTTTATTTGCTGCGGGACCGGCACCGTATCCGGCAGATGTTGCTGCGCCTGACGCCCCAGCGGGTGCGCGGGCCGCTGCTGCGCATCTGCCGGGACATCCACGCCACCCTGTGGCAGTACATCGGCGGCCAGCTGCTCATGAGCCTGCTGACCGGGTTGATCACCGCGGTGGGGCTGATGCTGGTCAATGTGCCCTACGCCCTGGTATTGGGCGTGCTGATGAGCTTTCTGGATCTGATCCCCTATTTTGGCCCGTTTATCGCCTATATCCCCATTGGTCTGGCGGGGCTGTGCGTCAGTCCGACTCGGGCGCTGATGGGCCTGGGGGTGACCATGGTGGTTCAACAGCTGGAGGGCAGCGTGCTCTCGCCGCGGATCATTGGCAGCCGGGTGGGCATTCATCCTGTTGCGGTGATCCTCATCCTGATCGTGGGAGAGCGGCTGGGCGGTATCCTGGGGATGGTGTTGGCCATGCCCAGCTTCCTGGCGCTGCGGGCGGTGATCCGGCCGATTTACGCCGAGCTGCTGCGCCGGCGAGAAATGGCGCTACAGACCCCCTTGCAATAATTGGGGAAATATGCTACACTATTGCAGGTTAAAACGCACCCGAGACGAGCGGATGGAGGTTGCCCGAGAGGGTTCCCGGACGCGATGATCCTCGGGGTGGAAAAAACAAGGAGGAGAAACCATGCCAGTTATTTCCATGAAGCAGTTGTTGGAGGCGGGCGTTCACTTTGGCCACCAGACCCGCCGGTGGAACCCCAAGATGCGCGAGTACATCTTCACCGAGCGCAACGGCATCTACATCATCGACCTGCAGAAGACCGTGCGCAAGATCGACGAGGCCTATGCCTTCCTGCGCGATGTGGCTATGCAGAACAAGCCCGTGCTGTTCGTCGGCACCAAGAAGCAGGCCCAGGAGTCCATTGAGGCCGAGGCCAAGCGCTGCAACATGTTTTATGTCAACCATCGCTGGCTGGGCGGCATGCTCACCAACTACAAGACCATCCGCCAGCGCATTGCCCGTCTCAACCAGATCGAGAAGATGGAAGAGAACGGCCAGATGGAGCTGTTGCCCAAGAAGGAAGTCGGCAAGCTGATGCTGGAGAAGGAGAAGCTGCTGAGCAACCTGGGCGGTATGCGCGACCTGAACGGCACCCCCGGCGCGCTGTTCGTCGTTGATCCCCGCAAGGAGCACATCGCGGTGCAGGAGGCCCGTCGCCTGGGCATCCCGATTGTCGCCATCGTGGATACCAACTGCGATCCCGACGAGGTGGACTACGTCATCCCCGGCAATGACGACGCGATCCGCGCGGTCAAGCTGATCGCCGGCAAGATGGCTGACGCTATCTTGGAGGGCCGTCAGGGCGAGCAGGCTGAGGAGAACTGATTTGCATGGGGAAGTTACAGACTTCCCCCTTTTCAAAGCGAGTAGTATAGAGGAGGAACTTTCATGATTACTGCACAGGCTGTGAAGGAACTGCGTGAGCTGACCGGCGTCGGCATGATGGATTGCAAGCGCGCCCTGCAGGACGCCGACGGCGACGTCCAGAAGGCTGTGGATCTGCTGCGCGAGAAGGGCCTGGCCAGCGCTGCGAAGAAGTCCGGCCGCGTTGCCGCCGAGGGCATCGTGGACTCCTACATCCACATGGGCGGCCGCATCGGCGTGCTCGTGGAGGTCAACTGCGAGACCGACTTCGTGGCCAAGACCGATGACTTCAAAAACCTGGTGCACGATATCGCCATGCAAATCGCCGCGGCCAATCCCGCCTATGTGCGCCGCGAGGAGGTGCCCGCCGACGTGCTCGAGCACGAGCGCGAGGTGCTGCGCCAGCAGGCCCGCAACGAGGGCAAGCCCGAGAAAATCATCGAGAAGATGGTCGAGGGCCGCGTGGAGAAGTACTACAAGGAGAACTGCCTGATGGATCAGGTCTTCGTCAAGGACTCCGAGAAGACCATGACCACCATGATCAACGAGAAGATCGCCGCCATCGGCGAGAAAATCTCGGTGCGCCGCTTCGTGCGCTACGAGATGGGCGAGGGCTTGGAGAAGCGCTCGGACAACTTTGCCGAGGAAGTCGCCAGCTTCATGAAATAATCAGCCCGACCGCGCCTGGGAGGATGGACCTGTGTTCCATATCCCCGGATACGGCCTGGGGCCAGGGGGGACACGAGGTGCACGATTGCGCGTCGTGTCCCCTTTTTGTCGGAATCTGTGATGCATTAGGAGGCGTTTTTGGATGGCGAAACCGGTTTATCAGCGGGTATTGCTCAAGCTCTCAGGCGAGGCCATGGCCGGAAACGGAGGCTTTGGTTTCGATTTTGATATGATTGGCCATGTAGCCGATGAGATCATCAAGGTGGCGGGTCAAGGGGTCCAGGTTGGCATCGTCGTGGGCGGCGGCAACATCTGGCGCGGCCGGGCCGGCGCGCAGATGGACCGCGCCACTGCCGACCACATGGGCATGCTGGCCACGGTCATCAACGCCCTGGCCTTGCAGGACGCGCTGGAGGGCAAGGGGATGCAGACCCGGGTGCAGACCGCTGTGGAGATGCGCGCCTTTGCCGAGCCCTATATCCGCCGGCGGGCAGTGCGCCACCTGGAGAAGGGACGCATCGTCATCTTCGCCTCGGGCACCGGCAACCCCTATTTCACCACCGACACCGCCGCGGCCCTGCGCGCCGCGGAGATCGAGGCCGACGCGCTGCTGCTGGCCAAGAACATCGATGGGGTGTACGACGCCGACCCGCGCCAGGTGCCCGAGGCCAAAAAGCTGGAGCATCTGACCTACCTGGAGGTGCTCAACCGCGGCCTGAGCGTCATGGACACCACTGCCTTAACCCTGTGCATGGACAACAATATCCCGATCCTGGTCTTCGGGCTAAAGGATGAGGATTCCATCTGCAGGGTGGTCAGCGGCGAGAAGATCGGCACTGTGGTGGAGAAGCAATAGGCGCGAAAGGCACTTGTCTGCCGCCTCGTGATCCAGTACAATAGAGAAAAAGGAGGGGTTTCTTATGACGGCTAAGGAATCGATCGATCTTGCCAACGAAAAGATGCAAAAATCCCTTTCGGTGCTCAAGAAGGAGCTGGCCAGCATGCGCGCCGGTCGCGCCAACGCCCAGGTGCTCGAGCGCATCACCGTGGAGTACTACGGCGCCCAGATGCCCATCAACCAGGTGGCCAACCTGTCCATCCCCGAGCCCCGGGTGCTGACCATCGCGCCCTGGGAGGCCAGCATGCTCACCCCCATCGAGAAGGCCATCCAGATGTCCGACCTGGGGATCAACCCCACCAGCGACGGCAAGGTGATTCGTCTGGTGTTCCCCGAGTTGACGGAGGAGCGCCGTAAGGATTTGGTCAAGCAGAGCAAGAAGAAGGGCGAGGAGGCCAAGGTGGCCGTGCGCGCCATCCGCCGCGACTGCAACGACCATCTCAAGAAGCTGCGCAAGGACAACGAGATCACCGAGGACGACCAGAAGGAGTTCGAGGAGAAGGTCCAAAAGATGACCGACGGCTTCATCAAGGACGTCGACAAGATGCTTGCCGAGAAGGAGAAGGAGATCCTGTCGCTGTGACCGGCTATGACCATCTGCTGGGGATGCCCCTGGCTGACGCTCTGGCGGCGCTGGGCAAGCAGCCTTACCGCCTTGTGACCACCCGGGACCCCAAGGGAAAGCCCGGGCTGGCGCGGGTGATCGCCGTGCGCAGACAGGGCGCGCTGCTGGAGCTGGTGAACGGCGCCTTCCCCACGCTGGCGGGGCAAGAGCCCGAATCGCCGAGGTCTGACTGAAGGGGGCGGGGGATACCTTCGCTCCCTCTTTTGATATGTGAATTCGGGATGCCGCGGCATCCCTGGGAAGGGTGAGGAGACCTTGGGCAATCAGCAGCAAGCAGCGGACCTGGGGGCGTTGGGCCTGGACGCGGGGCGCATGCCCCGGCATGTGGCCATCATCATGGACGGCAACGGCCGCTGGGCGCAAGCCCAGGGCAAGCGCCGCAGCGCGGGACACCGTGCGGGCGTGGAGCGCCTGCTGGACATCTGCCGGATGACCAAATCCCTGGGCATCGGGTATCTGACCGTTTATGCGTTCTCCACGGAGAATTGGTCCCGGCCCAAGCAGGAGGTGCAGACCCTGATGGGCCTGCTGATGGAGTTTTCCCAAAAGCACCTGCAGGAGCTGATGGACAATGACGTCAAGCTGCGCATCATCGGCGACCTGTCGGGCTTTGAGCCCCGGGTGCGTCAGGCCATCGACCACTGCGTGACGGCCACGGAGCAAAATCGATCGCTACTGCTCACCCTGGCCCTGGGCTATGGCGCGCGGGCGGAGATTCTCCGCGCAGTGCGCGACCTGGCTGCCCAGGCGGCCGCCGGGCAGCTCGCGCCCGAGCAGATCGACGAGGCGCGCTTTGCCAGCTATCTCTACACCGCAGGCATGCCCGACCCGGACCTGATCATTCGCACCAGCGGAGAGGAGCGGCTGAGCAACTTCCTGCTCTATCAGGCCGCGTACAGCGAGTTCGTGTTCGTGCCCGAGTACTGGCCGGATTTCGACCGGGCGGTGTACGTGCGCGCCATCAAGACCTACCAGGGGCGGCAGCGCCGCTATGGGGGCGTGGGGGAGGGGGAAACCGTATGACCAAGCGCGTGGTCTCGGGCGTCGTGGCCGTCATTGTGCTGGTGACGCTGTTGTATCTGGGGGGCTGGTTCATCGACGCGGCGGTGTTCGGCTTCATCCAGCTGGGCTTGTTTGAGATGTACCGTGCTCTGCGGGCCAAGGGAGAGAAGCCCCTGCGCGTCGCCGGGCATATCGCCGCCACGGCCATGTTCGCCGCCTGGCTTTTCGGCTCCTTTGAGGGGCTGATGACCGTGCTGTGCATCGGCGCCATCGGCGTGCTGGTGGTGCCGGTGTTCAACCAGAAGTACCACGCGATGGACGCGATGATGACGGTGTGTACCCTGGTATACCCCACGCTGCCGCTATTGTTCATCTCCGTGGTCAACCGCACCATGCCCGACCCGGTCAGCACGGTGGTGCTGGCCCTGGCCTGCATCGGCGCCTTCGGCACGGATACCTTTTGTTTCCTGGTGGGCAAGGCCTGCGGCAAGCACAAGCTCTGCCCAGCCATCAGCCCGAAAAAGACCATTGAGGGCGCGGTGGGCGGCGTGGTGGGCGCGACCGGCCTGATGATCGCCGCCGGCGCGGTGCTCAACGCCACCATGGGCAGAACCCTGCCCCTGTGGCTGTTTGCGGCGCTGGGCCTGGTGTGCGCGGTGGTGGCCCAGTGCGGCGACTTGACCGCCTCAAGCATCAAGCGCATGTGCGGGGTCAAGGACTTTGGCAAGCTGATCCCGGGCCACGGCGGCGTGCTGGACCGGTTGGACAGCCTGATGTTCACGGTGGTGGCGGTGTTCGCCGCCTTCTTCTGGCTGGTGGTGGCAAAGTGAGGTGGCATAGATGAACCGACTGGCGATCTTAGGGGCGACGGGCTCCATCGGCAGCCAGACCCTTGATCTGGTGCGGCGCTATCCCGATCGATTAAGCGTGACCGCCCTGGCGGCGGGGCGCAATGTGCAGGGGCTGCTGCGGGCGGCTCAGGAGTTCGCGCCCCGGGTGGTCTCCCTGGAGGATGAGGCGGCGGCCCGCGCCCTGGCGGCCCAGCTGCCTGCGGGCATCCAGACCCTGTCGGGCCACGCGGCGCTGGAGGCCATCTGCGCCCGGGAGGACGTGGACACCGTGGTGGTGGCCGTGGTGGGCATCGCCGGGCTGGACGCGGTGCTCAGCGCCATCGCGAACGGCAAGCGGGTGGCCCTGGCCAACAAGGAGGCCCTGGTGGCCGGCGGGGAGCTGGTCAACCAGGCCTTGGCGCGCTTTGGCGGGAAGCTCTATCCCGTGGACAGCGAGCACTCGGCCATTTTCCAATGCCTGCAGGGACAGCCCGCGCCCAATCGCATCCTGCTGACCGCCTCGGGCGGTCCCTTCCGGGGTTACAGCGCCCAGCAGATGCGCGCGGTCACCCGCGAGCAGGCTCTCAAGCACCCCAACTGGTCCATGGGCGCGAAGATCACCATCGACTCGGCCACGATGATGAACAAGGGTCTGGAGGTCATCGAAGCGCACCACCTCTTCGGCCTGGATGCCGCGCAGATCAGCGTGGTGGTCCATCCCCAGAGCATCGTGCACTCGGCGGTGGAGTTTGCGGATCGATCGGTGATCGCCCAGATGGGCCATCCCGATATGCGCCTGCCCATCCTCTACGCCCTGAGCCATCCCGATCGATGGGAGGCCGGGGCGGTCATCAAACCGCTGACCCTCTTCGACGTGGGCGCGATGACCTTCGAGGAGCCGGACCTGAACGCCTTCCCTTGCCTCAAGCTGGCCTTTGACGCCCTTGCGGCGGGACAGCTGGCCACGGTCTGCCTCAACGGCGCCAATGAGCAGGCGGTTGAGTTGTTCTTGCGGGATCAAATCGCCTTCTGGGAGATTCCCTGTCGGGTGGAGGAGGCGCTCGGGCGCGTAGACCTGACTGGGGCGGTCACCCTGGAGCGCATCTATCAGGTGGACGCCCAAGCCCGCGCGGTGGTATGCCGGGAGGGAGAAGCGGGAAAAACAACCGCATAGACAGGACGCGGCCCGGCCCGCGTCGAACTTTACATAGCGCTCGGGGGCAGGGCATAGCATAATTGGGGTGGAGAAAGTACCGGGAGGAACATATATGGCAACCTTGATCTCGATCCTTGTGGCGGTTCTCATCCTCGGGGTGCTGGTGGTGGTCCATGAGATGGGTCACTTCTTTGTGGGCCGGGCGGTGGGCATCGGCGTGGAGGAGTTCTCCGTCGGTTTCGGCCCCAAGCTGGCTTCCCATCTGGGAAAAAAAGGCATCCGCTACTCCCTTCGGGCGCTGCCCATCGGGGGGTATGTGCGCTTCGTCGGCGAGGATCAGGACGACGACCGGCCCGACTCGATGTTCCGCCAGCCGGTGTGGAAGCGCTTTGTCACGGTGCTGGCCGGCCCGGTGATGAACCTGGTCCTGGCGGTGGTGCTGGTGGTGATCGTGCTGATGACCTATGGCGAGCCCATGCCGGACACGGTCATCGCCCAGGTCAGCGAGGGCCAGCCCGCCCAGGCTGCGGGCGTGCAGGTGGACGATCGCATCGTCGCGGTCGATGGGGTGGAGGTAGCCACCACCGACGAGGCCATCGCGAAAATCAGCGGCGCGGGGGAACGGCCCGTCGAATTGACCGTTGAGCGCGGCGGGCAGCGGGTGGAGCTGACCATGACGCCCGAGTACAACGCCGAGGAAGGCCGCAACATGATCGGCATCGCCTTTGGCACCACCCGGGTGCGCTTCGGCCTGTTGGATTCGATCAAGATTGGCGGGGCGTACACGGTGCAATTCGTCCAGCTCATCGGGGAGACCTTCTCCAACCTGATCTTCCGGGGGCAGGGAGCGACGGACCTGATGGGGCCCATCGGCACCATCGGGGTGATCAGCCAGCAGACCCAGCAGGGCGGCCTGGAGGCGGTGCTGCGCCTGGGGGCGATGATCAGCATCAACCTGGGCTTCTTCAACCTGATTCCCTTTCCGGCCCTGGACGGGGGCAAGCTGGTGCTGCTGGTGATCGAAAAGATCCGCAGAAAACCCCTGCCGCTGCAGAAGGAGGCCTACCTCAACCTGGCGGGGCTGGCGGTGTTGTTGCTGCTCATGATCTTTGCGTCCTACCAGGATATTGTGCGCCTGTTCGTGCACTGACAGAAAAAGGAAAATGGAGGCTGGGGTATAGATGACGCGATCGGTACAGGTGGGGTGCGTGCCCGTTGGGGGCGGCGCACCCATTTCGATTCAGTCCATGACCAACACCGATACCCGGGATATCGCCGCGACCAGCGAGCAGATTCGCCGGCTGGACGCCGCGGGCTGTGAGATCATCCGCATGTCGGTGTACGACGCGGCCTGCGCCCAGGCCATTGAGACCTACAAACAGGTAACCCGCCGGCCGCTGGTGGCGGACATCCACTTTGACCACCGCCTGGCCATCGCCGCGGCGGAGCACGGGGTGGATAAACTGCGCATCAACCCGGGTAACATTGGCGGCATGGACAAGGTGCGCCGGGTATGCGACTGCGCCAAGGCCCACCACCTGCCCATCCGGGTGGGGGTCAACTCCGGCTCGGTAGAGCGGGACCTGTTGGACAAGTATGGCGGGCCGACGCCCGAGGCCATGGTTGAGAGCGCCCTGAACCATGTGCGTCTGCTCGAGCAGGCGGGCTTTTCCGACACCATCATCTCCCTGAAGGCCTCCAACGTCCCCAACACCCTGGCGGCTTACCAGCTCATCGCCCGGCAGGTGGACTACCCCTTGCATGTGGGCGTGACCGAGGCCGGGATGGACCTATCCGGCGTGGTCAAGTCCGCCATCGGCATCGGCGCGCTGCTGGCCCAGGGCATCGGGGACACCATCCGGGTTAGCCTGACGGGCGACCCGGTGCCCGAGGTGGCTGCGGCGCTGGAGATTCTGCGGGCGCTCGGGCTGCGCGCCAGTGGGGTCAATATCGTTTCCTGCCCCACCTGCGGGCGCACCCAGGTGCCGGTGGAGCAGTGGGTCAGGCAGCTCAAGGCCCGCACCGCCCACATCACCACGCCCCTGACCGTGGCGGTGATGGGCTGCGTAGTCAACGGCCCGGGCGAGTCCCGGGAGGCGGACCTGGGCGTGGCCGGGGGCAAGGACAAGGGCGCGATTTTCGCCAAGGGCAAGCTGGTAGCCACGCTGCCGGCGGAGGGCATTTTGGACGCGCTGATTGAGCGGATCGAGGCGGAGGTCGCCGCCAGGGAGGGACGGGTATGACGCGAAATCTGTGGGGGGAGCTGGTTGCCCAGCACGGGGCGGTGTCGCTGCAGCGGGTGCTGGTGGATGTCAGCCGGGGGCGGTATCTGGTGCTGTGCCAGGCCGAGGAGCCCCTGTCCGCCCAGACCGTCGCGGCTATCCAGCAGGCCCTGGCCCAGGCCGCGCCCGAGGCCAAGCGGGTGCAGATTCGGGTGCGCTATCCCGCCCTGGCCCAGGCCTTCGCCCAGCGTGGGGAGCATCAGCAGCTGCCCTTGCAGCTGCTCTCGGGCCGCATGGCCTCGTCGCTGCCCTTCCTGGAGCAGGCGATCTGGCAGGTCAAGGATGAGGTGCTGACCCTGACCGTGCCCGATGACACCGCCAAGATGTTTTTGGAGAATAGCGGCGCTGCCGGCGCGCTGAGCTGGGCGATCCGCCAGTGCTTCGGCCTGCTGATGCAGGTGCGCCTGGTTTCCGGCGGGGGCCTGGACGAGGCGGCCTATCAGCGCCAGCAGCAGGCTGCCCAGGAGCGCCTGCAGGAGAAGATCAAGGCCATCGAGGTCACCGCGCCCGGCGCGAGCGCAAAGCCCAAGCCCGGCGCGGTGATCTATGGCCGGTCCTTCAGCGACGCGATCCTGCCCATCAGCGAGCTGCGGGAGGACTCGGGTCGGGTGGGTGTGCAGTGCGAGGTGATGCAGCAGGAGTGGCGGGAGCTGCGGGGGGGCAAGATGCTCTGGACCTTCGACGTGACCGACTACACGGGCTCGATCACCTGCAAGCTCTTCGCCGAGCCTGAGGAGCGTCCCCGCCTGGAGGACATGGTCAAGGACGGCATGACGCTGAAAATCCGGGGCGAGTGCCAGTATGACCGGTTTCAGCGCGAGGTGGTGCTGGGTGTGCGGGACATGGTGCTCGATGAGAAGCGCAGCCGGGAGGACCACGCCGAGCACAAGCGGGTGGAGCTGCACCTGCACACCCAGATGAGCATGATGGACTCGGTAGCCCCGGCGGCCGAGGCGGTCAAGCTGGCGGCGCGGTTCGGCCATCCCGCCGTGGCCATCACGGATCATGGCGTGGTGCAGGGCTTCCCGGACGCCTATGAGGCCGCCGCCAAGCTCAAGAATCCCCCCAAGGTGATCTACGGCGTGGAGGGGTACTTGATCGAGGACACGCCCCAGATCGTCACCGCGCCCACCGGCCCGGTGGACCAGCCCATGGTGGTGGTGGACATTGAGACCACCGGCCTGGACCCCAAGCGCTGCCGGATCATCGAGATCGGAGCGGTCAAGGTGGCGGGCGGCAAGGTGGTGGACCGCTATGGCAGCCTGGTCAATCCCGGGGTGCCCATCTCCGATGAGATCACCAAGCTGACCGGCATCACCAACGACATGGTATCCGACGCCCCCGGCGAGGCTGAGGCCATGGGCGGTTTTTTGGATTTCGCTGGGGACCTGGCGCTGGTGGCTCACAACGCCAGCTTTGACTTTTCCTTCCTACGGCCGGCGGCGAAGCGGCTGGGCCGACCGATCACCGCGCCGGTGCTGGACACCCTGATGCTCTCCCGCTCAGCCTTCCCGGCCTTCGGGCGGCATTCCCTGGGCGCGCTGGTGAAGAAATTCAACATTCGCCTGGACAACCATCACCGCGCCGTGGACGACGCCGAGGCCACCGCCCATGTGCTCTTCAAGCTGCTGGAGGCTGTGGCCGCCAAGAACGTCGCCGACTTGGCCGGGATCAACGGGGCCTTCGACAAGGTCAACGCCCGGCAAGACAGCTATCATATCATCCTGTTGGCCCAGAACCAGGAGGGCCTGATGAACCTCTACCGGATGATCAGCGCCGCGCACCTGGAGCACTACTACAAACGGCCGCGGATTCCCCGGGGGTTGATCAAGTCCATGCGCAAGGGCATCGTCGTGGGCAGCGCCTGCGAGGCGGGCGAGCTGTTCCGGGCGATGGTGCGCGGGGAGGATGAGGCCACGCTGCTGAAGATCGCCGCCTTCTACGACTATCTGGAAATCCAGCCAATCGGCAACAACGCCTTTATGATCCGCAACGGCACCGCCAAGAACGAGGAGGAGCTGCGCAACTACAATCGGAGAATCGTCGAGCTGGGCCGCAAGCTCAACAAGATGGTGGTCGCCACCGGGGACGTGCATTTTCTCGAGCCCCGGGACGAGCAGTTCCGCCGCATCCTGATGGCCGGACAGGGTTTCGACGACGCCGACCAGCAGGCCCCGCTGTATTTCCGCACCACCGAGGAGATGCTCGACGAGTTCGCCTATCTGGGCGAGGAGACCGCTTACGAGGTGGTGGTCGAAAACCCCAACAAGATCGCATCGACCGTGGAGGTCCTCGAACCCATTCCCCACGAGAACTCCTACCCGGAGATACCCGGGGCGGAGGAGGAGATCACCCAGTTGTCCTGGGATAAGGCCCACAAGCTCTACGGAGAGCAGCTGCCCGAGATCGTGCAAAAGCGCGTGGAGAAGGAGCTCAACTCCATCGTCGGTCACGGCTTCGCCGTGCTGTACCTGATTGCTCACAAGCTGGTGACCAAGTCCCTCTCCGACGGATACCTGGTTGGCTCCCGGGGCTCGGTGGGCTCCTCCCTGGTGGCCACCCTGACGGACATCACGGAGGTCAACCCTCTGCCCGCCCACTATCGCTGCGCCAAGTGCTGCCATAGCGACTTTGGCCCGGAGCCCTTGGGCTACGGCGATATCTGCGGCGTCGACCTGCCTGAGAAGAACTGCCCGGTCTGCGGCGAGCCGCTGGTTCGCGACGGGTACAACATTCCTTTCGAGGTGTTTCTGGGCTTTGACGGCGACAAGGTGCCGGACATTGACCTGAACTTCTCCGGCGAGTATCAGCCCGTGGCCCACGCCTACACGGAGGAGCTCTTCGGCAAGGGCAAGGTGTTCCGCGCGGGCACCATCTCCACCATCGCCGACAAGACCGCCTACGGCTATGTCGTGCGGTACCTGGAGGAGCGGGGGATCACCGCCTCACGGGCGGAGATCGACCGGCTGGTGCGGGGCTGCGCGGGGGTCAAGCGCACCACCGGCCAGCACCCCGGCGGCATCATCGTCGTGCCCCACAAGACCGACATCCATGAGTACACCCCGGTCCAGCACCCCGCGGACATGGTGGACTCGGACACCGTGACCACCCACTTCGACTTTAACTCCCTGCATGACCGGCTGCTCAAGCTGGACATCCTCGGACACGATGCGCCGACCTCCATCCGCATGCTCAAGGACTTCACCGGCGTGGACCCCAAGGACGTACCGCTGACCGATCCGAAGGTCATGAGCCTGTTCGTGTCCACCGAGGCCCTGGGCCTGACCCCGGAGCAGCTGGGCAGCCCGGTGGGCACCTTCGGCATTCCGGAGTTCGGCACCAGCTTCGTGCGCCAGATGCTGGTGGAGACCAAGCCCTCGAGCATGAGCGATCTGCTGCGCATCAGCGGCCTATCCCACGGCACTGACGTGTGGACCGGCAACGCCCAGGAGCTCATCCGCTCGGGCACCAGTACCCTGGAGGATGGCATCATCTGTACCCGGGACGACATCATGAACCGATTGATCGCCTGGGGCGTGCCCTCCAAGTTGAGCTTCTTTACCATGGAGAGCGTGCGCAAGGGTAAGGGCCTCAAGCCCGAGATGGAGGAGGCCATGCGCGAGCACAATGTGCCGGAGTGGTACATCGACGCCTGCAAGAAGATCAAATACCTCTTCCCCAAGGCCCACGCCGCAGCCTATGACATCATGTCCCTGCGCATCGCTTACTTCAAGGTGTACTACCCGGAGGCCTACTATGCCAGCTATTTCACGATCCACAACGCCGACTTCGACGCGGCGGTGATCCTGCAGGGCGAGGGCGCGGTGCGCAAGGCCATGGCCGACCTCAACGCCCTGGGCAAGGAGATCAACGCCAAGCAGAAGACCAACATGAACACCTTCGAGGTGGCGCTGGAGATGATGATGCGCGGTTACAAATTTCTGCCCGTCAGCCGGGACGAGAGCGAGGCCATGCGCTTCCTGCCCCGTCAGGGCGCGGTGCTGCCGCCCTTCGGCGCGCTCTCGGGCGTGGGGGCCAACGCGGCCCAGGCCATTGTGCAGGCCCGCCAGGAGCAGGAGTTCATCTCCGTGGAAGACCTGCGCCTGCGCAGCCGGTGCGGCAAGTCGGTCTGCGAGACCCTGCGCGCCTTCGGCTGCCTGGAGGGCCTGCCTGAGACCAGCCAGCTCGACCTGTTCAGCATGGGCGGCTTTTGATCGTTGACAGAGGGCGCGCCGCTGTGCTAGGATGGAGCTATCTTCAGGAAAGGTGGCCTCCAGACACGCTCATGTGTGCAGCAATTCGGATTCGCAAGTAAGGTGTACCAAAAAGTGGACGCAACCCGTCCTATTTTGGTGCACCTTTTTGTATCCGAAAAAACGCATGCAAGGGGTGTCTTTTTATGTCCCGCAAACCGAATCGCCCGGAAGGGCTGTGGTTTTCGCAAAACTATCTGACCAGCGCCCGCACCATCGAGCGCCTGTTGGACCGCACGGACCTGTGCGCCCAGGATCATGTCATCGAGATCGGGCCGGGCAAGGGCCATATCACCCGGGCGCTGCTGGCGCGCTGCGGCCGGGTCACCGCTGTGGAGTTGGACCCCGGACACATCGCCCGGCTGCGGGATCGGTTCGCCCAACAGGCGGGCCTGACGCTGGTGGAGGGCGATTTTCTCACATGGCCGCTGCCCCGGCGGGGACGCTACAAGGTCTTCGCCAACATTCCGTTTCACCTGACCACGGCCATCCTGCGCCGACTGACCCAGGCGCTCAACCCGCCCGAGGCCATCTATCTGATCGTGGAGCGGGGAGCGGCGCTGCGGTTTCTGGGCAGACCGAGGGAATCGCTCCAGTCGCTGCTGCTCAAGCCTTACTACACCGGCAAGATTGCCTGCCCGGTGAGCAGGGAGGCGTTTCATCCCGTGCCGCGGTGCGACTGCGCGCTGCTGGCCTTAGCGCGCAGGGAACAGCCCGATCTGCCCGCCAATCAGCGCGCAGCCTTTGAGCGCTTTCTGGCCGAGGGGCTGCACAGCGGCGGCGCCTCGGTGCGCCGACAAATGACCAACCGCCAGATTCAGCTGGCCCTGCGCCAGGCCAACGCCCAGCCGGTCGCCCGCGGGGAGATCGACTACATCCAATGGCTCTGCCTTTTCCGATGGTGCGTGCGGGCCGGCCGATAAACCGGCCCGCACGGCCAAATTCTGCCTGGGAGGGCTTGCCAAGGGCGAAACTTTGTGTTATGCTAATTGCTAGAATGGTTTGCCGGTATCGGAGAGATACTGATAGCGACCAGGTTCCGCCGCCAGCCGGATGGCGGGTGGAACACATGCCATGGATCGCGCGCCGACCGCTCATGGGATCGGGCCGGTCGTAGAGAGTGGTATATCCACTCTTTGCTTTATGTAGGGCGAAAAATCACCACAATATGGGGGCATCAACGCTTATATGTCAAAAATCGTTACGCAGGTGGAGAATCTTGCAGGACCGCTGCTCCAGGCTCAGGGTTACGACCTCATCGAGGTGCAGTACCGCCGGGAGGGCTCCCGTTGGATTCTTCGCCTTTTTATTGATAAGCCCGGGGGCATCACCATCGACGACTGCGAGATCGGCAGCCAGCTGCTCGACGAGCCGCTGGATGAGGCGGATTTTATCCCCCACAGCTACTATTTAGAGGTTTCCTCCCCGGGGGCGGACCGGCCTATCAAGACCGATCTGGATTTCCGGCGCAACCTGGGCCGGGAGATTGAGATCAAGCTCTACGCTGCTCGGGATGGCAAAAAGGTCTTCGAGGGTTTCCTCAAGGACTGGAGCGACAGCGAAGTACGGATTGACACCCCCGACGGCGAACAGTCCGTTGCCCGAGATGGCATTGCTTCAATCAAACCCATCATTCGATTTTAGAAACGGGAGGGATTTTGATGAATCAGGAATTTATCGAAGCGCTCGGCGCAATTGAGAAGGAGCGGGGGATCAAGAAAGAGGTGCTGCTCGACGCCATCGAGACCGCGCTGATCTCCGCCTATAAGCGCAACTATGGCACCAACACCACCGCCCAGAACGTTCGGGTGGAGATCGATCGTCAACAGGGCGATGTGCACGTCTACTCCGTGCGGGTGGTGGCCGATCCCGTGGAGGATCCGGCGATGCAGATTTCCCTGGAGGACGCCCGCCAGATCCACCGCGCCTACGAGGTGGGCGATATTGTCGAGAGCGAGGTGACCCCGCGCTCCTTCGGCCGCATCGCCGCCCAGACCGGCAAACAGATGGTGGTGCAGCGCATCCGCGAGGCCGAGCGGGGCATCATTTACGATCAGTTCAGCGAGAAGGAGAACGAGGTGCTCACCGCCATCGTGCAGCGGGTGGAGAAGCGCAACGTTTACGTTGAGCTGGGCCGCACCGAGGGTTATCTGCCCGCCACCGAGTACACCCAGAACGAGGAGTACCACGTCAACGACCGCATCAAGGTCTATGTCGAGGAGGTTCGCCGCTCCAACAAGGGGCCGCAGGTCATCGTCTCGCGCATCAACCCCGGCCTGGTCAAGCGCTTGTTTGAGATGGAAGTGCCCGAAATCCAGACCGGCGTGGTGCAGATCAAGTCCATCGCCCGGGAGGCGGGTTACCGCACCAAGATGGCCGTGGCCACCACCGACGATACCATCGATCCCGTGGGCGCCTGCGTGGGGCCCAAGGGCATCCGGGTGGAGAAGGTCGTCGAGGAGCTCAAGGGCGAGAAGGTGGACATCATCCGCTGGAACCTGGACCCCGCCGAGTACGTGGCCAACGCCCTGAGCCCGGCCAAGGTGCTGGGCGTGCAGATCAACGAGGCCGAGCGCGCCGCGCGGGTGATTGTGCCCGACAACCAGCTCTCCCTGGCTATCGGTAAGGAGGGGCAGAACGCCCGCCTGGCCGCCAAGCTGACGGGTTGGAAGATCGATATCAAGAGCCAAAGTACCGCCGAGGAGCTGTTTGAGCAGGAGCAAGCGCTGGAGCAGCCCTTCTCGGAGGATGAGGAGGCGTAAATGAGCGTAAAGCCCAGGAAAATCCCCATGCGCATGTGCGTGGGCTGCCGCGAAATGAAGCCAAAGAAGGAACTGCTGCGCGTGGTGCGCGGCGCGGACGGCCAGGTGTCGGTGGACCGCACCGGCAAAGCCTCGGGCCGTGGGGCTTATATCTGCCCCAGCGCCCAATGCCTGGCCAAGGCCCAGAAGGCGCGCCTGCTGGAGCGGGCGCTGGAGACCAGTATCACCGCCGAGGTGTACGACAACCTGCAAAGGGAGTTGGAACGCCGTGAACTCTGACGCAGCCTTCGGACTGTTAGGATTGGCCGCCCGGGCCGGCGAGGTGGTATCAGGGATGGACGCATGCCTGGAGACGCTGAGAAAAAAGAAGGCGTTTCTGGCGCTGACCGACCCGATCATCAGCCCGGACAGTTTGGAGAAATTCCGCGCGGCCTGCGCGGGCGCGGGCGTACCGCACCGGCAATGCCCCGAGATGGGGCGGGCCATCGGCAAGCCGGGGCGCAAGATCGTCGTCATTACCCAGCGCGGGTTTGCCAAACGCCTGATGGAATTACTCCAAATGGGAAACGATACAGAACATGGGGGTGGGGTCAAGCATGACAAAACCGACGAAGCCTAAGTTTTTAGAGATAACTGCCCAGGTGAGCGAGAGCTCCAAGGCGCTGCTGGACCAGGTGCGCCAGACCCAGCGCCTGGCCCGGGAGCATCTGCACCATGTGCAGGGCATCGAGCGTCAGAAACAGCAAGAGCAGCAGGAGCGCCGCCGCCAGATGGCTGAGCAGCAGCAGGCCATGGACCAGGAGGCCCAGATCGCGGCCGCCTCGGCCGAGGAAGCCGCCGCGGCCACCGAGCAGGCGGTCCGACAGACCATCGCCGAGATGGAGGCCCGCAAGGCGGCCCAAGCCGCCGCGCAGAAGCAGCCCGCTCAGCATCCCAGTTCGCCCACGCAGCCCAGCGCCCCTGCGGCGGCTAGGCCCGCCGCGCCGGCGCAGCCCCGCCCGGTCCAGCCCCGGGATGACCGGCGGCCTGTTCAGCCCCGCCCGGCCCAGCCGGTGCGCCTGGGGGTGGACGGTAAGCCCATCACCGGCAGCGCTCGCGCGCCTTTGGGCGGCGGACCCTTCATTCCCAAGCCGATGCCCGCGGGCGCTCAGCCCCAGGCTCGGCCCCAGCAGGGCGGATACCAGAACCGTCCCCAGGGCCAGGGCGGATATCAGAGCCGTCCTCAGGGCCAGGGTGGTTTCCAGAACCGTCCCCAGGGTCAGGGTGGATACCAGAGCCGTCCCCAAGGTCAGGGCGGCTACCAGAGCCGTCCTCAAGGCCAGGGCGGTTTCCAGAACCGCGGCGGACAGGGCGGCGGGTTCAACCGTGGCGGTCAGAGCGGCGGGTTCAACCGCCCCGCTGGCGGAAATCGGCGCGGCGGCGGTCTGGAGCTGACCCCCACGGTGGAGAAGGAGCGGGTCAGCAACTACGATCCCAACAAGAACGCCTACCAGCGGCAGTATGATCCCGAGAACCGCAATCGTTCGCGCAAGAATATGATCCGTAGCAACTCCTCGGTGGACGACGAGCGCCGCAGCTACCGCAAGGCCCGGAAGAAGCCCATGAGCGTGCAGCAGACCATGGCGCCGATCAAGATCGAGCACGCGGTGATTACCACTGAACAGGTGCTCATCAAGGACCTGGCCGAGAAGATCGGCAAGCCCGCCGCGGACATCATCAAGAAGCTGTTCATGCTGGGCATTATGGCGACCATCAACCAGGAGATCGACTTTGATACCGCAGCGCTGGTCGCGGCGGACTATGACATCACCCTGGAGCAGAAGTTGGAAAAGACCTACGAGGAGGTCATGGCGGAGGAGAGCCAGGAGGATCAGCCCGAGGACTTGGTGCCCCGCGCGCCGGTGGTTACCATCATGGGCCACGTCGACCATGGCAAGACCTCGCTGCTGGATAAGATCCGCTCCACCCGCGTGACCGAGGGCGAGGCCGGCGGCATCACCCAGCACATCGGCGCCTATCGGGTGGAGATCAACGGCAACCCCATCACCTTTTTGGATACCCCGGGACACGAGGCCTTTACGGCGATGCGCGCCCGTGGCGCTCAGGCCACGGACATCGCCATCCTGGTGGTGGCCGCGGACGACGGCGTTATGCCGCAGACCATCGAGGCCATCAACCATGCCAAGGCCGCTGAGGTGCCGATCATCGTGGCGGTCAACAAGATGGATAAGCCCGCTGCCGATCCCGAGCGGATCAAGCAGCAGATGACCGAGTACGAGCTGGTGCCCGAGGAGTGGGGCGGAGACACGATCTTCGTGCCCGTGTCCGCGGCCACCGGCGAGGGCATCGATACACTGCTGGAAAACATCATCCTGGTCAGCGAGGTGCAGGAGCTCAAGGCCAACCCCAACCGGCTGGCCAAGGGCATCATCATCGAGGCCGAGCTGGATAAGGGGCGTGGCCCCGTGGCCACGGTGCTGGTGCAGAACGGTACCCTGCATGTGGGCGACACGGTTGTCGCAGGTACGGCTTTCGGCCGCGTGCGCGCCATGATCAATGACAAGGGCGAGCGCGTGGAGGCGGCCTATCCCTCCGAGCCGGTCGAGGTGCTGGGCTTCTCCGAGGTGCCCGACGCCGGAGACATCCTCAACGCCGTGGAGGACGACAAGCTCAGCCGCCAGGTGGCCGAGGAGCGGCGCGACAAGATCAAGGCCGAGCAGATGAAGGCCAAGGCCAAGGTCACCCTGGACGACCTGTTCAGCCAGATTGCCGAGGGCGAGGTCAAGGAGCTGCTGCTGATCGTCAAGGCCGATGTGCAGGGCTCTGTCGAGGCCGTCAAGCAGGCGCTGGAGAAGCTGTCCAACAGCGAGGTGCGCGTGCGCGCCATCCATGGCGGCGTCGGCGCGATCAATGAGACCGACGTCATGCTGGCCGCGGCCAGCAACGCCATCATCATCGGCTTCAATGTCCGCCCGGACGTCAAGGCTCGGGAGGCCGTTGATCGCGAGAAGGTGGATATGCGCCTGTACCGCGTCATCTACCATGCCACCGAGGACATCGAGAAGGCCATGAAGGGCATGCTCGAGCCCGAGTTCAAGGATGTGGATCTGGGCGCCGCCGAGGTGCGCAGCGTCTTCAAGGTCACGGGCGTGGGCACGGTCGCGGGCTGCTATGTCACCGAGGGCAAGGTCCAGCGCAACGCCAAGGCGCGCCTGGTGCGCAACGGCATCGTGGTCTACGAGGGCAAGGTCGACTCGCTCAAGCGCTTCAAGGACGACGCCCGCGAGGTGGCGCAGGGCTATGAGTGCGGTATGACCCTGGAGAACTACAACGATATCAAGGAAGGCGACGTGATCGAAGTCTTCATTACTGAGGAGGTAGCCCGCGACTAAAGGGCTCCCTCTTTGAAGGGAAGTGAATCCATGAGCGTAGAGCGGCGCGGTCGCGTGGCCGAGGAGATCAAGAAAGAGGTCAGCGACATCCTGCGCACCCAGATGCGCGATCCCGCCCTGAACGGGGAGATGGTCAGCATTGTCTCCTGCGAGGTGACGCGGGACATGAGCCTGGCCCGGCTGCAGGTCAGCGTGTATGGCAGCCCCGAGCAGCAGCAGGCGGCCATCGCCGCCATCAAGAAGGCGGCGGGGTTCATCCGCCGGGAGGTGGGGCGCCGGATTCGCCTGCGGGCGACGCCGGAGCTGCGCTTCGAGTTGGATACCGGCATCGAGTATAGTATCCATATTGCCAAGCTGCTCGATGAGGTGGGCGTCACGCCCGCCGAGGATGATGAACAAACAGATGGGGATGAAAGTTGATGGACCGGACGATCGCCATGCTCAAGGCGTGCCAAGCGCCTGCGCTGTTTTGTCATGCCAGTCCTGACGGAGATACCCTGGGCAGCGCCCTTGCATTAGCAAGGGC
>JBMNTT010000043.1:0-23039 GCA_050945875.1 Christensenellales bacterium
CCTGCTCCGCGGCCCAGATGCGGTTGACCTGCCCGGGACCGACGCCCAGGGAGGTGTTGTCCTTCGCCACGGCGATGCCGTTGCTCTTGGTGTGCTTGACGATGCGCCAGGCCAGCATCAGGTCGGACATCTCCTTCTCGGAGGGCGCGCGCTCGGTGACCACCTGGAGCTCCTCGCCCAGCAGGCGGTTGTCCACGTCCTGCACCAGCATGCCGCCGGCCACCCGCTTCATATCCCACACGCCGTCCTTCAGGGGGACGACGCCGTCCAGCTGCAGCACCCGCAGGTTCTTCTTTTTCTTGAAGACCTTCAGCGCGCCCTCGGTGTAGCTGGGGGCGACGACGATCTCCAGGAAGATTTTGGTCATCTCCTGGGCGGTGGCCTCGTCCACCTCGGCGTTGGTCACCACGATGCCGCCGAAGATGGATACCGGGTCGGCGTTGTAGCAGCGGGTGTAGGCGTCCAGGATCGTGCCGCCCACCGCCACGCCGCAGGGGTTGGCGTGCTTGACCGCCACCACCGCCAGCTCGTCGAACTCACGCAGCAGGTCCAGCGCGCCGTTGGTATCGCCGATATTGTTGTAGGAGAGCTCCTTACCCTGCAGCTGCTTGGCCTGAGTCAGGGTGCCCGGCGCGGGCAGGGGCTCCTTGTAGAACATCGCGCCCTGGTGGGGGTTCTCGCCGTAGCGCAGGGGCTGCACTTTCTCGTAGGTCAGGGTCAGCGAGTCGGGGAAGCCGACGCCCACCTGCTGACGCAGGTAGTTGGAGATCAGCGCGTCATAGGCGGCGGTGTGGGCGAAGGTCTTGTAGCAGAGCATGCGCTTGGTCTCATAGCTCACATCCCCCTGCCCCTCGAACTCCGCCAGCACGGGCGCATAGTCGGCGGGGTCCACCATCACCACCACGTCCTGGAAGTTCTTCGCGGCCGCGCGCAGCATGGTCGGCCCGCCGATATCGATGTTCTCGATGGCGTCCTGGAAGGCCACGTCCGGCTTCATGATGGTGGCCTTGAAGGGGTACAGGTTGATCACCACCATGTCGATGGGCGCGATGCCCAGCTCCTGAATCTGGCGCATGTGATCCGGGTTGGCGCGCATGGCCAGCAGACCGGCGTGGATGGCCGGATGCAGGGTTTTGACCCGGCCGTCCAGGCACTCGGGAAAGCCCGTCACGTCCGAGACGTTGGTCACCGGGATGCCCGCGTCCTTGATGGCCTTGGCGGTGCCGCCGGTTGAGAGCAGCTCCACCCCCAGCTGATGCAGCTTCTGAGCCAGCTCGACGATCCCGGTCTTATCCGACACGCTTAACAGCGCACGCTTGATCATGTAAAAGCCTCCTTATGCCTTCTCTAGAATGTGTACGATCCGTCCGTCCACCCGGATGCGGCCCTCGGCCAACAGGGCCACCGCCTCGGGCAGCAGCCGATGCTCCACCTCGAGCACCCGGGCCGCCAAGGTCTGGGCGGTATCCCCCTCCTTGACCGGCACCGTACCCTGCAGCACGATGGGGCCGGCGTCGTACTGCTCGTTGACCAGATGAATGGTGACGCCGGAAACCTTGGCCCCGTAGTCGAGCACCGCCTGATGCACCCGCTCGCCGTAAAATCCTTTGCCGCAGAAGGCTGGGATCAGCGCCGGGTGGGTGTTGACGATGCGGTTCTCATAGGCCCGCACCACCGCCGGGCTGATCATCGACAGGTAGCCGCCCAGCACGATCAGGTCGATCTGATATTGGGCGAAGAGCGCCAGCAGCCGCTCCCCCCGCTCGACCAGGTCGGGATGCTGCTTGCTGGAGACCACCACCGCGTCGATGTGGTGGTTGCGGGCGCGCTCAAGGGCGTAGATGCCCTTGCGGCTGCCCACGACCAGGGCGACCTGCCCGTCGATCTGCCCCCGATCGCAGGCGTCGATGACGGCCTGCAGGTTGGTGCCCCCGCCGGAGACCAGCACCGCGATCTTTACCGGCATAGGGCCACCCCTTCTCCCTTGGCTACCTGGCCCAGGATACAGGCGCGCTCGCCCAGGGCGTTGGCCGCGGCCACCAGGGCGTCGGCCTTGTCCGCGGCCACGGCCAGCACCATGCCGATGCCCATGTTGAAGGTGTTGAAGATCGAGCGCTCGGGAATCTCGCCCAGGCGCTGCATCAGCCGGAAGATCGGCGGGACCTCCCAAGCGTTCAGGTCAATCTTAGCCATCAGGCCCTCGGGCAGCATGCGCGGAATGTTCTCGATAAAGCCGCCGCCGGTGATGTGCGCCGCGCCCTTGACAAAACCCTGGGCCATCAGCGACAGCAGGCTCTTGACATAGATGCGGGTGGGCGTCAGCGCCGCCTCGCCCAAGGTCATGCCCAGCTCGTCGGAGTAGACCGACAAGTGTGCGTAGTCCTCCCCCAGGAGCCTGCGCACCAGGGAGTAGCCGTTGGAGTGGATGCCCGAGGAAGCCAAGCCCACCAGGGCATCCCCCTCGCCGATGTCCGCGCCGGTGACGATCTCATCCCGGCCGACAATACCCACCGAGAAACCCGCCAAATCGTACTCGCCATCGGTGTACATGCCGGGCATCTCGGCGGTCTCCCCGCCGATCAGCGCAGCGCCGGCCTGCACGCAGCCCTCGCTGACGCCCTTGACGATCTGGGCGATCTTCTCCGGCTCCAGCTTGCCCGAGGCGATGTAATCCAGAAACAGCAGCGGCCGCGCGCCCTGGCATACCACGTCGTTGACGCACATGGCCACCGCGTCGATGCCGATGGTGTCGTGCTTGTCCATAGCGAAGGCGATCTTCAGCTTGGTGCCCACGCCGTCGGTGCCCGCCACCAGCACGGGCTGGTCGGGGGTGACGCCCTGAAGGGAGTAGAAGCCGCCGAAGCTGCCCAGATCCCCCAGCACCTGATCGTTAAAGGTCTTCTTGACATGCTCCTTCATCAGACGGACTGCCTCGTAGCCCGATTCGACGTCCACTCCGGAGTCCTTGTAGGTGATCGGCATGAATAATCCTCCTTACGGGTTTTCTTTAGCGGAGTATCTCGGCCACCGCCGTCTGCACCTGGGCGTCCTGCTTGAGGACGTTCTCATGCATGGCGCTCTTATAGGCGCTCAGGGCCTCGGCCAGCTCAGGGTATTTGACGCCCAGAATCTGTACCGCCAGCAGCGCGGCGTTCTCCCCAGCCTGCACGCCCACCGTCGCCACCGGCACGCCCGAAGGCATTTGCACGATCGACAGCAGCGAATCGGTGCCGTCCTGATAGGAGGACTTGATGGGCAGGCCGATGACCGGCAGCGTGGTGTAGGCCGCCAGCACCCCGGGCAGATGGGCCGCCTTGCCAGCCGCGGCGATGATGACCTCAAAGCCCTCGTCCCGGGCCTTGCTGGCGAACGCCGTCGCCTCATAGGGGGTGCGGTGGGCGGAGAGGACGTGGACCTCCACGCCGACAGAAAATTGCTTGAGCAGCTGCAGCGCGCCCTCCAGGGCCGGCAGATCGGACTGGCTTCCCATGATAATTGCTACCTTGGCCATTGCGGTGAACCTCCTTGTACGGTTGCGGGAATCAAAAGGACCCGACGCCCATGGGGCCGGATCCTCAACCAAAATAAACGCCGCAGCGCCCCGACAGAAGGCCCGCCTCGCGCTGGTTTTGCCGGGAATCCATGGGCATGCGGGTCCCTCCCTCTCGAAACGCTCTCACCCCTTATCCTAAGCAAAAGCGCAAATTCTGTCAAGAGAAAATGAACATTTGCCGTCGATGAAACGGGAATCGTTCGGAATCATCGCGCCGCCCTTTCTGCCCGAGCGGGGTTGCGCAGCGCGGGGGAAACGGGTATACTAAACTGAGAAAAAATAGGAGGGGGTATTCTCCGATGCAACCGACGACCATTCAATCGCCCAAGAGCCGACTGGTGGCGCTGCTGCTGTGTATCTTCCTGGGTGGGCTGGGCATCCACCGCTTCTATGTCGGCAAGACCGGTACCGGCATCCTGATGATCCTCACCGGCGGCGGCTGTGGCATCTGGACGCTGATTGACCTAATCATGATCTGCACCGGCAGCTTCACCGATCAGAGCGGCGCGTTTGTCACCAACTGGAACGCCTGATATCGTCCGCAAAGAAACAGCGCTCATAGGAGCGCTGTTTTGTTTTGACCCTCACCAGTTGTTGACGGCGTGTTCGGCGAAACTGTAGAGCCGCGACACATCCAGGCGCCGCCCGTCGTCCAGGACAACGTAGCCGGTGAACTCGCCGAACACCTGATGGCAACCGTTATCCACCCAGAGCAATTTGGTGCGGGTGGTGCGGTCAAAGGAGGGATACAGGGTCAGCTCCAACCGCCCGTCGTCGTCGGTCAAGCGCCAGGGCTTGAGGTAGTTCCCCTGATCCAGCTCGAAGCGCACGGCGCCAAGCTTGTGGCTCTCCCCGCCGTAGAACAGAATGTTTTCCGTGGCGGCTGAGGTGTTGCCAAAACCCATGCCCAGGTTGAAGCCCAGCGCCTGACCCTCGATCTCCCCCGCCCCGTTGCTCCAATACCACTCGTTGTGAAAGGGCCAGCAGCCCCGGCCCCAGTCCAGGATGCCCCAGGCGTTGGGGCCAAAGATGTGCCGACCGCCTGGGTAGCGCACAGCGCCCTCGGCCCGCAGGCAGTTGATCTTCTGGTTATAGTAGAAAGCCGTGGGCGACTCGTCGAAGGGGACGTTGATGACCAAATTCTTGTCGGTGGTGGGCGTCAGGTGAATCTCGGCCTCAAAGCCGTCGCCGCGGCAGGTCAGCTGACGCCGCCCGCCCTCGACCCGGAAGCGCATATACAGGCCGCCCTTATCGTAGATCAGGTCGCTGTCAGCCTGAGCGCTCTCGGGCAGGTGCAGCCGGCCGAAGGGCAGCGCCAGGAGCTTATCCGGCGCTCGATAGCGCTCCCCGGTCCGAAAGTTGAACAGCATCGCCCCGACCTGCCCGGCGTAGCTGGCATGGCCGAAGGTCAGCTCCAGACACATGTTCTCATCGCTGATCTGATAGTAATCCCACTCCTTAATGCGGTGGAATGGGGCCTTGATGTCTCCGCGTCGGTAGGTCAACACGCTGCGGTCCGACCATCCGGGATGGGGCCGTCCCCGCTCGTCCAAGACCGGCCCGGGCTGGGTGATGCGCGTCTGCATGACAAAGCCTCCCTTCTGTCATGTCCATTGTACCTCCCTGGCCGGTGCGGCGCAATCCCCCTTGACAGCCGGCAGGGCGTGGAGCATCATAGAGAAAGAAGATCATAACCAGGAGGGATCGCCATGGTCACCCTATCCGTGCGCCCCGAGAGCGGGCGCAAAACCATCAACCCTCGGATGTGGGGCGTCTTTTATGAGGAGATCAACCATGCGGGCGACGGCGGGCTCTACGCCGAGTTGGTGCGCAACCGCGCCTTTGCCGACGGCCTTCCGCCTGAAGGAACAGCCTATTTCGGCGGCAAGGCCACAACCCCCTCGGGTTTTCAGGTGGAAGCGCCGCAGGTCGGCGGTCTGCCGGGCTGGGAAGGCTGGCACACCTGCGGGGCGCGCGCGATGATGCAGCTCTGCCACGAGGGCGCGCGCAATCCCCGGGTGCCCTGCTATCTGGGTTGGGATATCGCCGCGCTGCCCACTGGGACGGACTGTGCGGTGGTCAACCGGGGATACTGGGGGATGGCGGTCCAGGCCGAGCGGCGCTACCGCTATCGGATCATCGCCCGCTGCGCCCAGGGTTATCGGGGCGGCTTGGGGGTGGCGCTGCTGCATGCCTCGGGCGCGCGTCTGGCCCAGGCGGAAACCGAACCCCTCTCCCCCGCCTGGACCTGCTACAGCGGCGCCCTGGTCTGCCAGCGGGGCGACGCCCAGGCTCGCCTGGCGCTGCTGGCCCAGGACACCGGCCGTGTGGAGGTGGACTATGTCTCCCTGATTCCGGAGGATGCGGTGTGCGGCGTGTTTCGCCCCGACCTGCTGGAGATGCTTAAGGCCCTGCGGCCGGGATTTTTGCGCTTTCCCGGGGGCTGCGTAGTGGAGGGCGTGACGCTCCAAAACGCCTTCGATTGGAAGCGCACCATCGGCCCGGAGGAAGATCGCCCGGGGCGCTGGATGCTCTGGGGTTACCGCTCCCCCGAGGGCCTGGGCCTGCACGAGTACCTGCTGCTGTGCGAGCAGTTGGGCGCTAGCGCCATGTATGTGTTCAACTGCGGGATGACCTGTCAAGCGCGAAAAAGCGTCACCGCCGCCCCCGACGCGTGGGATGATTATCTGCGCAGCGCCATCGACGCGGTGGAGTACGCCATCGGCCCGATCTCCACGCCCTACGGGGCGATGCGCGCCGCGGCGGGCCACCCTGCCCCCTTCGACCTGAAATACCTGGAGATCGGCAACGAGAACCACGGCGAGGACTATGAGCGGCTCTACGCCCACTGCTACGCCGCGCTGGCCGACCGCTTCCCCCAGCTGACCCTGATCGCCACCGACCGGGTGGCAAGCGCGCCTATCCAGATGCTCGACGAGCACTTCTACACCCAGCCGGGCTTCTTCCCCATCCAGGTGCGCCGCTACGATCGCTATGACCGGCGGGGGCCGAAAATCTATGTGGGCGAGTACGCCTGCAACCAGCAGGTCGGCGAGGGCAATTTGGCCGGCGCTCTGAGCGAGGCGGCCTTCATGATCGGTCTGGAGAACAACTGCGACGTGGTGCAGATGGCATCCTACGCGCCGCTGCTGATGCACGTGCGGGACCGCCGCTGGCCGGTCAACCTAATTGGATTCGACGGATCGGGGACCTACGCCATCCCCTCCTACGACGTGCAGCGCCTCTTCGCCGACAACCGGCCGGACACCGTGGTGGATTGCCGGATCGAGGGCCTGCCGCCCCTGGCGCAGCTCTATGCCACCGCGGGCGAGCGCGGGGATGAGTTTCTCCTGAAGGTGGTCAACTTCTCGCCTGAGCCGGTGCAGGTCGAGCTGGACGCGCCCGGCGCGTATCGGTCCGGCCAGGTGCTCTGCGGCGACCCGGAGGACACCAACGACTTGGCTCGGCCCCACCGCGTCGCCCCTGTGTCCGCGCCCCCGCCGGTGGGGAAGACCTACAGCTTCGCTCCTTACTCCCTGACCATGCTGCGCTTTGGCTGAGCGCACGCGAGAGGGCGGCCACTTGTGGCCGCCCTCAATTTTTATGATTGATGGCATACGGTGACAAGGGCGTGGACCAGGGTCCGCACCGTACCCCTCGCGCGTTAATCCGCTGGATTGCGTTTCGCGTAAATATAGGTGTCCTTCCAAAGGGGCCGGTTTTCGGAGTCTCTCCAAAAATAGACGTTCTGTTTCAAATGCGCCTCTCTCTCAAACCCCAAGGATTCCAATAATTTCCATGAGTTGGTGTTTTCAGGGTCGCACTGAGCAAAGATGCGATGGACACCCTGGGAAAACGCCAGCTCGATTAGGGCGAGACAACTCTCCTTGGCGTAGCCCTTCCCCCAATACGCCGGATTGAAGACATAGCCGAGTTCAAGCGAATCATCGTCTCTTTTCCCCAGATACACATTTCCGATCATTTTGTGGTTGGCCTTTACCTCAACTGCAATCATTTCATCGGTTGAAATCCGCCATTCTAGATGACGTCTGACCGCATCCATGCTCATCGGCTGATAAGGTTCATACTTGACCGCCAATGGATTCGACAAATACACGTACAAATCGCGTGCATCTCTCTTCAGGTGCCGCCTTAGAATCAATCGATCTGTTTGCGTGATGACTGTGTTCTCCTCCAATGCGCTCCTCCTTCGCCGTTTACAGCCGGGGCAAAATCTCCTCCCACACCGTATCCAGGATACCCTGGCCGTTCTTCTTCTCCAAAGAGTTGATCATCACCACCGCCCGCTTCTCCGGCAGCACGATGCCTAGCTGGCTGTACGCGCCGTCCGCCCGGTAGGAGTTGTGACTCCCCCGCCAGAACTGGAAGCCATAGCCAAAGCCGCCGTCTCCGGGGTTGAAGGTGTCGATCTGTTTGGCCGAGGCCCGGGCGACATACGCGGCGCTGACCAGCTGCCGCCCTTGCCATTGGCCTTGGTTTAGGTACAATAGCGGCAGCTTGGCCGCGTCGCGGGTGCGCAGCCACAGGCCGCCCCCGCCGAACTGGTTGCCGCAGGGCGCGACCTCCCAGTGAGCAACCCGGATGCCCAACGGCTCGAACAACCGACCGGTCAGGTATTCCCGCACGGTCTGCCCGGTGGCTCTGCGCAGCATGCAGCCGGCCAGATAGGTATCCCCGCTGTCATAGTTGAAGCGATCGCCCGGCTCATAGGGCAGGGACTGGGACAGATAGTGGGCGATCCAACCGTCCTTGAGCTTGGCCCGCTGGTGGGAGAGCAAATAGCTCTGGTCGTGGCCCGAGGCCATGGTCAGCAGATGCCGCAGCTGCAGCCGCTCGAGCTTCGGATCAGGATGCGCGGGCAGACACTCGCCCAGCAGATCGCACACCCGATCCTCCAGGCGCAGCCGACCCTCGTCGATGGCCATGCCCACAGCCGTGGAGGTGAAGCTTTTGGTGAAGGAATAGAGGTTGTGCGGGACGTCCGGAGCGATGCGCGCCTCGTCGATCAGCGCGCCATCCTGATAGACCATCACCGCCAGCACGCCCAACTGCTTTTGCGCGATCGCCGCCATAAACGGAGAGAGAAATGTGCCCATGGGACTGCCTCCTCGATGGATGATGCCTCCATTATACCGCAAAGGTTCGTTCGGGGAAAGCGATGGAAGGCATCTTCATCTTTTTGTCATAAATAGTTGCCATGAATGTACTACCCAAAATCGTCAGCCTATGGTACACTAACAGGTGGAACAGATGAATCCGTCCCGGGAGCAGCCCGGGGCGCGACAATGGAGGGAACAACCATGAAAAACAAGGCATTGGCCAAGACGCCCCCGATGGGCTGGAACAGTTGGGACTGCTACGGCGCGAGCGTCCGCGAGGACGAGGTGCTGGGCAACGCGCAGTATATGGCCGATCATTTGAAGGCCTTTGGCTGGGACACCGTCGTGGTGGACATCCAGTGGTCCGAGCCCACGGCGGACTCGGCGGACTACCACCCCTTCGCCCCCCTGGTGATGGACGGCTACGGCCGGCTGATGCCGGCGGAGAACCGCTTCCCCAGCGCGGCGGGCGGCCGGGGCTTTAAGCCCCTGGCGGACCAGGTTCACGCCCTGGGCCTGAAGTTCGGCATCCATATCATGCGCGGCATCCCCCGCCAGGCCGTCGCGGCCAACACCCCCATCCTCGGCAGCGACGCCCGGGCGGCGGACATCGCCGACCAGCAGGACGTCTGCCTGTGGAACACCGACATGTACGGCGTTGACCCCGACAAGCCGGGCGCCCAGGCCTACTATGACTCGCTGTTGGCGCTGTACGCCAGCTGGGAGGTCGACTTCATCAAGTGCGACGACATGTCCGCCCCGCGATACCACGCCGGCGAGGTCGAGCTGCTGCGCAGCGCCATCAACCGCTGCGGCCGGGACATCATCCTGAGCCTCTCCCCCGGGGACACCCCCCTGGAGGCGGGCGAGCATGTCCGGCAGCACGCCAGCATGTGGCGCATCTCCAACGATTTCTGGGATAGTTGGGAGGCGCTCAAGAGCCAGTTTGTGCGGCTGAACAAGTGGACCCCCTTCATGGGCGAGGACAGCTGGCCGGATGCGGACATGCTGCCCTTGGGCCAGATCGGCCTGCGCAGCCACGGCGGCCAGCGACCCACCCATTTCACCCGCGACGAGCAGCTGACCATGATGAGCCTGTGGAGTATCGCCCGCAGCCCGCTGATGATGGGCGGCGAGATGCGCCTGAACGACGCGTGGACCCTCTCGCTATTGACCAACGCCGACCTGATCTACATGCTTAACCACTCCCATGGCAACGCCCAGCTCTTCCACCAGGATCCCCTGGTGATCTGGGGCTGCCAGGATGACCAAGGCCGCGCCTACCGCGCCTTCTTCAACCTGGGCGAGGAGACTTTCACCTGCGACGCGGATTTCTTCGACCTACCGCCCTACACCCGCGCGGTGGACCTGTGGAGCCAGCAGGCGCGCGGGCGCGCCGGCGAGTTGTCCATCCCGGCCCACGGGGTCAAGCTGCTGCGCCTGGAGTAAACCGCAACGATAAGGAGGGGCTTTCATGGATTGGAAGATCACCTATGAACCCGGCTGTCCCACGATCGCCTTCGCGGCCCAGGAGCTCTCCCGCTATCTGCGGCAGATGGACCCGGGCGGCAACTATAGCCTGCTCAAGGGCCTGCGTCAGACGGGCGGCGGCCTACAGCTGGGCCTGGCGGCCGGGCTGGGCGTAGCGCTGCCCGAGGTGGCGGCCAATCCCGAGCTGGACGACGCCATCGGCATCCAGCTGGAGAAGGGTTGCGGCTTCATCTGCGGGAGCAATCCCCGCAGCGTACTCATTGGCGTATACCGCTTCCTGCGGGAGCTGGGCTGCATGTGGCCCACCCCGGCGGCGGAGATCATTCCCCCGCTGCCCGCCGCCCTGCCGGAGCTGTCCATCCGCGAGGCGGCCAGCTACCGCCACCGGGGCGTGACCATCGAGGGCGCGGTATCGGGCATGCACGTGGAGCGCATCATCGACTGGCTGCCCAAGAACGGATTCAACGGCTATTTCATCCAGTTCATGGTGCCCTACACCTTCTATGAGCGCTGGTATCACCACACTGGCAACCCCATGATGGCCCAGCAGACCGTCGACGAGGATCAAGTGATGGCCATGACCGAGGCGCAGCTCGAGCAGATCGCCCTGCGGGGTCTGATGTTCCACGGCGTGGGCCATGGCTGGACCTGCGAGCCCTTCGGCATCGCGGGCAACGCCTGGGAGGCCGACCCATCGCCCCTGCCCGAGGAGGTCCGCCCTTACCTGGCGTTGGTGGACGGCCAGCGCGCTTTGCACAAGGGCGTCGCCCTGAACACCAACCTCTGCTATGCCAACGCCGAGGTTCAGGCCCGGGTGACCGATGCGATCGTGGCCTATTGCCAGGCCCATCCCCAGCTCGACTACCTGCACTTCTGGCTGGCGGATGACAGCAACAACCATTGCACCTGTCCGGCATGCGTCCAGTCCTTGCCGGCGGACCTGTATGTGGACATGCTCAACCTGCTGGATGAAAAGCTGACCGCGGCGGGGTTGCCCACCCGAGTGGTTTTCCTGCTGTATGAGGACCTACTGTGGGCCCCGGAGCGTGCGCGCATCGCTCACCCGGACCGGTTCGCGCTGATGTTTGCTCCCATCACCCGCACCTACGCCCACGCCTTCACCGAGGATGTACGCGGCCAGCTGCCCGCCACGGCGCCCTACCGCCGCAACCAGAACACCATGCCCCAATCGGTGGAGGAGAACCTGGCTTATCTGCAAAAGTGGCAGGCGCAGTTCGACGGCGACAGCTTCATCTTCGACTACCACATGATGTGGGCCCACCTGTCGGACCCCGGCTACAGCATGATCGCCCATGTTGTCTTTGAGGATATGCGAGGACTTGAGAGCCTGGGATTGAACGGTTCGGTCAGCTGCCAGCTTCAGCGGGCCTTCTTCCCCACCGGCCTGCCTATGTACCTGATGGCGCAGGCGCTGTGGAACCGCCAGGGCAGCGAGTCCGCCCTGACGGGCGAGTTCTTCCAGCGCTGCTATGGGCCGGACGGCCCCAAGGCGCAGGCCTATCTGCGCACCCTGTCGGAGCGGTTCGACCCCGCCCGGCTGATGGCCGGGGGCGACGCCCTGCGCGAGGAGGCGTACGCGCGCCAGCTCGGGGCGATCTCCCAGATCATCCAATCCTTCCGGCCGGTGATCGAGAGCAACTGCACCCACAAGGATCTGCTGCCCGGTCAGCGCCACCTCTGGCAGGTGCTCAAGGCCCACGCCACCTACGCCCGGGCCTATGCCAAGCTGGTGCAGACCTACGCGCAGGGACAGGACACCGCCAAGGAGCTGCAACAGCTGCTCAACATCGCCCGCAAGCATGAGGCCTGGCTCAATGCCGAGCTGGACGTGTTCGAGATCGTGCGCACCTTGACCGGGCGCTTTGGCGCGGGCTCGCGAAAGGAGAGTTAAAATGCAATCCCCCCTCTCGGAAACCCTGCGGGCGATGGCCCGCTACAACCAAGGCCATCCTGATTTGGTCCAGCATGCGGCCAAGGTTTATGCCTACAGCGGGCTGATCGCGCTGGATGAGGGCCTGGCGGGCAACGACCTGCTGACCGTGCAGGCCGCGGCGCTGCTGCACGACATCGGCATCCTGCCCAGCCGGGAAAAATACGGCTCGGGCGCGGGCGGCTATCAGCAGATCGAGGGCCCGCCCGTGGCCAGGGCGCTGCTGGAACCGCTGCAGCTGCCCGAGCCGCTGGTGGAGCGGGTGTGTTTCCTCATCGCCCACCACCACACCTACACCGACATCGACGGGCTGGACTACCGCATTCTGGTGGAGGCGGACTTTCTGGTCAACATTCAGGAGGGCGGCATGGACGGGGAGAGCATCCGCGCCGTGCAGCGCGACGTCTTTCGCACCCGGCTGGGAAACCAGCTGCTCCAGGCGATGTTCCTCCGAAGCTGATAAGCTGCACATCCGAGGTGACTGATGATGAAATATGGGATTGAATCGTGGGCGGAGGTCGCGGTGCTGGGCAAGCTGGGCCAGGGTCCGGCCAGGGGCAGCGGCGCGTGGATTTCTCCGCTCTGGCAGGCCGCCAACGCCGACTTTGAGCAGATCGCGCCCCTGGTGCTGCGCGACGAAGCGGGCGTGCCCCTGCGCCTGTGGGGCGCGATGCGCGATGCGCACGGCGCTTTCGCCCCCTGGCAGGGGTCCGGGCAGTACCTGGCCGGGGCGCAGGTGGCCTTAGACGCCGACGCGCCGGAGGGCTGGACCTTGTGGATGCAGCCCGCCGGGGATTACCTGATCGCCCCCTGCACCCAGACAAACTATGGCGAGGTGTTCCAGTCGGTGCTCAAGCGCTATCTCCCCCGGCGCCGGCTGCGCCTGGTCGGCGCGGTGCAGGAGCGCTACGATCCCCGCCAGGGCAGCGGCAAGCTTGAGCTCTGCTTCCCGATTGCGTCCGACCGCTGAAACGGAAAAACCGCCCCGCGCAGCCATTTGCGCAGGGCGGTTTTCTATTCCGCGGCCCGGTGGGCCTGCTGATGCAGCTTGATGGCCCCGGTAGCCAGGGCGTCGCAGCGGTTGTTGAAGGGATTGTCCGCGTGGCCCTTGACCTTGTGGAAGGTGATCCGGTGGCGGCTGGCCTGGCGCAGCAGCTGCTGCCACAGGTCCTGGTTCTCCACGGGGTCCTTCTTGGCGGTGCGCCAGCCGTTCTTCTGCCAGGAGGCCAGCCAGCCCTTCTCAAAGGCGTTGACCAGGTAGGCGCTGTCGGAGTACAGGTCCACCTGGCAGGGCTCTTTGAGCGCCGAGAGCGCCTGGTGGGCGGCCAACAGCTCCATGCGGTTGTTGGTGGTGTCCTTGGCAAAGCCCGAGAGCTCTTTCTCGTGCTCCTGAAAGCGCAGAATCGCCCCCCACCCGCCCGGCCCGGGGTTGCCGCTGCACGCGCCGTCGGTATAGATCGTCACCTGTTTCAAAAGATCAGTCCTCCAAGAAATCCGGCTCTTCGCGGTCCAGATCGGTGGCGGCCTTCTGCTGCTGAGCCATGGCCCGGCTCTTCTCGGCGGTGCGGTCCACCGCGCTCATCACCGCGTGGCGGAAGCCTCGCTTCTCCAGCTCAAACACGCCCTCGATGGTGGTGCCTCCGGGGGAACACACCCGATCCTTGAGTTCGCCGGGATGCACGCCGGTGTCCAGCACCATGGTGGCCGCGCCCCGAGCGGTCTGCGCCGCCAGGGTGTAGGCCAGCTGCCGGGGCAAGCCCTGCAGCACGCCCGCGTCGGCCATGGCCTCGATCATCAGATAGACGAAAGCCGGGCCGCTGCCGCTCACGCCGATGACGCCGTCCATCCAGGCCTCCTCCACCAGCTCCACCTTGCCCAGGCAGGCCAACAGGGAGGTGACGGTCTCAAGCTCCTTCGGCTCGAGGTTGTTGAGCTTGGACACGCACAGCATGCCCTCGCCCACCAGGGCGGGGGTGTTGGGCATGACCCGCAAGACCTTGCTGTCGCTGGGCAGATACTGCTCCAGCTGCTCCACCGCCCAGCCCGCCACGATGGACACCAGAATCTTGCCGGGCAGCAGGTGGCGACGGATATCCTCGAGCACCTCGCTGCAAACGATGGGCTTGACCGCCAGGAAGATGATATCCGCCCTCCTGACCAGGTCCGCGTTGTCCTCGGCCCCGCGCACGCCGTAGGCCTCCACCAGGGCCCGCTGGGCGTCCGGGTTGGCGTCATAGACCAGCATCTGCTCCGGCTGAGCCAGCCCGGCGCGCACAATCCCCTTCAGGATCGCGCCGCCCATGTTGCCGCAGCCGATGAACCCCAAACGTTTGCCTAAATCCCCTTGCATCGATCGATTCCTCCATGATTGCCGCCTGGCGGCATTGCTAAGCACCAGTATAGCGCAAAATCGGAGAATTGGAAAGGGCACGGACAAATTCGTCCGCGCCCGTTGGCCGGCCTCAGCGCGCCGGGAAGAGCAGCCAATCCCCCAAAGGCGCGAACCCCACCCGGCGGGCCAGGGCTGCGCTGGCCTCGTTGTCCGCCGCGCAGGACCAGCAGGGACATTTGCCCCGGCCCACCATCGCCCGCGCCGCCGCCCGACAGACCTGGATGGCAAACCCCCGGCGGCGAAAAGCGGGATGGGTGTTGATCCCGATCTCCTGGACCTGATCGGCCAGATACGGCATGCCGGGCAGGTCGTTGGCGCAGACCAGCCGCCCATCCTCCCAGCGGCCGAAACCGCAGCCGGACTGGGCGATCTGCGCAAAATACGCGGGCACCCACACCGTATCGGTCACCTGAGGATGGCAATCCTTGAAGAACGCGAGAAAATCCGCCTCGTCCCTCGGCCCCAGCGACCGCACCGTCGGATCGGCGACGGGCTGGAGTTGGCGAAAGGCGAATTTGACGCACCGCTGCGGCCTCGCGCCCAGGACCTGGGCGAGCGCTGTCTCCATCTGGGCCAGTGGCGGCACGGTCTCGCCCCACCGCTGCCGCAGGGGAGAAAGCGCATCGGTCAGCCCCGGCGCGTGGGAGAGCACGTAGCCCGCCCCGTCGTGCAGCAGGCAAACCGCGTAGCGCTCGGGATAGAAAGGGACCGCCTGGTCCCGCAGGGCGGTGGCCCGCCAATGAGGCCCGGGTTGCCCGATCCACGCGGGGTCGCAATCGTGCCAGGCGGCGTAGTAGCGCCGGGTGACCGCGGCAAAATCCATGTTTAGCCCTCCCCCGACTCCGTGGGCTCGAACTGGCTGTTGTACAGCTGCGCGTAAAAGCCGCCTCGGGCCAGCAATTGCTGATGGTTGCCCTGCTCGACGATGCGGCCGCTGTTCATCACGAGGATAACATCGGCCTGGCGGATGGTGCTGAGCCGATGGGCCACCACAAAGCTGGTGCGCCCCCGCATCATGGTATCAAAGGCCTGCTGGACGCGCAGCTCCGTGCGGGTGTCGATGGAACTGGTGGCCTCGTCGAGGATCAGCATCGGCGGATGGGTCAGCATGATGCGCGCGATACACAGCAGCTGCTTTTGCCCCTGAGAAATGTTGCCGCCGTCCTCGGTGATCAGGGTATCGTATCCGTGCTCCAGGCGCATGATGAAGCCGTGAGCGTGAGCGAGCTTGGCGGCCTGAATGATTTCTGGCTCGGTGGCCTCGGGTCGACCGTAGGCGATGTTTTCCCGGACCGTACCTGAGAACAGCCAGCTCTCCTGCAGCACCATGCCGTACTGGCGGCGCAGGCTGCCCCGGGTGATCGACGTGATGGGCGTGCCGCCGAGTCGAATCTCGCCGCGCTGCACATCGTAGAAGCGCATCAGCAGGTTGATGATGGTGGTCTTGCCGCAGCCCGTGGGGCCGACGATGGCGATGCGCTGGCCGGGCTGGGCCGCCAGATTGAGGTGCTCGATCAGGGGGACATCCTCCCGGTAGGAGAAGGACACGTCCGACAGGGTGACCGAGCCGTCGCACTGGGTCAGCGCCGGCAGGTCCGCGTCGGAGCGCTCCGGGGGCTCATCCATCAGCGCGAACACCCGCTTGGCCGCTGCCAGTGCGGTCTGCAGCTCGGTGACCACCCCGGTGATCTCGTTGAAAGGCTTGGTATACTGGTTGGCATAGGAGAGAAAACTGGTCAGCTGGCCGATGGACAGGCCGCCAGTCACGCACAGCACCGCGCCGAAGATACCCACCGCCGCGTACACCACCGCGTTGACAAAGCGGGTGCAGGGGTTGGTCAGGGAGGAGTAGAACTGGGCCTTGACCCCGCAATCGTACAGGCGGGCGTTGATTGCCTCGAAAGCGGCCTGGGCGCGCTGCTCATAGTGAAAGGTTTTCACGACCTTCTGGTTGCCCACCAGCTCCTCGATATACCCGCCCAGCTCACCGCGGGTGGCGGATTGCTGCGCAAAATACCGATGGGTGCGCTTGCCGATGAAGGCCGCCACAAACAGCGACAGGGGCGTGACCAGCACCACCACCAGGGCGATCTGGTAGTTGATGCTGAGCATGAAACCGATGGTGCCCAGGATGGTCACCACGCCGGTGAACAGTTGGGTGAACCCCTGGATCAGCCCGTCGGAGATCTGATCCACATCGGTCACCACCCGGGCCATGATATCGCCGTGGGCATGGCCATCAATGTATTTGAGGGGTACCCGGCTGAGCCGGTCGAAGGCGGCGACGCGGATGTCCTGGATGGTGCGGTAGGCCACCCGGTTGGTGCATAGGCTGACCAGCCACTGGAACAGGGCGCTGGCGAGCACCGCCGCGCCCAGGGCGACCAGGATACGCGCCAGGGCAGGGAAATCCACCGCGCCGGGGCCGAGCAGCTGATCCACCCCCCGCCCCACCAGTACCGGGACGAGCAGGCTGAGGGTGACCCCCAGCAGGGCGCTGACCAGCGCTGCCAGGAGGAAAAAACCATGCGGTTTGGTAAACCGGATCAGCCGGGCGAAGACGGAATCCTTTTTCATTTCGCCTCTGCCTCCTCTCCCCGCTGCTGCGAGCGGCAGATTTCCTGATAGACCGGGCAGGTGGCCATCAGCTCGGCGTGGGTGCCTTTGCCCGCCAGGCGGCCCTCGTCGAGCACCAGGATACAGTCGGCGTGCTCGATGGCGTGGGCCCGTTGGGAGACGATGACGACCGTGCGCCCGGCGGCCTCCCGGGCGATGGCCCGGCGCAGGGCTGCGTCGGTGGCAAAGTCCAGGGCGCTGGCGCTATCATCCAGGATCAAAATTTCTGGGTCGGCCACCAGCGCCCGGGCGATGGTCAGGCGCTGCTTCTGCCCACCCGAGAGGTTTTTTGCGCCCTGGGCGACCAGGGTATCCATGCCCTGGGGCATGCGGTCGATCATCTCCTGGGCCTGGGCCATGCGCACCGCGCGGTCGAGGGCTTCATCGCTGGCCTCGGGGTCGCCCCAGCGCAGGTTCTGCGCGATGGTGCCGTGAAAGAGCACCGCCTTCTGGGGCACCATGCCGATTTTGCGGCGCAGCTGCGCCAGGGGATAATCCCGCGCGTCCACCCCGTCGATGCACACCCGGCCCTCGGTGGGATCGTAGAATCGGTCGATCAGGTTGACCAAGGTGGACTTACCCGAGCCCGTCGCCCCGATGACGCCCACCGTTTGCCCAGGGGCAATGGCGAAGGTCAGGTGGTCCAGGGCGTTCTCCCCTCCCGCGCCGTAGCGGAAGCACACGCCCTCAAAGGATACCTTGGGCGCGCCGGGCCGGGGGGCGACCGGCTGATCGCTCCGCTGCCGCACGCTGGCGGTGGCGGCGAAAACCTCATTGATCCGGTTGGCGCTGGCCGAGGCCTTGGTGAAGATCACCACCAGGTTGGCCACCACCACCAGGGCCAGCAGAATCTGCGCGATGTAGTTGACGAAGGCGATGATCTCCCCTTGACTGAGTAACCCGGCGTTCACCTGCACCCCGCCGAACCACAGCAGGGCCACCACCGCCAGGTTCATGATGGCAAAGGTCAGCGGGTTGAGCAGCGCGGAGATTTTCCCCACGGCGATGGCTACGCGGGTGTGGTCGGCGCTGGCCCGCTCAAAGCGCGCCATCTCGTGATCCTGCTTGGAGAAGGCTCGGATCACCCGCACCCCCGAGAGGTTCTCCCGGGTGATCAGGCCGATGCGGTCTAGCTTGCGCTGGATAACCCGGTACAGGGGCACCGAGCGGCGCATCACCAGATAGAGAGCCAGCGCGACCAGCGCGCCGGCGGCGAAGAAGATCAGCGACAGCTTCAGATCCAGCGCCATGGCCATGGCCGTCGCCCCAATGACCAGGAAGGGGGCCCGCACCACCAGCCGGATCAGCATCGCCACGGCCACCTGCACCTGGTTGACATCCCCGGTCAGCCGGTTGACCAGGCTCGCGGTGCCCAGCTGATCGATCTCAGCGTGGGATAGGCCGTTGATGTGGGCAAACAGATCGTTGCGGATCAGGGTGCCCACCCCCTGGGAGGCTTTGGCCGCAAAATACTGACAAATCAGGGCGCAGCCCAGCCCCACCAGACCCAGCAGCAGCATCACCCCGCCCATGCGGTAGATATAACCCGTGTCGCCCTGGGCGATGCCCACATCGATGATTCGGGCCATGACCAGGGGCACGATCAGCTCGAAGATCGCCTCGGTCAGTTTGAACAGCGGACCGAGAAAGACCTCTCGCTTAAATGATTTCAGATAGCGCGCAAGGCTCCGCATCGTCGGCATCCTCTCCCTCGTTTTTGCTCAGACCATCATACCATGATCTCAGACAAATGAATAATATATGTTATATATCAAAAACAGATGATTTTGGTATGCTTTGCGGCGCGAGCCGATGGAGATAGTATGGCTCGCTCCCCCGCCCTTTGATCCGCGGGGCGCGAAAAAGCCGCCCCGGGGATGCCGAGGCGGCGGGAACGGGCGATCAGCCCTCGGGGGTCGGCGTGGCGGCGGGCCCGGGCGTGGCCGAGGCGCCGCCCTCCAGCAGGCCGCCGGTCAGGTCCAAAATGGTGCTGCCGTCGGAGACTACATAGGGCAGGCGGCCGTCCCACTTGTTGATGGCCTCCATGCGGATCATTTCGTCGGTCAGCTCCTGGCTGCGCAGCTTGTAGCTCTCGGCCTCGGCGCGAGCCTGCTCGATCTGCTGCTCAGCCTCGATCTTGATGCGGCTGAGGTCCTGCTCGGCCTTCAGGGCGTTCTGCTGAGCGGTCTGCTTGGCCTCGATGGCGGCGTTGAACTCCTCGGAGAAATCGAAGCTAATAATATTGAAGACCTCGATCTGCAGTCCGTAGGGGCCGATCTTCTCCTGCAGCAGATCGCGCATCTGATCGCCGACCATCTGCCGGTTGGTGATGAGCTCCTCGGCGGTGAACTTAGCGGTCACGGCCTTGACGCACTCCTGAATGGCCGGGTTGACGATCACCGACTCATAGTTGACGCCCACGTTTTTGTACAGCTGGGCCGAGGCCTCGTTCTTCACCCGGTAGTTCAGGGCGATGGTGCTCGACACGGTCTGCAAATCCTTGGAGGCGCTGGAGGAGGACACCTCGGTCTTGAGCACGCGGTTGTCGATCTTGACGACTTGGGTGATGTAGGGCACGGTGAAATGCAGGCCCTCAGTGAGCACCTGGTCGCTGACCGCGCCGAACTGGGTGACCACGCCGGTGTGGCCGGCGGGGATGGTGTGGCAGGCCGACAGGACCGTGACGCCCAGAAAGAGCACCAACACCACGACAATGACGATTCTGACGATATTCTTCGGTTTCATAGAGTGACTCCCTTCGCTTTCTCCCATGGGGGATGCACCCATTATACCGAAAAAAACTCCCCTCCGCCAGGAATTCCAGCGGATTCCCTCGACATTGGGGAGCTCTGTGCGCACATCAGCGTCCCTGGGGGCCGCCGCGTCATTCCGGGCGGGCCCGGGCTCGCGCAATCGCCCGCGCACGCGGTCATCCGCTTACAGCGCCAGCCAGCGCCCCTGTTCGGCCGACGCGACGATGGCGTCCACAGTCAACTGATTGGCCAGGCCGTCCTGGATGGTGGCGCTCAGCCCATCGCCCCGCCCAGCGAGCACATCGGCGAAGGCCTGCATCTGGTCGGTCGCGTACCGCGCGGGGATGGGCAGCGGAACATAGGTATGCCCGTTGCCGTAGACCTCGCCGATGCAGGCCTCGAGCTCATCCACGCCCTCCTGCCGGTCCAGGCTGTAGACCAGAGCGCCCTTTTCGCCATAGATTTCCATGCGCTGATAGTTGCCCCGGCCATAGGCAAAGCGGGTGATCTGGAAGGAAGCGGAGGCCCCGGCGGACATATCGGCCATGTAGTTGCTAAAATCATCCACATCCACCGGCCCGCGCCCGCCCTCGGGGCGCTCGCGCTCAGTCACGTAGGTGCCCAGGTGACCGACCACCCGGGTGTACTCCTGCCCGGTGACAAAGCGCACCAGGTCCAGGGCGTGACAGCCTAGGTCGCCCAGAGCCCCGGTGCCGGTGCGCTCCTTGACAAAGCGCCATACCAGATTGGCGTGGTGGTCCGGCAGCCCCCAGGCCTGGAAGTACTGCATATCCACATGATACAGCTTGCCCAGCGCGCCCCGGGCGATCAGGTCCCGGGCGTAGCGCGCGGCGGACTTGAACCGGTAGGAGAAGCACACCATATTGGGCAACCCCTTCTGGGCGGTCGCGTCCCGCAGCTGAAGCGCCTGCTGGGCGCTGAGGGTGACTGGCTTTTCCAGGCAGTAGGGCTTGCCCGCCGCCACCGCGGCCATGGCGATGGGCATATGCACATCGTTGGGGGTGGAGATGTCCACCGCGTCCACATCGGGGCAGGCGATCAAATCCCGATAATCCGTGAAGCAGTGGGCGTCGTCGATGCCATAGCGCGCCTGCGCGCGCGCGAGGGCCTGCGCGTCGATATCGCACAGCGCCACCAGTTCCAGGTCCGGACAGTTGGCAATTCCCGGCAGATGGACGCCGTTGGAGATGCCGCCCAAACCGATCGAGCCTACGCGAAACTTGGTCAAACCGATCCCTCCCTTTCACCGCTGAAGCGGCCTTGGACTCATCATAACATTTATCCGGCGAATGTCAATTGCTGTTTTCCGGGCCCAGAGCAGCGCCGGCTCATCTCTTCGCCGACTGTATTCGCTCGCGCGCTTTACCCAAGCGGCAAATTCTGATAGAATAATTTCCTATGCTGAGATCAGATAAAAGGAGATTGTTTTCCGATGCAGATCACCATCCATCAGGCCATCCTGCACATCCTCGATCCCCAGGCCGGGGAGCCGGTGCTCTCCTGCGCACCGCTGGATCTGCGCGGATCGGCCTGCGAATATCTGCGCGCCCATCTGGAGAAAGTCGCCGGCAGCGACGGGCTCAAGCCCTGCGTGTTCGGGCACAGCGCGGGGTTTCTGAGCTATCTGCCCGACCTGGACATCCGGTTCGTCGAGAACTCCCAAAAGATCGCCCGCAAACTCTTTGATCTGATGGGCCGTTACCCGGCGATCCAGCCGGGGGATGTGGCCCTGCTGCGGGCGGACATCGACGGACAGGACGTGCTGGCGCTGCTCAAGTTCAACTACAAGCCCTGCTTCACCCACCAGGTAACGCAGCAGGGAGAAGGGCTGCAGGCCACCGTCGCAGCCGCGGGCGGCGTGCTGCCCACTCCCTCCCAGCGCGTGGAGGAGGCCGCCCTGGTCGACCTGGCCGAGGTGACGGTGTCGGTGCTGGAGAAGCCGGTGGCGCTCGACGATGAGAAGGGCTGCTATCTCTCCGGCCTGCTGCTGGGCGCTTCCCCCAAACCCTCCCAGCGCGAGAAGCTCTCCACCCTCAAAAAAGCGGTTGAGAAGGTGGACGCCGATTTTTCCGCCGCGGGCAAGGGAAGCATGCAGCGCCTGGCCTCGGTGGTGCTCGACGAGGAGGCCCCGCCCACCCTGGAGAAGATCGGCCAGCGCCTCTACCCCAACCAGCCCCAGGCCCAGCAGGCTTTCGTGGAGAAAATCCAGGCCGAGGAGCTGGCCCCCGAGGACACCCTGGTTCTCTCCGAGCAGACCGCCAAGCGCATCGAAAAGCAGTCCATCAAGACCGCCACAGGTATCGAGGTCAAAATCCCCGTCGCCCTCTATGAGCAGCCCGACGCGGTGGAGTTCATCACCAACCCCGACGGCACCCTCTCCCTGCTGGTCAAGAACGTTGTGCTCTGATCAACCCAAAACAGCGTCCGCACATGCGGGCGCTGTTTTGCTTTACGAAAAAATCTCTTGCGCGTATAGGCGGACCTGCTCGACCATATGCCCGATGTTACCCTCCCCAGCGTAGCGACTCGTGTCAAAAAAGTCTTGCTCCAGGTCGGACCAGTAAAGCGGGTGCTCCGTCGGCCGCAGGTTCACCGGGTGGACCAACTGGCCGACATAGACCTCCACATAACAGCCCTGCCAGGGATAGTCAAATGTCATCAAGGTTTTCAGGGCGATATCCGTCTGGGTGATGCCGGTTTCCTCGGCCAGCTCCCGGTAGGCGGCGTCCAGTCCCGCCTCCCCCCGCTCGATCTTGCCGCCGGGCAGGTTGTCCAGCCCCAGGTAGGGCTCTTTGGTCCGGCGGCACATCAGCAGGCGCTGACGGTCCGGCGAGTAGACCATGATGAGATTGTATCCCTGCATGCCCTCACCCCGCAAAGGTATCCGGGTCATTGCCGAAATGCCGCCCGCTCTCCAGCGCGTCGATGGCGGCCATATCCGCCTCCGTCAGGGCAAAGTTGAAAACGTCGATATTCTGCGCGATGCGTTCGGGGTTGGCGGATTTGGGGATGACCGCGTGGCCCCGCTGCAGGTGCCAGCGCAGGGTGATCTGTACCGGGGATTTGTGGTATTTCTCGCCCAGCTGGCCCATCAGGGGCGCCTCGTCAATATGCCCCCGGAAGATCGGGCCCCACGCGGTGA
>JBMNTT010000044.1:0-22410 GCA_050945875.1 Christensenellales bacterium
GGAGCATGTCGCTGTCCACCTTGTACTTCTGAGCCTGGCGGTACTTGAAGAACTTCGGAGCCACCTGCGGGAACAGGGCGTAGCTGAGCACGTCCTCCTCCTGCTCGTAGTACTCCTTGATCTCCTCGCGGTACTTGTCCATCTCGGGCGCCAGGTCGTCGGCGGGCCGACCGGTGATCACCGGCGCGTCGCCGATGGCCATCTTCTGCACCTCAGGGTTGACCGGGGCGGGCAGGCGGCCGTACTCGCCGCGCAGCAGACCCTTGGACTCCTTGGTAAAGGTCTTATAGCGGCCCATCAACACATTGAACACCGCCTGGGTGCCCACGATCTGGCTGGTGGGGGTGACCAGCGGCGGATAGCCAAAGTCCTCGCGCACCCGGGGAATCTCCTGGAGCACCTCGATGAACCGATCGCTGGCGTTGGCCTGCTTGAGCTGGCTGATCAGGTTGCTGAGCATGCCGCCGGGCACCTGGTAGAGCAGGGTGTTGGTGTCCACGCGCAGCACCTTGGGATCCAGGAACCCGTCGTCCATCAGCCGCTGGGCTACGCCGCGGAAGTGCACAGCGATTTCGCTCAGCAGGTTCAGGTCCAGCCCGGTGTCGTACTCGGTGCCCTTCAGGGTAGCGACCAGAGGCTCGGTAGCCGGCTGGCTGGTGCCGTTGCCCAGGGGGGACAGCGCGGTATCCACGATGTCCACGCCGGCCTCGATGGCCTTGAGCAGGGTCATGTCGCCGGTGCCGGTGGTGTTGTGGGTGTGCAGGTGGATGGGCACCTTGACCGCGGCCTTGAGCTTCTTGACCAGGGAGTAAGCGTCATAGGGCAGCAGCAGGTTGGCCATGTCCTTGATGCAGATGGTATCCGCGCCCATCTGCTCGAGCTCCACCGCCAGCTTGACGAAGTAATCCTCGTTGTGCACCGGGCTGGTGGTGTAGCTCATGGCCGCCTCGGCGATCCCACCATGCTTCTTGGTGGCCCGCATGGCCATCTCCATGTTGCGGGTATCGTTGAGCGCGTCGAAGATGCGGATGATATCGATGCCGTTCTCGATGGACTTGCCCACGAAGGCATCCACCACGTCGTCGGCGTAGTGCTTGTAGCCCAGGATGTTCTGGCCGCGCAGCAGCATCTGCAGCTTGGTGTTGGGCATGGCCTTGCGCAGCTTGCGCAGGCGCTCCCAGGGATCCTCGTTGAGGAAGCGCATGCAGGCGTCGAAGGTGGCGCCGCCCCAGGCCTCCAGGGAATAGTAGCCCACCGCGTCGAGCTTCTCGGCGACGGGCAGCATCTCATCGGTGCGCATCCGAGTCGCCGCCTGGGACTGGTGCGCATCGCGCAGAATGGTATCGGTAATCAGAACCTTAGCCATGATAAAGCACCTCCTTATAGATTATTTAGCTCCAAAGAGCGACAGGAACACGCCGGCGGCCACCGCCGAGCCGATCACGCCGGCCACGTTGGGACCCATGGCGTGCATCAGCAGGAAGTTGCTGGGGTTCTCCTTCTGACCCACCACCTGAGACACGCGGGCGGCCATAGGCACGGCGGACACGCCCGCCGAGCCGATCAAGGGGTTGACCTTGCCGCCGGTGGCCTTGCACATGATCTTGCCGAAGAGCAGACCGCCAAAGGTCGCAAAGCAGAAGGCGGCCAGGCCCATGACAATGACCTTGAGGGTGTCGGGGTTCAAGAAGGTCTGGGCGTTGGCCGTGGCGCCCACGGTGGTGCCCAGGAAGATGGTCACGATGTTGCACAGCTCGTTCTGGGCGGTCTTGTTGAGGCGGTCCACCACCAGGGACTCCCGGAACAGGTTGCCCAGCATCAACATGCCTACCAGGGGCGCGGCCGAAGGCAGCAGCAGCGACACAAAGATCGTCACCAGGATGGGGAAGACAATCTTCTCCGCCTTGGAGACCGGGCGCAGCTGCTCCATGACGATGGCGCGCTCCTTCTTGGTGGTCATCAGCTTCATGATGGGCGGCTGAATGACAGGGATCAGCGCCATGTACGAGTAGGCGGCCACCGCAATGGGACCTAGCAGCTCGGGCGCCAGCCGGGTGGTGACATAGATGGCCGTGGGGCCGTCCGCGCCGCCGATGATGCCGATGGACGCGGCCGCCTCAGGCGAGAAGCCCAGCAGCAGCGCGCCGATGAAGGCGATGAAGATGCCCAGCTGAGCGGCAGCGCCCAGCAGCAGGCTCTTGGGGTTGGCGATCAGGGGACCAAAGTCGGTCATCGCGCCCACGCCCAGGAAGATCAGAGGCGGGTAGATGCCCAGCTTAACGCCCTGGTAGAGATAGTACAGCAGGCCGCCGATGCTGGTTGGCACCGCGTAGCCGCTCTCGTTGAGCACCTGTGTGCCATCCGCGTTGAGAGCATACTTGGGGCCGTCCATCAAGCCCGCCAGGGGCAGGTTGGCCAGCAGCATGCCAAAGGCGATAGGCAGCAGCAGCAACGGTTCATACTTTCTGACAATGGCCAGGTACAAGAGCACGCAGGAGATTAAGATCATGACCCCTTGCTGCCAGGTCATGGTCGCAAAGCCTGTGCTCAAGGCCAGGTTTTTGAAGACCTCTCCTAAGTTGAAGTCTGGCATATTTTTCCCTCCAAACGACGCCCAGCGCCTTTACTCCAGCACAGCCAGCTGGTCTCCGGCGTTCACGGAAGCGCCCTTGGTGACCGACACGGCCGCGATCTTGCCATCGCGCTCAGCCATGATCTCATTCTCCATCTTCATGGCCTCCAGGATGAACAGCACATCGCCCTTGGCCACGCTCTGGCCGGCGGAGACCTTCACATCCAGGATAGTGCCGGGCATGGGGGCCTTCACGGGGGTGCCGTTAGCGGGCGCGGCGGCGGGAGCCGGCGCGGGAGCGGGGGCGGCGGCAGGAGCCGGCGCGGCAGCCGCGGGGGCGGGCGCCGCAACCGGCGCGGAGACGGGCGCGCTCACGCCGCCCTTGACCTCTTCGACCTCAACATCGTAGCTCTTGCCATTGACCGAAATCAGGAACTTGCGCATAACCAAAACCCTCCTAAATTGCAATTGCTTTTCAAAGTCTGCTTGGATCAAAAGCGGCTGTAAATCTGCTCCTGGCGACCTGCCTGGTTCCAGTTATTGGACCGGCGGATGCTGCGCACCACCAATCGGCCGCCGTTCTCGGCCTCCATCATGGCCACCGCCGCGGCGATGGCCGCCACGACCTCGGCGTCATCCTCGGCCGCAACCACCGAGACCGGCGCGGGGGCCGCCGGGGCGGGCGCGGGAGCCGGCGCGGCTTCTTTGGCCTGCTTCGGTCGCTGGATGGCCATCAAAACCAGCGTCATCAGCTTGACCAGCAGGATAATCAGAAACAGCGCGAAGAACACCACGCACATACCTACCAGGGCGACTTGACCGCCGTAGGCTAATTTCTCCAACACTTGCTATTCCTCCCTTGACCGCATTACAACGGCAGGTTGCCGTGCTTCTTGGGCAGCCCGGCATCGCGCTTGGCGCTGAGCAGCTCCAGGGCGGCGATGACATAGCTGCGGGTGGCGGCGGGGGTGATCACGTCGTCCACCAGGCCCTCCTCGGCGGCCTTGACAGGGTTAGCGTACACAAGGACATACTGATCGGCCATCTGCTGGCGGGCGGTCAGCGCGTCGGCGCTCTCCCCCTCGAGCTGACCGTGCAGGATGACGGTCGCCGCGTCGGGCGTGACCGGGGCGATCACGGCCTCAGGCCAGGCGTAAACCATGTCCGCGCCCATCGCCCGGCTGCCCAGGCTGATGTAGCCCGCGCCGATGGCGCTGCCCACCACGACGGAGACCATGGGCACCGTCGCCTCGGCGTAGGCGTAGTTCAGCGCCGCCACCTTGCGCATCAGGCCCCACTTCTCCTGGGTGGGGCAAATCGCCAGACCCTGAGAATCCACAAAGGTGACCACCGGCAGGTTGAAGGCGTCGCAGGTGCGCACGAAGCGGGCGGCCTTGTCGGCCATCTCGCCGGAGATGCGGCCCGCGTCCACATTGCCCTGGGTGGCCACCACGCCCACCGGGCGACCGCCCAGGAGCGCAAAGCCAGTCACAGCGCCCGTGGCGAAAAAGCTCTGGCTCTCCAGGAAGGAACCGCTGTCCACCACCGCCTGGATCAGCTCGCGCACGTCGGCGGGCTTGCCCGCGTCCAGCGCGGCCTCGGCGCGGTTGAGGTCATCCTTGATCTCAAAGAGCATGGGATCCTCGGCGCTATTGGAGGGCAGCAGGCTGAGCAGCTGCTTGATCTGGGCGATGACGCCCTGCTCATCCTCGGCGACAAAGTGCGCCGCGCCGCCCTCGGCATTGGCCATGGCCCCGCCCACCTGATCGGCGGAGAGGGTCTTGCCGGCGGAGGCGGAGAGCACCTGAGCGCCCGCAGCCGCCAGGAAGCTGTTCTTGCGGCTCATGAAGACAAAATCACCCAGCATCGGCGCAACCGCCGCCGCGCCCACACAGGGGCCCAGCACCGCCGCCAGCTGGGGAACCACGCCCGACATCCGGGCGCTCTGGCAGATGATCTGCCCATAGGCCGAGAGCACATCAACGCCCTCTTCGATGCGCGCGCCGGTGGAGTCCAACAGGGAGATCACAGGCATACCGCCCTTGACCGCCATGTTCATCACCTTGACGATTTTGGCCGCGTGGCGGGCGCCCATCGCGCCGCCCAGCACGGTATAATCCTGCGCCCAGACCGCTACTGGCCGCGCGTCTACGGTGCCATACCCGGCGACCACGCCCTGGGCGGGAGCCTTGGCGCCGCCCGCCAGGGCGTCCACCTCGACAAAGCTGCCCGCGTCGAGCAGTTGCTCGATCCGCTCGCGGGCCGAGAGCTTTCCGCTGTCGTGCTGACGTTGGACAGCCTCCTCCCCGCCGCCGGAGAGAACCTGTTCCCGCAGCGCAATGACCTGCTGGAACTTGCTTGCCTGGTCCATTCCACAAACCTCCAAACATGATTATGTTGATAAAATGACAACAATTTAACCCATTTTCTTACTTCGCCGGGGTCATTCTTTTTCCTGCTGATTTTCCCCGATCGACGGAGAATTTTCCGCAAATTGTTCCGTTTCCGTCTGGGCGCGCAGCGCCGCCACCTCCGCGTCGGTCAGCGCGCGCCACTGCCCCTCGGGCAGATCGCCCAGGGTCAGCGGGCCGACCCGCACCCGCTTGAGCGCGATTACCGGGTGGTCCACCGCCTCGAGCATGCGCCGCACCTGACGATTGCGCCCCTCATGGATGGTTACGGACAGCACAGCCCCCTTGGTGTGCGCGCCGACCCGCTCGACCTGGGCCGGCGCGGTCCTGCGACCGTCCAACTCGACGCCCTGGCGCAGGCGCTCAAGGGCCTGGGCGCTGGGCGTGCCCATGATCTTGGCCAGATACTGCTTGTCCACCTCGTGGCTGGGGTGGGTCATCCGCGCGGTCAGCATGCCGTCGTCGGTGAGCAGCAGCAACCCCTGGCTGTCCCAGTCCAGCCGACCGACAGGGTGCACCCGGGTGGGCAGGCCCGCAAGCAGGTCCTGCACGGTTTTGCGTCCCTCGGGGTCGTGCAGGGTGGTCACCACCCCCCGGGGTTTGTTGAGCATGACATAGGTGAACTGCTGGGGCAGACCCAGCAGTTTGCCGCGCAGGCGCACCTCGTCGCGCCCGGGTTCCACCTGGTCGCCCACTTGAGCGGCGCGTCCATTGACGGACACCGCCCCCTGGGCGATCAGATCGTCCGCGCCCCGGCGGGAGCATACCCCCGCCTGGGCCAAGTACCGGTTCAACCGCATCAAACCGCTCCTCCATCCTCTTATCCGGCCTGTCCCAGCAGCCCCCTGAGCCAGCCCCAAAATCCACTGTTCTCCTCCACCGGCGCGTCCCGGTCGCTGATCAGGCGCACCTGACCCAGCTCCACGCCGTCCAGCCGCACGATCAGCTGCCCCACGCTCTGTCCCCGGGTCAGCGGGGCCTGCGAAGGGGGAATCAACGCCTCCAGCTCCAGCCGCTCCCACTCCCCCTCCCGCAGGGGCAGGGAGAGATCATCCGCCGCCACGGCCGCCACCGCGCCGGGATTGCCGTTCTCCACCCGGGCGATGCCATAGGGCTGACCGGTCTTGACCACCTCGGTGTTGGTCACTTCGCCCAGGCCCTGCTCGAGCAAGCTGCGGCTGGTGTTGTACATATCCGGGCTGTTGAGCACCACCGCCACCACCTGCACGCCGTCACGGCTGGCCCCGGACACCAGACAGCGCCCCGCCTGCTTGGTAAATCCGGTCTTGACGCCGTTGCAGTCCTCCATGTCGTAGAGCAGCTTGTTCTTGTTGACAAACGCACGGCCCTCCAGGGTGATGGACTTGGTGGAGACGATCTTGCGAAAGGTCTCGTTGCGCATGGCGGCCGCAGCGATCACCGCCAGGTCCTCGGCGGTGGTGTAGTGCCCCTCGGCGGGCAGGCCGTGGGGGTTGGCGAAGTGGGTATCCATACAGCCCAGCTCCTGGGCCTTGGCGTTCATCAGCGCCACGAAGCCCTCCACCGAACCGCCCACATGGCAGGCGATGGACTCCGCCGCGTCGTTGCCCGAGCGCAACATCAGCCCGTATAGCAGGGTCTCCAGGCGATAGGTATCGCCCTTCTGCAGGTAGATGCTCGATCCCTCCACGCCCACGCAGGCGTCGGGGATCGCCACCTCATCGGCCAGGTCGCACCGCTCCAGCGCCACCAGCGCCGTCATGACCTTGGTGGTGCTGGCCATGGGCAGCTGAGTCCGACCATTATGGCTGATCAGGATGCGACCGGTCTGGGCATCGGCCACCGCGGCGCCCTGGGCGCCCACCGCGGGCGCGCCGGCCAACGCCGAGAGCAAACCGCCGCCCACCGCGGCGCACATCGGGGCCGACGCCTGTGTCGGCGCGGCCTGAACACCTCCAGTATAGATCAAGATCAGCAGAAAAGCCAATGACAGAGCTAACTTTTTTCGCATGCGCGCCGCCTCCCGGAGTTTTCTCCCTCATTCTATGGTCCGAGTCGGGCGCTTAGTATGACAAAAGGGGAATCGGCCTGTACCGATTCCCCTTTTGGCTGCGCTCACACCGTGGGCGTCTGCTTCTGCTGCTCGGTCGTCTGCTGCGCGTCCCCCTGATCAGGGGCCAGCCATGAGCGAATCTGCTCGGCGAACTGAGGCACCATCTCGATGATCCGGTCATAGGGGTTGGCGTAGTCGATGGGCAGCATGCGCACCCGCTCGCCCGCCACCACCAGGAAACCCACCGGGCGGATGGATACGCCCGCGCCGGTGCCGCCGGCGAAGGGATGGGGCTGTCCAGCGCCATACTCGCCGCCCCCGGCCACAAAGCCGAAGCTCACCCGGGAGATGGGGATGATCATCTCGCCGGTGGCCGTCTCCATGGCGTCCCCGACGATGGTATTGACGTCCACCATGCTCCGGATATTCTCCAGAGTGGTGCGCATCATGTTCTCAATGGGATGTTGTTCCATTCTTTCACCGCCTTTTGCTTCTCTTTGCCTGCTCGTTGAGCCCGCTGAGGATAAGATGCCCCAAACGGATGCGCCATATACCGGTAAGCTGGGCAAGGATTTCCAACCGATCATAGACCGGCTGCACCCGCACGCCGCCCCGGCTGATCGCGGCGGCCGCAGCGTCCAGCGCGCCGACGGTCAGGGCAGTGCGCGCCGCATCCTCCAATCCCAGTTGGACCCGCCCCTCCCAGGAGCCCTGCAATAGCTCCCGCTTTAGGGCCGCGGCCAGGCGGGCGAGAAAGCCAGCGCGCTCGCCTGAGGGTTGCGCTCGGGGCGCCAGGGGCGAGGGCGCCCCCGCCAGGGTCTTGTGGACCAGTCGACGACCGCGCCCGTTGGTGACGGTCAGCGCCAATGGGGACAGACTCACCCGGACAATCAGCTTCACCGTGACCAACCTGGCGAAGGTGATGCGCGCGGTCAGATGGTTGTTGCGCAGCGTCAGCCGCGCCCGGAGGGTCAGCGGTAGCAGCAGCACGCCCCCAATCGCCGCCAGTCCGATCGCGCCCGCGATCCAACCCCACATCCAACCACTCCCTTTCCCCGCTAGTTTGTCCCATCGACGGTAAAACATGCCAAAGAAAAAGCGCCGCCCCATGGGCGGCGCAGGCGCGCGCGGATCAGAAACGCAGCGATAGGCAGGTCAGCCCGCCGTCGATCTTCTTGTACTCCCCGGTGTCCACCGTCAGGGTCTCATAGCCCGCCTCGCGCAGCGCAGTCAGCACCGCGGGATACCCCTCGGGCACGATCACCTTGTCGTTGATATAGATGCAGTTGACGCCGTAGGCCTCCTCGTCGGGCACCGGGATGCGGTTGAAGCCCGCGAAAGCGGGATGGGTCTGGAACTCGCCGGCCACCAGCAGGTTGCCCCGCTCCATGTAGGTGGCGCCGGTCTTCAAATGCAAAAACTGATGCATCTCCACCCCCTCCACCGTCAAACCGCAGGGCTCCAGAAACGCGCGCAGCTGGGCGATGCCCTCGGCGTTGCTGCGATCGGACAGGCCGACATAGAAGTGGTCGCCCACGCGCATCACATCGCCGCCCTCCAGGGTACCGGGGGCTTGGATGCCGTGAATTTTGTCTTCTCCGTAGAACCGCTGCAGCACCGGCAGCATGGACTCGGTCTCCCGCTGGCGGGAGGGCGCGCCCGGCCGGGTCAATACGGCGCAGTGCTCCGTGAGAACCGCGGTGTCCTCCACGAAGCAGGAATCGGGGTAGGCCTCGTCCGCCGGCAGCACCGTCACCTCCAGCCCACAGGCCTGTAGGGCGCGGATATAGGCATCGTGTTGCTCCAGGGCCTTCTGGTAGTCCGGCGCGCCCAGCTCCGGGGCGGAGGTGATGCCGTGAATCATCGCGGCGCAGGGCCGCCTTACAATCGCGCGGGTAAACATGCTTTGCCTCACTCCTAGCCATCATCTTCTCAAACGTGGATACTCTACCACTTTCGCGGTTTTTTTTCAACTTGTCCCAGCCCGCGGCCGCTGGTACAATGAAGGCAAATCATTCAGGAAAGCGGGGCGTATGCCTTGTACACAAAACAGGATTTGACCCGACAACTGGCCCAGATGGGTCTGACGGGCGAGGACCGGGTGATGGTCCACTCCTCCATGAAGGCCATCGGCCAGGTGGAAGGCGGGGCCGACGGCGTGCTCGACGCGCTGATGGACTATTTCCGGACGCTGCTGGTGCTGCCCACCCACACCTGGGCCACCATCGGTTGGGACCGGCCGGTGTGTGACCTGCGCAGCGAGCCCTCCTGCGTGGGGCTGTTGACCAATCGGTTTATGAAGCGCCCGGGGGTGCTGCGCTCGTGCCACCCCACCCACTCGGTGGCGGCGTCCGGCTTCATGGCCGGGCACTATGTCTCCGGCGAAATCTACAGCCGTACCCCCTGCGCCCGCGGCGGCTGCTGGGGCAAGCTGCTGTCCATGCAGGCCAAGATTCTCTTCGTGGGCTGTCCGCTCTCGCGCAACACCTTCATCCACGGCGTGGAGGAGTGGAACCACATCCCCAACCGGCTGGACGAGCGGCTCCAGCCCCTGTGGGTCGTCACCGCCGACGGGCGCAAGCTTCCCCATCCCCAGCATCGACACGAGGCTCCCTGTGGCGACGTGTCAGCCAACTATGACAAGCTGCTGCCCGCCTTTCTGGCAAAAGGTATCGCCACCGAGGGCCGCTTGGGGGACGCGGTGTGCTATGCATGCGATGCGGCGGGGATGTATGCGCTGACCAGCCAGTTTCTGGCGCGCAACCCGGATCTGTTCGCCGACCACGAGCCCATCGACGAGAGCTGGTATCGATAAGAAACCCCCCGCCCATATGGGCGGGGGGTTTCTTTAGCTCACTGCTTGCCGTTCCAGCAGTAGGTGCACAGCTTGCAGGGAGAGATGCCGGTCGCGGCCAACATGTCGTCGAGCCGGTGATATTTCAGGGTGGTGAACTTGAGCTCGCGGCGGATCTCCTCGATCATGCGGGCGTGCTCCGGGGTGTCCGGGTCGGCGTAGAGGTCCAGCTTCTCATCGGCGTGCTCGCCCTCCAGCCGGGCGATGACCCTGCGGGTGATCAGGTCCATCTCCGAGGAGGAGCGGGAGAAATTGAGGTACTTGCAGCCGAACATCAAAGGCGGACAGGCCAAGCGGATGTGTACCTCCTTGGCCCCGCTGTGGTAGAGGAACTCGGTGGTCTCGCGCATTTGGGTGCCGCGCACCAGGGAGTCGTCGATCAGCACCAGGCGCTTGCCGCGGATCAGCGCATCCACAGGGATCAGCTTCATGCGGGCGATGAGGTTGCGCTGGCTCTGTTTTTGGGGCATGAAGGAGCGCGGCCAGGTCGGCGTATACTTGATGAACGGGCGGGAGAAGGGAATCCGCGAGCGGTTGGCATAGCCCACGGCGTGGGCTGTGCCGGAATCGGGAACCCCCGCCACGCTATCCGCCTCGATATCGTCGCGCCCGGCGAGCATATCCCCGCAGATATAGCGCATGTTCTCCACGTTCATCCCCTCGTAGGAGGAGGAGGGATAGCCGTAGTACACCCACAGGAAGGTGCAGATTTTCATCTCTTTGGCCGGGGGAACAATGACCTCCACGGACTCGGCCGTGATGAAATCGATCTCCCCCGGGCCGAGCTCCTTGCAGTTCTCATAACCCAAGTTGAGGTAGGCGAAGGACTCGAAGGAGGCGCAGTGGGCGTCTTTCTTCCTGCCGATCACCACCGGCGTGCGGCCCATGCGGTCGCGGGCGGCATAGATGCCCTCCGGGGTCAGGATCAAGATGCTCATCGAGCCGTCAATCAGGCTCTGGGCGTAGCGGATGCCCTCAGGGATGGTGTCCCTGCGGTTGATCAGCGCAGCGGTCAGCTCAGTGGGGTTGATATCCCCCCCGCTCATCTCCAGGAAATGGGTGGTACCCTCGGTGAAGGCGCGCTTGACCAGTTCATCAATATTGTTGATGCGTCCGACAGTGGTGATGGCGAAATTTCCCAGGTGGGAGCGCACGATCAACGGCTGGGGCTCGTTGTCCGAGATACAGCCGATGCCCAGGTTGCCCTGCATCTGCTCAATATCGTGCTCAAACTTGGTGCGAAAGGGCGAGTTTTCGATATTATGGATGGCCCGCTGGAAGCCTTGCTCCCCGTAGACCGCCATACCGCCCCGCTTGGTCCCCAGGTGCGAGTGATAGTCCGTGCCGAAAAAAAGGTCAAATACACAATCGCTTTTCGAGACAACGCCGAAAATTCCGCCCATAGGTCCATCCCCTTCATCTAATCATCTATCAAAATATATCAGGGCGCGGCCGCGCCCAATGGATGCGACGCCGCGCTAGGTATCCACCAGTGCGGGCGGCGCCTCGTCAGCCTGGTTCAAGATTTCCTGACCCGGCAGCTGCGCCAGGTTCTCAATGCCGAAGTGTTGCAGAAAGGCTTCGGTGGTCCCATAGAGGATCGGCCGACCCAGGGCGTCCTTACGCCCGACCTCATGGATCAAGCCCCGATCCACCAGTACCGACACCGCGTAATCGCATTTGACCCCCCGCACCGCCTCGATGTCCTGCTTGGTGACCGGCTGGCGGTAGGCCACGACCGACAGGGTCTCCAGCGCCGACTGGGACAGGCTCTGCTTCTGCACGGGGTTTAGGGTCTGGCTGATGACGTCGGCCAAATCCGGCCGGGTGCGAATCTGCAGCTGATCGCCAAAGCGCATCAACTCAAGCCCCCGCCGCTGAAACTTCCACTGGGAGCGCATGCCTTCCACCACCTGCTCCAGCTGCTCAGCGGGGACCTGCAGCACCCGGGCCAAATCGCCCAGGGCGACGGGATCGCCCGCCACGAAGAGCACCGCCTCCACCGCCGCGGCCAGCTCCCGCTCATCCGAGGACTCCGGCGCGGCCCGCGTGGGCTCCATGGTCATCCCTCCTCACTGCAAAACCAGGGTGATCGATCCAAAAGTGTCGCGCTGGCCCGCCCGGCAGCGGCCCAGCTTCATCAGCTCCAACAGCGCCAGGAAGGTGGTCACCACCTCGTCGCGGCTGGCGCAGGGCTCAAAGAGCGCCTCGAAGCGCACCAGCCCATCGGCCCGCCGCATCCGGCGCATCAGATAGCCCATGCGCTCGGGCACAGTGAAGGTCTCCCGACGGATCTCCCCGGCGGCCGGGGAGGCCGCGGGTTGCGCGACCCGCTCGAGCACCTTGAGCAGCGCGTCGAGCAGGGTGAACACGTCCGCCCCCTTCAGATCCAACTCGGCCCGGGGCGGCGGCATTTCCTCGGGCAATTTGCCGAAAGTGTCGAGCTGCTCTTGCTCCAGCTGCTGCAGCTGCTGGCTCAGGGCCTTGAAGCGCTTATAGTCCTCCAGGCGGCGCAGCAGCGCCTGCTCAGGGTCCTCCTCGTCGTCATCGTCGGGTTTGGGCGGCTTGGGCAGCAGCGCCCGGCTCTTGATCTCCACCAGGGTGGCCGCCATGGTCAAAAACAGGCTCGCCCGCTCGACCTCCACCCGATCGATCTGCCGCATGTATTCCAGGTACTCCCCGGTGATCTGCGACACGCGGATCTGATGGATGTCCAGCTTGCTGCGCTCGATCAGGTGCAGCAGCAGATCAAGAGGGCCCTCAAACTGCTCCAGGCGCACCCGATAGACGCCGGTCCGCTCCTCCACCTGGCTCACAATAGAAATCCCCAGAAAGTGATGAACAGGTTCATGATCCCCCCGCCGACAGTGTTGAGGATCGTGCCCAGCACCCCGGTAAAGGACAACGCCAGGATGATCAGAAACCCATAGGGTTCGATCTTCCACAGCCGCATGGCCTGCCGGGGAAAGAGTACGTCCCGCGCCACCTGGTAGCCGTCCAGCGGCGGGATGGGCAGAAAGTTGAGCACAAACAACATCGCGTTAAAAATCACCATGTCGCCCATGATATCCCCGACCACCGTGGCGGCGTACCCGGTCAATGGCAAATAGCCCACGGCGATCCACAAGGGCACCGACACAAAGCACAGCAGCAGGTTGCTCAGCGGGCCGGCCAGGGATACCAGGGCCTGTCCCCATCGGCGATTGCGATAGTTGCTGGGGTTGGTCATCACGGGCTTAGCCCAGCCAAAGCCGAAGAAAAGCATGCACGCCGCGCCGATCCAATCCACATGCGCCAGGGGCGCCAAGGTCAACCGACCCTGCAGCCGGGGCGTGGGGTCCCCGAGCTTGACCGCCACCAGCGCATGGCAAAATTCATGAAAGCTCAGGGCAAAAAAGATCACCGGAATCCTGCATAGCAGCGAAATCAACTGCTCCGGCTGAAACTGCAATCCCAAATTCATGGCTCCTCCTTCGCGGTGTTCCCCTTATTATAGCCCAAGCCGGGGCAATGGGCAATGCTCGCCGCTCACGCCTCCACGCCGGGCAGCTCCAGCAGCCGCCGGTACAGCGGCAACACCCGCTCGGCGTCCCCGGAGGTGGTCAGGGTGACGGAGCCCTCGCCCTGGGTGTTGGCCAGCTCGTAGCGGGCCAACTGCCGGGCCAGCTGCTCCACCGTACCGGCGATGCCGTCGAAGAAAGGCACGCCGGGGAAGCGATGGCGAATCAGAGGCTTGAGAAAGGGATAGTGGGTGCAGCCCAGCACGATGGCGTCCGGGGCGGCCACGCCCTCGGTGCAGCGGTCCACGACGGCCTGGGCCCGCGCCCCGTCGATCTGGCCGGACTCTACCAGCTCCACAAAACCCGGGCAGGCCAACAGCTCCACCCGGTCATCCGCGTGCATCCGATTGTACACCAGCTCGTGGAAGCGGGGGCTATCCACCGTCGCCCGGGTGGCCATCACCAGCACCCGCCCGCCGGGCCGGACGGCCAGGGCCGGCTTGACCGCCGGCTCCATCGCCACCACCGGCACGGGAAAACGCGCCCGCAGCAGGTCCACCGCCAGGGCCGTGGCGGTGTTGCAGGCCACCAGCACCGCCTTGACCCCCTGGGCCATCAGGTGCTCCATCACCGCGACGGTCAACTGGCGGATGGTATCGGGCGGCTTATCGCCATACGGGGCATTGGCGTCGTCTCCATAGAATAAAAAATGCTCCTGGGGCAAGCGGGCGCGCGCCTGTCTGAGCACGCTGATCCCGCCCGCCCCCGAGTCGAAAACGCCGATGGGTTTGTTCATGCTCTTCCCTCCGCGGTTCACTCTTGTGGGACCCTTTTATTATACCGCGGGAGGACGGTGGGCTGTCAAGGCGTAGCGGTGGCCTTGGCCAGCGCCTGGGAGAGCAGGCCGACGGTATTCATGACCTCGGTGAGGGTGTTGCGCTCGTTGCCCACCTCGATGAGCAGGCAGTAGGGCGCCATGTGCTGGTTGAAGCGGTCGGTGCGCACCATGGGCTCCTTGCCCACCCCGGGCTGCAGATCGTTGAGCGCGCTGGTCACCGCCCGGGCCAGCTGATAGTTTTGCTGCCAGTTGGGCTTCTCGTCGAAGCCCTCGCCGGTGCCGACCACCATCATCACCTGGGCGTAGCGAGTTCCGTCGCTGCCGACGATGACCTGATCCTGTCCCTCGATGTAGGCGTCGCGGTGCAAATCGATGGTCAGGGTGATATCCGGATATTTGTCCAGATATTCCTGCACGGTCTTGATGGATCGGGTGTAGGCGGTGCGCAGCTTGGGCCGCTCATGGTCCCGGGTGTCGTGGAAGACCTCCAGACCCTCTTCGGTGAGCAGCTCAGTCAGCTTCTCCCCCACGGCGACGATGTTGTAGTGGTTGTCGGCGGTGCGGTACGCGTCGTCGCTGCTATAGGGATAGGCCTCGTCGGGGGTATAGGCCTCGGTGTTGTGGGTGTGGTAAATCAGCACCTTGAGCTTGCCCTCGGGTAACACCTGCTCCGGGGTCTGCTGGTTGATGCGCTCGATCTCGATTTGGATGTCCTCGGGCAGCGGCTCCTCCACGGTGGGTTCGCCGTCCTCGCCCTCGTGGGCATAGGGCGTCAGCGCGGCGATGACCTTGGGCTCGCCGGTGACGATCCCGGGCATGGCGTAAGCCATCACCGCCTGAGGATCGGACAGATCGGTGCCCGTCAGGCAGTAGAGTAGGTCCGTAAAGAGCTTCTTGATGGGCGCGCGCAGGTCGGGCGCAGCGCTGGGCGAGGGGACTGGAGAGGCCCCTGAGCTGGGCTGAGGGCTGGCGCTGTCCGCGGGGCTTTCGCCGGGGGCCAGGGGGAGCGCGCCTGATGAGGAGGAGGGGTTGTCCGCCACAGATGGAAGCGGCAAAGCCGCCCCCTCTGTGGTTTGCGCCTGCATCTGCACCTGGCTGACCGGCGTGGGGCTGATGGTGGGCGCAGGGGTGGGCGTCGCCTTGCCGCCGCCCAGAAAGCTGCTGGCCAGGTTGATAATCAGCCCCAGAACGATGACAGCCAGCACCGTCACCACAAAGTACCAGATCAGTTGCTTGAGTTGGACCACGCGAATCCGGATCATACGCCTTCCTCCCCTCGTGGTGCAATCCTATGCGCCGGGGAGGGCCTGTATGCCTAGAGCAGGAAGGCGGCGATCTCCTCCTGGGAGAGATGGGGCTGCAGGGCGCGGTTGATGCCGTGGGCCAGCAGTTGGGCTGAGTCGGACACCACCTGATCGATCTCCTTGGGCGTGACCACCAGCGGGCCCAGGGCCTCGGTGACCACCCGCTGCAGATGCTGGTGCAGCTGCTCCTCGTCCTGCCCGGCGTACTCGGGCCAGCCCCGGATGGCGTCCCAAGTGATGGTGGCGGCGTAGACCACCGTGGGGATGCCCACGGCGATCACCGGGCAGCCCAGGGTTTTCTGATCCAGACGCTTGCGCTGGTTGCCCACCCCCGCCCCGGGATGCAGCCCGGTGTCGGAGAGTTGAATGGTGGTGGAGATGCGGTTGGCCCGGCGGGAGACCAGCGCGTCGATGAGGATGACCACCTCAGGCTTGATTTTGCGGGCGACGGCGCGCACCATGTCCACGCTCTCAATACCGGTCAGGCCCATGACCCCCGGGGTCAGGGCGGCGACCGAACAGAGCTGATCGGTCAGATGGGGCATCAGCTCGAACAAATGCCGGGTGACCAGCACCTTGTCCAAGGTCATTGGGCCCAGGGCGTCGGGCGTGGCCTGTCGGTTGCCCAGGCCCACCACCAGAGCGCTGCATCCCTGGCGGGGCAGCAGGCTGGTCAGCTGCTGAGCGACCAACTCCCCCACCTGGGTGCGGATGTCGTTGTCCCGCAGGGCCAAGTCCGGCGCTTCCAAAGTGATGTAGGTGCCCACGGGTTTGCCCATGGCTCGGGCCCCCTGAGCATCCAAAATCTCCACTCGGGTGATCTCCGCGCCCTGTCCGCTCTGCACATCCACCTTGACGCCGGCCACCTCCCGGCCGGACCCCTCCCGGTAGAGCTCCCGGCGCTCCAGCGCCAAATCGCTGTATCCCCATTCGATCGCCATGACCAACACCTCCGTCATTTTGCCATAGGGTTGCCGCAAATGCGTCGCCCTATCCCAAAAGACCCGCCAAAAAGCCCCTGGAACGCGGAAAATTGCTTTTTAGGACTTGCCAGAAGTGGAAAACCTTGATATAATAGCGTTCGTTGAATTGCTGACAAGGGGGTGAACGATATGCCGAATATCAAGTCTGCCATCAAGCGCGTGAAGGTCAACCAGACCAAGAACCTGCGCAACCGTGTGATCAAGAGCCGGTTGAAGACCTTGAACAAGAAGTTTGTCGCTGCTGTTGCCGACAAGGATCAGACCCAGGCGGCTCAGTTGCTCAAGGAGGTTTCCAGCGCGGTGGATAAGGCCGCTGCTAAGGGCACCCTCCATAAGAATGCCGCGAACCGCAAGAAGGCGCAGCTGGCCCGGGCGATGACCAAGGTCGCTCAGTAATCCCGTTGGACCCGATAAAAAAGGACCTTCTCTTAGGAGAAGGTCCTTTTCGCATATTACGCCCCGCCGCTCGCCGCCAGGGCCAGCCGGATCATGACGCTATCCGCGGCCAGGGCCTCGCGCAGCTGCCCCTGTTTGATGGCGGCGTCCGCCTCGGCCAGCACGCGCAGGCTGTCTTCCAGGCGTTTGCGATCGAAGCGCTTGGCCTGCTCAGCGATCTTGCGGCCGATGCCCGGGGGCACCGACAGCTTACCGGCGATCTGCCGGGCGTCCATCCCCTGCTGCAGATACAGGGTGCATAAGAGCAGTTGGCGATAGTTGCGCTCCAGCGCGCCCATCATAGCTGGGAAAGGCTGTCCGTCCCGGCGCAGGCGGCGCAGCAGGTCCATTGCCGCCTCCACCTCGCCTTTGAGCAAATGCTCCACCAGGGTGAACACGTTGTACTCCAGGTTGCGGGTGACCACCGCGTCGATATCCGCCCGGGTAACGCGCGCGCGCCCGGCGCAGTAATTCACCAGCTTGTCCAGCTCGCGCACCAGGTCCTCCATGCGCCGACCCACATAGCCCACCAGGGCGTTGGCGTCCCCGGCGGACAGGGTCAGTCCCGACCGGCCGCACTGCGCAACCGCCCACTTGGCCATGTCAAAGGGCGGCAGGTGGTCAAAATACACCGCGCCCTCGGCCTTGAGCAACCGCTGGGAGAGTTTCTTGCGCTTGTCGATCTCCCCCCGGCAGAGAAAAACCAGCACCGCGTCGGGGTTGGGGTGCTCCAGGTAGGCCAGCTCGTCGGGCTCCGGCCCCTTGGCCCCGGGCATCAAAGCGGGATGATCCCGCACCAGCACGAGCTTTTTGGGGCTCATCAGGGGCAGGGTCTCGCAGGCGGCCACCAGGTCCCCCGCGCCTAAACCTTTGCCGTCCAGGCTGGCGAAGTTGAGCTCCTCGGGGCCGGAGCCCAAGGCCAGGCGCTTGATGCGCGCCACCGCCTGGTCCTTGAGGTATTCCTCCGGGCCGTAGAGCAGGTAGACACTCTCCAGCTGTCCCTGTCGAACCCGATCAAAAAACGCCTTCTGCTGCAAAATCGCTCCTCCTACGTCCAGGGATGTACGCTCACCCGACCCGGCCCCTCCACCCGGTAGGTGCAAGCGCCGGGCCGGCCGGTGTCCACCCGCACGGCGGTGGCGCCGTCGTCGAAATCCCAATAGTCGCCGCTGCGGCTGTAGCGAACGCCCGCCACCTGGCCCGGGTCGAGGGTCACCGCGTCCACCCCCAACGCCCCGGCCACCACCGGCGCGCGCCCGGCTCGGTCCACCACCGCCCCGTCTATCCTCATGATACCCGCTTGCCTCAGATAGGGCAAGACATCCCAGGTGAAAACATCCTCGCTGGTGCCCTTGCCGGGCAGCGGCTGATCCGCCTCCAGGTAGTAGGTTCGCCCGTCGGCGGTGCGCAGCAGCGCCGCCTGGCCCGCGGTGTCCAGATAGGTCACCTCCCAGCGCGCCGGGCGCGCCCAAGTCTTGCCCCACCAGGCCGCTAGTACCGCCGCCACACAGACCAGCGCGCCGATCCTGCGGCCGATGCGCAGGCGATCGGGCATCTTGGCGCGGCCCAGGCGCGGCATATAAGCCACCAAAACCGCCGCGGTGACGGCGATGGTCCACGCCGGCGGCGTGGGTACAGCGGGGTGCAGCCACCCGGACTGGGCGAACACCCCCATCAGCCACAGGTAAGCCTGAACGGACAGGCGCACCGCAGCCGCGGCCAGCTGGCCCAAGGGCATCGCGAGCGCCGCCAGGCCCACGGAGAGCCAACCGCCCAGCATCCAAACCGCGCCCAGGGGCACGACCACCAGGTTGAGCACCGGCCCGGCCAGCTGCACCTGCTGATAGTAGTAGCTGACTGTCAACGCCAACCCCGCCGTCGCGGCCAGGGAGACCGACAACGAGCCGGCCAGCCAGCGGGGCAAACGCCACCGTCCCCCGCCCTCGGGGCGATATTTCTTGGGCAATAGACGGGCGAAGGGCGTGCGCAGCATCCGCATCAGCGCCGGGGAGAGGGCCACAATGCTCATCACCGACAGAAAGCTCATCTGCAGCCCCGCGTCGAAGAGTGACCAGGGATCCATCAGCAACAGCACGATCAGCGCCGCGCCCAGGGCGGTGAAGCTGTCATAGCCCCGGTCGCTCTCGTGGGAGAGCACCAGCATCCAGCCCATGATGCTGGCCCGAATCACTGAGGCGCTCATGCCGGTGAGCGCGCAGTAGCCCGCCAGCAGCGCCGCCATGGACGCCAGCTTGAGCTTGGCGGGCGCTTTGATGAGCCGCAGCAGCCCCAGCGCCACGGCAATCAGATATCCCACATGCAGCCCCGACACCGCCAGGATGTGGGCGGTGCCGGTCATGGCGAACTGCTCGCGCACCTGCTCGTCCATGCCGACGCCTTTGCCCAGCAACAGCTGGCCCAGGATACCACGCTCGGGCTCTGGGTAGAGCCGATCGAGCAGGCGCAGCACCGCCGTGCGCATCCGGACGAGGGCATCGGGCTGGGCGCGCTGCAGATGGCTCAGGGTGTAGGGCTCCGGGTAGAGATGGTACACCACACCCTGGCGCTGCATGCGGGTTTTCGCGTCGTACCCGCCGGGGTTGCGCGGCCCGCGAAAGGCGGAAAACCGCGCTGTCAGGCGCAGTTGGTCTCCCTTGACATACGCGGTGGTCAGGGGCAGGTCCAGCTCGAAAACGCCCTTGCCCGGCACGGATTTTCCGTCGATGAACAGGTCCCCGACGGTGACGCGCATCTGATTGTCGCCGTAGGGGCGCAGATCGGACACCCGGCAGATCAGCGTCTGGGGCTGCTGGCACAGGCGCTCGTCAAAGGGGATCTGCTGAGCCTGCCAGCGCAGCACCCCCGCGCAGAGCATCCCCGGCAGCAGCGCCAGCCAGCACCAGCGCCGCCCCCGCCACGCGGCCAAACAAAAGGCCGCCAGCGCGACCAACGCCGGCAGCCACATCGTCCAGGCCGGGATATCCGCCCAGCGCCCGGCGCACACCCCCAGGGCCAGGGCGCAGGCAAGAAAGACCAGCGGCCGATGATCGGCGTGCCGGCGCACATCCTGCAGGACTGTCCCCCGCGGTCTCATGCAAAATCATACACCGACAGTTCCTCCGCGAGCATGGCCTGCGCAAAGCCCTCCCGCGCCTGGCTGAGCACCTGCTGGGGATCGTGGCCCGGGAACAGATGGGTCAGCAGCAGCTTCTTGACCCCCGCCTGCTGGGCGCACAGGCCGCACTGGCGGGCCGAGAGATGTGGAGACGCTTCGGTCAGCTCCTGGTCGAGCAGACCCGCGTCCGCCAGCATCATGTCCGCGCCGTAAGCCACCGGCACGATGCGCTCGTTCCAGTTGGTGTCGCCGGTGTAGAACAGGCGCTTGCCCCCGCCGATGATCACCATGCCATAGCTCTCCACCGGATGGGTCATGGCCTTGAAGGAGACGGCGATGCGTCCCATCATGACCTGCAGGCCGGGCTTGATGGGCGTGATCTCAAAAGCGCCGGCGTTCACCAGCCGTTCGTAGCTCTCCCGGGGCGTGGTGGGGCAGTACAGCCGCAGCTTGCCCGGGGGCAGCAGGCCCTTGCTCTGGGAGATGGTCCAGGCGTAGGCCAGCACCTGCATATCGGCCACGTGGTCCTCGTGCAGGTGGGAGAGCACCACCGCGTCCAGCTGCTCAAGGGGACACTGGGCCAGCAACCGGGTCAGCACGCCGCTGCCGCAGTCGAAAAGCACGCGGGTATCCCCCTGCTCGATCAGATATCCCGACGTGGCGCCTCCCGGCGCGGGAAAGGGGCCATATTTACCCAAAACGGTCAGCCGCATAGCGTATCCTCCTCCAAATCAATTTTCCACTGCGTCTAGTATACCGTTTTTGTCGGAAAAAGTCTAAGGGATTTGCGCCCATACAAAAAGCGCCGCCCCATCTGCGGGCGGCGCTCGGCATCAGCGGGTTCAGCGGTTTTTCAGGATGATGCCGGGGTTGCGCATCAGCGGTTCGGACAGCGCAAGGTTGCCCACCTGATCGGAGATGGCCGCCCCTTCCAGCAGGAACCGGACCTGGCTGGTGTCGTACACCTCGGTGAGGGTGTCGACCACCGCGTAGAGCCGCTGCGGCGCGGCGAAAAAGCCGGTGCTGTTCAGCTTGTCATACCCGGAGGCGGCGAGGTTGACATACAGGCATTGCCCGTTGACGCCGATCTCGATCACATCCTTCAGGGTGAGATCGGCACACAGCGGCGTACTCACCCCCGCGGCCTCCTGGGGATACGCGCCGGCAATGAGCTCGCCGATGACCTGCTCTCCCGGTTTCCGGCTCAGGGCGCTGACCGCCCGCTGAACTTGCACCAGTCCCCTGCCCTGATCGTCCACAAAGTACAGCGGCACCACGTCGCCCAAGGCCTCAATGGCGGCCTGGCGGCTGATGTGGCCGTTCTCAAAGCCCAGATCCGTTCCAGGGATCTCGGTGATCAACCGATCGTCCACTTGGAGCATCACATAGTCGAAGTCCGGCCGGAGGGCTGTCAGGCTGGCGACCAGGCTGGCGATGAGCAGGTAGCCGGCTCGCCCCTGCAGCTGCTCCTCCGACAGCCCGGTCAGGGGCACGAACAGCCCCATCTCGCCATCCTGGTTGACCTCCATCTCGATCTCACCCGCCAGCCGCAGCGAATCGGGCGCCGCGGTCCGCCCCAGGGTGGTGTCCTGCGGGCCGCGCTTGAGTTCTTGGATGACCATCTCCCCCCAGTTGCCACTGAGGATACGGGTCTGCCGCACCTCGGGCAGGATGAACTGACCGTTGCGGTCCGGATAGTATAGCACGGCGTTGACCTGCAGGCTGTCGGGCAGATCGGCGCTGGCCATGCTGTCGGCGCGATACTGATGGCTGAGGAATCCCCCGAAAAAGTCGGCGCCGACCTCGCTGATGGGCTGGGCGAACCGCTGGCCATAATAGGTCAGGCATTCATCCAAGAGCACCGTCTGGATTTGGGGAAATTGCTTGAGGGTGCTGGCAATGGCCATGGTGGCCACATAGCACTCGCTCTCCGACAACTGACCCGGCATGCTCGAAAAGTTAACCCGGGCGATCCCCCGACTGACCTCCAGGGCGCGCAGCCCGGTCTCCCCGATAAGGATGGGCATCAGGTTAGAGTTCTCGATCGGCCCTTGCAGCAGCTCGAAGAGGGCCTGCTCCGGCTCGGTCAGCTCGGGATAACGGGTGACCGTGCGGGTGACGGGCACCAGGTTCTGGTAACTGCTATCGGGGAAGTATAGGGTGAAGGTGACGTCGTCCTCGGCAGCGATCGCGTCCTGCGCGTCGGTATCCGCCGCCTCCGAAGCGTTCCCCGACTCCTGCACCACGGCGAACTGCCGCTGGGTGTTGGCGGCCTTGTTGTGGTAATCCTGCACAAAATCGCAGCCCGTCAGGCACAGACACAGCGCCAGCGCCAGGTAAACCCTTAGTCTGCTCTTCAAAAATCG
>JBMNTT010000045.1:0-21701 GCA_050945875.1 Christensenellales bacterium
CAACCGCCTACCGGGCGCGGCGCATGGAGGCCCTGGTCAAGGCGGCGGATTTTGCCCGCCTGGCGGGCATCACCGACGTGATGACCCATGTGGGCTTTATCCCCGAGAACCCCGCCACGAGCGCGTACACCGAGCTGCTCGCGGCGGTGACCTGGGTGGCCAAGGCCTTTCAGGAGCGGGGGATTCGCTTTAATTTCGAAACCGGACAGGAGACGCCCATCACCCTGATGCGCACCATCTGGGACATGGGCCTGCCCAACGTGGGCGTCAACCTGGACCCCGCCAACCTGCTGCTCTACGGCAAGGCCAACCCTGTGGACGCGGTGTCGATCTATGGCAAGGCCATCCACGGCGTGCACGTCAAGGATGGGCGCTATCCCACCGACGGCCGCCATTTGGGCCGGGAGATGCCCGTGGGCGAGGGGGATGTGCACTTTGACCGGCTGATCCCGGCGCTCCAGGACCAGGGCTTCGCCGGACCGTACATCATCGAGCGGGAGATCGAGGGCGACCAGCAGCGCAGGGACATCGTCCAGGCGCGCCAGGTGCTCGAGCGGTATCTGTAAGCCAAAAAAGGACCTGCCTAGGGCAGGTCCTTTTTTGTGGGCCGCGTCACTGGGGCCGCGTGAAGAGATGGGGCGCGGCCCCCTCGTCCATGGGGACAAAGCCCGCCGCGGCAAGGGCGTTCCGGCGCGCCCGGGCGGCGGGGATGGCCTTGGTGACCAGCGCGCGCGTGTGAAAATCCGTGTAGAAGCGCTCGCAGGCCAGGCGCAGCAGCTCTTCCAGGCAGTCGGCCCGCTCCCAGGCGGCGGCCAGGTCGATGCGCAGCATTCCATGGCCGTAGCACACCTCGATGGTGCCCACCGCCCGGCCCTGGGGCTGGGCCAGAACAGTCAGCCGGTCGTAGATGCGCGCCTCGGATGGGCTCAGCCAGAAAGCGATTTCCTCCTGCATCTGCGCCAGGGTGGTGTAGAAAAAGTCGCCCGTGCAGTGGTCGGCGTTCATCAGCGCCACCGCCGCCGGGTCGCTGTAGCAGGCCAGCAGGTCCTGCGCGTCCTCAAGCCGCACCGGCCTGAGCAGAAAATGATCGGTCCGATAGGTGTGTGCCATCAATCTCCCTCCTTCGCACCCAGTATACCAACTGGGCGCGACAGCGGGGTGTCGTATTTATTGATACAGCGCCTCGCCGTCGGGCATTTGCTCCCGCCGGCGCATCAGCCCGCCAAAGAGCAGCAGAAAACCCGTGCTGGAGATGACGGCGGCGGCCCCGTCGCAGATGGGCTCGGCGTAGAAGGCCGCCCGGGCGCCGAAGAACGCCGGCAGCGCCAGGGTCATCACCAGAAACAGGCTCTTGCGCAGCAGCGAGAAGGTGACCGAGCGCTTGACCTGGCCCAGGGCGGTCAGCGCGTCCACAAAGGTGTACTGGAAGGCCAGGGGAATGATCATCATCGTGAACACCTGGATACCCCACACCGACAGGTCGATGACCTCGCGCTGTTGGGTGAAGACGCCCACGAACACCCGCGGCGCGATGTAGGACAGGGCGAACATCACGCTGGTGAACACGACGCACAGGATCAGAATCCACTTGACCCCCTGGCGGATGCGATCGGTGCGCTTGGCGCCGTAGTTGTAGCTCAATATGGGCTGGGTGCCGCCGGTGATGCCCGCCATGGGCATGGTGATCAGGGTCATATAGCTCTGCACGATGGTCGCCCCGGTGATCAGCAGGTCGCCCTGCTCCCCGCCGTAGCGCTGCAGCACGGTGTTCAGGGCGATGAGCAGGATGCTGTCCGTGGCGATAATGAGGAAAGGAGACAGGCCGAAGGCGGCTACCCGGCGCATGATGCGCAACCGGTATCCCCCCAGGGTGATGCGCACGGCCATCTTCCGGTGCAGCAGCGCGCCCACCACGAATAGGCAACTGGCAAATTGGCTCAGCACCGTCGCCCAGGCCGCGCCCGCCACGTCCATCCCCAGCGCAAAGATGAAGATCGGGTCGAGCACAATGTTGCACACCGCGCCGATCAGGATGCTGCACATGCCCAGCAGCGCCCGCCCCTGGCAGACGATGAAATTGTTCAGCCCCGAGGCTAACAGGGCGAAGAAGGTGCCTGCGGTGTAGATGGTCAGGTACTGCTCCGCGTAGGGGAAGGTGGCCGCGCTGGCCCCGAAGGCCCACAGCAGGGCCTCCTTACTCAGCAGAAAGCCCGTGGTCAGCGCCACGGCCAGGCCCACCAGCATCAGAAAGCAGTTGGAGAGAATCTGCTCCGCCCCGCGCGGATTCTTCTCGCCCATGCGCATGGACATCAACGGCGCGCCCCCCAGGCCCACCAGGGCCGAGAAGGACGAGAGCAGGGTGACGATCGGGCCGCACACGCCCACCCCGGCCAGGGCGATATCGCCGATGCCCGGAATGTTGCCGATGTACATACGGTCCACAATGCTGTAGAGGACGTTGACGAACTGGGCGACCATCGCCGGCAGGGCCAAGCTGAGCACCAACCGGGGGACGGGCGCGGTTTCCAAACGGTTTTTTTCTCCCATATCGCGGTTCCTTTTCATCTTGGTTTTGTTGCCCGGTCCATTATAGCCAGCCCGGCGGATTTCGGCAAGACCCGCGCGGTTTGAAAAGGGCGCGCGTCTGTGCTAGCATGAGCGGGGAGGGATGCGCATGTACTGTATTCTGGTGGCGGGGCCGCCCGCCTCGGGCAAGAGCACCCTGGCGGCGCGACTGTCGGCGCGCCTGGGCCTGCCCATGGCCTCCAAGGACGAACTCAAGGAGGTCCTCTTCGACACCCTTGGCTTCTCCTCGCGCCAGGAGAAGGTCGCCCTGGGCGTGGCGGCGATGGCGCTGCTCTGCGCCTTTGCCCAAGCGCAGATGCGGGTGGGCAAGTCCTTCATCCTGGAAAACAATTTCGAGGATGTCGCAAAACCCCCGCTTCAGGCGCTCTTGGCGCGCTATGGGTACACGCCGATCACCCTGCGCATGGCGGGCGATCCGGCGGTCCTCTATCGGCGCTTCCTGGCGCGCAACGCCTCGCCCGAGCGACACCGGGGCCATGTGGTCAACGACCGCTACCCGGAAATCGGCCCGGGTCCCGCCGCGCCGCCGCCCACCCTGGAGGGGTTTATCCAGGGCGTGACCGGGCGGGGGATGGATCGCTTCGCCATGTCGGGGCCGCTGTTGGAGGTGGACGCCACAGATCTAACCCGGGTGGACCTGGAGGCCATCGCGCGATGGCTGGCCTCGGTTGGCGTCGCCGAGGCAAACGAGCGCCGGATATCGACATGATATCCGGCGCTTTGCGTTAGGGCTGTCCGCCCAGGACCAGGGAACGGAAATAGGGGCATCGGTCCAGCAGCTCCTCGTATCGGCCCTGGTCGATCAGCCGACCGTCCCGCATGACCAGCAGGCGATCGGCCTGGCGCACGGTGGAGAGCCGGTGGGCGATGACGATGCGGGTGCGCCCGGCCAACCGCTCGGCCAGCTCGGCCATCACCGCCGCCTCGGTCAGGGTATCCAGCGCGGAGGTGGCCTCATCCAGGATGATCAGTCGGGCCGGGGACAGGCAGACCCGAGCCAGGGCCAGGCGCTGGCGCTCGCCCCCGGAGAGCAGCCCGCCTCGCTCGCCGATGGGGGTGTCCAGGCCCTGGGGCAGGCGATCGAAAAACTCGCCCAAACGCATGGCCCGCAGCGCCCCGATCAGCTGCGCGTCGGGCACCGGTTGGGAGAAGGCCAGGTTTTCCCGCAGGGTGCCCTCGAACACCGGCGGGGTCTGGGAGACGTAGGCCACCTGCTCATAGTAGGTCGACAGATGGGCCGCGGCCAGGTCCTGCCCATCGATGCGCACCTGGCCGCCGGCGGGCCGCTGCAGGCCCAGCACCAGCTGGATCAGCGTGGACTTGCCAGAACCGCTCTCGCCCACCAAGGCGTAGAAGCCTCCGCTGGGCAGGGTCAGGCTCAGACGGTGAAAGAGCGCCCCGCCCCGGCCGGCATAGGCGAAATCCACCCCCTGAAGAGCGACCTCCCCGCCGGTGAGCTTGATGGGCTCACCCGTCTGCAGATGGGGATCGTCGGGCAGGTCCAGAATCTCGCCGTATCGCTGGAAGGCCACCTGGTCCAGCTTGTACTGCACATAGAGCACGTTAAAGACCGCGATGGGCTGATAGGCGTTGTCCAAAAAGGTGCACAGCGCCACAATTTCGCCCACCGTCAGTTGCGGGGCCAGGAAGCTGTATACCAGGATGCCCAGGCGCATCAGCAGCACCAGCAGATAGAAGAAGGCGAAGAAGAACTCGTGGATCATCACCATTTGGGTCTTGGCCTGGGTGATGTCCCGGGCCGAGGACCGGGCCTGGCGCAGCTCCGCGGGAAAATAGCGGTTGATGCGGAAGGTCAGCATCTCGGTCAGTCCGCGCACCAGGTGGCTGTTGAGCCACTCCTCGTGCACCAGGATGCGCTCTTTGATCTGATACAGATGCTTGAGCACGACGCGGGTGACCAGGAACAGCACCGCGTATCCGCCCAGCAGCACCCCCAGGATGCGCAGGTCCATCAGCCCGATAAACAGCAGACTCAGGGCGATGCTGGGAATCAACTCCCGCGCCAGGTGGAAGTAGAATTTGTAGAGGATATCACGCCCGGCGGCGGCGCCGTTCTCGATGCGCTGGATCAGCTGGCCCACGCCCAGATTTTGGTAGGCGGGGTAGGCGATGCGTTGCATCTTCTCCAGCGCCTGAAGTTTGAGGTTGAGGTAGAGGCCGTGGAGCAGCTGGGTGTCGAACAGATTGTCCAGATAGGCCAGCACGCACCCGCCGATCAGCACAAGGCCATAGCCCGCCAGCGGCCCGAATGCGCGCACGCCCGCGGCGTAGTCATCCAGCAGGCGCTGGAATAGGTGGATGCCCAGGGCGGTCAGCACGCTGGTGGCGATGCCCATCAGAATGTAGCCCACGACCCGGCCGCGATCGCGCGGCGCAATTGCAGAGGTAACTTTCATCATTGCACGCTTCTTTCCTTTATTCTGGGGAAAAAGCGGCGCGGCCTAGCAACCCGCGATACTCGGCGCAAGGGGTTGCTGGACCTGCGCCGAGCGATTAATTCGTGTCATCGTGCCCTCCTCGTCGTTGGATTGCCTCCAGTATAGCCCGGCGAGGCGGGCGCTGTCCAGTTTTGACAAAATCGACGAAATTTTTTGAAAACGGGGTTGACAGATTGGGTTTTCATGGTAAAATAAGAATGAAATTGATTCTCGATCTTATGCGGGCGGCGATAAGCCGAGGCGGAGGGAAAGGAGGGGGCGCATGATCTATTCGCGTCAGCGGGAGCTGATTTACGGCGCGGTGAAGCATCGCAGCGGTCATCCCACGGCGGATGAGGTTTTCACCCTGCTCAAGCCGGACAACCCCTCCCTGAGCATCGCCACGGTGTACCGCAACCTCAACCAGCTCAGCCAGATGGGTCGGCTGGTCAAGATTCCGATTGCCAAGGGGGCCGACCGGTTCGATGCCAGCATTCATCCCCATCACCATCTGATCTGTGAGCGCTGCGGGGCGGTGGTCGACCTACCCGCCTCGGTGATGCCGGATTTTCGGGAGCAGCGCATTGCCGGGTGTCGAATCACGGGGATGGACGCCATCTTCCACGGCATCTGTCCGCGGTGCGCGGCCGAGGAAACCTGACGAGTCTTCGAGCACGGGGTGCTCAGCGATACATCCATTATACGAAAGGGGACTGTACATCATGAAGGATTTGAAGGGCAGCAAAACGGAACAGAACCTGCAGACGGCGTTTGCCGGTGAGAGCCAGGCCCGCAACAAGTACACCTACTTCGCCTCCAAGGCCCGCAAGGAGGGCTTTGTGCAGATGGCGACGATCTTTGAGGAGACCGCCAACAACGAGAAGGAGCACGCGAAGATTTGGTTCAAGCTGCTCGATGGCATCGGCGACACCGCCGCCAACCTCAAGGCCGCCGCTGAGGGCGAGAACTATGAGTGGACCGACATGTACGCCACCTTCGCCAAGGAGGCTAAGGAGGAGGGCTTCGACCACATCGCCTACCTGTTCGAGTCCGTCGCCAAGATCGAGAAGGAGCATGAGGAGCGCTATCGCAAGCTGCTGGCCAACCTGACCGAGGGCAAGGTCTTCGACAAGGGCGGCATCGTGGTGTGGCAGTGCTCCAACTGCGGCCACATCCATGTGGGCGAGAAGGCCCCCGAGGTTTGCCCCGTGTGCGCCCATCCCCAGGCCTATTTCCAGATCAAGGCCGAGAACTACTGATCCGATCGGCGCAGCCGGGCGCGGGCCCCAGCCCTCAGGCTGGGGCCTTGCCTGCAAAATGGAGGTAAGGATGGACGAATCCGTATTGTGGGACCTGTCGTATGGCATGTATGTGGTGGGCGTCAAGGACCGGGGCCGGGACACCGGCTGCGTGATCAACACCGCCATGCAGATCACCGTCACGCCGGTGACCATCGCCATCAGCATGAACAAGGATAACTATACCTACAGCGTGCTCCAGCGGGAGGGACAGTTCGCTCTGTCGATCCTGTCGGAGCGGGCGCCCAGCAACACCCTGGCCTATCTGGGATTCACCTCCGGCCGGGACACCGACAAGTTCGCCGAGGTGGCGCACCACGATTTCGATGGCGCGCCGGTGGTGGATGAGGGGGTAGTGGGGTACCTCAAATGCCAGGTGATCGCCAGCCAGGACCTGGGCAGCCATGTGGTGCTTTTCGCCGAGGTCACCGATACCCGGCGCGGCGAGGACCGGGATGTGATGACCTATCAGTATTATCACCAGATTAAGAAGGGCCGCGCGCCCAAGAACGCGCCCACCTATCAGCAGGAGAAGGCGGCGCCCGAGAGCCCGGCGCGCTACGTCTGCTCGGTATGTGGCTACGTGTACGAGGGGGACATCGATCAGGAGCCCGACGACTATCGCTGCCCGATCTGCAAAGCGACCAAGAGCCGGTTCGTCAAGCAGTGATCCCAAGCCATTGCCCCGCGCAACGCGGGGCTTTTTTTGCGCCGATTGACAAGCCCGCGCGCGACCCGATACAATGGACCTATCAAGCCAGCGCAAGCTAGCCGCGTTCATGGCCATCTTCGCGCCGGGGGGATTTTGAGGCGATGCGGCGGCGGGGGTTCGCCCTGCGCGAGCCCTTTGCCCCGCCGCCCCGCAGGTCGCCCGGGGTCTGGGCGTATCCCGATGACGCGGCGGACGGGGGCGCGGACGCGCCTATGTAAAACGCATGAAGGAGGAGACGCGATGAAAGCGCAGCGGATTGCGCGGGAGGACTACCGCGCCGTGGAGGAGCTCAATGCCATCAGCTTCGGCTTTCCCTTTGACGGGGAGGCCTTCGACCGGGAGGCCGAGGCGATGTTCGCCCGCATGGATACCCGCCCCGAGAGCGTGCACGACAAGTATTGGCGGCATGGCTGGGTCTGTAAGGATGACCAGGGCCGGGTGGTTAGCTCCCTGGGGGCCTATCCCTATGAGGTGTATTTTGACGGCCATGTGGTGGGTATGGCGGGTATCGGCGGGGTGTGCACCTTGCCGGAGGCGCGGCGGCAGGGCTGCGTGCGCACCCTGTTCGGGGCCGCGCTGGCGGAGATGTTCGCCCGCGGGCAGGTTTTCTCCGGGCTGTACCCCTTCTCGGTGGGCTACTACCGCCAGTTCGGCTACGAGGTGTGCAGCTGGATCAAGCGCTGCTGCATCCCCATGGCCGCGATTCGGGCCAAGCCCTACCCGGGCAGCTTCAGCGCCTACCGCAAGGGGGAGTTGGGCGGCTTCGAGGAGGTCTACGCGCAGTATGCCCCGGCCTACAACCTGGCGGCTCGCCGCCGACCCGAGGACTGGCATGGCATCCGAAAGCTCGACCCCGCCAAGGACCAGGTTTATGGGTATCTCTACCGCAACGCCCAGGGACAGCCCCGGGGATATGTCTTTTTCAAAAAGGAGATGGAGGGCGACAAGCGGGTGATGGTGTGCTCGGCCAGCTTCCGCCCGATGGCGTTCTGCGCCGCCGATCGGGAGAGCTTTGACGCGATGCTCAGCTTCGCCAAGGGCTTTGCCGCCTACTATGACGAGGTGGTCGTCGAGGTGCCCGGCGACCAGATGCCCGAGTTTTTGCTCGACGAGCGGGTCAGCCAGACCCATGCGCCCTACGCTATGGCCCGGGTGGTCAACGTTGAGCAGGCGCTGCGCCTGGCGGCCTACCGGGGCGCCGGCAGCGCGCGCATCGGCGTGACCGATCCGCAGCTGCCCCAGAATACCGGCGTGTGGGCGGTCGCCTTCGACCAGGGGCGGGCCGTGCGGGTGGAAAAAGTCCAAGAGCAGGCCGATATCCAGCTGCCCATTGGCCTGTTCTCCGCGATGATCCTGGGCGACTTCCCGCTCAGCCAGATCGCCTGGCGCACCGACGCGCAGCTGTACGGCAACCGCGAGGCGCTCGGGCAGGTGTTCTACCCCAAGAGCTGCTGGATGAGCGAGAACTACTGAGGCGACGCAAAAAAGCACCCTGGATAACCAGGGTGCTTTTGGATTGCACGGATTTACTTCTTGGGGGTCAGGTACAGGGCGTAGCCGCCGTTGGCGCTCTCGGGGATGGTCAGGGTATCGCCCTTCTTGACGATCAGCTTCTCCACCTTGACCAGGTGGATGTCATGCTGATGCTGGCAGGGGCGGGAGGGCATGGGCGCCAGCTGGGCGACGATCTCGGGGGTCATGGGACCCATCGCGCCGTTGGCCACGTCGGTGGGCCGCATGTCAGAGATATCGTCGCAGTAGAGCTCGGCCTCGTACAGGTCGCCCTTGAGGAAGTCCAGCTTGATGGTGGAGTTGCGGGGCCGGCGGGCGCAGATGCCGCCCACGAACCAATCCTCGCCGCTGCGGCGGGCCATCGTGACGTAGTTGGCCGGATACCCTTCCAGCAGCTTGCTCTCATCCCACGCGGTGTGCAGCTTCTTCAGGAAGGGCGCGCAGGGGTTCTCCTCCACCTTCTCCTTGCCCTCGCCCACGTGCATCACATAGCTGGTGAACACGATAGCCAGCGCGGTCTGGTGGGCGTCGGTGGTGCCGGTGGTGTAGCTGCGGTAGCACACGGGGGTGTAATCCATCGGGCCCATGACGTTGCGGGTGAAGGGCAGGGTACAGTTGTGCGCCGCGTCGGGGCCGCCGGGGGTGAAGGTGGAGAAGTTGGCCAGGTACTCGCCGCCCTGCACCGCCTCGTAGGAGAGCACATGGGGCCACACGCGGCTGGTGCCCGAGGGCTTCATGCAGCCGTGGAAGTTGATCATCAGGCGATACTTGGCCGCCAGCTCCGCGAGCATGACAAACTGCTGCGCGCGCTCCTGGGAGTCGGACTCGAAGAAGTCGATCTTCAACCCAACCACGCCCCAGCTGCTCCACAGCTTCATCTTGGCCTCGGCCTCCTCGGGATCGCGCATCTTCTGGCTGTGCTCCCACACCCAGATCTTTACGCCCTTGGGGGCCGCGTACTTGACCAGCTCAGGGATGTCCACATGGCCCGGCCAGCCGCCGTCGACCACCGAGAAAGGCCAGCCCATCTCCTGGGCGAAGTCCACATAATCGCGCATGCGCTGCGGATCGCTGGCGGAGCTGTGCTCGCTCATCCAGCTCCAGGCGCACACGCCGGGCTGGATGAAGGAGGGGTCCTCCACGATGGAGGGGGGATTGAGGTTCTCCAGCAGGTTGGTGGTGGCGATATCGTTCAAGTCGCCGCAGATCACCGCGCGCCAGGGGGTCTTCATGGGCAGCTCGCTGGTGATGGCGTCGAGCTTGTCGGTGGCCTTGTGTACCCTGAGCAGGCTGGGGTTCTCGGCGGTGGACTGCAGGTTGCTGCCGCCGTAATCCCCAAAGACCGCGGCCTCGGCGTAGAGCGCCCAGGTTTTGGCGCTGACATGCACCAACAGGGGGAAGGCATAGATGTTCTGATGCAGGTCCTCCTTGGGGATGGGATGATAGTGGTCCTCATAGGAGCAGAGCCACTTCATGCCGTAAACCGTGTCGGCGCACTCGGGCACCGCGAAGGCGGTGGTCTCGTGGTCAATCTCGCCCTTGCCCTCGCCCATCAGCACCAGGCGCACCGCAGCGCCGTCGTCAAAGGCGCGGCCTTCGACCACCAGGGTGCGATCGCACTTGGTGAAGGACATGGCGATGGTGTTGGCGTGGTTGAGACAGGTCGCCTTCTTGAAGGCGGGAATGGTGTAGGTTTCGTTGATCTCGTCGCGCACTTCGTCCTTCAGGCACAGGCCCTCGGACAGGTCGCAATCGGGCAGCACCAGGCCCAGAGGTGCGCGGTCAGCCACCAGTACGCCATCCCGGCTGACCTCGTAGAACACCTTGCCCTCAGCGTAGGTGAGCAGCAGTTCCACGCGGCCGTCAGGGGACAACACGACATGCTTGGACATCAACAAATCCTCCTTTGCAAATTGGAACTATCTTTTATTATAGAAGTTGCTCAACCGACTTGCAAGGGAACGACCCTTTCGAACGCGGAAAGTTTTTGATTCGTTTTTTGGTGGGTTTTGCTGCATACGCTTGCACGTACCCACAGACCAGGGCAGATCGATGCGCGCGGTGAAATGCGCACAAAAAAAGCGGATGCACCGGCATCCGCTTTCTGCGCGCTTGATTACGCCTCGGTGGCGTAGTTGTCGAAGTAGCCCTGGACCAGCACCACCGGGGTTCCTTTGTCGCCGCTGCCGCTGGTCAGGTCGCACAGCGAGCCCAGCAAGTCGGTCAGCTGCCGGGGCGTGGTACCCTGGGCGGCCATGTTGCCCACCAGCGAGTCGCTGGTCTTGTGGGCGATCTCCTCCTGCATGGCCTGGCGCAGCGCCTCGCCGCGCAGGGAGGCAAACTTGGTATCCGCCAGGTATTTGAGCTTCAGCTCGTTGGGCGTGCCCACCAGGCCGGCGGTGTAGGCGGGGGAGACCACCGGGTCGGCCAGCTCCCAGATGCCGCCGACAGGGTCCTTGAAGCCGCCGTCGCCGTAGACCATCACCTCGATGTCCTTGCCCGTGGCCTGCTTGAGCATGGCGGCGACCCGGTCCACGACGCTCTGGCAGTCCCGCGGGAAGAGCTTGACCTTCTCCTCGGTGGCCTTGTTGGAGCCCAGAAGGCCGTATTTCTCATTGTAGCCGCTGCCGTCCACCGGGGCGCAGAGCAGCTGGTCCAGGGTGACCACCTGGCGCGCGCCGGCGCGCTCCAGGGAGCGGCGGGTGTACTTGCGGGTATGGATGTCCGCGGCGATGACCTGGTCGGTGTAGGCCAGGATGGCGCGGGGGTTGGCCGAGAGGATGACCTCGATGTTATCCCCCAGGCTCTTGTAGTAGGAAACATAGTCCACGCCGGTGAAGCGATGGATGACTTCCTGGCCGAAATGCCTGCGGAAGTCCGCCTCGGTCAGCACATCGGAGTAGGGGTTCAGGCCCTCGGCGTCCACCCGATCGCGGTCGACGATCTCGTTGCCCACCTCGTCGGCGGGGTAGCTCAGCTGCACCACCAACTTGTCCACGCCCCGGGCGATACCCTTGAGCAGCATGGCGAAGCGATTTCGGCTGAGTATGGGGAACACCAGGCCGACGGTGCCCTGGGGGAACAACTCCCGCACGCACGCGGCGATTTGATCGACCGTGGCGTAGTTGCCCTGGCTGCGGGCGACAATGGCCTCGGTCATGCCCACCACATCCCGGTCATGGAAGGCGAAGCCCTCCTGCTCAGCTGCCTGCAGCAGCGAGTCGACGACGATCTGGGCCAGATCATCCCCCTGCTGAATAATGGGCGTGCGGATGCCCATGACCTTGGTTCCAATGGTACGCATGGCTGGCGTTCCTCCTTATATCTCTGGCTCTGGGGCGGTTGATTTCGCCGCTAAGGCCCATTATACTGAAAACAAAGCCGTTCGTGAAGGGATGAAAATTGCGCGGAGGCATAAGGAGAGGTTATGGATGAACTGGGAGCTCTACCGGATTTTTTTGGAGGTCGCCAAGGCTGGCAGCTTCTCGGCGGCCGCCCGCGCGCTGTATATTACCCAGCCGGCGGTCAGCCAGGCCATCGCCCAGCTGGAGAACAGCCTGGGGGGCAAGCTCTTTGAGCGCAGCGCCCGGGGGGTGCAACTCACCGGCGGGGGGCGAGCGCTGCTACCCTTCGTGGAGCGGGCGGTGGCCCTGCTGCAGAGCGGTGAGGAACACTACACCCAGCTGCAGCAGCTTCGGGCGGGCTCGCTGCGCATTGGAGCGAGCGACACCCTGTGCCGCTATTACCTGTTGGACCTGTTCGAGCGCTTCTCGGCGAGCTATCCGGCTGTCGGGCTGCACATCATCAACCGCACCAGCCAGGGCACGGTTCAGCTGCTGCGGGAGGGCAAGATCGACCTGGGCTTTGTCAATATGCCCATCTCCGCACCGGAGGTGCGGGTGCGCCCCTGCCTGGATATCCACGATTGCTGGGTCGCGGGCAGCCGCTATCAGCATCTGAAGGGGCAGCGCATCACCTTCGCGCAGCTGGACCAGCTGCCGCTGTTGATGCTGGAGGATACCGCCGTGACCCGCCGGGTGGTGGACGCTTTCGCTCAGGCCCAGGGCGTGCGCCTGCATCCGCAGATCGAGCTGTCCAGCCTGGATCTGCTCAGCGAGTTTGCGCGCATCGGATTGGGGGTGTCCTGCGTCATCCGGGAGTTCGTCGATCCGGCGATGTTCGCCCAGGGCCTGTTCGAGCTGGAGCTGGCTCAGCCCTTCCCCACGCGGCAGCTTGGGCTGGCGCTGCCCCAGGGGCCGCTGTCCGCGGCGGCGGAGCAGTTTATCTCGATGTTGCCCGAGGGGGAGGCCGTCCTGCGGGCGGTGTGATCCCCCGCGAATCAAATCCCTTGACAGCATGTGGGAGCGTGTTATATTGATAGTAAACAAATCGGAGGGAGTGAAATCCATGAAAAAAGGTCGGTTTGGGTTTTATCCGTGGCTGTATCCGCTGTTGGCGTTCTTGTTCGCCATTCTGGGCCAGCCGGTGCTGTGCCTGCTGGTGGCGGGTTTTGCCATCGCCGCGGAACAGCACGCGTGGGCCGCGCGCCAGAGCATTCAGGCGCTGCTGCTGGGCGTCGCCTCCAGCCTGATCAGCGTGGTGCTCAATACGTTATCGGGCCTGTTCTATGCCATGCCCGTGGTAGGCAGCTACCTGGGCAGGGCCTTCGATGTGATCGATTCGCTGGTGTGGGTCGCCATCCTGGTCTTTGCCATCGTGGCCATCGCGCGGGTGCTCAAGGGGCAGGACGCCAACATCCCGGGAATCTCGACCCTGGCCAACAAGGCCTACGGATTGATCGCTCCCCAGATGCCCTCGGCGCCCGGCTATCAGCCGCCGCAGGGCCAGTCGAACGCGTCGGCCGCGCCGATGCCCGGTGCGCCGGTTGCGCCGCAGGGTCAGTCGACGCCGCCGAGCGCGCCGGTAGCCCCGCAGCAGACCGTGCCGGGCGCGCCGGTTGTCCAGCCCGCCCAGCCGATGCCCAGCGCGCCAGCCGCGCCGCAGGGCCAAGCGCCTCAGCCCTCGGCCTGCGCGCCCCAACCCCAAGGTTTCCAGACGCCCAGCCATCCGCCGGTGCCGCCCCAAGCGCCCCAGGACCCTTCCAAGCAGGATTGATCCATCAAAAAAAGGACCCCAGCGACACGTCGTCGTTGGGGTCCTTTCAGTTGCCCTTGCCGGCTGCACCGGGCGGAGACGCGCGTCGGCGTCGGCGAGCCCGCCGATACTGCTTGCCCAGGATTTCTAGCCCCAGGGCGCAGGTGGTGGCCGCCAGCAGCGCCGCGCACAGCCACCAAAGGAAATCCCTCGGGTTGGCTGCTGTGGGGATCAGTCGGATGACCACGCCCGCGGCCAGCAGCGCCAGCGGGGGACCGAACCCTGCGGGCAGACGGCGATAGGGATGGTTGCGCAGCGACCAGAAACAGCTCAGGTGCAGCGCCATCACCACGGCGATCAGGGTGTACTCCAGGTATCGCAGCATCACCAGCCGGTTTTCCAGGGACTGGTCGGCGATGGGAACGCCCACGGGATAGTCCAGGGTGATGATGGTGTACCAGGGCATGACCTGATCGAGCACGACCGCCGCGATGGGCGCGGCGGCCATGACCGTCAACAGCAGCCAGGCGGGCCGGCGAATGTGGAAAAAGTAGTGGCAGATCGGGGTCGCCAGATAGCAGCAGCCGATGCCCCAGCAAAAGGGCATCATCTTGGCCAGGCTGAAGACCATAGCCCAGCGCTCCCCGGGCAGCTGACTCAGGTCGGCCGAGGGGGGCATCTTGTACTCATAGATCGCGCAGAAGACCACGAAGACCAGCGCGCTGAAGAACAGGTACAGCAGGATGCGCAGCAGCAGGGGCTGGAACCGGTAGAGAAAGGCGGTCAAGCCCACCAGGCATATGCCCATCAACAGCCCGTAGCTGAATTGATAGGCGATACGGCTGTGGAACAGCGCGAAGCTCCCCTTGAACCAGGGCAGGGCGTACCATCCGGCGGCCAGACCCAGGCAGAACAGCAGCGCCAGCAGCCCGGGCAGATAAAAGGAAAAGGGCCGGTGGCGGTGAGCGGCACGAATCTCCATCGCGGCACCTCCAGCAGTTTCTTCCTCTTAGCCTATCATGATTTTTCGGCGGGCGCAATGGTCCGCGGCCGGCAGATGATCGGGGCGGCAAGCCCCTGACCCACAAGCGCCGCGCTCAGCCACAGGGCAAAATCCCGGGGGACCGGGGCATGGGCTCTGGAAAACGCTCGGGGATGCCTGGGTTTGTCCAAACTAAAAAGCGACGCCGTGGTATTCTCCGACATCGCTTGCATTCTATTGCCTGTACTGAGAACGCCTCGATACACGCCGTGAACCTCCCATAATTGGGATCACAGCTGCGCCACGGGATCGGGCACGGGCTCAAAATCCTTCAGCGGCTTGATCAGCAGCGCCCGGTTGTACCCCTTGGCCCGGCTCGTGGAGTCCACATAGAACCCCTGGCGATAGTAAAAGCGCATCAGCCCGGTCATGTGCGCGCAGGTGTGCAGCGCCATTCCGTCCGCGCCCCGGGGAGCACAGTGGGCCTCGACCGCCCGCATCAGCGCTGAGCCCATCCCGACCTTCTGACAGTCCGAGCGCACGCCAAAGCGGCTGACATAGGCCAGGTTGCCGTAAAAGGCATAGCGCACCGAGCCGACCGGACGCCCATCCACCAGGCCGACGAACACCACCTTGCTGCGCAGCTCCTCGAGCACCGTTTCCTCGGTCTCCTTCAAGGCGGCCACCTTGCCCGGCAGGCCCAAATCCCGCTGATAGCGGGTGAAGGCGTCGCGGGTGATCTCCATGATGGCGGGGATATCCGCCTGGGTGGCTAAGCGTACGGTCAGTTCCATGAAAACGGCACTCCTTTGTGTCTGGTCTCGGGCAATCGGATCAATCGGCCATCAACAGGGCCATGACGGCCTTCTGGGCGTGCAGGCGGTTCTCGGCCTCGTCGAAGACCACCGACGCGGCGGACTCGATGACCGACGCGGCCACCTCCTCGCCCCGATGGGCGGGCAGGCAGTGCATGAAGACGCAATCGCCCTTGGCGGCGGCCATCAGCTGATCATCCACCTGATAGCCTGCGAAATCCTGCAGCCGCTGCTGTTTCTCGGCCTCCTGACCCATGCTGGTCCACACGTCGGTGTAGATGGCGTCAGCCCCCTGGACGGCGGCCTTGGGGTCGTGCACGATGCGCAGTGCCGCGCCGGTCTGAGCGGCGGCCCGCTCGGCCGCAGCCATGACCGCCGGATCGGGCATGTAGTCCTTGGGGCAGCCGATGGTGAAATCCAGACCCACCTTGGCGCAGGCCAGCGCCAGGGAGTGGGCGACGTTGTTGCCGTCGCCGACGTAGACCAGCTTGCGGCCCGCGAAGCCGCCCTTGTGCTCGTAGAAGGTCATCAGGTCCGCCAGGGCCTGGCAGGGATGATACTGGTCGGTCAGGCCGTTGATCACCGGCACCGAGCCGTACTGGGCCAGCCCCTCCACGTCGGCCTGGGCGAAGGTGCGGATCATGATACCGTCCACAAAGCGGGAGAGCACCCGCGCCACGTCGGGCACCGACTCCCGGCGGCCCAGCCCGATCTCCTGGTCGGAGATGTACAGGGCGTGCCCGCCCAGCTGGTGGAAGCCCACCTCAAAGGAGATGCGCGTGCGGGCGGAGGGCTTGGAGAAGATCATGCCCAGGGTTTTGCCCTGCAGCAGGGGATGGGGGACGCCGGCCTTGCGCTCAGCCTTGAGCTGCAACGCCTTACCCAGCAGCCAGAGGACATCCTCGCTGCTGTAATCGGTCAGGGAGAGCAGGTGTTTATGGGGGAACGGCTTCTGGGGCAGGGAATCGGTCAAAAACTGCATGGGGATACCCTCCATTTTTTTAATTTACTGCGCGCTGAGCACGCGCTTGAGCGCCTCGAGCAGCGCATCGATCTCTTGCTGGGTGATGATCATGGGCGGGGCCAGGCGCAGGGTGTTGTGTCCGGCGCAGTTGACCACGAACCCCATCTGAAGCAACTGGGCGGCCACTGAAGGGCCGGAAATCTGCGCGGCCAGCTCGCAGCCCAGCAGCAACCCCTTGCCGCGCACGTCCACAATTTTGTCGGGCATGTCCCGGGCCAGCTGCTCAAGCTTGGCCTTGAAGACCTCGCCGGTGGCGGCGCACTGGGCCAGCAGGCCCCCCTCGTAGAGGGTGTGCATCACCGCCAGGCCCGCGGCGCAGGCCAGGGGATTGCCGCCAAAGGTGGTACCGTGATCGCCGGGGTGGAAGGCTGCGGCGACCTCGGCCTTGGCCAGCACCGCGCCGATGGGCACCCCGCCGCCCAAGGCCTTGGCGGAGGTCAGGATGTCCGGCACGACGCCGAAGTGCTCATAGCTGAAGAGCTTGCCGGTGCGGCCCATGCCGGTCTGCACCTCGTCGAAGATCAGCAGCAGGCCATGGTCCCGGCACAGCTGGGCGATGCCCGCCAGGTACGCGGGATCAGCCTGAATGACGCCGCCCTCGCCCTGGATGGTCTCCAGCAGCACCGCGCAGGTGTGGGGGCCCACGGCGGCCCGGGCGGCGGCCAGATCATTGTAGGGGATGTTGACAAAGCCTGTGGGCAGCGGTCGATAAGGCTTTTGGTACTTTTCCTGGCCGGTGGCGGCCACGGTGGCCAGGGTGCGGCCGTGGAAGGAGTTCTTGGCCGAGAGAATCTCGTAGCGCTCCTCGCCCTTCTCGAAGAAGTATTTGCGGGCCAGCTTGATGGCCGCCTCGTTGGCCTCGGCCCCGCTGTTGCAGAAGAAAACCTTGTCCAGCTGGGTATGGGAGATCAGCCGCTCGGCCAGCATCGCCTGCGGCTCGTTGTAGAACAGATTGGACACGTGGATCAGCTTCTGGGTCTGCTCGCAGACCGCCTGAGTCAGGGCCGGATGCCCATACCCCAGGGCGTTGACGGCGATGCCGCCGAGAAAATCGGTATAGGCCTTGCCGGTGTCGTCGTAGAGGGTGGACCCCTCCCCGCGCACGAAGAGCACGGGGTTGCGGGGGCCGAAGGTATTCATATAGTACTGCGCGTCCAGCTGCTGAACCTGCGCGAGGGTATGCGCCATGGCGGGCCGCCTCCTTGTTTGGTGAATGAGGGTATTATACTCCAGTTTGTATAAACATGCAAGCTTTTCTGAATAAAAAATCGGCCGGTCGCTGATAGCGGCCGGCCGAACCCAGGCGGTCAACGGGTGACCATCGTGCCAATACCCTTGTCAGTGAAGATTTCCAGCAGCAGGGGATGGGGGATGGTGCCGTCGAGGATGTGGGTGCGGTTGACGCCCATCTGCACGCTCTTGATGCAGCCCTTGACCTTGGGGATCATGCCGCCCTCGATGGTGCCGTCGGCCAGCAGCGTCTCGATCTCCGCCACCGAGATCGCCGAGATCAGGGTGCCGGGGTCCTTAGGATCGCGGCGGATGCCCTCGATATCCGTCAGGAAGATCAGTTTCTCGGCCGCCAGCGCCGCGGCGATCTCCCCGGCGACGGTGTCGGCGTTGATATTGTAGCTTTCCCCGTCGGCGCCCACGCCCACCGGCGCGATGACCGGGATGTACTCGTCCTCGGCCAGCACCTTGAGCAGCTTGGTATTGATGCCGGTGATCTCCCCCACATAGCCCAGATCGACCCCGTCGGCGGTGGGCGCTTTTTTGACCACCTGGATCAGGTTGGCGTCCTTGCCGCACAGGCCGATGGCCTTGGCGCCCAGGGAGTTGATCTTGGCGGTGATGTTCTTGTTGATCTTGCCGGTGAGCACCATCTGCACCACCTCCATGCTGGCCGCGTCGGTGATGCGCAGGCCGTTGTGGAACTGGGTGGGGATGTCCAGGGCCTTGAGCATCTGGTTGATGTCCGGGCCGCCGCCGTGCACGACGATGGGGTTGACGCCCACGTATTTGAGCAGGGTGATGTCCTGCAGGATGGTGCGGGTGAGCTTTTCATCGATCATCGCGTTGCCGCCGTATTTGACGACGATGGTTTTGCCGCTCAGGCGCTGGATATAGGGCAGGGCCTCGATGAGAATATTAGCCTTGCTGATCATGGTCTCCTGGAACTGCTGATCCATGGCGATGCGCTCCTTTGGTGTATTGTCTTGAACGATTATACACGGACGCGAATAAACATGCAAGCACTGAATCGAAATTTTATGCAAAGCTTTTGCTTCGGGGATTGGGCGCCGCGGGGCGGAAAGTCGGCGGCCTATCCCCAGCGTTTCTACTATATAGTTGAAAGCGATTGCATCCATCGGCTCGAATGTTGTACAATGGAGGCAAGTGATGGGGTCGGTAACAATCGAGGAGGAAAGATCATGTATCGTGCACTGAAGGAAGCGGTATACGAGGCCAACATGGCGCTGTACCAGGAGGACCTGGTGATCTATACCTGGGGCAACGTCAGCCAGGTGGATCGCCAGGCGGGGGTTTTCGCCATCAAGCCCAGCGGCGTGCCCTACCGGCAGCTCAAGGCGGAGGACATCGTGGTGCTGGATCTGGAGGGGAAGCAGGTGGAAGGCGCGCTGCGCCCTTCCAGCGACACGCCCACCCATCTGGTGCTGTACAACGATTTTGCTGACATCGGCGGCATCGTGCACACCCACTCGACCTACGCCACCATGTGGGCGCAAGCGGGGCGGGATATTCCCTGCTATGGCACCACCCACGCGGATTATTTCTATGGCCCGGTACCCTGCGCCCGCGCGCTGACCGAGGCGGAGATCCGCGGAGCGTATGAGTACAACACGGGCAAGGTCATCTACGAAACCTTCCAGCAGCGCGGCCTCAACCCGGTCTACATCCCGGCGGTGCTGGTCAAGAGCCACGCGCCTTTCGCTTGGGGCGAGGATGGGGCCGAGGCGGTGCACAACGCCAAGGTCCTCGAGCAGGTGGCCATGATGGCCAGCGGCACCCTGGCCCTCTGTCCCAGCGCGCCCCCGGTCGATCAGGCGATGCTGGACAAGCATTTCCTGCGCAAACACGGAGAAAACGCCTATTACGGCCAGAAATGAGCTCAGACCGGTCAATTACAAAAAGCCACAGGTTTTTTTGTGTAAAACTGACATGGCGCGGCGTTGACAAACCCGCTATAATAAAGAACATAATAAAGCACGTTCAGTGCTGAGGAGGTTTTCTCATTGGCAAGTGTTTCTTTGCAGCATCTCTACAAGGTATTTGCCGGTAACGTGGCCGCTGTTAGCGATTTCACCATTGACATTGAGGATCGTGAGTTTATCGTGCTGGTCGGACCTTCCGGCTGCGGTAAGTCCACCACCCTGCGTATGATCGCCGGCCTGGAGGAGATCACCGACGGCGAGCTGTACATCGGCGACAAGCTGATGAACGAGACGCCTCCCAAGGAGCGCGACATCGCCATGGTGTTCCAGTCCTACGCGCTGTATCCCCATATGACCGTGTATGACAACATGGCGTTCGGCCTGAAGCTGCGCAAGACCCCCAAGGCTGAGATCGACCGCCGCGTGAAGGAGGCCGCTCGCATCCTGGACATCGAGCACCTGCTCAACCGTAAGCCCAAGGCCCTGTCCGGTGGTCAGCGCCAGCGTGTCGCGTTGGGCCGCGCCATCGTCCGTGAGCCCAAGGTCTTCCTGATGGATGAGCCTCTGTCCAACTTGGATGCCAAGCTGCGCGTGCAGATGCGCACCGAGATCACCAAGCTGCACAACCGCCTGCAGTCCACCTTCATCTACGTGACCCATGACCAGACCGAGGCCATGACCATGGGTAGCCGCATCGTGGTAATGCGCGAGGGCTTCATCCAGCAGGTGGATACGCCCCAGAACCTGTACGACTATCCCGCCAATGAGTTCGTGGCCAGCTTCATCGGCACGCCCCAGATGAACTTCATCGAGGTCACCCTGAAGAAGAACGGCAACGAGGTGTATGCCCTGTTTGGCGATAACAAGATCAAGGTGCCCGCCGAGAAGGTCGCCAAGTTCAAGGATCCCGATGTCGACGGCAAGGAAGTGCTCATGGGTATCCGCCCGGAGAACCTGAGCGACGACGCCGAGATGCTGCAGAAGCACATGGACGAGGTGTTCACCGCCAAGGTTGAGGTGGTGGAGCTGATGGGTTCCGAGACCTACCTCTACCTGTCCATCGACGGCAAGGAGGACAACATCATCGCCCGCGTCGATCCCCGCAGCGTGTCCCGCCAGGGCGACACTGTCAAGATCGCCATGGAGGGCGAGCGCCTGCACTTCTTCGACAAGGAGACCGAGCTGACGCTGATGGATCGCTAAATCCCGCCTGGCGCGCGGGGCGGGGGGTGGCTCTTGCGCCGAGCGCCGACAAAGCAGGAATTTCGATCTGGGGGGCAGAACATTGATGAGATGTTCTGCCCTTGTTTTTTGAGGGCGTGGCGGACCGGGCTTCGCCCGGCCAATCAAGCGAGGGAGGCAAGCATGTATAAATCCGTGGAAAAGGTGATCGAAGAACTGTATCGGCAGACTGGACTGCAGGCGACGGTGATGGACCGCAAGGGACAGATCATCGCGACCAGCGCCGATCATGCGCCCGAATATACCGAACCTCAGCTGGAGACGCTGCCCTGGCAGCAGGGCCGGGCCGTGTGGGAGGGCCGCTGTTTTGGGCTGTTCCCCACCTGCCGCTATGGCCAGCTCGTCGCGGCGGTGGAGGGGGACGACGCCCACGCCCTGACCGACTGCTACCTGCTGTGCAAAAACCTCGAGATGCTGCTCAAGGCGTCCGCGCAGAAGCCCAACCTGGAGCAGTCCCTGCGCAAACTGCTGCTGGGGGAGATGGGGGAGGTGGAGTGCGCCGCGCTGCTGCGGGAGAATGGCCTGGATGGCGCCCAGCCCCACTGCGTGCTGATCCTTTCCTCCCTGCCGGATACCTCGGAGAATATCTTCAAGGTGGTCGAGGCCGCGCTGTCCAAGGGCTCGGGGTCCCTGGCCGTGCGCATGGACAACGCGCATGTGGCCCTGATGCAAGGCCTGCAGGATGATGAGGACGACCAGGATGTGCTCAACCTGGCCCAGGCGCTGCAGGAAACCATCATCAGCGAGCTTTCGGTGGATGTGATCGTGGGCATTGGGCTGCCCGCGCCGCGCATGGACCGGGTGCACGACAGCTATGCCCAGGCC
>JBMNTT010000046.1:0-20987 GCA_050945875.1 Christensenellales bacterium
CCTACTTTGAAAAGCAGGGCCTGAACATGCTCCAGTGGCTGGGGCAGTACTCCTCCGACCAGTACGAGGGCTTCCTGCGGGGCTTTCTGGGCAAGATGCTCTTCTCGGGCGACGAGGTCTACAAGGACGTGAGCGTGCTCTCCGGCGGGGAGAAGATGCGCTGCATGTTCGCGCGCATGATGCTCTCCGGCGCCAACGTGCTGCTGCTCGACGAGCCCACCAACCACCTGGACCTGGAGAGCATCACCGCCGTCAACGAGGGTATGAAGGCCTTCAAGGGCACCATGCTCTTCTGCTCCCGCGACCACGAGTTCGTCGAGACCATCGCCAACCGGGTCATCGAGCTGACCCCGAACGGCATCTTCGACAAGATCACCGACTTTGACGATTTCCTGGAGGACGAGTCCGCCCAGGCCCGCATCGCCGCCCTCTACGGAGGCTGAGGCCCCAAAACGCGCCGCTCCCGGCAGACGCCGGGAGCGGCTTTTTTTTTGCGTGCGGGTCTTAGGGCTCTTGCTGGGGCTTGCGGCCGCAGCCGGCGGGAAAGACCTCCACCAGGTTGATGGCCTGGGCTTCCTGCTGGGAGATGGGGGTGCGGCTCCAGTCGATCTGCCGCTCGTAGCCGGCGTAGTCGCTGATGCGCACCGAGCACAGATAGCCCTCGTCGTTGCGCTCATAGGCCGACACGCCCGACAGGCAGACCCGGTTGCGCTCGCGCTGGCCCTGCTTGGAGACGATGTGCACCCACTCGATCACGCAGGTACGCCCGTCGTCGATCAGGGTCTCATAGCGCATGCCCACACAGGCGGGGATGTAGGCGCTCAGCCCCTGGGCGAAGGAGGCGACCTGCTCGCGCCGCTGCTCGTCCGTCTTCAGGGGGGTGCCCCAGGGCTCGTACCCGCCCATGCGGCAGTCCGGCGCGAAGGTGCGGTGGACTGCCTCCGGATCGCAGTAGGGGGCGTGGTGCAGCGCCTCGTAGTAAGCCCGCACCGCGCCGGTCAGCAGCCCGGGATCGCCCATCTCCAGGTGCGCCGAGCGGAACATCGGCTTGCGGTAGGGGGTGAGCCCGGGCACGAAGGAGAAGTGGGTGTAGATGCGCAGCTCGTCGAGCAGCGCGGGGGTGCGCAGGTCCGCCACCATGAACAGGGGCACCTGATCGATCTGCCCATCCACCTCCAGGTTGAGCACCGCCTCCAGGGCCACCCGGCCGTTGGCCACGGTCTGGAACATGGGGGTCAGGCTGGCGCGCTCGGCCCCGAAGCGGGCGACGAACCCCTCGGCGAAGGCGCGGATCCCCGAGAGCCCCTCATACCGGCCGTAGGGCGCGTCCACGGCGCAGGCCTCGTCGAGAAAGAGCTTGCGCTCCCGGAAGAGGGCGACCGCGTCCTCCCACAGCCCGGCGCACACGGCGTTGATAAAGCGCAGCTCGGGGGAGGCGGCGTTGACCGGGCGGACCTGGTCCGCGTAGAGCTGGGCCAGCATACAGGGTTTGCGGATGTTCATGGCAGAGGTTCCTCCTTGTGCCGGGCGAGGCCCGTGATGTATACAACGGGAATTTTCCCCGGGGCGGGCAGAAGGACCGACTGCATCAGCCGGTTCTGACCTGATCCTTGCCCGCGGCCTTGGCCTGGTACATCAGCCGGTCGGCCCGGGCGATGAGCGCCTCGGCGCTGTCCCCGGGCCGGGCCACCGCCACCCCGACGCTGGCCGTGATCCGCAGCGCGCCGGGCTGGCCCGCGGCCTGCACCTGGACGCCGCTGACGAGCCGGCGGAAGTTCTCCCCCAGGGCGGCGGCCGCCGCCGGGTCGGACAGGGCGTGCACCCCCAAGAACTCCTCGCCGCCCCAGCGGCCCAGCAGGTCGTCGCTGTGGATGTGCTCGGCGACGCCCCGGGCCAGGCCGACGAGCACCTGGTCCCCGGTTTGGTGGCCGTAGAGGTTGTTAAAGCGGGTGAAATTGTCGATATCCGCAAAGAGCACCGCAAAGCCCCGGCCGGACTGCTCAAGCTCCTCGACCTTGTAGCGCAGGAAGCTCTCCAGATAGCGGCGGTTGGGCAGATGGGTCAGGTCGTCGTGCATGGCCAGGCGCGACAGGCGCTCCACGGTCTGGTCCTCATAGACCGCGGGGGAATCCTGGGTGAACAGCTCCACCGCCCCGCGGACCTGGCCGTTCTCGATTCAGGGCAGGATGGTGACCCGCAGCGGGATGCGGTAGCCCTCCCGATGCCGAGCGAGCACCCGGTCGCGGTGGATCTGGCCGTCGACCATGGCCGCAAAGAGCGGGCAGCTCAGCTGGCACAGGGGCCGACCCTGCCCGTCGATATGGTTCAGCGGGGTGTCCTGGCAGCGCTTGCCCAGGATGTCCTCGGCGCGGTAGCCGGTGATGCGCTCGGCGGCGGGATTCCAATACTGGATGCGCCGGTCGGCGTCGACGAAGTAGACCCCGTCGTGCAGCTGATCCAGGATGCTCCGCCAGAAGGCGCAGCGCAGCTGCTCGGGCACGTCGTCGAGGGTCTCGGGCGCCAGGGTGCAGTAGAACACCTGGCGGTCGCCCATGCTGCCGGAGTACTGAACCTGCATCTGCAGCCAGCGCTCCCCGTCGTAGGCCTGTATCTGCACCCTCTGCCGCTGCAGGAAGCTGCGGCGGCAGCCGTCGGCCAGCGCGTCCAGGTAGGGCGGGAGCACCTCGTGCCGGTAGCGGAAGAAGCCCTCGCCCGGCACGCGCTCATTCGGAAAGAACAGCTGGAAGGCCGTTTTGTTCAGCTGCAGGGTGGACAGGCGCTCCCCCTTGAGGGTCAGCACCGCCATGCCGCCGATCATCTCGAAGAAGACGGCGTTGGCGTGGGTATGGCCCAGGGTGAAGGCCTGCAGCAGCAGCCGGCTGAGCTCCATGTCCCCGTCGGCGGGCTCCAGCGGGTCGGTCCGGGTCGGGTCCTCGGTGCCCTGGCGCTCCAGCAGCGCCGCGAAGGCCGCCTCGGGCATCGGCCGGTGAAAGAAATAACCCTGCACCAGGTCGCACTCGATGCTGCGCAGGTAGTCCCACTGGGCGCGGGTCTCCACCCCCTCGACGATGACCCGCAGATGCATCCACTTGGCCATGCGCACCACCGTCTCCAGGATGACCTGCCCCTTGGGGCTGCTGTCGAGCTGCTGTAGGAAGACCTTGTCCACCTTGAGCACGTCCACGGGGTAGTCCTTCAGGGTGCCCATGGAGGAGTAGCCGCTGCCGAAATCGTCCATCAGCACCATGAAGCCCAGCTCGTGCAGCCGCTCGATGGCCGCGCACACCGGCGCGGGGTCCCCGGCATAGGCCGACTCGGTGATCTCCACCCGCAGGTATTTGGGCGGCACCCGGTGCTTCTGGGTGATGGCCAGCAGGTCCTCAAAGGCCCGGGCGTCGTAGAAGGCCAGGCGCGACACGTTGATGGCCACCGGCACCACCACCTCGCCCCGGGCCAGCCGACGACCCAGCACGCCGCACACCGCGTCCCACACATATCGGTCCAGCATGCCGATAAACCCGTTGCGCTCAAACTGGGACATGAACTGCCCCGGCAGCAGCAGCCCCCGGGCGGGATGGTTCCAGCGCACCAGCGCCTCGCAGCCCTGGATGCGCCCGTCCGTCCCCCGGCAGATAGGCTGGTAGTACACCTCGAACTGCCCGGCGCGCAGGGCCTCGGCAAAGTCGGCGTTGAGCTGGTGCTCCTTAACCGCCGCCTCCCACATGGACGCCTCGAACCAGGCGTAGGGCGCGGCGTAGTTGCCCCGGGCCCGCCCCATGGCCATGCCCGCCATGTCGATCATCATGCGCACGGACGCCTCGGGCTGCTCGATGCGGTAGAGCCCGCAGCAGACGGAGTACTTGTAGTTCCCCTGCCCGAGGGACAGGGGCCCAGCCAGCAGCCGCTGGGCAAAGTCCGCCAGCGCCTCGTCGCCCGCCTGGCGGCCCAGCAGATCGTTGATGATCCGCAGCTGGCGGATGTTCCAATAGATCAGGCAGAAGCCCTGCCCGTCCCCCTGGCGGAGCAGCGCCTCCGCCGCAGATTCAAAGCCGACCTGATCGCTCAGCCCGGTCAGCTCGTCCATCCCCTGGGTCACCTGACCCGCCCCCTCCTCTTTTTCGCATAGGCGCGCAGTCGACCCGGCGGATGGCGCCGGGTCGACCGAAAGAATTTTTCCTTTTCTGGTAAGATTATACCATTTTTACCATCGAAAGACAACGACCTATTGGACAAATTCCGCGCAGGCTGGGCGGCTGGCCCGCGGGGACGCGCTGGCCCGCCGCGCCGGCAACGAAAAGGGACCGGCTGGATCAGCCGGTCCCGATGCGTTTCGCGCTCAGTCCTCCCGGGCGCGGATGAACTGCTCGATCACGTCGCAGGTCTTCTCCAGGCCCAGCGCGCCGCTGTCCACGCTCAGATGGTAGTTGTCGCTGTCGCCCCATTTCAGGCCGGAGTAGTAGTTGTAGTAGGTGGCCCGGCGCTTGTCGGTCTTGCGGACGAAGGCCTCGGCCTCGTCGCTCTTGACGCCGTACTGGGTGATCGCCCGCTCCACCCGAATCGGCAGCGCCGCGTGGATGAAGATGTTGGTGCGGTCCGGGTCCTCGCGCAGCACATAGTCGGCGCAGCGGCCGATGATCACGCAGGAGTGGGTCGAGGCCACCTCCTCGATGACGCTGGACTGGATCATGAACACCTGGTCGTTGAGCGGGGCGTCAAAGGTGCCGATGCCGCCGTTGCCCATCACCATGGTGCCCATCGACAGGGTGAAGAGCAGCTTGTTGGTGGCCTTGCTGTCCGCCTTCTCGAACAGATCGGTGCCGTAGCCGCTCTTTTCCGCGGCCATGGTGATCAGCTCATTGTCGTAGAAGGCGACGCCCAGCCGCTTGGCCAGGGCCTTGCCGATCAGCCGCCCGCCGCTGCCGTACTGCCGGCTGATGGTGATGATGTTGCGCTTCTTCATGCATCTTTCCCTCCCTTGTGGTTCAGGTCTCTCCACAATCCTAGTATGAACCAATCGAAGAAAAAGGTCAATACAATTTTGACAAGATTTCTCGGCCCTTTCGCCCCGCCCCGCCCCGTGGTACAATGTCCCAAAGGGGGTGAGGGCGTGCGGGAGGAGCGCGTGTCGGTGCACGGGCTGCTGGACGCGGCGCTGCGCCGGGGGGACCTGCTCTCGGGTTACGCGTCGATGAAGCGGCTGTGGGAGGGCACGAGGGGGCACCAGCGGCATCAGGGGGCCCAGGGTCCGGCCTACGAGGCGGAGGTGCCGCTGTCGGCGCGCTTTGAGGGGGAGCTGGTGCGCCTGGTGGTGGAGGGCCGGGCCGACGGGGTGTACCCCGGGCCGGAGGGCGCGGTGCTCGAGGAGATCAAGACCACCGGCCGGGAGCCCGAGGCCCTCGGGCCGGACGACGCGCCGGAGCACTGGGAGCAGGCGCGCTGCTACGGGGCGATGCTCTGCCGGCAGCGGGGGCTCGAGCGCCTGTGGATCAAGCTGACCTACATCTGCCTGCCGGGCGGGCAGACGGTGTCCTTCACCCGGGGGTTTGAGGCCGGGGCGCTGTGGGATTTTCTGGCGGGGGCGGCGGGGCGGCTGCTGGCCCGGCTGGAGGGGCGGGAGCGCCACCGGCGCGAGCGGGACCGCAGCGTGCAATCCCTGCCCTTCCCCTTTGAGACCTACCGGCCGGGCCAGCGGGAGATGGCTGGGCAGGTGTACCGCGCCGTCAAGGGCCAGGGGACCCTGCTCGTGGAGGCCCCCACGGGCATCGGCAAGACCCTGGCCAGCCTGTACCCGGCGCTCAAGGCCATGGGCGAGGGCTGCGCCGAGAAGATCTTCTACCTGACGGCGCGCACCCCGGGCCGGCAGGTGGCCGCCGCGGCGATTGCCCGCATGCGCCAGGGCGGCCTGGTCGCGCGGGACATCGTGCTCTCGGCCAAGGACAAGCTCTGCTTCGCCCCGGAGGGGGGCTGCCACCCCGCCCGCTGCCCCTACGCCGCCGGGCATTTCGACCGGGTGGACGCGTGCCTGGAGCGGCTGGCCGCCCTGCCCCATATCGGCCCGGAGGAGCTGACCGAGGCCTGCCGGGAGCACCGGGTCTGCCCCTTTGAGACCATGCTGGACGCCTCGCTCTCCTGCGACGTCATCATCGGGGACTACAACCACCTCTTCGACCCCAGGGCCTACCTGCGCCGCTACTTCCAGGACGGCGGCGGGCTGTACGCCTTTCTCATCGACGAGGCCCACAACCTGGTCGAGCGCGGGCGGGAGATGTTCTCCGCCGCGCTGAGAAAGGCCGACGTGCTGGCGCTGAAAAAGCGGGTCAAGGCCGACGACCCCGGCGAGAAGCGCCTGATCCGCGCCCTGACCGGCCTGAACGCCGCCCTGCTGGCGCTGAAAAAGCGCAGCCCCGACCAGCCCGCCGCCGGGGTCGAGCCCCCCGGGGAGCTGGAGGAGCCCCTGCTGCGCCTGTGCGACGCGGCGGACGCGGCCCTCTCCCGGCAGCGAAAGCCCCCCTTCGCCCCGGAGCTGATGGCCTTCTACTACGAGGCCCTGGGCTTTGCCCGGGCGCTCGCGGACTACGACGGGGAGCGCTACCGCACCCTGACCGACCCGGCGGGGGGCTTCTCGGTCAAGCTGTTCTGCCTGGACCCCTCGCAAAAGCTCGCCGCGGGCCTCAAGCGGGGGAGCAGCGCGGTGCTCTTCTCGGCGACGCTCTCGCCGGTGGACTACTACCGGGAGCTCATCGGCGTGCCCGAGGCCCCGTGGATGCGCCTGGCCTCGCCCTTCGACCCGGAAAGGCTGCTGCTGCTGGCGGCGGACCGGGTCTCCACCCGCTACGCCGACCGGGAGCGCACCCTGCCCGAGGTGGCCGGGATGATCGCCGCGGCCTACCGGGCCAAGCCCGGCAACTACCTGGCCTTCTTCCCCTCCTTCGCCTACCTGAGCCGGGCGGCCGAGCGGCTCGCCCGGGAGGAGGACCTGCCCCTGCACATCCAGGGCAAGGGCCTGTCCGAGGCCGAGCGGGCGGCCTACCTGGAGGCCTTCGCCCCGGGGGGCCGCCTGCTGGGCCTGGCGGTGATGGGGGGCGTGTTCGGCGAGGGGGTGGACCTGGCGGGCGAGCGGCTGATCGGGGTGATGATCGTGGGCGTGGGCCTGCCCCAGGTCTGCCTGCAGGTGGACTGCCTGCGGGACTATTTCACCAAGCGGGGCCGCCGGGGCTTCGACTACGCCTACGCCTACCCGGGCATGCGCCGGGTGCTGCAGGCCATGGGCCGGGTCATCCGCGACGAGGGCGACCGGGGGATCGCCCTGCTGATCGACGAGCGCTTCCGCCAGAGCCCCTACCGCGAGCTGCTGGGCCGGGAGCCCGGGCTGGTGGCCTCCCCCCGGGGCGTGACCGAGGCCCTGGCGGAATTTTGGCGTGGCCAAGGGCCGGGCGATGTGGTAGAATAGCCTCAAGTATGGGTGTGTCCATTTCACCGATGAGGAGGCAATCTTTCATGGCGGAACACAAGGCAAAAGTCACCCTGGACCGGGACTTCACCGTCAGCCGCATCGACGAGCGGGTCTACGGCTCGTTCATCGAGCACCTGGGCCGCGCGGTCTACGGCGGCATCTACGACCCCGGCCACCCCACGGCCGACGAGCAGGGCTTCCGGCGCGACGTGCTCGAGCTGGTGCGCGAGCTGAATGTGCCGGTGGTGCGCTACCCCGGGGGCAATTTCGTCTCGGGCTTCAACTGGGAGGACTCGGTCGGCCCGGTGGCCGAGCGGCCCCGCCGGCTGGACATGGCCTGGTTCACCACCGAGCCCAACACCATCGGCATGGGCGAGTTCCAGGACTGGCTGGACAAGGCGGGCTCCTCGATGATGATGGCCATCAATCTGGGCACCCGGGGGACCGACGCGGCCCGGGAGATCGTCGAGTACTGCAACCACCCCGGCGGCAGCGCCCTGTCCGACCGGCGCATCGCCCACGGCCGCAAGGAGCCCTACGGCGTCAAGCTCTGGTGCCTGGGCAACGAGATGGACGGCCCCTGGCAGATCGGCCACAAGACCGCCTATGAGTACGGCCGGGCGGCCTGCGAGGCGGGCAAGGTCATGAAGTGGATCGACCCGACCATCGAGCTGGTGGCCTGCGGCTCCTCCAACTCCAAGATGCCCACCTACCCCGACTGGGAGGCCACGGTGCTCTCCGAGTGCTACGACCAGGTGGACTATCTCTCCCTGCACAACTACTACGGCAACGCCTCCGGCGACACCCGCAGCTACCTGGCCGGCAGCCTGGACATGGACGCCTTCATCGAGGCGGTCACCGCCACCTGCGAGTTCGTGCGCGCCAAGAAGCGCTCCAAGAAGAAGATCATGCTCTCCTTCGACGAGTGGAACGTCTGGTTCCACTCCAACGAGGCCGACGCGAAGATCCCCCACTGGGTCGAGGCCCCCGGCCGCCTGGAGGACGTGTACACCTTCGAGGACGCGCTGATGGTGGGCTGCCTGATGATGAGCCTGATCCGCCACAGCGACCGGGTCAAGATCGCCTGCCTGGCCCAGCTGGTCAACGTCATCGCCCCGATCATGACCGAAACCGGCGGGCGCAGCTGGCGGCAGACCATCTTCTACCCCTTCCGCGACATGAGCCGCTACGGCCGGGGCGTCGCCCTCAAGCCCCTGGTCTCTAGCCCGGTCTACGACGCGCCGGGCTACGAGGCCGTGCCCTACCTGGACACCATGGCCGTGGCCACCGACTGCGGCGGGGTCAACATCATGATGGTCAACCGCGACCTGGACAACCCCCTGCCCGTGGAGATCGACCTGCGCTCCTTCGGCCCCCTGGTCGGCGAGGGCTACACCCTCTTGACCCACGAGGACCTCAAGGCCGTCAACACCGCCGACGCGCCCGACGCCGTCGCCCCGGTGGAGATGCCCGCGCCCCAGGTCGCCGACGGCCGGCTGCAGATGCGCCTGCCCGCCAAGAGCTGGAACGTCGTGCGGCTGATCCCCGCGCCCGCGGCGGGCTAAAACGCGCGCCGCAACACACCCCCGACAGTGAGAGCTGCCGGGGGTTTTTTTACGCCCCCGCCAGCCGCTCCAGGTCCGCCCAGCGCTCCCTGACGAAGCGCAGCTCCCGCACAAAGCGCCGGGGCACCGCGTCGCAGGGGCCGAAAAAGGCGCTCTGCAGCCACCAGGGGGTCTCGACGCACCAGGTCAGCCGCAGCGCGGCGGCCAGGTCCGCCCGGGTCAGGGGCAGGTGGGCGCTGTAGCCCGCCCGGAAGGCCTCGACCTTCTCCCCGTCAAGCGCCCCGTCCGCAAGGGCGAAGGACAAGAGCGCGCGGCCCACGTCGTGCAGCGGGTAGCTCGGGGCGTTGCGGTCGAAGTCCACGATGGCCGAAACCCCCTCAGGGCCGAGCAGCACGTTGCCGCTGTGGAAATCCTCGTGGGCCCAGCCCCGGGCAAAGCCGCCGAAGAAATCCCCGGGCAGGGCGCGGACGATCTCCCTGGCCGCCGCCAACGCCCGGCGGTAGGCCGCCCGCCCCTCGGGCGCAAGGTCCGCCTCGCCCGGGTCGGCCGCCGCCAGGTGCGCCCGCAGCGCCCCCAGGCTGTAGCCCCCCTCGGGCAGCGGCCCGCCTCGCCCCCCGGGCAGCTGCGCCATGGCCGCGTGCATCCGAGCGCAGGCCTCCCCCAGGCTGGCCATCTGCCCCTTTGTCGCGGTCCCCGGCTCCAGGGCGCGCCCCGGGCAGAATTCCATCACCATGTACACCGCCCCGTCGGGCAGCTCCCGCAGGATGCGCCCGTCCCGCCGCCACAGACGCGGGCAGGGCGCGCCCGCCTCGCCCAGGGCGATCTGCCGGGCCAGGGCGGCCTCGATTCGCGCCAGCTTGGCCGGGCTGAAGCGCTCCCGGCTGTACTGCTTGACCAGCAGCGGGCCTTGGTCGGTGTCCACGCGCCATTTGCGGTTGAGCAGGCCGCCGTAAACCGGCCGCTCCCCGGTGAAGCGTATGCCGAAATAGGACGATAAATCGTCAGCGATGGATGGATGCATATGAGGTGTACCTCCTGTTTTGGGTTTTTTAGCGGCGAGAAACCCCCGCCCGCGCACTTGGCGCAAGCGGGGGCAAGAGCGTTTACACCCAGGCGGGCCCCTCCTGGTCGATGAAGGCGACGACCCGCTCATAGTGGGTCAGCGCGCCCTGCTGGATGTTGCGCCGGGCCGCCGGGTCGCCCTGCGCGGCCTTGTGGCGCAGGTCGTCGATCACGCCCACCCGGACGCGCTGGCACGCCAGGCGGGTGAAATCCGGCGGGACGGGCATGCCGTAGGCCTGGAAGTACAGCGCGATCCTGCGGCGGTACAGCCCGGCGTGGGCCTGGGCGCGGTAGGGCTCCCCGGGCAGCCAGGGGGCCAGGTGCGCCACGCCGTACACCGACCAGGCGATATCCCACAGGCGGCTGCCCGCCCGGGCCTGGTCAAAGTCGATCAGCCCGGCCACGCGCCCCTCCTCAAAGACAAAGTTCCACACCGCCGCGTCGTTGTGGCAGATGGTCTCCGGCGGCAGCGGGTCGGTCGGGTTGACCCAGCCCGCCGCGAGCGCCTCGGGCAGAAAGCCCGCCGACGCGTCGTGCAGGCGGCGCAGAAACGCCGCGGCCTGGACGATGGTTTCCTCTGAGCGCAAAATCGGGTCCGACATGGGCAGGCCGTTGTCCTGGGTCAGCCCGGGCAGGTAGGTCAAAATCTCCCAGCCCTCGCCGTCCGCGCCCACAAAGCGCGGCACCCCGGCCATGCCCGCCCGCTCCAGGTAGCGCAGGTAGGCGTGGAGCATGGGGCCGCCCTTGTCCCGTCGGCGCACGACGTCCCCCTGCCGGTACACCTCGTTGACGCTGCCGCCGGGCAGCGGGGAGTGTTTCTCATGGGTCATGATGCTCGGCTCCTCTCGTTTTTCATCGGTCCGCGAGCCAAGCCAATCGCGGTCAGCGACGGGCAAACCTCCATGCAACCGTCGCTGACGATTGGCTTTGCATGGAGCCGGGTTTGATGTGCAGCCTGCGCGCCTGTACCCGCACGCGCATCCCTCCTTCGCAACTTTTGTTGAGCATACCACGCCCGGCGGGCGGTGTCCAGAGGGAACGCGTTTAGCCGCTTTGCTTTCTTCATCCTCATGATCATCCTCCAAATAGGCTATGCATAGACGGACAGCAGCACGCATCGCCTATTTGGGCGAGCGCAAAGGGGTATGGTGATCTGCGGCGGACTGGGCATCGCCGGTTCCTGGCGCAGAGGGGATCGCCTGCGCTATCCACCAGCCATCCCCGTCATAAAAGCCGTTTCGCTCCATAAAGGGGCTCAGCACGGCGATCCGCTCGGCCTGGGGGATGGACACCCCCTCGCTTTGGAGAATGCGGAAAATCTGGCGCTCGATGTCTTTGCACAGCGCAAACCAGCCGTCGGCGCGCGCCCTGGCGGCCCGATAGCCCGCAGTGCCGACGGCGTAATCGTAGGCGTCGTCCGCTACCCACCACGCTTGGCTGCAGACCGACGCATACAGCGCCGCCAGCTCCCCCTCGCTGCCGACCTGGGACAGCCTCTCCCGGACCGACTCGATCGAAAACCCGGACAACGGCTCGCCGCACAGGACAATCGCCATCAAAATCCCTCCAAATCCGTATCCCATCCCCAGTATACCCGATCCGGCCGGGGGCCGCCAGGGGCGGAACTTCATCATATTAGCGGGCCCAAACGCTCTTGACTTTGCCCGGGGGAGAAGGTAGCATGAGAGAGAGCGTAAGGAGGTGGCCCCGATGCGATTTGTCGACCTGACCAGACCCTTTCCGGCCGAGCCGGAGCAGCCCCATCCCATGACCCATGTGGACCTATTTTACGCGCGGCAGACGCTGCCGTTGTCGTTCTTCGTGTCCCCGTGCGTGATGCTCGACGCCCGGCGCGCCACCGGCGGGCTGATCACCACCCAGGACGTGGGTTCCGTGGCGGACATCCAGGCGGGCGACGCGGTTGTCATCCGCACCGGGTGGGAGGCGCGCGCTCTCTCCAAGGAGTACGAGCAGAGCCCCAGCGTCAGCCGCGAGCTGCTCGACCGCCTGCTGCAAAAGAAGGTGCGCCTGATCCTGGTGGACAGCCCGGGCGTGGCCGGGGGCGCGGCCGGCGAGCTGCACAACGAGACCGATCAGTACATCGTCGATCGGGGGGCTTTCCCGGTGGAGAACCTGACCAATCTGGCGGCGCTTGAGGGCGCGGGGCGCTTCACGCTGTACTGCTTCCCGCTGCCGCTTGAGGGCAAAAACGCCCTGCCGGTGCGCGCGGTGGCCGCCCTGGAGGGGTGATGGGCCCGGCGATCCTGGCCGGCAGCCATCCCTCGGGCATGGGGGCGCTGGCCCAGGCCTATCTGGCCGCCCGCCTGCCCGGGGCGCGGGTGGTGGAGGCCCTGGACGGCCTGCTGCTCTACGCCAGCTCGGCCAAGGTCCAGGCGGTGCGCCGCCTGGCGGGCTTCGCCGCCGGATACCGGGTGGTGGCGGCGGTGCGCGGGGGGTTCGAGGCGCTCCTGCCCGCCCTGGACGCCGCGCGCCTGGCCCAGGCCGTCGCCTACGCCGAGCGTCCCCCCAGGCTGCGGGCGATGTTCCGCCGGGAGAACCAGCCCGTGGCCGTGCCCGAGCGGATGCGCCAGGCGGCCGAGGGAGCGATCCGCGCGGCGGGCTGCGCCGTCGATCGGACCCATCCGGCCGGCGAGCTGGTCTGCCTTGAGCGCAGCGAGGGCCTCTCCCTGGCGCTGCTGCGCCTGACCCCCGCCCCCGCGCCCGCCCACCCCGGCCAGCTCAGGGCCGACCTGGCCGCGCTGATGGTCTTCGCCGCGGGCGACCTGCGCGGATTGCGCGCGGCCGATCCCTTCTGCGGCTGGGGCGGGCTGCTCGCCCCCCTGTCCGCCGCCGGGGCCGAGGTCGCCGCGTCGGATATCGATGAAAATTGCGTCAAATTTTGCCGCAAGCTGCGCCTGCCCGGGGTGGAGGTGTCCCGGGCGGATATCTTCGCCCCCAGCCGGGCACACTGGGATGCAGTGGTGACCGATCCGCCCTGGGGCGACTTTGCCCCCCTGCCGGCGGACTTTTACCCCCGGCTGGTGGACGCGCTGGCCGCCCGGGTGGGCCCGGGCGCGCCGGTGGTGCTGCTCTGCGGCCGCCAGATCGACCTGCCGGAGGGCCCTTTCGAGCGCGCCGCCCTGGCCGAGCCCCTGGTCAACGGCAAAAAGGCCACGCTGTGGCGGCTGAAAAAGCCGCTCTAACCCTTGCAATCCCCCGCGCGGGATGCTATAATGGACCCAAGGAAACTGAATTTTCTGACAACAATGGAGGTATGAACATGGCTTCGATCACCAAAGAGATGACCATCGGCGAGTTGCTGCAGCAGGATATGGGCAGCGCCGCCATCCTGATGCAGATGGGCATGCACTGCGTGGGCTGCCCCTCCTCGGCGATGGAGAGCATCGAGGAGGCCTGCCAGGTGCACGGCATCGACGTGGACGAGATGATGAAGGCGCTGGAGGCTTACTTCGCGGAGAAGTAAACCCCGTCCGATGGATGAAAGGAGGTCTTTCCCATGAAGTATGTCTGTGAGGTCTGTGGGTATGTGTACGATCCCGAGGAGCACGAGGGCGTGGCCTTCGAGGATCAGCCGGAGGATTTCACCTGCCCCCTGTGCGGGGTGGGCAAGGATCAGTTCTCCCCCGAGGGCTGACCCCCCCAAAGCGCCGTCCCGCAGCATGCGGGGCGGCTTTTTTGTGCGGGGAGAACCCATTAATGCTGGAATAAACTGGAATAAATGGTAGAAACAGAAAAAAATAACTTGAAAGCGGTTGAGAATCGTGAGATAATAAACAAAATTTGATCAGGACCTTTTGCACGTTGCGGGTCTGACCAACAAGGGAGGAAGCATCTATGGCTACTAGGAGCAGGGGTACGGCCCACAGGCTGTGGGCCCAGATCCTGGCGGTGGCGCTGGTGCTGGCGCTGCCCATCTGGGCGCTGGCGGCAGAGCATACAGTGGGCACCGGCGATGAGTTTGCCGACGCCTGGCAGAACGATACCGATGAGGTGGTCACCCTGATTCTGGAGGGGGACATCACCCTGGCCCAGCTGCTCGAGGCGGGCGTGGGCCAAACCTATATCATTAACGGCCAGCAGTACGTCCTGAAGGATGTGCAGCTGACCGGCGGCGGCACGGTGCAGATCAACGGCGATGTGTCCCAGGATCAGCAGAACGCGGCGCTGCAAACCCAGGGCGAGGTGAATGTCACTGTGGACGGCGACGTCACCAGCGATCGTGACGGCGTGTGGGCCTCCGGGGACAGCAGTGTGACCGTCGCCGGCAGCGTTGAGGCCGGAGAGGACGGCGTGGATGCCGGCGATCAGGCCCAGGTAACCGTCGCCGGCAGTGTTGAGGCCGGAGAGGACGGCGTGTACGCGGGGGGCCAGGCCCAGGTGGTGGTGGGCGGCGATGTGGCCGGCGAATATGACGGCGTGTACGCCTATGATAACGCCCAGGTGAAGGTCGACGGCGATGTGACAGGCCGGGATGACGGCGTGGATGCCGACGATCAGGCCCAGGTAACCGTGGCGGGCGATGTGACAGGCCGGGATGCCGGCGTGAATGCCGACGATCAGGCCCAGGTAACCGTGGCGGGCGATGTGACCGGCGCGGACGCGGAGGGCGACAGAAACACTGGCGGTAACGGCGTGGAGGCCTCTGAGAATGCTCAGGTGGCGGTGGGCGGCGATGTGACCGGCGGCAGCGGCTCCCTGGAGCCGGATCAGCTAAGCGAGCCCGGCGCGTGGAGCGACGGCGGCGAAGGCGTGAACGCCTATGATAACGCCCAGGTGACGGTGCAGGGCAGCGTGACCGGCGGAGACGCCCAGGGCCTCTACGGCTATGCCGCCGACGGCGTGTACGCCGCTGATAACGCCCAGGTGACGGTGGGCGGCGATGTGACCGGCGGCAATGTCACCGCCGACCCCCAGGCCGATCCGGAGGGTGACGACGGCCATGCAGGGCAGGGCGTGGTCATGGAGTCCACCGCCCAGGTGACGGTGGGCGGCGATGTGACCGGCGGCTCCTCCAACCATGAGCAGCTGACGGCCGGCCATGCGGTGATGGTGGTCCTGGTTCCCAAGGACGGCAGCGCCGATCCCTCCGCGCCGCCCAGCTCCAGCCCGGCGGCCAGCCAGGTTCCGGGTTCCTTCTATGCGGCCGGCACGCTGACCGGCGGGAGCAACACCGCCGGCGGCGCCAGCGGCTTTGGTCTGTTCTACAGCGTAGCCGATTATGAAACCACGCCGGGGGGAGCCCTGCCCTTGACGCCGGACAGCCTGGCCGGGCTGCCGCGCCTGGATCAGGCCCAAAGGGTGATCTCGGCCTATGTGATGCTCTGCTCAGACGCCGACGGTCAGCCCTCCGTTGACGGCATCCGCACCTGCGCTGGCGCCCTGGCTCAGGTTGCGGGCCTGCCCATGGAGATCCCTGAGGACGCCACCCTGGATGAGGCAGTGCGGATTTCCTCGGAAATGTTTGATCGGATCATGGATATGGCCGATGATCCGGATGTCAGCGATGCGGACTTTGAGACATTCGTCCAGGCGGCCTGCGCGGCCTACGATCCCTTAGTGGGCGGGCTCCTGGGCGACCTGGTGCAGGAGCACTTGGTGGCCCCCGAGTCGGTGACGGTCTGGCAGGTCAGCGACGACGGCGCGGGCATGACCCAGAGCTCCTTCGGTCAGGCAGCGGCCCAGGCCCTCTTTGAGCAGACCCAGTACCTGATCCGGCTGGACGCGCCGGAGCACGGCACCCTGTCGGTCGACCTGCCCCAGGCCGCGGCCGGGCAGACCGTGACCGTCACCGCGACGGCGAACGAGGGCTACAAATTGACTGGGGTGTACCTCAATGGAGCGGCCCTGACCGGCGAGGGCGGGGCGTACGCCTTTGCGATGCCCGCCGGCGGCGGCGTGACGGTGTCGGCCAAGGTCGAGGCCGTACCGGCAGAGACCCCGGCGATCACCGAGACCCCGACGCAGAGCGGCAGCCCCGCGCCCACGGCCCGCCCCGACAACCCCAAGACCGGGGACGACTTCTCCTGGGCGATCTTCGGCGGCCTGGCGCTGCTCTCGGGCGGCGCGCTGCTGGCGCTGCTGCGGCGCAAGCGGGCGGCGTAACCCGCAAGCCCGATCGGCGAACCCAAAAGGAACCGGCGTATGCCGGTTCCTTTTTTGCGCGGGAAGCGCACCGCCTGGCGTCCGCCGGACGGCTGTGGTAGAATCATCCATCGCCCGCGGGCGGTTGTTCCATCAGAGCGGTCTCGGCGCGGCGCTGGGCCTCGATGAGGATCTCCAGGGTGCCGGCGAAGTCCAGCCGACGCTCGGCCTCGATGGCGTCGGTGATCGCGTTAAAAAGTAGATAGTACAAATTTTCATACGTCACCCCGGAAACACCACCCTGACCTTCATCTTTAGAAGGTATCTTATCATGGTTTCTGGGTAGAATCAAATCAATTCTTCAGGTATCGGAAGATTGATAAGGTTGTGGCAAAATGAAAATCTACTGGGAGGGGTCTCGCAAGAATGTGATCGGCGCCAAGGTCAAACAGCTGCGGCTGGAACGCGGGTGGACACAGAAAAAGTTGGCCCAGGAGCTCCAGTTGGGCGGCTACGAGTTCACCGATCTGACCATTCTCCGCATCGAGCAGGGCAAGCGCTTCGTGCCGGATTACGAGCTTCGGGCCCTGGCTCGGGTCTTCAAGGTTCCCTATGACACGCTGCTGGACTAGGGGTTTTCCATCCTCCTGAGCGGTCTCCCCTTTGACAAAATCAACGGAATCTGATACGCTTTTCTCAAGAAAGGTTATGGCAACATACCCTTGACCGAGAAAGGCTTATTTGCTGTTGAGGGGGTGGGGGCATGCGTCGCTGGGGCCGCGCCCTGGCCGGGGCGCTGGGGGTCTGCCTGTTCTGCCTGGCGGCGCGGGGCGTCTGGTCGACCGCGCCTGTGCTCCTGCGCGCTGATCCGGGCGGCTCGCCCTTGAGCGCCGTCTCCGAAGGCGTGTTGTTGATGAAACGTAGATTTGGCGCCGTAATCCTTCTGTGCGCGGCCTTGCTGCTCAACGCCTGTCAGGTGGCGCATCCCCCACAGACAAGTCCATCTGAATCCCTGATCGTGGACGGCGTTGATTTAATGCAGGTGTACGATCGGCGGAACCCTGAGGTGCCGCAGTACAATCAGGCGCAGCTCGATGCGCTCCAGATCGGCGGATATGCGTCGTATCAGCTCGTCGAGTTCGGAGACAGTGCAGCGGACATGCTGACCAATTTCTGCGATACCGTGGTCATCGGAACGATCGAGAGTAAGCAGCTCATCGAAAACGGCGTGCCCTGTACCCTGGTGGGCGTGTCAGTGGAGCGAGTGCTCAAGGGCGACCCGGAGACATTGATTTATGTTATGGGCACGGGCGCGCCGGTATCCCAACAACAGGCGGCCTCCCTGGAGTCCACCAAGGAGGACTATGACGCCCTGCCCTATATCCCCATCGGCGCGCGGGTGCTGCTGATCCTTCAGCGGGACCCCGATGATCCCTTCCCCAGCGCGGACAAGGCCGCCTACACCGAGGTGGGCATGTACAACGGCTGCTACGGCGTGGACGACGCGGGCGCGCTCTACCCGGTGGTGCACAGCGCTGGCCATCAGCGGCTGACACGCCAGGGCGGTGCGTCGGTCTACGGCCAGATGCTTGGCGCCCTGGGCAGCGTCCAGGCCGTTCAGGCCGCGCTGTCCAACCCGGCCGCGTAACCCGTCCCCGCTGGGGGCCCATGGGCAGATGGCGGAAACCGCTCTTTGGCGCACTTGAGAGGAGGATTTGCCCTGAGATGAAGAAATGGTTGTCTGTCAAGAGCTTGGGCGGGATCGGCTTGGCGCTGGCGCTCTGCCTGTCGGGCTGTCAGACCGCAGCCCCGCCGGCCGCGACGGCCCCGGGAAACCAGATACCCCTAAAGAGCGACTCGGGTCGCGCGTATCCCGCATATGAGCGGGAGGAGGATATTCCCTGGTACAGCGAATCGGAGCTCAACGGCATGGCGGTGGGCGCGTCCTACTCCATTGGCTACCAGGGGGATACCCTGGCGGAGCTGGTGGCGGACAGCGACATCGTGGTGATCGGCACGGTCGGGCGCAAGCAGGAGGGGACCGTCGGACGGGCGGTTGTCACTTACACGCTCATTGAGGTGGAGCAGGTCCTCAAGGGGCCGGAACAGGACCAGGTATATATTCAGACATATGGCAGCCCGGTCTCGTGGGCGCAGACTCAGACCCTGGCCGCTCAGGGTTCGGCCCAGGGCCTGGCGATGAATCCTCTGACCTACGCCGCCTACGGCAGCCGGGTGTTGGTCTTCGGCTTCTACCATAAGATAGAGGATGATCCTCAAAAGTATATCGGCGACGTGCCGGTCTACGGTCCCCAGGGCATGTTCCAGGGCGTCTATGGCGTCGCCGAGGACGGCTCGGTGGACTTGCTGCAGCAGCGCGCCGGGTTTGACACGTTCACCACGCCGCTGGTGGCCGATGTGCTGCGCCAGCTGCCCAACCTGACCGCCGCGCGGCAGCGGGTGGAACAGCTGGTCCGCTGACCCTCGTCCCCGCCCCCGGCTCCGCCGGGGGCTTTTTTTCGGTTTCCGGCGGGCGGGCCATCTTGCGCGCGCCCGGGCAGGTGGTGTATCATAGATATGATATGAAGAAAAAACCGCGTCAGTTGAAGGAGGAACTCCCGATGGATGCTTGGACTCAATACCGCCGCTGGGCGGATTACGCGCCCCTGGAGGCCGATCTGAAGGCCCAGCTGGCCGAGATGGCCGGGGATGACGAGGCCATTCTGGCCGCCTTCGGCAGCGAGCTGGCGTTTGGCACCGCCGGCCTGCGCGCCAGGATCGGCGTGGGCACCGCCCGCATGAACCTGTACACCGTCGCCCGGGCCACCCAGGGCCTGGCCGAGCTGATCGTGGCCACCGGCCCGGAGGCCATGGACCGGGGCGTGGCCATCGCCTACGACAACCGCCACATGTCCCGGGCCTTCGCCGAGCGCGCCGCTTCGGCGCTGTGCGCCAACGGGGTGAAGGTCTACCTCTGGCCCGAGCTCAAGCCCACGCCCATGCTCTCCTTCACGGTGCGGCATCTGCAGTGCATCGCCGGGATCATGATCACCGCCAGCCACAACCCCGCGGCCTACAACGGCTACAAGGTCTACTGGGAGGACGGCGGCCAGCTGCCCCCCGAGCCCTCCGAGCGGGTGCTGGGCTACATCGGCCAGGTGGATGTGCTCACCGGGGCCAAGGATATGTCCCTGGCGGCGGCCCGGGCGGCCGGTCTGCTGGTGGATATCGACGCGCCGGGCTCGCCGGTCTCCGGGGTGGAGGACGCGTTTTTGAAAAACGTCCTGGCCCAGCGCACCGTCACCGACCGCGCCCTGCCCAAGCTCAAGGTGCTCTACGCCCCCCTGCACGGCACGGGCTATATCCCGGTCACCCGAGCGCTGTCGATGGCGGGCTTTGAGGCGGCGGTGGTGCCCGGCCAGGAGATCCCCGACCCGGATTTCCCCACCGCGCCCTACCCCAACCCCGAGAAGGTGGCCTGCTTTGACAAGGCCTTCGCCTACGCGGCGGAGCACCCGGTGGACCTGATCATCTCCACCGACCCGGACGCCGACCGTCTGGGCGTGGCCCTGCGCCGGGCCGACGGCTCCTTCCAGGTCCTCAACGGCAACCAGATCGGCTGCCTGCTGCTCGCCCACATCTGCGCCTCGCGCCAGCGGCAGGGCAACCTGCCGGCAAACGCCGCCACGGTCAAGAGCATCGTCTCCACCGAGATGAGCCGGGTCATCGCCGAGGATTTCGGCGTCGCCCAGATCGACGTGCTGACCGGGTTCAAGTTCATCGCCGAGCAGATCCACCGCTTTGAGACCACCGGGGAGCACACCTTCATCTTCGGCTTTGAGGAGAGCCAGGGCTACCTGACCGGCGGCTACTGCCGGGATAAGGACGCCGTGGCCGCGGCGCTGTTGATGGTGGAGTACGCCGCGGTGCTCGCCGAGCAGGGCCGCACCCTGGCCGACGCGCTGGAGGCGCTCTACGAGAAGTACGGTTACTATCTCGAGCGCAGCCGCTCCTTTGAGATGGAAGGGCTCGACGGCATGGACAAGGTCGCCCGCGGGCTCTCGGCGCTGCGGGCCGCGCCGCCCACCCGCTTTGGCGGCTATGAGGTCACGGCCGTGCGCGATTACCAGCGCCAGCTTCGCATGGCCGGTCAGCTCGCCGAGCCCATCGCCCTGCCGCCCTCCAACGTGCTCTACTATGAACTGGACCAGGGGGGCAAGGTGGTGGTGCGCCCCTCGGGCACCGAGCCCACGGTCAAGGTCTACTGCGCGGTCAAGGGGACCAGCCAGGCCGACGCCGCGGCCCGCCTGGCCGCATTGGAGCAGAGCGCCGAGGGGATGATATTGCCTTTGCTCAAATAGACCTGTACCATTCCCCGCCCGCCGCTCGCCCTCGGGAGGCGCGCAAATGGGGATATTCACCGGCGCTCGCAAACGGATGTTCCGATGCGGGCGCTTTTTTGTGCCAAAAGAGCAAAAAAAGCGCAAAAATCATCAAAAAAAGTGTTGACACGGATAGGGGGGTGTGGTATTATAAACAAGCCGTCGGGCGAGCGCGAGAAAAACAACCTCCCCGAGGCGGCGATGATCCTTGAAAACCGAACAGTGTAAAGACGAACGAAAGACAGTCAATTCCGGAAGAAGAACCGTGCGCACGGGGTCCTCGAGAGAGGATGGCCGGTGCGCAAAAGAGAGCCAATCGAACTTTTAACAAAAGAGTTTGATCCTGGCTCAGGACGAACGCTGGCGGCGTGCCTAACACATGCAAGTCGAGCGAACGGAGGGGCTTCGGCCCCGAAGTTAGCG
>JBMNTT010000047.1:0-19877 GCA_050945875.1 Christensenellales bacterium
CGCCGAGCGCATCGCCGAGTCTTACGCCGAGCAGGTGGAGGTGCAGGGGGCGATGATCTTCCTGCAAGGGCTGGACCTGACCGCCGCCATGAGCATGAAAATCTACCGGGCTTTCGGGGCCGCCTCCCCGGAGCTGATCCGGGAGGACCCCTACCGCCTGTGCGAGGAGCTGTCGGGCTTTGGCTTCAAGCGGGCGGATCAGATCGCCCTGCAGCTGGGCTTTGAGGCGGACAGTCCCCTGCGCCTGGCCGCGGGGGTGCGCCATGTGCTGGACCTGGCGGCCCAGGAGGGCCACTGCTGCCTGCCCCAGAGCCTGCTGCACAGCCAGGCCGCGGCGGTCCTGGGCGCTCAGGAGGACCAGGTGGCCGAGGCTGTGCAGACCCTGCTGCTCTCGGGCAAGCTGGTGCGCAAAAAATGGGAGGATCAGCCCGAGGCGTGGATCTATCCCCGGGGCTATTTCCTGGCCGAGGGCAAGGTGGCTCACGCCCTGAAGGAGATCGCCGACAGCCCGGTGGAGCCCCTGGACCAGCTGGACAACCAGCTTGAGCGGGTGCAGCAGCGCCTGGGCGTGCGCCTGGACGACAGCCAATTGGAGGCCGTGCGCATGGCCATGACCCACGGCGTGTGCGTCATGACCGGCGGCCCGGGCACCGGCAAGACCACCACCATCGGCTGCATGATCGCCCTGCTGGAGGGCGCGGGGCTGACGGTCAAGCTGGCCGCGCCCACGGGCCGGGCGGCCAAGCGCATGACCGAGGCCACCGGCCGGCCAGCCATGACCCTGCACCGCCTGCTCGAGTACGGCGCGCCCGAGGACGCCGAGGAGGGGGAGGAGCTCGCCTTCCAGCGCAACGAACAGCGCCCCCTGAAGGCCGACGCCCTGATCGTGGACGAGACCAGCATGGTGGACCTGATGCTCATGAGCGCCCTGGTGGCCGCGCTGCCCCGGGGCATCCGCCTGATCCTGGTGGGCGACGTGGACCAGCTGCCCTCGGTGGGGCCGGGCAACGTCCTGCGGGACGTTATCGGCAGCCGGATGGTGCCCGTGGCCTACCTGCGCACCATCTTCCGCCAGGGGGAGAATTCCCTGATCGTGGGCAACGCCCACCGCATCCTGGCCGGGGAGATGCCGGTGCTCAACCGCCGGGACAGCGACTTTTTCCTCAACCGGGCGGTCGGCCAGCAGCAGACCCAGCAGACCATCCTGGACCTGGTCAGCCGCCGTCTGCCCGCTTACATGGGCCTGGACCCCCGGCAGATTCAGGTGCTCTCCCCGATGAAGAAGGGCCCCTGCGGCGTGTGGGAGCTCAACCGCCTGCTGCAGGAGCGGCTCAACCCGGCCGAACCCGGCAAGCCCCAGTGGAGCGGGGGCGGCGGGCCGCTGCGCCAGGGCGACCGGGTGATGCAGACCCGCAACAACTACACCCTGGCCTGGACCCGGGTGAGCGCCGACGGCAGCCGGGAGGAGGATAAGGGGGTCTTCAACGGCGACATGGGCGTGCTGCGGGGGATCGACCTGGAGCAGCGCCTGCTTTTTGTGCGCTTTGACGACGACCGCGAGGCGGTGTACGATTTCACCGCCGCCGACGAGCTGGAGCTGTGCTACTGCGTCAGCGTGCACAAGAGCCAGGGCAGCGAGTTCCCGGCGGTGGTGATGCCCTGCGTGGGCGGGCCGCCGATGCTGCTCAACCGCAACCTGTTCTACACCGCGGTCACCCGCGCCCGGCGCCTGGTGGTGCTGGCGGGGCAGGAGAACTGCATCGCCCGGATGGTGGAGAACGTTGACACCCGCAAGCGCTACTCAGGCCTGTGCGCCTGTATGCGCCTATTTATGGAGGGACAGGGATGAGCGCGCTGGATTTCTTGCTGCCCAAGCGCTGCGGCGTGTGCGACGCGCTGAGCGACGAGGGTTTGTGCCGGGACTGCGCCCGCGCCCTGGCGGCGCTCTATCCGCCCTTGACGCCCCACGAGCGGGGGCCTTTGGCCGGGCATGTGACGGTGTACGCCTACGGCGACGTCGCCCGGGAGATGGTCACCCGGCTCAAGTACAGCGGTCGGCGCTGCCTGGCCCTGCCCATCGCCAGGGCCATGGCCGCCCAGATGCTGCTCTCGAGCATCCCGGTTGAGGTGCTGGTGCCGGTGCCCATGCATCCGCTCAGGCGCATGACCCGCCCTCTGGACCACACCCGGCTGATCGCCCAAATGCTGGGCGCGCAGTGCGGCCTGCCGGTGGCCCACGCCCTGCGCCGCACCCGCTACACCAAGCCCCAGGCCAGCCTGTCCCGCGAGCAGCGCCAGCGCAACCTGGAGCGGGCCATCGCCCCGACCCGGGACGCGCGGGCGCTGGTCGCGGGCAAAGCCGTCGCCCTGGTGGACGACGTATACACCAGCGGTCAGACCGCCAGGGCCTGCGCCCAGGCGCTGCTGGACGCCGGCGCGCAGCGGGTGTGGGCCGTGGCGCTGTGCGACGCGGCGAGGCGATAGCCCCCGGCGGGCGCGCAGCGGCGGCAATCGGCATGCGCGCGCCGCCCGGGGCGTGCGCGGCGGTTTCCCGCGCGATTCGGCCGCGCCGGATGGGTAAGAAATCCCCCTTGCGCGCCAGATTTTCCTTGCTTTTCAAAAGTTATGCCCTTATAATGGTTTCAGGTTGTCCAATAACCGGGTCTGTGGTTGAAAATCGATGCCAGTCGCAGGCGAAACGATCCACGTAACCCCGTCAAAGACGGGCGAGCATGGTGCGGTCTAGATGTAAGTCCGGCCAGCCGGAAGGCTGAGAGGCGTTGCAGTGGGCGGTCAACACCGTGAGCGAAGCGTCCAGCCGGCGAGTGTGGGGGCAAAAACCAGGTCAGCCGGCCGTTGGGCAACACTGAACTACTGTCGGAGGGAAAGATCCATGTACGAGGACAAGACACTGATTTGTAAGGACTGTGGCTGCGAGTTCGTCTTTACGGCTGGGGAGCAGCAGTTCTACGCGGAGAAGGGCTTCGAGAACGAGCCCCAGCGCTGCAAAGCCTGCCGTGACGCCCGCAAGCAGACCCGCCAGAGCGGCAACGGCCAGCGCCAGATGTACGAGACGGTGTGCGCCGCCTGCGGGAAACCCGCCTACGTCCCTTTTGAGCCCAAGAACGATAAGCCCGTCTACTGCAGCGAGTGCTTCCAGCGGATGCGCGGCTGATTCCCCCTCCGACCCGTCGAACCATCGGAGTAATCAGAGCAGGCCCTATGGCCTGCTCTTTTTGTTGGAGGGCCTCGGAGGGTGTCGATCGCGCGCGCGGAGGATGAAACATTTTGCCGCTTGCGGGCTAAAAAATGTTCCACGGCGCTGCTTGCGGCAAGCTTTTTTCTCAACCCTTCCCGATCGGACGGCCGTTTGTTCCACGGTTTTCCACACGGATAACCCCGAAAAACCCGGTTATTCACAGGGTTATCCACAATCTCCACAGCTCCTTTTCCACATTGTCCACCGGCAAATACCTGTTCGGATTTCGTGAAACATCGGCAATTGAATAATCATACAAAAAATCTGCCCAAAAACGGAAAATCATGTATTGCAAACCCGAATGGGTGCATGTATAATAGGGTCTATCAAAACACCTGCACAGGGTATGAGAGGATGGAGACAGACATGAAGAAGATGAAATGGGTCGCCGCCGCGGTCGCGGCGGTGATGGCCATGGGCCTGTTGGCCGGCTGCAGCGCGGGCGCGCCCGCCAGCAGCGCCGCCCCCTCGGCGGGCGCCGAGAGCGCCGCGCCCGACGCCAACGGCGGCTCGGACAAGAAGGTGCTGCGCCTGGGCACCGACGCGGCCTTCCCGCCCTTCGAGTTCCAGGAGGGCAATGATTTCATGGGCATTGATATCGACATCGGCCGCGCGGTGGCTGACGAGCTGGGCATGGATTTCGAGGTCGTCAACATGGACTTCGACTCCCTGCTGGGCGCGCTGGAGTCCGGCAAGGTTGATCTGGTCGCCGCGGGCATGACCATCCGCCCCGACCGGGAGAAGCAGGCGGATTTTTCCGACACCTACTATCAGGCCACCCAGGTCATCACCGTCATGAAGGACAACGCCGAGATCAAGGGCGTGGACGACCTGAAGAACAAGAAGATCGGCGTGCAGAAGGGCACCACCGGCGAGGAGCTGGCCCGGGAGATCGAGGGCGCTGAGGTGCTCTCCTTCGCCAACGGCCAGGAGGCCGGCTTGGCGATGAAGACCGGCAAGGTCGACGCGGTGCTCTACGACGCGGGCCCCTCCCAGAAGATGGTCGCCCAGAACGACGACATGACCATCATCGAGGATGACTCCTTCGACAAGGAGGAGTACGCCATCGCCGTGAAGAAGGGCGACGAGGACATGCTCAAGGCGGTCAACGACACCCTTGCCAAGCTGGAGCAGTCCGGCGAGATGGACAAGATCGTCGAGAAGTACAACAACTGATCGGGATTGATGCCACGGCCGGCGGCGTAACAACCGTCGGCTGTTTTCCTGTTCGACCTATGGAAAGGAGGTTCGGCGCGTGTGGCTGGAATTCATGGCCAAGATGAGCGATACCATCTTCTATAATTTCATCAAGGATGACCGCTACATGTACCTGGTGGACGGCCTGGGCGTGTCCATCCAGATCACCATCTACGCGGCACTGATCGGCGTGGTGTTGGGCCTGCTGCTGGCGGTGATGAAGCTGGTGGGCGGAAAATTGCTCAGCGCCGTCGCCGATGGTTATATCGCCGTCATCCGCGGCACCCCCGTGGTGGTGCAGCTGACCATCATCTATTTTGTCATTTTCGCCAGCGTGGATATTCCCCAGCTTGTGGTGGCCGCGGTGGCCTTCGGCTTGAACTCGGCGGCCTACGTGGCGGAGATCGTGCGCGCGGGCATCCAGGCGGTGGACCGCGGCCAGATGGAGGCGGCCCGCAGCCTGGGGCTGAACTACTACAAGGCCATGCGCTATATCATCGTTCCCCAGGCGGTCAAGAACATCCTGCCCGCTCTGGGCAACGAGTTCATCGTGCTGCTGAAGGAGACCTCGGTATCGGGCTACATCGCCCTGCAGGACCTCAACCGAGGCGGTTTGGCCATCAAGGGCCTGACCTTCGACCCCTACACGTCGCTTTTGACCGTGGCGTACATCTATTTCCTGATGACCGCGCTGCTCAATGGGCTGCTGTCGACCTTTGAGAGGAGGCTGCGCAAGAGTGATTAAGGTAGAGAACCTGCACAAGTACTTCGGCTCCCTGGAGGTCTTGAAGGGCGTCACCACCGAGATCCAGCAGGGCGAGGTGGTCTGCGTCATCGGCCCCTCGGGCTCGGGCAAGAGCACCTTCCTGCGCTGCCTGAACCTGCTGGAGACGCCCACCAAGGGCGAAATCTACATCGAGGGCACCCCGCTGATGGGCAACCTCAAGCAGCTGGACAAGCTGCGCGAGCGGGTGGGCATGGTGTTCCAGCAGTTCAACCTCTTCCCACACATGACCGTCAAGCGCAACGTCACCCTCTCGCCCACCAAGGTGCTCAAAAAGCCGCAGCAGCAGGCCGATGCCCGGGCCATCGCGCTGTTGGAGCGGGTGGGCCTGGCCGACAAGGCCGACGCCTACCCCAACCAGCTCTCCGGCGGCCAGAAGCAGCGCGTGGCCATCGCCCGGGCCCTGGCCATGGATCCGGTGATCATGCTCTTTGACGAACCCACCAGCGCCCTGGATCCCGAGATGGTCGGCGAGGTGCTCGACGTCATCAAACAGCTAGCCAAGGACGGCATGACCATGGTGATCGTCACCCACGAGATGGGCTTCGCCCGGGAGGTGGGCGACCGCATCCTGTTTATGGATGGCGGGGTGATCGCCGAGGAGGGACCGCCGGAGCAGGTCTTCGGCAACCCTCAGAACGAGCGCACCCGGTCCTTCCTGGGCAAGGTGCTCTAAAGGAGGCGGGAAGATGAAGGATACCATCTATTTCTATATCATTGTCGGCTTGATGCTCATCGTGCCCGTCATCGCCCTGAACGCCCGCAAATTCACCCGGTTTGAGCCCGGGGTGGGCCGCAGGGCCAACTGGAAGCGCATCGTCTGCGTGGCGGCGGCCAGCGTGCTGCTGGGCGTGCTCGTGGCGAGCAACTGCGTCTTTACCATCCACTATCAGCCCTACATCGTCTCCAGCGAGTTTGCCATCCGCCTGGGCCGGGTCATCGAGGGCTCCCAGTCGCCCGAGGAGATGATCGCCGCCAGCGGGGATATCCTGGCCGTCAGCGACGCGGAGACGGCTGCTTTCACCGCCACGCTGGAGCGGGCCGCCGCTACCGGGCGGAGCGTGCGCTTCCAGCTGGGCGACGAGATCACCCCCAAGTATTGGGAGGATGAGGATATCTTCGCGCCCTACTTCCAGGGCGTGGAGACCGGCAAGGATTTCCCCGTGTACTCGGTGGTGATGTTGGAGGTGGACGGCCAGCTGCGCAACTACCTGATCGGTCTGGACCGGCCCGACAGCCAGGCCAAGATCATCGGCCTGCGGGAGGCCAGCGACGAGCTGGTGGACTACTGCAAGAGCAAGCGGTACATCCGCGGCGAGCAGGTGCTCAAGTGGCATGACGTGAACTGATGGATCGCGCGGGGCGCGGGCGGAAGCCCGCGCCCTTTTCAATTTTGGGTTATGTGTGACGTGATTATATCCTAATTGTAAACAACCTATGACCATAGCAGGAGATGGGTGGACCGGTCGCGAATCTTTCAACACAACAAAATCGACGCGGACCGCTCTGGTGAGCGGGTGAAAGGAGTTTTGAACCATGCGCATCGTTTTGACCGGCCGGAATGTCGCCCTGACGGACGCCATGCGGGAGATGCTGGAGAAGAAAGCCCGCAAACTGGAGAAGTATTTCCCCAACGATGCGGCGCTGACCGCCACGCTGTCCATGGAGAAGAACCGCAAAACCGTGGAGATCACCATCGCCTCGGGGGATGTGGTCATCCGCGGTGAGGATACCAGCTATGATTTGTACGCCAGCTTGGACAAGGTCATCGCCCGCATTGAGCGGCAGATCGGCAAGTACCGCACCCAGCTGAGCCGGCGGATGCACGCCGTGCCCCTGCACGAGGCCATGGCGCAGATCGACGTGGAGACCGACGAGGAGGAGCCCGCGCTGGTGCGCCGCAAGAAATTCGTCGTCAAACCCATGGAGCTGGAGGAGGCCATCATGCAGATGGACCTGACCGAGCACGATTTTTATGTGTTCGTCAACCCGCAGACCCAGCAGACCAACGTACTCTACCGCCGCAGGGACGGCAACCTGGGCCTGATTGAGCCCGAACTCGGCTGAGCGATGGGGGCGTCCGCTGTTTGCGGGCGCCTCCCTCATTTTTCCGATCAAAATTTGAAAAAAGGTATTGACAACCAAATTGGGCCGTGCTACAATGAAGCCGTAAAGAGGAAAGGTAATAACATCGAGGCGGAGGCAAGGTTGGTATCCGCCGGATGAAAATGGTGAAAGGGGTGAGTCCAATGTACCAAGATCAGCCGCAGCGGACTCAGCTTCAGCCGTAGTCGAGAGCCACTGTGATGAACCATGGAGTGGGGCTGTTGATGAAAAAGACGCCTTCTCCAGCGGCATTGGTGGAAAGCAACGCAGCTTAAAAGGACGAAGTGCGAGCTGAGTGGAGACCCGGAGAACCATTTCCTCTTGAAAACGAACACAGAGGGGTGAGTCCAGTGTTCATGTAGGTTTCCACGGGACATGATTCCAATGGTTATGCTGACGGAGTGGTGAATCGATTCCTTTATGAAGGTGAAAACAAGTTCGACTCGTTTGCCCGATACGCCGGGAAGAATTTGGGATCGCTCAAGGATGGAGGGATGGATTATAAAGCCTCAAATTGGCAGGAAGAAAGCCCCTGTGAATCATGGAAAGGGGATTAGCCTCATCCGATTGATTCTACCGGGTCTATGACCGGGTAGGCGGGCGGATGGCGGACCACAGCGGCGGGTTAGCCGGGTTGACGATAGGGAGCATGCGCGAGGACCTTTGTCGATGACCACAGCCAGAGCGGGAGCGTGAAGGCGCCGAGAGGCGATGGTAGGGCCCCGGAAGACGGCAAGGTTGATTTCAGTGGATTGGGCCCACAGTAGGTGTGAGGAGCGTGACAGCGATTCGGCCTGCATCTGGCAAAATCTCATGGAAAGCATCGATCCAGTTTCATGTGTCATACGGAACCCGAATACGCCCGGGGGTACAAGGAAGACGCGCTGTGCCGCGAAAAGGCGAGAAACCCGATCACGTGGAGGATCCCGCCAAAGGCGCTGATGGAGCGACCTTTGAGCATGCAGAAAGAGAGGTACGGTCCCTTGAAGAGTGAAGAGCCCATCCAGTAAACCGGCCTTCTTACCCGCTGAAAATGGTAAGAAGGCCGGTTTATTTTTGGCGGTGCGCCTTGCTCACAGCAGCGCCCCGATATTCTGGATCACCAGGGCCGCTCCGCTGACGATGAGCATGCCGATGGTGACCAGGGTGACCGCGCGCACCGGAATGCGCCTGCCGAAGCGAAGACTCAGCGCCAGGCCCAGCCCCGCCGCGGGCGCCAGGAAGAGGGCAAAGCCCAGCACCTGCCAGGTCAGGATGCCCGTGGCCAGATACAGGATCATGCGCGCCACATTGTCCACCGCGAAGACGAAGCATAGGTTGGCCCGGAAAGCGCCCGGCTCGTCGGTGGTGCGGCTGACATAGGCCGCCAGCAGCGCGCCGATGCCGTACATGCCCGCGAGTACCCCGGAGACCAGCCCAATCACGAAGAGCACGCCCTTGGGGGGCTTTTTCTTTTGGGTGTTTTGCCGGGTCAGCATCTCAATGCCCATGCCGATGATCACCACGCCCAGCACACATTTGAGCAGGGCGGCATTGCCCACCTTGAGCAGAAAGACCCCGGGCAGAATGCCCGCCAACAGCATCAGCGACAGCGGCAGCGCCACGCGCATGCGCAGATGCCGGCGTTCCCGCCAGGCCATCCACAGGTTCGCGGGCAGGCTGATGATCAGGTCCGCCGGGGAGGTCAGCCGGTTCTCGATGCGCAGGGAGAACAGGCCGTTCATCACCAGGGTGTTGCCAAACCCCGTGATCCCCTTGATCCCATAGGCCAGAAAGGTGCAGATGAACAGGTAGGCGGCCAGCATGGCGCTATCTCCTTTGCCGATCAGATGGACCTATTCTACCATGGGCGTGGACAAAAACAAAGGCCGGCGAAAACTCCGCCGGTCAGCCGCGCGGGCTCAGCGCGCCTGAAAGAGCTGGTAGGCCGCGCGGGCTCAGCGCGCCTGAAAGAGCCGGTAGGTCGCGCGGCCCCGATCCTTGGCCGCGTAGAGCGCGCGGTCCGCGCGCTGATAGAGATGGTCAAAGTCCTGCCCCTGTTCCGGCGCCAGGGCGATGCCCACGCAGCAGGCCTGCTGGGGCAGGGCGGACAGCCGCGCGAGATACGCCTGCAGCTGCGCGATGAGGGACGCGGCCTGCGCGGCGGCGACCTCGGGCGGTTGAGCGCCCCGCTGGAAAACCGCGAACTCGTCCCCGCCGGTGCGCCCGAGAATGTCCCGCGCCCCAAAGCACCGCCGCAGAATCTTGGCAAAGGCGGTCAACACCACGTCGCCCTGGGGATGACCCAGGGAGTCGTTGATATGCTTAAAATGGTCCAGATCGATCATGTAGAAAGCCCCAGCTTGGCGCTCGCCCAGGGCCAGGCGCACCTGCTGCTCGAAGTGGCGGCGGTTGTACAGCCCGGTCAGCGGGTCGGTCAGGGCGGAGAACTCCGGCGCGGCCGGTCTGGTTGCCCGCGCCGCCGGCAGCGAGCAGGATAGGTGAATGTGGCAGATGGCCGGCGTTCCCTCGCGCACCCGACAGCAGACCGAATAGCGCAGCCCCTCGCCGACAGCGGCGCCCATCAGCGCGCCATAGACCACGCACAGGTCGGCCGACAGGGGCTGCACGCGACGCCACATCTCCCCGTTGGGCAGCAGCGGCGACAGCGCGCACAGCGCATCGAGCAAGTTGGGCAGATTCTCATACACCGCTTGACCCGACAGCCCGATCAGCACGCAGGATTCCGCATCCAGGCGCTGGGCAACCGATTCCCATTGTCCCCGGCAGCAATCCAGCCAAAACTGCTGAACCAACTGCTGCGCCTGGGCGGCCATTTTTTCCATACCGCTTCCTCCATATATGATTACAAAAAACGATTACATTTTCGTACATTATAGCACATTGCAAAACTGATTACAATAACGGCAAACCCCTTGTGAAATGGAGTGAAGGTGTGGACTATTTCTGTATCAACCAAAAAAACGAGCGAATCTCCTCCATCAACCGCACGATTCGCATGAAACCCGACCTGTTTGAGCGCATCATGGAGCTCAGCGAGGCCACCGGGGTGTCCTTCAACAAGATCGTCAACCAGTGCATCGCGTACGCCCTGGAGCATTACCGCGAGCCGGAGCGCTGAGCCGTGCGCGGCGCGGTTCGCCGGGGACTCCCCAGGGCGGCGGGTTCGTGGTAAAATGGTTCGCGGGGAGGGAAGGCCATGCAGGCGTTGATTTTGTTGGGGATTGTCCTGGCGCTGGGGATCGCCGCGGCGGTGGGCGTTCATCAGGTGCGCAGGCGGGTGCGGGCCTTCTCGCGCAGCGCCTTTGGCACCGCCTCGCTGGGGGAGGGCCTGCGCAGGCAGGCCGATCTGCTGGCCGAGCAGCCCAAATCGGTCAGCAGCACCACCCGGATCGATCTGCCCCGCATCCAGGCGGACTTTCCGCAGTTTGCGTGGGCCCAGTTCCGCCAGCAGGGGGAGAATCTCCTGCGCGCGGCGCTGATGGCGATTGACGCCGGCCGGGTGGACGACCTGGGCGAGCTGGCGGGGGAGGAGCTGATATGCCAGCTGACCCAGCGCGTCGCGGAGAATCAGCGCCAGGGAATTCGGGAGCGCTTTGCCCAGATCTGCGTGCACCGAACCGAGATCGCCGGTTATGTCAAGCGGCGGGGCACCTGCGTGGTGACGCTGCAGTCGGCGGTGGGTTGCCGATACACGGCCGAGCAGGCCGGCAAGCTGCTGCGGGGGGACCGGGAGCGCATGACCCAGACCAAATTTAACCTGGATCTGACCTATGTGCAGGACGCGCGCCGGGCGGACCGCGCGGGCGGCGCGGCGGGCGTGACCTGTCCGCACTGCGGCGCGCCGATCACCAGCCTGGGGGAGAAAACCTGCGCTTACTGCGGCGCTGCCCTGGTGGAGATCAACCTGCGGGTGTGGCGCTTCACCCGCCTGGAGCAGCTCGACTGAGCGGAGACGACAAAAGCCGGCCTGAGGGCCGGCTTTTTCGGTTGATTCGGGCGCGACGGGGGATCAGTCCAGGTCGTACTGCCGGAGGATGTTGCCCGAGAGATCTTTCCAAAGCAACCGCTGATCCTGCAGCGTCATGTAGCCCGCCGCGCTGTCCGATTTGGGCAGCGACACCGAGCCGGGGTTGCAGTAGGTGTATCCCGCGCGCGCCTGGCAGGCGGGCACATGGGTGTGTCCGGTGAGGAGGACGTCCCCGGGGTGCAGGGCGGGCGGCTGATCCGGGTTGTAGAGGTGCCCGTGGGTGGCGAAGATCATGCGCCGACCCGCCGAAAGGATGCAGCAGTCCGCCTGGATCGGGAAGTCGAGCACCATCTGGTCCACCTCGGCGTCGCAGTTGCCGCGCACGCAGAGGATGTCCGCCGCCAGGGGATTGAGCAGGGCGATGACGGTCTTGGGGTTGTACTGCTCGGGCAGGTCGTTGCGCGGACCGTGGTAAAGCAGGTCCCCCAGCAGGAGCAGCCGGTCGGCCCGCTCCCGCCGGTACGCCTGAATCATCTGTTGACAGAATAACGCGGAGCCATGGATATCCGATGCAATCATCCATTTCATGGGCAGCTTTCCTCCGATCGCTCAGGGTTTGGGGTACAGGCCGTCCCACACAATCCGGCGGTAGTGGGCGCGGTCGGTGTCGCCCTCGGTGGAGATGACGAGAATTTTCGCCTCCGCCCCCAGACCGATGGCTTGCCGGATCGCCTGCCAGCGCTCGTCCGTCAGCAGTTCCGCGGCCGCCCCCAGGGTGGAGGCCCCGCTCTCGCCGGAGACGATCCTGGGATCCGCGCCCAGGGGCGCGGCGAGGATGCGCATGCCCCTGGCCGCCACATAGTCGGGGATGGTCAGGTAGTTGGGCACATAGCGGCGCAGCAGCTCCCAGGCGATGCTGCAGGGCTCGCCGCAGGCCAGGCCCGCCATGATCGTGCGCAGATCGCCGTCCACCCCGTGCAGTTGGCCGTCGTCCGCGCGGGCGGTGCGGTAGAGGCAGTCGGCCTGGTTGGACTCCACCAGAACCAAGGTCGGGCAGTCCGCGCCGTAGACATGGACAAAGTAGGCGGCCAGGGCGGCGGCCATGGACCCCACGCCGGCCTGCAGGAACACATGGGTCGGTCGATCCCCGCCCAGCTGGTCGAGGATTTCCGCGCCCAGGGTCAGATAGCCCTGCATGATCCAGGCGGGGATCTGGGTATACCCCGGCCACGCGGTGTCCTGCATCAGCACCCAGCCGTGGTCCTGCGCCTGCCGGCGGGCAAAGCGCACCGTGTCGTCATAGTTCCAGGGGGTGATCTCCGCCTGGGCGCCCAGCCGGCGGATGTTCTCTAGCCGCTCCGGGCTGCTGCCCTTGGGCATGTAGACCACGCTTTTCTGGCCGACTTGCCGCGCCGCCCAGGCCACGCCCCGGCCATGGTTGCCGTCGGTGGCGGTGACAAAGGTGATCTCCCCCAGCCGCTGGCGCACCGGCGCGCTGACCAGCTGGGCGTAGGGCAGCTCGGAGAGTTCACAACTCAGTCGCCGGGCCATGTACTTGCCCACACAGTAGCTGCCGCCGAGCACCTTGAAGGCGTTGAGCCCAAAGCGCGCGCTCTCGTCCTTGACAAACACGCCGCGCACGCCCATCGCATGAGCCAGCGCCGGCAGGGCATGTAAGGGGGTGGGCTGATACTGGGGAAAGCTGCTGTGGAAGCGCTGGGCCTCCGGCGCGGCGTCCACCGTAAAGGGGCCGGCCAACTCCCCGGGCTCAAGCCGATCCATCTGATAGAGCGATAGGGCGTCGTTTTGCGGCATGGTCGATCTCCTCCTGACGGTCCGCCCATGGGCGGTGCATAACAAAATTTGAAAGGTAGCGATCCCTCCTGCGACGCTCGTTATCATCCAGCGGGGGCGAAAGCGCGCCTCGCCTGAACGGGACCGCCGTCGCGCGAAGGTTCTGCTCAAAGGTCGTGAATGGGCAGATGAAAATCCAATCGATCAAACTTGCTCAATAGCGCTAAATCGGAGATAATCCGATGGGTCCCCCAATAATAATTCCCGATGGCTTGTTCTGCGACACACCATCGTTTGCCGTCCGGATGCGGGTTAGCCTGTTCAAAGGCGATTAATTCTTCCTCAGGCGCGATCGCAATCTCCTCAGTATGCTGCAGTGTATCAATCAATGTATCCAGATTGATATCCACAACCCGCTTTAGCTCTGGATAATGCGCGCTCTCGGGGGAACCAACATAGTACACGGGCAGTGGCACCCAAGAAGGCCATGTATCGGGGTCAAACGACTCCATATCCAATGACGTCGGGTCATAATCGGGGATGCCATTGAGCAAAATCTGCCCGCAGCGCTGATACTGGTTCCTGAAAGCCGCTGCCCTGTGGTAGATTTCGCGGTTTTCGTCCGCATATTGGAGGATAAAGCCGCAAAGGCGCTTGGTGACGCCAATATCCGCTTGCGCGCCTCTCTTGGGATCGAAATGAAACCATGGCAAATGCGCGAAATCATTGTTGCTGGGGATTCCCTGCATCCCCACCCAGCCGTCTTCAAGCCTATGCGCGCCTGACTCAAGGTATCGAAGGATCCCCGCGATCATGGCATCTTTGATGCCGCTGACAGCGTCCCCCGCGGCGTCCAGATAGTCCAGCGCGATGCAGGTTGTATAGGGCGACGAATTCGGGTTCCAGTTATTGCACTCGATGTTGTACCCAAAGCCGCCATCGTCATTTTGGTAGCTGGACAAAACCGAGAGAAAATCCTCGCAGCTCCCGTTTTCAAAGAGGTATTTCCATTTTGTGTAGTCGAGCGGCCTGGCGTTGCGGTAAACCAGTTTTCTGAGCCTCAAGACCGCCTCCAGCGATATTTTTTTCATAGCGATTTCCTTCCCTGGTTACATATTTCCTCCAGAAAAGTATACCATGCCTTTTTGGACTTTCCACGATCCGGATGGCCGTTAAGGGCGATTCATCTATAAAAAAAGGCAAATCTTCGAGGTGAAGATTTGCCTTATCTGGTAGCGGCGACTGGACTTGAACCAGTGACACTCCGGGTATGAACCGAATGCTCTAGCCAACTGAGCTACGCCGCCAAGGACAAGAGTTATCTTAGCAAAATTGACCAGGCTTGTCAAGGGATTTCACAAAGATTTTTGCGCCGACGGGCGGCCCGGAAACCGCTTTCATCCCTCCGCGGCCTATGGTATACTAAGCGCGGAAAGACGCATGGGGGTTGGGAACGATGGGTGTGCAGCGGCGGAACTATCTGCTCTTTTTCTTGGATACCGTGATCTTCACGCCGGCGATGGCCTTTTTGTCGGTCAACGCCTTTATCTCTTATTACCTGACCGATCTGGGGGCGAGCACCTTTGAGGTGGCCCTGCCCGCGGCGCTGGGCAACCTGTGCTGCTTCGTGTGCCAGCCGCTGTTTGTGCGCATGAGCCTGAAGCGGCCGATGAAGGCCCGCTTCTTTGCGGGCATCCTGGCCTTGCAGCGGGTGATGCTGGCGGCCTTCATCCTGTCGATGCCGCTGTTTTCGGCAAGTCCGATGCTGATGCGGGTGCTCTTTCTGGTCTTTTGGGGGCTGTTCTCCTGCTTCATCGGCGGCTACTCTCCCTTCTTTTACGGGCTGCTGCCCAAGCTGGTGCGCAAGGAGCACCAGGGCCGCCTGGTCGGCATCGGCGGGGTGGTGGGCAACCTGATGGCCCTGGGCGCGTCGGCCTTGGGCGGCTATTTGATCGCCCAGCTGGCCTTTCCATACAATTATATGGCGGTGTTCGGCGCAGGATGCGGGCTGCTGCTGCTCGATGCCGGGCTGTTCCTGCTGATCCGGGAGCACCCCCAGACCTCCGACGCCCAGGTCAACGGTTATCTGGACTATCTGCGACAGATCCCCAAGGTCATCGGCCACAGCCCGGCCATCCGCCACATTGTCTCGGGCAATGTGCTCAGCCTGTTGGCCACCCTGCCGCTGTCCTTCTACACGCTCTACGCGGTCCGGGCGTTCCAGGCGCAGGCCGCGCAGGTGGCGCTGCTCTCGGGTCTGGCGGTGGCCGCGGCCCTGGTGGCCAACCTGGCGGCGGGCTTCGTGGCCGACCACGCCGGGCACCACCGGGTGATGCAGCTGAACACCGGCTGTTCCCTGCTGGCCGGCCTGTTGATCCTGCTGCTGCCCAGCCTGCCCAGCTTGTATGTCGCCTGGACGCTGACCAATTTTTCCTTGGCCAGCCACAACCTGAGCAGCATCATGCAGGTCTCCCAGCACGCGCCTGCCGGGCAGGAGCCCCTGTTCGTCAGCGTCAACAACATGGCCATGCTCATCGTCAGCTTCCTGGGAGCCATGGCCTGCAGCCAGCTGATCGACATTCTGGGCTTTCAGGCCCTGTTCATCTTTGCAACCCTGGCGGCCGCGGGCGCGCTGTGTATTTTTCTGCGCCTGGGGCGCATCTATCGGCAAACCGAGGAGGCATAATCAATGGATAAGGAACAGGTACTGCTCGAGATTCAGCGCACCGGTCTGGTGGCGGTGGTGCGCGCCAGCGGCGCGGACGACGCGGCCCGCATCGCCGAGGCCTGCCTGGAAGGCGGGGTCAACGCCCTGGAGATCACCTTCACCGTGCCCGGGGCCCATCGGGTGTTGGCCCAGCTGGCGGCGCGCTATCCCCATGGGGAGATGCTCCTGGGCGCGGGCACCGTGCTCGACCCGGAGACCGCGCGCATCGCCCTGCTGGAGGGGGCGCAGTTCGTGGTCAGCCCCAGCCTCAACCCCGAGACGGTGCGCCTGTGCAACCGCTATCGGGTGGCGGTGATGCCCGGGGCCATGAGCGTGGCCGAGGTGGTCTCCTGCATGGAGGCGGGCGCGGACATCGTCAAAATCTTTCCCGGCGAGCTGTTCGGCCCCCAGATCATCAAGAGCATCCTGGGCCCCCTGCCCCAGGCCAAGCTGATGCCCACCGGCGGGGTCAGCCTCGACAACGCCGCCCAGTGGATCGCCAACGGCGCCGTGGCCCTGGGCGCGGGCGGCAGCCTGACCACCGGGGCCAAGGACGGCGATTACGCCGCCGTCACCCGCACCGCCCGGGCCTTCCTGGCGGCCATCGCCCGGGCGCGGGGGGTGAGCGCATGAGCAAAACCGTCTGCTTCGGGGAGATCATGCTGCGCCTGAGCCCGCCGGGGTCCGAGCGCATCGTCCAGGCCCGCTCCTTCGAGGTGGTCTACGGCGGCAGCGAGGCCAACGTGGCGGTCTCCTTGGCGGTGATGGGCCAGCGCGCGGCCTTTGTGACCCGCCTGCCCGAGGGGCCGGTGGGCCAGGCCTGCTACAACGAGCTGCGCCGCCAGGGCGTGGACGTCGGGGACATCCTGCGCGGCGGGGAGCGGCTGGGCATCTATTATCTGGAGAAGGGCGCGTCGCTGCGGCCCATGGAGGTCATCTACGACCGCAAGGGTTCCGCCATCGCCCAGGCCCGGCCCGACATGTTCGACTGGGAGCGGATCTTCGCGGACGCCGACTGGTTCCACTTTTCGGGCATCACCCCCGCCCTGGGCCCGGGACCGGCGGAGGCCTGCGCCGAGGCGGTGCGCGCGGCCAAGCGCCTGGGCCTGACGGTTAGCTGCGACCTGAACTACCGCAAAAACCTGTGGACCGGCGAGCAGGCCGGGGCGGTGCTGCGGCCGATGATGGCGGGCGTGGACCTGCTCTTTGCCAACCCCTGGGCCCTGGGCGAGGTGTTCGGCGTCCGGACCGAGCCGGATGATCCCGAGCGACAGAGCATCCGCGCCGCCCAGCGCGCCGCCGAGCTTCTGGGCGTGCGCCAAATGGCCGTCACCCTCAAGGAGGAGCCCTCGGCCCTGGTCAACCGCTACGGGGGGCTGTACTGGCGGGAGGGCCAGGTCTACCGCGCCAAGCGGCGGGAGGTGCCCCTGGTGGACCGGGTCGGCGCGGGGGACGCCTTCGCCGCGGGCTTCATTTATGCCCAGAAGGAGGGGTGCACGCCCCAGCAGACGGTGGATTTCGCCGCGGCGGCCGCCTGCCTGAAGCACAGCATCCCCGGCGACGCCAACCAGGTCACCGCCCAGCAGGTGTGGGCCCTGGCCCGCGCCTGATCCCGCCAAGAAAACCTGCCCGCGCGTCATGGGTTCGGACTTGCCCGCATAGCTATAGGTAACAACAGCTAAGGAGGCGGCGCATGATGCGAGAGCTGGAGGAAAAGAAGGTCGTGGGGCGCACCCGCGCCCACAGCGTGACCCTGGACAACCGCGAGCGAGCCAGCATCACCGGCGTGGTGGATGTGGACAGCTTCAACGAGCAGGAGGTCGTGGCGGTCACCGACGCGGGGTATATCACCCTGCTGGGGCAGGACCTGCACATCGTCAAGCTCAATCTGGATGATGGACAGTTGATCGTCGAGGGGTTCATCCTGGCCATGGACTATGGCGATGGCGACGAGGCCGGGAACAAAAAGGGCGGCTTCTTCTCCCGCATGTTCCACTGACCATGCTGCCCGTAGGGTTTGGCCAGGAGGCCAAGTTCCTGTTGATGGTGTACGCGGCGCTGCTGGTCGGCCTGGGCTGGGATGGGCTGCACCTGGCGCGGGTGCTGCTGCGGCGGGAAAAATGGGTCTGCGCGGTGCTCGACGCGGTCTATTGCGTGCTGGCCGTGGCGCTGGGGCTGCTGGCGCTGTTCATCGCCGATGATGGGCAGGTGCGCGTCTTTCTGGTGCTGGGCGCGGCGCTGGGGCTGGCGCTCTACTTTGCAGGCATCCACCCGGTGCTGCGCGGGCTGGAGGGATGGTTTGGTAAAAAACTCCAAGCCATCCGCCGAAAATTCAGCAGGAATCACAAAGACAAGGGAGAATAGGTACAAGATAGATCACTGCCGCAGAGGAGGAGCCCGCGTGTCCAAGAAACAGGAAACCATCACCCCGCAGATGCTTGCGCGCATGAAAAAACGCAAGAGCTGGGTGCTGTTGGTGGTGCTGTTGGCCCTGTGCTACACGGGCTTTCTCTATGTCCAACAGGAAGGCACCATGCGCAAGCAGCAGCAGGATTTGGCGACGATGCAGCAGCAGGTGGCCGATCAGCAGCTGATCAATTACGAGCTGCAGGATCAGATCGCCCGGGTGGGCAGCGACAGCTACATTGAGCAGCAGGCCCGGGAGGACGTGGGCCTGGTCAAGGATGGAGAGACCCGCTACATCGTCGTGCCCAATGAGGACGCGGACACCCCGGCGGCGCCCACCGAGACCCCGGCCGAGAGCGCGGCCCCGGCCGAGAGCCAGGCGCCCGCCTCCCCGACGCCCGAGCCCCCGGAGATACCCACCGGGAGCCAGGAGCCCGGCGTGTGGACGCCCCCGGAGAGTTGAGCGCGCCGCGGCGGATGCCGCGGCTTTTTTGTAGGAGGAAAGCATGCCCATCGTCATCGATATCGGCAGCAACTCGGTGCGCCTGATGCAGGCTTGCGTGGGTCCCGAGGGGCTGATTGCCCAGGGCGGCAAGCGCCTGGTCACCACCCGCCTGGGAGCTCAGGTCGGCCGGACCGGTCGGCTCGACCCCGAGGCCATGGAGCGCAGCATCGCGGCTATCTCGGCATTCTTGGCGGATCACCCCGATCCGGATGTGCGCATCTTCGCCACCAGCGCGGTGCGCGACGCGGCCAACCGGCAGGCGTTTTTGGATGCCCTGCGCGCGGCCACGGGGCGTTCCTGCCGGGTGTTGACCGGGCGGCAGGAGGCCCTGGCGGGGTTTCTGGGCGCGGCGGGTCGGCAGCACGCCGGGCTGATCGATATCGGCGGCAACTCCACGGAGGTCATGTGGGGGCGGGAGGGACGGCTGTGCCAGGCGGTCAGCTTCCAGATCGGCGCGGTGCGGGGTAGCGGCTGGGTCGATCTGTCGGGCAAAAGCACGCCCGAGCAGGTCGGCCGGGCAACTGAGCGCATCGACGCTGTGCTGGGGGATTTTCGCCTGACGGACAGACCGGCGCGCTATCTGGGCATCGGGGGCACCATCACGACCCTGGCGGCCATGGAGCTGGGCCTGACCGCGTATGACCCGGCGCGGGTGGCGGCCTGCGCCCTCAGCCGCGCCTGCGTGGCGCGCTGGAGCGAGCGGCTGCTGGACATGCCCCTTGCGGCGCGCAAAACACTGCCCGGCTTGCAGAGCGCTCGGGCGGATGTGATCGGCTGGGGCGCGCTGATCCTGCAGCGGCTGATGGACCGTCTGGATATCCCCGAGATTCATCCCAGCGACCGGGATAATATGGAAGGTATCTATTGGATGGACGCGGAGCAAAATAATCCTTGACAGCGCCCCCGCCATCTGCTATAGTAAGAGTGTTCCCGGTCGGAACGCTTACGTCGCGGGGTAGAGCAGTCCGGTAGCTCGTCGGGCTCATAACCCGGAGGTCGCAGGTTCAAATCCTGCCCCCGCAACCACAAAGGTACGGTAGCAATGATACAAATTGCTACCGTACTTTTTAATTTTTCCTATTGAAAATCCCTTGATATAAAGCCAAAAGCGAGGTTAGTGGGTTCAAATGCGAACCTGCCAACCTCGCT
>JBMNTT010000048.1:0-18911 GCA_050945875.1 Christensenellales bacterium
ATATCGAGGATACGAAGAAGATGGCGGCGACGCTGAAAGACTCCCGCTGCAGCCATTATCTGTTTTGTTCCTCCTGCTGGGCGCACGGCAGGGCCGAGGTGCTGCCGACAAAGCCGGATGACCTGAGAAAAGAGCCTCTTGATGATTACGGAAAGAACAAGTTCGCCTCGGAGCTTTACTTGAAAGACTTATATCGCAGGGAGGGCTTTCCGGCGACAATTATCATGCCGGGACAGATTTCCGGGCCGGGATGGGTTATCATCAATCCGTGGGGCAATACGAGCCTTAAACCATTTCAGCTTGCCGCTGACGGAGTAAAGATGTATCTGCCGAACTTCGGCATGGAGACGATTCACCATGTCCACGGCTACGACGTGGCACAGTGTTTCTTCAAAGCAATAACACACCGGAATCAGTCGCTCGGGGAGACTTTTGACGCTGCCAGCGGAGGTTCTATTACGCTGTACGGCTACGCAAAGATGATGTATGCGTTTTTCGGAAACAAGCCTCAGATCGACTTTCTGCCGTGGAAGGAATGGTGCGAGTATGAGGGGAATCCTGAAGAATGCGACCATACCTATTATCACATCGCCCGGAGCGGATCATATGACATCAGGAAAGAGGAGAAACTGCTGGATTATCATCCGAAGTACACGAACACGGAAACAATCAAGCTGGCAGTTCAGAGTTATATCGACAGAGGGCTGATCAAGGCTTCAACGTGAGCGAATCAGGCGCGTTAAGCCCTCCTGAAAGGGTCGAGACGATTTCTACGGCCACAATTCTTAGCCCTGTTCCCTGCTATCGACGCCTGAGATAAGTTCCCGTGAACCGGAAAATCCTCTTGACCAGAGCAGGCTTGGAGCAATCGAGCCATGGCGAGTCCGTCGTCAAATGCGTCAAGGGATGATCCGATCACGGGCATCCGCAGGATTCTGAAGGTTCCCAAAGGGTGATCTGATACAATCGCAGGTCGCCTGGCCGCGCAGGCCAGCGTGCTGGGTCGGCGTGCGCCGGGGCGCCGATCGGCGCCGCCGTGTCGGGCGCGGGGATGTCGAACAGGCGCCGCGCATCCGATGCTAGCGTGACAGCGTGCCTGAAAAATGGTACAATTTGTCCATCCGGTCGCATCATTGGACACGAGAACGGGTTGGGATACCGACAGCCTGGAGAAAAAATAGAATGGGGGGATGTGCGATGACGCGGGAAGAGCTGGCGCTGGCCATTGTCGCGCGGCTGAAGACGGCTTATCCGGATGTGAGCTGTTCGCTTGATTACGACCAGGCGTGGAAGCTGCTGGTCAGCGTGCGCTTGGCGGCCCAGTGCACCGATGCCCGGGTGAACGTGGTGGTGCAGGACCTGTACGCCCAGTATCCGGACGTGGACGCCCTGGCCGACTCGGATGTGGCGGACATCGAGCAGATCGTCAAGCCCTGCGGGCTGGGGCACAGCAAAGCCCGGGATATCAGCGCGTGCATGAAGATGCTGCGGGATGTGTACGGCGGCAAGGTGCCCGGGGATTTTGACGCGCTGATGAAGCTGCCCGGGGTGGGCCGCAAGAGCGCCAACCTCATTATGGGCGATGTCTTCGGTAAGCCCGCTATCGTCACCGACACCCATTGCATCCGCCTGGTCAACCGCATGGGTCTGGTGGATGACCTCAAGGACCCCAAGAAGGTGGAGATGGCTCTGTGGCGGCTTATCCCGCCGGAGGAGGGCAACGATTTCTGCCATCGGTTGGTGGAGCATGGGCGCGACGTCTGCACCGCGCGGACCCATCCGCACTGCGATCAGTGCTGCCTGAGAGACCTGTGCGCCAAGAACGGCGTCTGAATATGGCGGGGAGGAGATTCGACATGCGGGAGCAGACGAGCGAGCGCGTCGCGCGCGCTATCGAACAGGCCATCGCGGCCGGCGAAATCCCGGGGTGTAACCTGTTGGTGCTGCGCGATGGGGAGGAACTCTATTATCATGAGGCGGGCTGGGCCGACGCGGCCGGGCGCAAGCCGGTGCGCAGGGACAGCATCTTTCGCCTCTACTCGATGTCCAAACCGGTGACAGCCGTGGCGGCGATGATCCTGCTCGAGCGCGGGATCATCAGCCTGTGTGAGCCGGTGAGCCATTATTTGCCCGCTTTCCGGGACCAGGTCTGCGTGGTGGAGGGCCAGCGGGTGCGCCCCGCCCGGGAGATTACCCTGAAGGACCTCTTAAATATGTCCTCCGGGTTGGTGTATGGATCGAGCCTGCCAGACGCCCACCCTGCCGAGCGGGCAATGCAGGCCCTCTTCGACACCCTGCAGGCCGATCTGGATGCGGGGGTGGAGCACAGCACCGCCGAGGTCGCCCAGCGTATCGCCGCCTGCCCGCTCAAGTTTGCCCCGGACAGCTCCTGGCAGTACGGCGTCTCAGCCGATGTCCTGGGCGCGGTCATCGAGGCGGCGTCGGGCGTGCGCTTTGGCGACTTTCTCCAGCGGGAGCTCTTTGAGCCTCTGGGAATGATGGATACCGGCTTTTGCGTGCGTTCCGGGCAGGAGCATCGTCTGGTCACCGCCTACCGGCGCGGCCAAGCGCCCCTGGAGCCCTACCGCGCCAACCATCTGGTGATCCGAAACGCCATGGACCACCGCCCGGCCTTCGAGTCCGGCGGCGCGGGCTTGGTCTCGACGGTGGACGATTATGCCCGCTTGGCCACGATGCTGCTGCAGGGCGGCGCGTATCAGGGCCGGCGCATTCTTCAGCCCGCCACCGTGGCGTACATGACCGGCGGGCGGCTGCGGCCCCACCAGCAGGCGGCCATGAACAATTGGCAGGGGTTGGAGGGCTATACCTACGCCAACTTCATGCGCATCCTGGACCGGCCGGGCCAAGCGGTCTGCCTGGCCCAGGCGGGGGAGTATGGATGGGATGGGTGGCTGGGCTGCTACTTCGCCAACCTGCCCGGCAGCCGGTTGACCTTTCTGTTGATGACCCAGGTGACCGACGCGGGTACCCTGCCCATCACCCGCAAGGTGCGAAACTGCATTCTGGCGGAACTGCTCAGCCAAGAGGGCGCAGCATCTTGAAGACTGATGAGGGTGAGCGGATTGCCTCGGTCTAGGTCACTTTGCGCAGGGACCGAGCGCATCCCGGACGCGCAAGGCCAGACGAGAAACCCAACCGCTGGGCGCGATCAATAGCGGCGTGGCGCTTAAAGTAGGGGCCCGGTGGACCCCAAAAATGTAGGACGGTAGAAAGGAAGGATTCCCCATGTCGATGACCCTGCACCATCAATTACCTTTGCCCGACCAGCTCAAGGCGCAGATTCCCCTGTCGCCGGAGCTGGCGGCCCTCAAGCGGGCGCGGGACGCGCAGATCCGCGACGTGTTCACCGGAAAGGACGACCGGTTCATCGCGCTGGTGGGCCCCTGCTCGGCGGACAACGAGGACGCGGTGTGCGCCTACATCAATCGGCTGGCTCGGGTCAACGAGCAGGTGAGCGGGCGGCTGTTGATCATCCCCCGCATCTACACCAACAAACCCCGCACCACCGGCGCGGGCTACAAGGGCATGCTCCACCAGCCTGAGCCCGACAAGGCCCCGGATATGCTGGCCGGCATCATCGCCATCCGCAAGATGCACATCCGCGCCATGGCCGAGACCGGGCTGACCGCCGCCGATGAGATGCTTTACCCTGAGAACCGCAGCTATCTGGACGACCTGCTCTCCTACGAGGCGGTGGGCGCGCGCAGCGTGGAGAACCAACAACACCGGCTGACCGCCAGCGGCATGGACATCCCCGTGGGCATGAAGAACCCCACCAGCGGCGACCTGTCAGTGATGCTCAACGCGGTCATCGCCGCCCAGAGCGGGCACACCTTCATCTACCGGGGGTACGAGGTGGCGACCTCGGGCAACGAGCTGGCGCATGTCATCCTGCGCGGCGGCGTGGATAAGTACGGCACCAGCATCCCCAACTACCACTATGAGGACTTGGCGCGGTTGCTGGACATGTATCGCAAACTGGAGCTGAAAAACCCCGCCGCGGTGGTGGACGTCAACCACTCCAACTCCAACAAACGGTTCAAGGAGCAAATTCGCATCGTCAGCGAGGTCATCCACAGCCGCAACCACAACCCCGACCTGAAGCGGCTGATCAAGGGCGTGATGATCGAGAGCTACCTGGTGGAGGGCAGCCAGCCCATCGGGGAGCATCGCACCTTCGGCCAGTCCATCACCGACCCCTGCTTGGGCTGGGAGGATACCGAGCGGCTGCTCTACCGCATGGCTGAGATGTGCTGAGGAGATTGACAAAGCCCGCTATCGACCGATAGCGGGCTTTTTGCGTGCCGGGGAATCATTTTAGGTGGCTGTCGAACCAGTCCGTCAGCTCCCGCAGGCGGGAGATGCGGTTTTGCGGCTTGCCCGAGCGGGAGAGCTCATGGTTCTCGCCGTGGAAGAGCACCAGGCGGGTGTCCACGCCGCTGCGCTTGAGGGCGGAGAACATCTGCACCGCGTCGCTCATCCAGCAGCGGTAGTCCTCGTCGGACTGCACGAAAAGGGTGGGGGTGGTGGCCCGGTGGGCCATCTTCAGGGGCGAGTGCTCCCAGCAGGTGTCGAAGTCCTCCCAGGGTGTGGTGCCCAGCTGGGCCATGTTGTGGGAGAAGCCAATATCCGTGCACAGGGATTTGGTCATGTAGTTGGAGATCGATCGCTGGGACACCGCTGCGGCGTAGCGCTGGGTGTGGCCGATCATCCAGTTGCACATGAACCCGCCGTAGGAGCCGCCGCAGATGCCAATGCGCTCGGGGATCAGGTCGGGATATCGGGCGATGACCTGGTCGGTGAACTCCATAAAATCGTCAAAGTCGATGGTTCCGAGCCGCCCGGTCAGGTTGGCGAAATCCTCGCCACGCCCGTCCGCTCCCCGGGGATTGGTGTAGAAGACGAAGTAGCCCAGGCTGGCCAGGCACTGCATCTCGTGGTGGAAGATGCCGCCGAAGACCACCTTGGGGCCGCCGTGCATCTGAAGCACACCGGGATAGCGCTGCCCGGGGATGTAGCCCGCGGGCTTGATGACAAAGCCCTCCATCTCGTATCCGTTGCGGCTCTGGTAGGTGAAGCGCTCGGGGGGAATGATCGCGTGGGTGTCCAGGTAGGGCTGGTTGAAGTGGGTCAGCGCCCGCTCCCGACCATCCGCCAGGTCCAGAGCGTAGATCTCCGCCAGGGATTGGCCCCGAAAGGCGGTCATGAGCACCTGGGAGCCGTAAATATCAAAGCCATTGATGCCGCCCTCGGCGTCGCAGAGCACCTCCAGCGTCCCCTGACGGTCGATGCTGACCAGCTGGGTATTGCCCCAGCGGGTGATCAGGCAGTAGGCCTTGCCATTCTGGGCGCGCAGGTCGAATCCGCCGCCGAAACTCGCGTCGGTGCCCACGGTCGAGCCGATGGCCGCGTCGAAAAAGGGCAGCTGACGGGTTTCGCCCGTATCCAGGTCCAGGATGAAGTAGCGCGGGTTCTGCCCCGGCCAGTCGTGGGGATAGGCGCTGTAGAAGAGGGTATGGTCGTCCAGGAACAGCGGCGAGCCGCAGGAGCGCCCTTGGGACGCCACCAGGGTCTCGACATTGCCCGAGGTCAGGTCGATGCGCAGCAGGTCCGACGCCTGGGGCCGCACATCCCGGAAGGCGCAACCGCTGCACACCGCCCAGCGCCCGTCGGGCGAGATCGCCGCCTCGGAGGCGTCGCAGTCCGCCGGGGTCAAGGGCGAGAGCGCGCCGCTGGCCAGGTCGTAGAGCGCCAGCACGCTGCGCTGCCGGTTGATGACGCCGCGGCCGTTGAACCAGAAGGGCAGCTCGTCGAAGATTTCGAAGTTGACGTGCTCCTGGGCCTCGCCCTCGGGCGCGTCGGGCTCGGTGTCCAGCTTGCGCGACAAGGTCAGCAGCAGGCGACCGTCATCCACGCGCTGGGCGCCGGTGACCTTTTCCGATACGGTGAAGGCCCGCTGGGCTTCGCCGCCCCGGATATCGATGCGGTAGTAGGTGGTCTGGGGGTCCTTGCCCTCGGCGGGCTCCCGACCCGAGGTGAACAGCACGGTGTGCGCGTCCAGCCACAGCGCGCCCTTGGCCTCGCCCCGGGCGGCCAGCAGGGAGCAGGCACCGGAGGCGGGGTCCAGCAGCCACAACTGGGTGTGGTAGCCGTTGGTCTGCGCGTCGGCCTGGTGCTTGGAGAAGATGGCGTGCCGCCCATCGGGGGCGTAGGCCACTGAGGAGACGAACTGGAACTGATAGAGGTCCTCCCTCAAAACCGGTTTCATGGCGCGGCCTCCTTACTTCAGGTGTTTGTCCATCCAGGACAGGATCTCCTGCATGCGCTTGATCCGGTTCAGGGGCTTGCCCGAGCGGGAGAGCTCATGGTTCTCCTGCTTGAACAGGCACAGGCGGGCCTCGCAGCCATGCATCTTCAGGGCGCTGAACATCGCCAGCCCCTCGACCATGTAGCAGCGGTAGTCCTGATCCGAGTGGATGAACAGGGTGGGGGTGGTGCAGTTGGCCGCGTATTTCAGGGGCGAGTGCCACCAGAGCTTCTCCACATTGTCCCGGGTGACGGCGCCCTGGTTGGTGGGGGTGAAGGTCGGGCCGATGTCCGAGGTGTGCTCGAAGGAGACCCAGTTGGCGATGGACCGCTGGGAGGCCGCCGCGGCGAAGCGGTCGGTATGGCCGATGACCCAGTTGGTCATGAACCCGCCGTAGGAGCCGCCGGCGATGCCCAGGCGCGCGGGATCGATATCCGGGCACAGCGCCAGCACATGGTCGGTGAAGGCCATTAGGTCGTCGTAGTCGATGGTGCCGTATTTTCCCTGGAGGTTGCCAAACTCGTTGCCCCTCCCGTCGGAGCCCCGGGGGTTGCAGAAGAAGACGAAATACCCCGCGTTGGCCCACATCTGCATCTCATGGTGGTACACGCTGCCAAAGACGGTCTTGGGTCCGCCGTGCACATGCAGGATGCCGGGGTAGCGCCGCCCGGGGACATAGCCCGCGGGCTTCATCACCCAGCCGTGGATGCACACGCCGTCCGCGTCGGTGAACTCGGTGTACTCGGGGGTACGGATGTCGTGCGTGCGGGTAAATTCATCGTTGAAATGGGTGATCTGCTCCCCGTCCAGGTAGAGCTCGGCGAGCTTGTCGCCGTACAGGCCGCAGACCACGGTGTGCTCCCCGCAGATGTCAAAGCTGTCGCAGGAGCCGTCATCGGTCAGGTAAGCCGAGAGGCTACCCTGTTTGTCCAGGGCGCGCAGGTAGGCGCTGTCGCCGATGGTGGTAATGAAGTAGAAGGCATCCCCCGCCAGCTTGGTCCCCCGGCCGCCGCCCAGGCGGGCGTCGGAGCCCACCGAGCCGTACCCGATGGCGTACTCGTAGGGCGTCAGCAGGGTCAGGGCGCCGCTGGCAAGGTCCAGGGTGTAGAACTCGTTATACTGGTTGTCCCCGCAGATCGCCCCGTCGGTGGCGGCAAGCAGAGCCTGCTCATCGCTCCACAGGCAGATCGCTCCGGTGTGCATCTTGTCGGCGGGCAGCAGGCAGCGATTCTCCCCGGTGCTGAGGTTGTATAGGTACACCCCGTCGTACATGGAGCACACGTCCCGCCAGGGGTGGCCCTTGTAGAGCACCAGATCCCCGCGCACCGAGCAGGCCCCGCAGTCGGTCCACTCGTCGCTGATGGGGGTCAGGGTGTCGGTGGAGCGGGTGTAGAGATACAGCCGGCTGCGCTGGCCGTTGACGAAACCCTGGCCGTTGGACCAGAAGGGCAGCTCGTCGATGACCTGGTAGGCGGGATTCTTGTAGTCCTTCAAGGCCTGCTGCCGATCCGCTTCGCTCAGACCATCCAGGTTGGGGCGCTGATGGTCGTAGATCGCCGTGACCAGATAGCGGTCGCCGTCCACCTTCTGCAGGCGGGTGGCGCTCAGGGGCAGGGTGAAGGCCAGCTGCGCCTCGCCGCCCTCAGGGGAAATCTCATAGTAGCCGGTCAGTTCCTCCCCGGCGTCGATGCGCTCCTTGAGCTTGGCGTCGCGCTTGGCGGGGAAAAGCAGGGTGTTCTGCTCGGTCCAGGTGTAGGATGCGCCGTCGCCGCCGCTGGTCAGGGGCTGCGCCTGGCCGGTCGCCAGGTCGTACAGGTAGAGGTTGCCGGGGTATGCGTTGGCCTTCTTGTCCGCCTGCTTGACGACGAAGGCGATCTTCCTCCCGTCAGGGGAGAAGCTGGGGTCGCTGACAAACTGAAAGTCCAAAAAGGTATCGATGCCGATGGTTTTCATCCGCCGCTCCTTTTCTGCCCGAAGGCCTGCTGTTCTGCCCTCCCCAGAGGGAGAGCGCCTGTCCTTACTTTACCGCGCTGCAGGAGGAGAAGTCAAGCTCCGCGCGGGGCGGCTTGAAAAAAGCTGCGCGGCGGGACGAGATGGGGTATAATGGGGAAAAGATTGGAGGAAAAGCCATGCGTCTGCTCTATGGGACCGGCAATCCGGCCAAGTTCGAGGTCATGCGCGAGACGTTGGCGGGGCTGCCCGTCGAGCTGGTCAGCCCAGGGCAGATCGGCCTGACGCTGCCGGAGGTGGACGAGAGCGGGCGGGACCCGCTTCAGAACGCCTGCATCAAGGCGCAGGCCTACCATCGGGTCGCGGGGATGCCGGTGTTCTCCTGCGACTCGGGGCTGTATCTGGAAGGTCTGCCCGAGGCGCTGCAGCCGGGCGTCCACGTGCGCCGAGTGGGGGATCGCAGCCTGACCGACGAGGAGATGACGGCCTACTATAGCTCCCTGGTCCACCGGCACGGCGGCCGCCTCATCGCCCAGTATCGAAACGCCATCTGCCTGGTGATGGACGACGACCATGTCTACGCCCATCAGGGCGAGGAGCTCTGTGGGGACCGCTTCTACCTGCTGGACACGCCCCACCCCAGCAAGAGCCACCGGCCGGGCTTCCCACTGGACGCGCTGTCGGCGCAGATCGCCACCGGCCGATACTACTTCGACCTGCCGCAGGGGGTGACCCAGGCGATGGTGCCCGGGTTTGTGGCGTTTTTCCGGCGCAGCCTGGACGCGTACGCGGCCGGAAAGGCTTGAGGAGGGGCGGCATGGAGATTCTACCGCTCACCCAGGCGTACCGCCCCTGGGCGGACCAGGTCCTGCGGCGGGAGTGGGATGGCCCGCTGATCGCCTCCAAGGGCCGTCTGCTCGACGGCAGCCGCCTGCCGGGTTTCGTCGCGCTTGAGCAGGGGGAGCCGACGGGGTTGATCCTTTACGATGTCCGGGGCGACCAATGCGAGGTCGCCGCCCTGATCAGCTACCGGGAGGGGCGGGGCGTTGGCGGCGCGCTGATCAACCGGGTCGCCCAGAGCGCCCGGCAGATGGGCTGCCGCCGTTTGTGGCTGATCACCACCAACGACAATTTGCACGCCATTCGCTTCTACCAGCGCCGCGGCTTCACCCTGGCGGCGGTGGATTGCGGGGCGATCAATCGATATCGCAAGACGCTCAAGCCCGGCATCCCGATCCTGGGCAGCGAAGGCATCCCCATCCGGGACGAGTTTGAGTTTGAGCGCCTGCTTGAGCAGCAACCGGGTTGACCTGTCTGGCCGGGATGTTTCCAGCGCGCCGCTGTGCCCACAAAAAAAGAGCCGGCCCAAGTCGGCTCTTTTTTGTGCTCAAGCCCATTTGGCGATGCGCGATAGCACCCGCTCAGCGGTCTCGGCGCTATCCACGCCGGCGATGCCGTCGAAGAACACGCCCTCAGGCCGCAGCGTTTCAAAGATCATGGGCAGTTCGTCAACGGAGGCGTAGAGCGCCAGGCCCTTGCCCGCCGCCTGGATGCGCTGGTACACCGGCACCCACTTCTCGTAGCCCTCGTTGCCCGCGCCGCAGACCCACTGGATGGCGTCCAGCTCGGGAATCTCCAGCAGCGAGTCCAGATGCCGCAGCGCGCCCGGCCCGTCCAGATGGTAGATGCTGTGGTGATAAAAGCGGCACTCCTGCTGGATGCCCGGCAGGAAAACCTCGTCGTACATGGCCTTGCTGATCATGCAGGAGAAGTCGTTGGAGGGGATATAGTAGCGCCCCTGATCGTCCAGCAGGGGCAGCCAGGAGGTGCTGGGCATACCCGCGGCCTTGAGCCGGTCATAGAAATGATCGTACAGGTCGAAATACTCCTGTTGGGAGACCGCCAGCAGGGTTTCGATCTCGTCCGGATGATCGATCATGTCCATAGCCAGGTTGGCGGGGTCCCGCAGGGCCGCCAGGTGATCCCCGCCGGGATGGAAGTCCGTCAGCCCGACGATGAAGGTTCCCTGGGCGCGCTGGAGCAGCTGATCGTAGAAGCGATCCATGGCCTTGAGCAGGGGATGCTCCCAATCCAGGCGGGCGCGCGGCGCGTCCCGCTCCCAGTCCTCGATGCAGGGCTCGCTCCAGCTGGTGGTCTCCCCGAAGGTCAGCCCGCAGCCGCACAGGGCGCTGAAGAACTCCGGCCCGAAGTTGGGGTAGGTGATGGGCATCGCGTCGCCCAGATACTGCCGGTTGGCCAGCTCGATCGCCGCCTGCTCCGCCCGGAAGTCCACGTCCAGCCACTGCTCCCGCAGGGAGGCGTAGGTCTTTTGCGGAACCGGGGCGGGGCGCTCCTTGGGCAGGGAGATGGCCACCGGCGGCCGGTCGATCACCTCCCGGGCCCAGAAGGCCTCGTACCGCTCCATGGACCGCTCAAAGTCCGGCTTGAGTGAAAATCGCATCCTTACTCCTCCTTTACCGCCAGGCGGCGCTTGCACATATGGTTCTAGCAAAAGTTCCGTTTTCCTTCACATTTGATACACACTGACGCCTTGACGGTTTTCTATACTGACAGTGTCGATAAGGACCATCCACATTGGTACCGGGACCGCGAGTCCGCCAATGTTCGATCTCCTTGAACGCGACAACCACTTCTCTCCCTTTTTGTTTGGCGCCGGATATCTCTTCCGGCGTCCTTTTTTTGCGCCGGAACAAATAGCGGGGGAGGCCCGCTGGGCGCTCCCCCGTGCTGCCGATATGCTTACAGGTTGAACTGGGGCAGGTAATCCTTGTTGTAGGCGAACATCTCGTCCACCATCTGGCCGATCTCCTTGAGGGAGCAGACCGCGCTGGTCAGCGGGTCGAAGCAGATGGCGTGGAAGATCTTGCGCTTGTCGCCGGTCAGGCAGCCCTCGACGGCCAGCTCCTCGCAGCGGGCGGAGATGTTGTTCAGGATCGCCAGCTGGTCGGGCATCGGGCCGACATGCACGGCCTCAAAGCCCTTCTTGCTGGCCAGCACCGGCACCTCCACGCAGCAGCCCTCGGGCAGGTTGTCGATCAGGCCGAAGTTGCGCACGTTGCCATTGAACTGGTACATTGTCCCGTCGCCGATGGTGGCGTTGAAGATGTAGGCGGCGTACTCAAAGCCGCGGGTCAGGTCGATCTCATCCTTGGCCAGCCAGTCATCCATCTCCTGCTGCCAGTGGCCGCCCTCGCGGGAGCGGTACTCGTTGAGGATGTAGGCGTACTCGCCGGGGTTCCAGCCGGTCCCGGGCAGGCAGTAGGTCTCGATCAGGTCCTGCCGCTTGCGGAACCAGGGGTTGTACTCGCTGTTGTGGCCGGAGGACTCGGTCACATAGTAGTCCAGGTTGAGGTACATCTCGTTGCGCACGATCTCCTCGTTGTAGACCTCAGGCCGCTCGGTGATGGCCTTGTGGATGAGGGGATAGGCGTCCTGACCCTTGACCTTGTACTCCAGGTAGAAAGCCTGATGGTTGATACCCGCGCAGGTGTAGGTGACGTCGGCCATGTCCGCGCCAATCCACTTGGCCAGCATCTCGGCGGTGCCCTGCACGCTGTGACACAGGCCGGTGATCTTCAGGTTGGGGTACTCGCTCTGCATGATGCGGCAGAGCATGGCCATGGGGTTGGTATAGTTGAGGAAGATGGCGTCCGGGCAGTACTGGTCGATATCCTTGCAGATGTCCAGCATCACCGGCGCGGTGCGCAGGAAGCGGAAGATGCCCGCCGGGCCCCGGGTGTCGCCGACGTTGATATCCACGCCGTACTTCTTGGGAATCTCGATGTCGCCGCACCAGATGTCCACGCCGCCGTTTAAGATCGTGCAGACCACGCCGTTGGCGCCCTTGAGGGCCTCCACGCGGTCGGTGGTGGACTGCACCTTGGCGGGATACTTGCCCAAGGTGATGATCTTCTCAACCGCCCGGGTGATGTAATCCAGGCGCTCGGGGTTGATGTCCATCAGGCAGATGGTGGCGTCCTCCAGGGCCGGGAAGGTCAGGATGTCCTTGACCAGCTTGCGGGTAAAGCCGAAGCTGCCGGCGCCAATAAAGGTGATCTTGGTCATGGGTTTTCGCCTCCTATTGATCCATATCCTCGCGCGATGCGCGAAAAACTTTACAGCTCGATCTCGCGGCCCGCCTTGGCCGAGGCGTAGATGCCGTTGAGAATCTTCTGGATGGCCACGCCGTCGCTGGCGGGGGAGATGGGGGTCTGCCCGGTCTTGACGCAGTCCAGGAAGTGGCGGATCTCCGCGGCGAAGTGGTCCACGGGGTCGAACAGGGTGGTGGTGTCGGTGCGGTAACCCACGCCCTCGCCGTAGATGTTCAGCGGCACCAGGTTGGCGCCCGCCTTGTCGCCATAAATCTGGGAGAAAATCTCCGTGCCCGCGCCGTTGATCGCCCAGGAGACCTGGAAGTTCATGCTCTTGCCGCCCTCGAAGCGGATGATGCCGTTGGCCGAGTCCTCGGTGTTGAACTTGAGGTTGTCGGTGTCGAAGGCCACCCAGCGGCCGACGCCCTTGGTCTGATAATCACCGATCTTGTTGTAGGTGGTGGCGCTCACCGAGATCGGGCGGGGCTTGCCCATGATGTACCAGGTCAGGTCGATGACATGCACGCCGATGTCGATCACCGGGCCGCCGCCGGACTTCTCCACGTCGGTGAACCAGCCCAGGGGGGTGCCGCGCCGGCGCAGCCAGCCGGTGTTGGCGTAGTAGATGTCGCCGAAGGTGCCGGCCTCGGCGTGGGCCTTGAGAATCTGGGTGTCGCCGCGGAAGCGGTTGCAGAAGCCCATCATGAACACCTTGCCGCTCTGGCGGGCGGCCTGCTCCATGGCCTCGGCCTGCTCCACGGTCATGGCCATGGGCTTCTCGCACAGCACGTGCTTGCCGGCCTTGCTGGCGGCGATGGCCGCGGCGGCGTGGGCGTTGTTCCAAGTGCACACGCTGACCGCGTCGATCTCATCCAGGGCGACCAGGTCGTTGAAATCGGTGAAGGCGTACTTCATGCCGTACTTCTCCTTCACCTCTTGGGCGCGCTCAGCCTTCAGGTCGCAGACCGCCACCAGCTCCACGTCGTCCTGCTTGAGGTAAGCGGGGATGTGGGAGTTCTGGCAGATGTTGCCCGCGCCGATCAGACCGATGCGAATCTTGCCGTCTTTCATGGGTGGTTTCCTCCTAGATCGTTGTGCTCGGGGCACAGGTTATACCTTTTTCTCATGCCCAGTATATCGGATTCGATGGGGGGAAACAAGCCCTTTTTAAGCGCTTACGAAACTTTTTCCAGCTCACCGGCCCGCCCGGAACAGGCGCAGCAGGTTGGCGCTGGCCCGGCGGATCAGCGCCGGGGCCTCCTGCAGGCTCTGCTCGAGCGATAGGGGGCGGTCGGCGATGGCGAACAGGGCGCTGACCCCCTCGGCATAGAGGGCCTCGCAGCCCGGCAGCAGCGCGCCGGATAGGCACACCACCGGGACGCCCTGGGCCCGCGCCCGCCGGGCTACCCCTTGGACGGCCTTGCCGTAGGCGGTCTGCTCGTCGGTGGCGCCCTCGCCGGTGATCACCAGATCGGCCCCCCGCAGGGCCCCGTCCAGGTCCACCGCCTGGGCCACCAGTTCGCTTCCCCGCTCCAGACGCGCCCCCAGGCCGTAGAGGGCGAAGCCCAGGCCGCCCGCCGCGCCCGCGCCGGGCCGGTCGCCAAAAACGTCGCCCCAGGCCGCCTCCAGCACGCTGGCATAGTGGGCCAGGGCGGCGTCCAGCATCGGAATCTGCTCGGGCGTCACGCCCTTCTGCGGCCCGTAGACCGCCGTGGCCCCCTCGGGCCCGCACAGGGGGTTGGACACGTCGCAGGCCACCTGAAGGGCCACGCCGCTCAGATCGATCATCCCGGAGAAATCCACCGCCGCCACCTGGGCCAGGGAGGCCGCCGCCGGGGGCAGGGGGTTGCCCGCCGCGTCGAGAAAGCGCGCGCCCAGCGCCATCAGAAGGCCCAAGCCACCGTCGTTGGTGGCGCTGCCGCCGATGCCCATCAGCACCCGGGTGCAGCCCGCCGCCACCGCGTGGCGCAACAGCTGCCCCGCGCCGAAGCTGCTGGCGCGCAGCGGTTCCAGGGGCGCGCCGGCCATGCGCTCCAGGCCCGAGGCTGCGGCCATCTCCATCACGGCGATGTCCCCGCAGCGGCCATAGCGCGCGGCGACGGCCCTGCCGATGGGGTCGCGCGCGGGCACGCTTACCCACGTTCCCCGGCGCGCGGCGACGATGACCTCGGCCGTGCCCTCGCCGCCGTCGGCCATGGGCGCCAGCCGTGTCTGGCAGGCGGGGTCCGCGTCGGCGCAGCCCAGGGCCATGCTTCGCGCGACCAGGAGAGCGGGCAGACAGCCCTTGTAGGAATCTGGCGCCAGCACGATGCGCATGGGTATCCCTCGCTTCTGTCTTGATGACCTGATTGTACCATTGTGCTATAATGGCGGCAAGGGAAAGGAGAGGATTCGATGAGCGAGGTTGCCGTCGCCAAGGGCGAGCAGGCCCGGGCCCTGTTCGAGCAGGGCTACAACTGCGCCCAGGCGACGTTTTTGACCTTCTGCCAGGAGGCGGGGATGCCCTTTGAGCAGGCCCTGCGGCTGACCAGCTCCTTCGGCGGGGGCATGGGCCGCCTGCGGGAGGTGTGCGGCGCGGTGACTGGGATGTTCATGGCCGCCGGGCTGATCTACGGGCCGGACGATCCCACCGACGACGCGGCCAAGAAGGCGCACTACGCCCGCATCCAGCAGCTTGCGGCGGACTTCAAGGCGCGCAATGGCACCATCATCTGCCGGGAACTGCTGGGGCTGCAGGAGCAGATATCCGACCCCACGCCCTCGCCGCGCACCCCGGCCTACTACCAGAAGCGCCGCTGCGGCGCGTTCATTCAGGGCGCGGCGGAGCAGTTCGCCGCCTACCTGCAGGCCCATCCCGCGCCCGACCGGGGCGGTCAGGGGGGACGCTGAGCATGGAGGCAGGCCGGGGAGCGGGCCTGCTACCTGCGGGTCAGCCCCCACGGCATGCGCGGCTATGCGCAGATTCAGGCGGAGATCGCCCTGCTGCGCCGCCGGGGCGCGCTTGGATGGATGACGGGGCGCGGGAAAAACCTGCAAAAATCCCTGCGCCGGATTGCCCGCGGTCTTGCTGAAAGCCCCTGGGCAATGGTATAATAGACTCAGCCGGTATCCATTAGGAACCGGACGCGGAAGCACAATTGCAAAATTGGTGGTTTCGTCAGGTATCTCGACAGAACTTGAACGGAAGGAAGTGCCAACGATGTCACAAGTCACCCATCACCAAAAGGTCCAACTGTTGGTCCAGTTCTCTATGCTCCTGGCCATCGAAGCGCTGATGTGCTTCGTGCCCTGGCTGGGATCGATCCCCCTGGGGCCGATCACTGCCACCCTGGCCATGATCCCCGTCGTCATCACGGGTATCTTGCTCGGCCCGGGCCTGGGCTCGCTCATGGGGCTCTTCGCGGGCTTTTTCAGCTTCATCATCTGGACCTTCATGACCCCCAACCCCGCGATGGCGTTTTGCTTCACCCCCTTCTATTCCCTGGGCCCCGCCCAGGGCAACGGATGGAGCCTGGTGATCTGCTTTGTGCCCCGCATCCTGGTAGGCACGGTCGCGGGCCTGTGTTTTCAGCTGTTTAACAAACTCCTGGCTAAGGCCAAGGCCCGCTCGGTGATCAGCAGTTTCATCGGCGGTTTCCTGGGCAGCATGGTCAATACCGTCGGCGTGGTTCTGGGCATGTATTTCTTCTTCGGGTGGGCGTATATCTCCATCCTGGAGACGACGGAAGCGTTGGTCTTCGGCGCGCTGTGGGCCGCGATCGGTCCCGCGGGTTTGGCCGAGGCCATCATCGCGGGCATCGCCTCGATGGCGGTGTGCCCGCCCATCCGCAGATTCGTGCTCAAGAAGGCCTGAGGCGACGCGCGATAAGGGATGCAGGGCCGCCCTGCATCCCTTTGCTGTATATCCCTGTGGTGGGAAAGGAGATTGGATCATGAGCGATAAACTGATTTGGGTCATGGACGCGGGCAATACCAACATCAAGAGCGGGCTTTTCCTGGGCGAGAAGCTGCTGCACACCTGGCGACTGACCACCGACGGCGACCGCACCGCCGATGAGTACGGCATCCTGATGATGCAGATGTTCCAGATTCACCGGATTTCTCTGGACCAGATCGAGGGGATCATCATCTCCTCGGTGGTGCCCTCGGTCAACTTCAACCTGGACCGCATGTGCCGCAAGCACTTCGGCCACACGCCGCTGTTCGTCGGCCCGGGCATCAAAACCGGCCTGAACATCCGCATCGACAACCCCAAGGAGCTGGGCGCGGACATCACGGCCAACGCCGTGGCCGCCTGGCATCACTGCCACAGTGCGGCGGTGGTCATCGATTTCGGCACGGCGACGACCTTCTTTGCCCTGTCGGGCAAGTGCGAGCTGCTGGGCGGGGCGATCTTCCCGGGGGTCAAGGTGGCCAGCGAGGCGCTGATCACCCACACCTCCCAGCTGCCGCGCTTTGAGCTGCAGCGCCCGGAGAGCAGCATCGGCCGCAACACCATCCACTCCTTGCAGGCGGGCATGATCTACGGCTACAAGGGCGTGGTGGAGTCCATCGCCGGGCAGCTCAAGCGGGAACTGGGCGAGCCCAACGCCCCGGTGTTCGCCACCGGCGGCATGTCCACCCTGATGAGCAACCAGACCGACATCATCACCGATGTGCACAGCTACCTGACCCTGGAGGGCCTGCGGCTGATCTACGAGAAGAATCGCCCCGAGTGAGGGGCGCTTATGGAGGCAAGGATGAAGAACCTGACGTTGGGCTTTCTGGGGATGGGCAATATCGGCTCGGGCGTGGCGCGGGTGCTGGCGCAGAACGCGGCGGTCATCGCCCACCGGGATGAGATGACTTTCACCATCAAGAAGGCCCTGGTGCGATCGCTGGACAAGGTGCGCAACACGCCCCTGGGGCCGGAGGCGTTCACCACCCGGCCCGAGGAGGTGGTGGCGGACCCGGAGATCCAGATCGTGGTGGAGCTGTTGGGCGGCCTGCATCCCGCCCGGGAGCTGATGCTCCAGGCGCTTGAGCACGGCAAGACCGTTGTGACCGCCAACAAGGCGGTGCTGGCCACCTATTGGCATGAGTTCGAGGCCGCCGCCCGGCAGAGCGACGCGGGCCTGTACTATGAGGCCAGCGTGTGCGGCGGCATCCCGATCATCAACGTGCTGACCCGGTCCATGCAGGCCAACCGCATCGGTTCGATGATGGGCATCATCAACGGCACCACCAACTACATCCTCACCAAGATGAGCGAGGAGGGGCGGGACTACGCCGATGTGCTGGCCGAGGCCCAGCGCCTGGGGCTGGCCGAGCCCGATCCCTCCTTCGACGTGGGCGGCATGGACGCCGCCTACAAGCTCTCCATCCTCTCCTCCCTGGCCTTTCACGCTCGGGTGCCGGTGGACAAGGTGTTCGTCGAGGGCATCGAGGCCGTCACGCCCGAGGACATCCGCGAGGGTGCGGAGCTGGGCTATACCCTCAAGCTGCTGGCCATCGGCAAGAAGCGGGATACCACGGTGCAGGTGCGGGTGCATCCCACCTTCATCCCGGCGCGGCATCCCCTCTCCAGCGTGCGCGACAGCTTCAACGCGGTCTTCATTCGGGGCGACGCGGTGGACGACCTGATGCTTTACGGCCGCGGGGCGGGGGACCTGCCCACCGCCAGCGCCATCATCTCGGATATCATCACCGCCGCCAAGCACACCCATCACCCCTACAGCACCTTCTACAACGGCCCGGAGGCCTCGCCGGACCTCTCCTTCCAGGAGAACTGGACCTGCGGATTCTTCGTGCGCCTGACGGTGCGGGACCAGCCCGGCGTGCTCTCGCGCATCGCGGGCATCTTCAGCCAGCAGAACGTGTCCATCGCCTCAATGGTGCAGAAGGGCCACGGCACCGACGAGGTGCCCCTGATCTTCGTCACCCACGACACCCACGAGCAGGGCATGGAGCGGGCCATCGGCCAGATTCGCCAGCTCGAGCAGGTGCTCGCGGTCAACAGCGTTATTCGCGTGGAAAGCTAAAGGAGGCGTATTCAAGATGGTATTGCACAAGGATCAACTCAAGACCGAGGTGCGGGTGGGCATGCGCGGCGGCCCGGGGCAGGCCGTGATGACCAACCTGTGCGACGAGCTCCCCAAGAACTGCCGGGTGGCCTCGGTCATTCACCTGGAGCCGGGCCACGGCATCGGCTACCATGAGCATCACGGCGAGACCGAGCTGTACTATATCCTGACCGGCTCGGGCGTGGTCAACGACAACGGCGCCCCCGTCCAGGTCTCCGCCGGGGACTCCATCATCACCGGCGGCGGCGCCGGGCACGACATCACCAACACCGGCGAAAAGCCGCTGGACATGGTGGCCGTGGTCATCACCGAGTGAAAACAAAGAGCGCCGGGAAAGGGTGGCTCACTAAGGGATTTTATACCTTGGAAAAATATCGGCATAGTTTGGAGAAATCCGGCTATGCCGATTTTTTCTGTTCTTGGGGCAGTTCGACTGCTCCGATAAAGTTCCAATGGATG
>JBMNTT010000049.1:0-18142 GCA_050945875.1 Christensenellales bacterium
TCCATGAGCAACATCGTGCTGCAGAACACCCCCTCGTACATCTTTATCCTCGACGAGGCGCTGATCATCCAGGAGGCCAACCCCGCGGCCACGGCCATGCTCAAGATGAGCCGGGAGGAGCTGATCGGCCGGCACATCGACGAGCTTTTGCCCAGCGAGGTCTACTATCAGCTCGATTATGACGACGCGGCTTTCTCCCGGACCTGCAAGCAGGCCTATCCCCAGTACGGTGTCATCCTGGAGCAAACCCTGGTCTACGTGCCGGACAACAAGGCCATTGTGCTGATCTTCAAGGACATCACCGAGGAGGAGAAGCGCGAGGAGGAGGACCGGCAGCGGCGCGAGGGTACCATCGCCATCACCCAGAAGGTCATCGACAAGCAGATGCGCGTGGCCCAGGAGATCGCCAGCCTCCTGGGCGAGACCACCGCGGAGACCAAGGTGGCCCTGACCAAACTGAAAAAATCCATGGGCGGTGGTGACGGCAAATGAGCATCTGTGTGGATACGGCTTGGGAGAGCCTGTGCAAGAAGGGCGAGGAGCTCTGCGGCGACAAGGTCGAGATCGTGCGCCACGGGGACGACGTGCTGGTGGTGCTCTCCGACGGGCTGGGCAGCGGGGTCAAGGCCAACATCCTGGCCACCCTGACCAGCAAGATCATCGCCACCATGCTCGACGAGGGCGCCACGGTGGACGAGTGCATCGAGACCATCGCCAGCACCCTGCCGGTCTGCTCGGAGCGGGGGGTGGCCTACTCCACCTTCTGCATCCTGCAGGTGCGCCCCGACGGCTCGGCCTACCTGGCCCAGTACGACTGCCCCGAGGCCATCGTGCTGGTGGACGGCAAGGAGCAGCCCCTTGAGAACACCAGCCGCGTCGTGGCCGGCAAGACCATCCTGGAGAGCCGCTTTCGCGTGCACATCGGCGACGTGATCGTGATGATGAGCGATGGGGTGATCTACGCGGGCGTGGGCGAGCTGATGAACCTGGGCTGGCAGCGGCCCAACGTCGTGGACTATCTGCAGCAGGCCTACCAGAGCGATATGACCGCCCTGGGGGTGGCCCGCCAGCTGCTCTCGGCCTGCGACTCGCTCTACATGCAGCGGCCCGGGGACGATACCACCGTCGCCGCCGTCAAGATCCGCAAGCCCATGCCGGTGTACGTCATGGTCGGCCCGCCGGTCAACAAAGAGGACGACCGCAAGGTGGTCGACCGGCTGATCGGCTGCCCGGGCAAGAAGGTCATCTGCGGGGGCACCACCTCCCAGATCGTCAGCAAGGTCACCGGCAACCCGGTCAGCGTGGACCTGAAATACTTCAACCCCTCCGTGCCCCCCACCGGCGAGATGAGGGGCATCGACCTGGTCACCGAGGGCGTCATCACCCTGGGCAAGACCTGCGAGATTCTCCAGCGGTATCTGGCCTCCTCCTCCCTGTCCGACGCGGTCAAGCTCGACAAGATGGACGGCGCCACCCGGCTGGCCCGGGTGCTGCTGGAGGACAGCACCGAGGTGCGCTTCCTGGTGGGGCGGGCCATGAACCCCGCCCACCAGAACCCCGACCTGCCCATCTCCCTGAGCCTGAAGCTGCGCCTGGTGGAGGACATCGCCGAGTGCCTGCGAAAGGCAGGAAAGAGCGTTGCCATCGAAAACTACTGACCGCGTGGTGCATCGCACCGTCAAGCTGCGCCTGTTCAATCCCTCCCGCCGCAAGCGCGAGGTGATGGACCTGGCCATGGGGCGCTACCAGGCCGCCCTGGACCAGCTGCTGCGCGGCGCCCAGGCCGGGGCCGAGGCCGCCGCCGAGCAGGGCCGCGGGGCGCTGTGGCGCTTTATCAACGGCTATTTGGATCAGCAGCGGCTCCTCGAGCTCAACCGGTGGAGCGCGCAGCCCTTCAAGGACGCGATCAAGCGGCAGTTCGCCGCGCTGCTGATGAGCTGGTACGCCCTGCGGGGCCGGGGGCAGGGGGCCTATCCCGAGGCGCGCCCGGCCGGGCCGGGCAGCGGCTACCTGCACTTTTGCCGCTGCAGCGGCGCGCGGGACTACTGCCTGCTGCTGGACCGGGACAAGGGCCGCTACTACGCCAAGATGCACCTGCTCACCCGGGGGGACGCGCCCCTGCCCGCGCCCGAGGGGGCGCGGCCCGGCCGGATGGAGATGCTGGGCGGGCGGACCCGTCTGAGCGCCGGCCCGGCGCGGTATCTGCTATCGCCGCTGTCCTTCGGGGCGCGGCAGCTGGCGCTGCTTCAGGCCGTGGCCCAGGGCGAGGCCGAGCTCAAGACCGCCGACCTGGTAGCCCGGGACGGGGTGTACGCCCTGCATGTGTGCGTGGCCCAGCGCGCGCCCCTGCCGCGGGAGGCGCTGTGCTACCTGGGCGTGGCCCGGGGCACGGGCAGCCCGCTGTTTCTGACGGTGTGCGACCGGCAGGGGCGGATGCGCCACGCCCAGGCCCTGGCCCCGCCGGAGGGTCCCCGGGCCCAGGGCCTGCACGCGGTGGCCAACCGGATCGTCGCCCTGGCGACCCGCCGCCAGGCCCAGGTGGTGCTCGAAAAGCTCAACTTCCGCGGCGACGGGCTGTATCTGCCCGGCCGCTCGCCCCGGATGAGCCCGGCCGATTACATGGAGCTGGCGCGCATCCTGGGCTACAAGCTGCCCCTGGCGGGCCTGGCCGACCCGGTGCTGCTCAGCCCGGCGCGGCTGTTCAACACCTGCCCGGTCTGCGGGGCGGTCAGCCGGGGCAACCGCCTGCTCGGCTCGATCTTTCTGTGCGTCAAGTGCGGCTTCGCCCTGGACGCCGACGCCGCGGGCAGCCTCAACCTGTCCCGCCGGCTGATCCGCTACCAGCGGGAGCCCATCGCCTTCGAGCGGCAGCCCTGCGCGGGCGGCTATCGCTATGCCAACCGGGCCTTCGGCATCCAGGTGGAGCTGCCCGGGGACGAGGCCTTCTACGACTATCTGGACGCCCTCTCCCGCCAGGCGCGCTATGACCGCCGCCAGGCCTCGCTGATCCTGCGGCTGCGCCGCGAGGGACCCGAGGGGGCGGTGCGCTTGGCCGGGGAGGGGGAGTAGGCCCGCCCGGGCCGATCGATCCGCGCGTTTTGCCGGCGCGCGTTACGGCGCATCGCGCCGGCGGAGCTCTCCGCAAATACCGGCTATTTTTTGTGGGCGGAAATCCCGGGCCGGGTGTGGACAACGGCGAGCAGAAACTGACAGGACAGCCCCTGCCGAATCGAGGTACACTATGGATGAGAGGAGGCGAGACCATGGAATGGATGCCCATCCTGTCCCAGGCCATCCACTATATGGAGAGCCATCTGACCTGCGCCATGGGCGTTGAGGATGTGGCGGAGCATGTCCACGCGTCCAGCGCGAACTTCCAGCGGGTCTTCAACCTGGTCACCGGCATGACGGTGGGCGAGTACATCCGCAACCGCCGGCTGACCCTGGCCGGCCAGGACCTGCTGCGGGAGAAGGAAAAGGTCATCGACGTGGCCCTGCGCTATCAGTATGACACGCCCGAGAGCTTCTCCAAGGCGTTCTCGCGCTTTCATGGCGTCGCCCCCTCCAGCGTCCTCAGGCGCGGAGCCAACCTCAAGGTGTTCCGGCCTCTCACCATCCAGATGACGATTCAAGGAGGATTCGACATGGCCCGCACGCTCATCAACCACGTTCCCATCCACCCCATGCAATACCCCCACGAGGGGCAGAACTACGTCTTCAACGGCTGCATGAAGTTTCTCATGGAGTGCGTGGGCGAGCCCAACCCGGCCTACGACTACTGGTTCTTCTCGGCGGTCTCCGGGGACAGCTACGTCCAGGTGTTCAACACCAACCGCGACAAGTGGTGCACCTGTCTGTCCCAGGCCAAGTTCGACCGCGAGCTGATCGGGCGCGTCTTCGACGCGATCGGCTATGACTTCACCTATCTGGCGCCGGAGCGCTGGCGCAAGGACCCCCAGGCCCTGCGGGAGCGGATCGTCGCCGCCATCGACCGGGGCCTGCCGGTCATCGGCTACGGGTTCGACGCGCACGAGTTGAACCTGCCGGCCCGCTCGATCCGCACGGTGGTCGGGTATGAGAACGGCGGCGAGCGCTTTTACCGGCTGACCGAGGAGGATACCGAGCTGGTGCCCTTCTCCCTGGAGGACCCGCAGCCCTACACCTTCGTGTTCATCGAGGGCAAAAAGCAAGCGCCCCCGGTGGCCCAGGTCTACCGGGAGGCGCTGCGCAGGGCGCCGGAGCTGATGCGCACGCCGCCCTGGGATGAGCACGACGCGTATTTCGGCAACGACGCCTTCGAGCAGTGGGCCCGGATGCTGGAGGGCGACTTCTACCGCATGACCCGGGAGCAGTTTGAGGCGGCGGACGAGATCGCCAAGTGGCGGTACTACTGCGTGTATGTCTGCGTCGTCGCCACCAACATCTACGCCAAGCGCCACACCACCGACCGGGCCCTCGCCCTCAACCCCGACCTGGCGCCCATGGCCCCGCTGCTGGAGCGGGCGTACCAGGACTTGGACGCGCTGGAGGGCGAGCTGCGCGATGCCGGGGGCGATTTCAACGTCACCTACGAGCTGCTGCAGGACCCCGAGCGGAGCCGGCGCGTGGCCGGAATTCTGCGCAAGTTCCCCGCCGTGTACGACCGCATCTGCGGGATCATCCAGGAGGGTTTCGCCTCGCTGAGCTGACAGGCCCCGCGCCCCGCCGGTTATCCGGCGGGGCGGTTTTGTTTTCGCGGCTTGAGCAGCGCCAGGGCGGCGGCCGCCGCACCCAGCTCGGATAGGGGCGCGCTGGCGTACACCCCGGCCAGGCCCAGCCACACGGGCAGCAGGGCGACCAGGGGCAGGGGCAGCAGGCAACCGCGCAGCAGCGACACCGCCAGCGCCGGGACCGGCCGACCCATGGCCGACAGCGCGCAGCTGGCCACCACCGCCAGGCCCATGGGGATCAGGCCGGTGAAGTACAGCCGGGTGCACCAGGTCCCCATCTGGGCGAAGGCCGGGTCCCCCGCGCGGTTGAAGGCCGCCACCACCGCCGGGGCGAACAGCTCCACGCCCAGGGTGAAGACCGCCCCCAGCCCCAGGGCCAGGGCCAGGCAGCGGCGCGCCAGCCCGCCCGCGTCCCCGCCCGCGCCCACGGTCCGGCTGATCAGCGGCTGCGCCCCCTGGCCCAGGCCGGTCATCAGGCTGACCAGCACCAGCGAGACGTTGGCCACCACGCCGTACACCGCAACGGCCAGCGCGCCCGACACCCGCAGCAGCGCCTGGTTGATCGCCAGCATCACCAGCCCGCCGGTCAGCTCGGTCAATAGCGCCGATAGGCCGGGGGAGAGGTTGCGCCCCAACTGGCGCAGGGGCGGCATGCGCCCCGGGCGCAGGTCCCGGCGGCGCAGCAGATAGCCCAGCAGCACCAGCAGGCTGACCGATGAGCCGATGCCCGTGGCCAGCGCCGCGCCGAACAGCCCCAACCCCAGCGGGAAGATGAACAGGTAGTCCAAGACGATGTTGGTCAGGCTGGCGGTCAGCATCGCCGCCATGGACCAGCGCGCCCCGCCGTCGGCCCGGACCAGGGCGGTGAGCAGGTTGGAGAGGATGAACACCGGCGCGAAGAGCAGGTCGACCCGGAGGTAGTCCCGCGTCATGCCCAGCAGCCCTCCCGACGCGCCCAGCAGGCGCGCCGTGGGCTCGGCCGCGGTCAGGCCGATAAGCGCCAGCAGCGCGGCGACGCCCCCGGCAGCCAGCAGCATCTGGGCGAACACCGAGCGCCCCGCCGCCCGGTCCCCCCGGCCCAGGGCGGTGGCGTAGCGGGTAGCCCCGCCCATGCCCAGCAGCAGGCCCGAGGCGTGGATCAGGCTGTAGGCGGGCAGCGCCAGGTTCAACGCGGCCAGGCCGTCGGCCCCCACGCCGCTGGCGACGAAGAAGGTGTCCGCCAGGATGTAGACCGACAGGCCCAGCATGCCCAGCATGTTGGCGGCGATGGCGCCGTAGAGGGATCTTTGGTGCATCACATCGGCTCCTTTCATAAAAAAATCGCCAAGCCTGCGTATCCACAGGCCTGACGATACACGGTTGCGCGCTGTCTCGGATCGGCTTACCCGGCGGCGCGGCCGATCCAGCGATTCGGTTTGAGGGCATTATAGCCGAGGATGCGCACGCTGTCAAGGGGCGGGGCCTGCCCCTCGGCGCGCTTCTCAGCCATGGGCCCGCGCGGGGCGAAAGTCCTCAGGCGTGGGCCCGCGGGCGCACCCGGATGGTCTGGATGAGCTTGAGCGCTACCGTCAGGATGACGACCTCGCAGGGCAGGGCCACGGCGGATTTGATCAGCCGGGCGGGCAGCAGGCCCCAGAAGCCGGGGCCCATGAGCAGGAAGGTCCACAGGTTGTTGAGCCCGACGTTACACACCAATGTGACGGTGGCGACGGCCACGGCGGCCCGGGGCCAGGTGATTCTCCGGCGGTACAGGATCAGCCCGTAGATCAGCCCCGAGACGACGGCCGTCAGGGTGTAGCCCGGGAAGTAGGCCCCCTTGGGGTTGAGCGCGAAGCTGATCAGGTCCGAGGCCGCTCCGGCGAGCATGCCGGGCACCGGGCCAAAGAGCATGCCGATGGCCGCCTTGGGCACGAACTCGAAGGACAGGTGCAGGTACTGGAAGGGCTGGAAGGTGAAGAAATCGACGATCACCGTCAGGGCGATGAGCAGGGCCAGGGTGGTCAGCGAGCGGGTTTTCTTCAGCTCACGGGCGCTTTGGGCCATGCAGTTACGAAATCCGGACAAACAAAAAACCTCTTTTCCGCTTCAAGATTTTGCTGAAACACAAAAAGAGGCCCCTCTGATTTTGTGAGACAGCGGGATGCGGCGCCTGCACCGCAAGCAAAGAGCGCTTTTCGTTCATGCGGCAACTCCCCGTCCGCACAACACTTCACGCGCAGGCGCCTACTCTGTCAACAAAAAGCTGTTAACAAACACACGATACCAACAAAATTCGACCCTGTCAAGGGGGGGCTGCAGCGCGCCGGATCGCCGCCGCGTGTCGCCATGTGCGCGCCGCTCGTTGTCGCCTGCGCGCCGCCGCGTGTCGCCATGTGTGCGCCCGCCCGCCGCCGGCGCGTCCGGGGCCGATTTCCCGCCGGAACAAGTTTCATTTGGCCTTTCATCGGCCCTGTGGTAAAATGTTGTCAGTACATGCCCGGGCTGCCGGGCGGAAAAAGAGGGGACCGATCATGCTCAAAGGAATCGCGCACATTTTGCCTCCCGATCTGATCAAGGCCATGATGGAGATGGGCCACGGGGATACCCTGGTCATCGCCGACGCCAACTTCCCCGCCGCCACCTGCGCCACGCGGCAGCTGGTGCGCATGGACGGGAGCACCATCCCCGAGATTCTCGAGGCGGTGCTGCGCTACCTGCCGCTGGACACCTTTACCGACACGCCGGTGTCGGTGATGGCCCTGTTCGAGGGGGAGGCCCGGCCGGCCCTGTGGGACCAGTGCCTTCAGATCACCCGTCGGACCGAGCCCTGGGTCGAGGACCTGGGCTACATCGAGCGCTTCGACTACTATGAGCAGGCCAAGAAGGCCTACGTCGTGGTCATCAGCGGGGACGCCACCGGCAAGGGCAATCTGCTGCTGCAAAAGGGCGTGCTCGCGCCCGACCAGCTGGTGTGAGGAGGCGAATCCCATGAAGATCACATCCGTCGAACTGTTTCAGGTGCCCCCGCGCTGGCTGTTTTTGAAGATCGGCACCGACAGCGGCGTGTCGGGCTGGGGCGAGCCCATCGTCGAGGGCCGGGCGGCCACGGTCAAGGCCGCGGTGGAGGAGCTCTCGGGCTACCTGATCGGCCGGGACCCCCGGCAGGTGGAGGACATCTGGCAGGTGCTCTACCGGGCGGGCTTCTACCGGGGCGGGCCTGTGCTCTCCAGCGCGGCCTCGGGCATCGACCAGGCCCTGTGGGACATCAAGGGCAAGGACCTGGGCAAGCCGGTGTACGACCTGCTGGGCGGCCCGGTGCGAGACAAGATGAAGGTCTACGGCTGGATCGGCGGCGACCGGCCCAGCCACGTGGCCGAGCAGGCCAAGGCCAAGCTCGCCGAGGGCTACGGCGCCGTCAAGATGAACGCCACGGAAAACATGAACTGGATCGACACCTACAAGACCGTCACCGAGACCCTCGAGCGGGTGCAGGCGGTGCGCGACGCGGTGGGCTACAACCTGGAGCTGGCGCTGGACTTCCACGGCCGGGTGCACAAGGCCATGGCCCGGGTGCTGATGAAGGAGCTCGAGCCCTTCCACCTGATGTTCGTGGAGGAGCCGGTGCTCACCGAGAACGAGGAGGCCTTCATCGAGCTCAAGCGCGGCTCGTCCATCCCCATCGCCACCGGCGAGCGCAACTACACCCGCTGGGGCTTTAAGGGCATCATCACCGGCGGCGGGGTGGACATCATCCAGCCCGACCTGAGCCATGCCGGGGGCATCTCCGAGGCGCGGCGCATCGCCGCCATGGCCGAGGCCTACGACATCGCCGTGGCGCCCCACTGCCCCCTGGGCCCCATCGCCCTGGCCTCGGCCCTGCAGCTGGACTTCGCCACAGTCAACTGCTACATCCAGGAGCAGAGCCTGGGCATCCACTACAACCAGGGCAACGACCTGATGGACTACCTGGCCGATCCGGCGGTGCTGGCCTACCAGGACGGCTATGTATCCCGCTCTGACAAGCCCGGCCTGGGCATCGAGATCAACGAGGCCCTGGTGCGCGAGAAGGCCGGCGCGGGCCACGACTGGAAGAACCCGGTGTGGCGCAACGCCGACGGGTCGGTGGCCGAGTGGTAAACCGCCCAATACCCCGCAAAGGAGCCGAACACGGATGAGAATGAAAGCCCTGATCCTGCCGCCCGAGCGGCAGCTGGAATCCCTGTCCAATCCCACGGGCCGGGCGCTGATCGAGCAGAGCTTCGACACCTATTGGAACATCAGCGGACAGGACTACGCCCCCGATCAGCTCGCCGCCCTGCTGTCCCAGGCCCAGGTGATCGTCACCGGGCCGCAGACCCCGCCCCTGTCCCCCCAGATCCTGGCCAAGGCCGAACATTTGGCCTGGTGGATCCATGCGGGCGGATCGATCAAGTCCGTCGCGCCGGAGTCGGTCTTTGACCGGGGGGTGCGCTGCTTCACGGCCAAGGGCCGCCGGGCCGCCACGGTGGGGGAGTGGTGCCTGGGGGCGCTGCTGACCCTGCTGCGCCAGCTCAACGCCTACGACAGCGACATGCACCTGGGCTACTGGAACGAGCAGCCCAACGGCCGGGAGCTCTTCGGGGCGACGGTGGGCGTCGTGGCCGCCTCGGCCACGGCCCGGGCCTTCATCGCCCTGCTCGCGCCCTTTCAGTGCCGGGTGCTGGTGTACGATCCCTACCTGTCCATCCCCCAGGCCAACGCTCTGGGGGTCAAGATCGCCTCGCTCCAGGAGGTCATGGCCTGCCCCATCGTGTCGCTGCACGCGCCCTGCCTGCCCCTGACCGAGGGGATGATCACCGCGGAGCTGCTGGAGCGGATGCCCGACGGGGGCGTGCTGATCAACAGCGCCGACGCCCGCCTGGTCGATGGCCAGGCCCTGATGCGGCATTTGGCCTCGGGCCGCGTCAGCGCCGCCCTGGACGTGTACGACAAGGAGCCCCTGCCCGCCAACCACGCCCTGCGCAACTTAAAGAACGTGCTGCTCACCCCGCGCATCGCCGGCGACAGCGCCCTGGGCCGCCAGCAGTGGCTGCAGGCCGCCGCCGAGGACTGCCTGACCGCCATGGAGGGCCTGCCCGTGGCCTGCGAGGTCACCCGGGATACCTGGCCCATCATCGACTGATTTTCCACCCCGAACAGAGAAAGGAACGCTTATGCTCAATGTGCTCAACCTGACCAAACGCTACAACCAGACCCTGGCCAACGATAACCTGTCCTTCCAGGTGGAGGCGGGGGAGATCGCCGTGCTGCTGGGTCCCAACGGCGCGGGCAAATCCACCGCCATCCGCTCCATTGCGGGCCTGCTGCGCTTCTCCGGGCAGATCACCCTGGACGGCTTCCCCAACAAGACCCCCCAGGCCCGCCGGGTGCTGGGCTATGTGCCCGACGTGCCCGCGGTCTACGAGATGCTCACGGTGTACGAGCACCTGGAGTTCATCGCCCGGGCCTACCGCCTGGCGGGGGACTGGCCGAGCCGGGCGGAGGCGCTGCTGGAGCGCTTTGAGCTGGCGGACAAGCGGGATAAGCTGGGCAAGGAGCTCAGCCGGGGCATGCAGCAGAAGGTCAGCATCTGCTGCGCGCTGCTGCCCCAGCCCCGGGTGATGCTGTGGGATGAGCCCCTGGTGGGCCTGGACCCCAAGGCCATCAAGGAGCTCAAGCAGGTGCTCCTGGAGATGCGCGCCGCCGGGTGCGCCTCGGTGGTCTCCACCCACATCCTCGACTCGGTGATGGATATCTGGGATCGAACCATCATCATGCAGAAGGGCTGCATCGTGGCGGTGCGCACCCGCCGGGAGGAGGCGGAGCAGCAGGAGTCCCTGGAGAGCCTCTTCTTCCGCATCACTGAGGGGGAGGGGAACGAAGGATGAAATCCCTGATGTTCCTGATCGGCCGCGGCCTGAAAAACACCCTCAAGGAGATTTTACACAAGCCCAGCCTGATCATCGCCTACGGCGTCATGGTCCTGGCGCTGATCGGCATGGTGGTCATGTGCATCGCCATGCCCGTGGAGCGGACCGCCTCGCCCGAGTACGCCGCGCTGACCATGGGCGCGCTGCGGGTGGTCACCCTGGCGCTGCTCTTGTGGTTCATCTACCGGGGCACCAAGGAGGGCACGACGCTCTTCTCCATGGCCGACGTCAACCTGCTGTTCACCTCCCCGGTGCCCAGCAAGTCCATCCTGATCTACGGGCTGCTGCAGCAGGCCGGGGCCATGCTGCTGGTGGGGGCGCTGATGCTCTTTAACCTGGTCAACTTCCAGAACCTGCTGGGCATCGGTCCGGGCCAGGCCCTGGCGGTCATCGCGGTGGCCATCGTGTACCTGTTTTTGATGCAGCTGGTGCAGATGCTGGTGTACATCGTCTCGGCCACCCACCCGCGCATGCGCCGGGTGTTCCGGGGGGCGATCAACCTGGCGCTGCTGGCGGTGGTGCTGCTGGCGGGCTGGGAGGTCTACGCCAAGGGCGACCTGACCGCCGGGCTGATGGGCGCGCTGGCCTCCCCGGTCTTCGGCTTGATCCCGGTGAGCGGCTGGTTCGGCAACGTCGCGGCCCTGGCCGTGGCGGGCTGGGGCATGGAGTTCTACCTCAACCTCGGGCTGAGCGCGCTGGCCATGGCGGTGCTGATCTACCTGCTCTGCTCGGTCCAGGGGGACTACTATGAGGACGTGCTGCAGGCCACCGAGAAGGTCCACGCCGTCAAGCAGCTGCAGAAGGCGGGCAAGGCCCAGTCGGTCGCCGCGACCAGCAAGGCCCGCCGGGGCAAGGAGCGGCTCTTCGGCCAGGGGTCCATGGCGCTCTTGGCCCGGCACTGGGTGGAGATCCGGCGGCGGGGCATCCTGCTGATCGACAAGATGACCCTCACCGGCGTGGGCGGCACGATCTTCTTCGTCATCGTCGCCAAGAGCGCCGGCTTCGCCGACGAGGCGGGCATGATCCCCTTCGTGTTCTTCATGGCCTACATGATGTACTTCCTGGGCATGACCGGTTTCTGGCAGCAGGAGCTGACCCGGCCCTACATCTTCCTGATCCCACAGTCCTCGGCTTCCCGGGTGCTGGCCGCCACGGCCATGAACGTCGTGAAGATGGGGCTGGACGGCGCGATCGCCATGATCGCCGCCGGGCTGATCGTGCAGGCAGACCCGGTGGAGGTCATCCTGTGCTGCCTGTGCATGTTCGCCTTCGCCGCGCTGTACACCTATCTGGACGTGCTGCTGCGGCGCATCGTGGGCAAGCGGCACGCCAACAGCCTGTGGATGCTCTTCTACATGCTGGCGCTGCTGATCGGGGTGGCCCCGGTGGTGACCCTGTTCATCATCGGCTACGCGCTGGCGGGCGTGTTCCTGGCCTACCCGCTGATGCTGCTGGCCACCCTGGCGCTCGCGGCGCTGTGCCTGCTGCTGGGCAAGGGCGTCATGGAGCGGGTGGAGATGGACTGACCCATGCGAAAAAGGCCCCCGGAGCGAGAAGCTCCGGGGGCCTTTGGCTTAGTTCTCCAGGGGCAGGCAGGCCAGGTTGAGCACCGGCAGCCCCAACTCCAGCGCGTAGGACAGGGTCTGCACCGTGCCGCCGCGCGCCTGGGTGCAGTAGGCGATCACCCGGCAGCTGCCCTCCACCAGGCGGCGGTTGCGCGCCTGCATGCAGCCGGGCGCGTACCGGTCAAAGCAGTAGTCCACCGCGTCGGCCTGGGCTTTTAGGGCCTCCAGGGCGTCGGCCTGGCCGGATTGCCAGCGGGCGCTCTGGTCCCGGCAGGGCAGCACCAGCTCCAGGCGCGCCTCGGGATGGGCCCTGCGCGCCCGGAGCACCGCCTGGGCGGCCAGGGTGTCAAAGCCCAGGGCCCCGCCCGAACGGAAGGTGGTCACGCCCAACGCCAAACAGGCCTCCACCGCCTCGTCCAGGTAGCGGATCAGGCGGCGCAGGTGCCTTTGCGGGATGACCCGGTGGCCGGTGAAGCAGCAGGCCGGGGCGGCCGCCCCGGTGTCAGCGGGCGTCAACCCGCCGGGTGGCCACCACGTCCACCCCGGTGCCGGCGACGTTTTTTACCACCACGTCGCCGATGGCGACCGGCGCGGTCAGGCGCGCCCGGGTCAGGGCGCCGAGCACCTCGCCGATCTTGGCCTTGGGCACGGTTCCCCGGGTCTTGACCGAGGCCAGGGGCATCTCCCCGCCGTCGACGAACACCGAGGAGGTCACCACCCGCATGGGGTTGGTGACCTCCTGGGCGCCGTAGGTCTCCCCGCGCTTGCAGGTGTTGCCCGCCACGCTCACCTGGCCGTCATCCCCCCGGGTGACGGTCAGGTGGCAGCCCATGGGGCAGACGATGCATACCATTTCTCTTGTCTCCATGTTGTTCGCCTCCTTACGCCTCGGTGACCGTCAGGGTCAGGCACTGGTCCGGGGCCGCGCCGTCGAGCGCGCCCGCGGGCAGGGTGATCTTCTCCATCTCGCCGGGGGTCATGATGGGCTTTTTGCGCTTGAGCAGTACCTTGTCGCCCAGGGCGACGGTGACCTGGGCGGGCTTGACCACCCGGCCCACGCGGAAGTAGAGGTCCAGCGCGTCCATGCCCGGGCGCGCGGCGATGCGCTGGGGCACGGTGTAGCGCACCGCGCCCTCGGGGGATACCCCCACAACGGCCTGGGCCGGCCGGGGGCCCTCGGCGGCGAAGCGCGCCGCCGCCGCGCCGGCCAGGGCGGCCTCGTTGCTGACGTTGTCCACCAGGTCGTGCACGTGCAGCACGTTGCCGCAGGCGAAGACGCCCGGCACGCTGGTCTGGCGCTGCTCGTCCACCACCGCGCCGCTGGTCACCCGGTCCATGGCGATGTCCGCCCCCAGGGTCAGCTCGTTCTCGGGGATCAGGCCGACCGACAGCAGCAGCGTGTCGCAGGGCACATACTCCTCGGTGCCGGGGATGACCTGGCGGCGCTCGTCCACCTCGGCCACGGTCACGCCTTCCAGGCGCTCCTTGCCGTGGATGCGCGCGACGGTGTAGTTGAAGCGCAGGGGGATGCCGTTGTCCTCCAGGCACTGCACGACGTTGCGGGTCAGGCCGCTGGAGTAGGGCATGATCTCGCAGACCATGGCCACCTCGGCCCCCTCCCAGGTCATGCGCCGAGCCATGATCAGGCCGATATCGCCCGAGCCCAGGATGACCACCCGCTTGCCGGGCATGTAGCCCTCCATGTTAACCAGGCGCTGGGCCGTGCCAGCGGTGAAAATGCCCGCCGGGCGGTACCCGGGGGTGTTGAGCGCGCCGCGGGTGCGCTCCCGGCAGCCCATGGCCAGCACGATCGCCCCGGCCTGGATCTCCACCAGGCCCTCGTGGGCCGAGGCGGCGGTGACCTTCAGGTCCTTGGACATGGACAGCACCATCGTGTCGAGCATCACCTGGATGCCGGTGCCCTCGAGCTTGTCGATGAAGCGGCCGGCGTACTCCGGCCCGGTCAGCTCCTCGCCGAAGTAGTGCAGGCCGAACCCGTTGTGGATGCACTGCTGCAGGATGCCACCCAGGTGCCCGTCGCGCTCCAGGATCAGGATGTCCCGCGCGCCGTTTTCATAGGCGGCCAGGGCCGCGGCCAGTCCCGCCGGGCCGCCGCCGATGACCAATACCCCTACGTTTCGCATTTATTTGCCCTCCTTGACCTTGCCGCATACGATATAGCTGCCGCCGCCGAACTTGGTCAGCTGCTCCATGGTCTGCCCGGTCTCCCGGCAGAGCAGCTCCATCACCCGGGGACTGCAGAAGCCGCCCTGGCAGCGGCCCATGCCCGCCCGGGTGCGCCGCTTGATGGCGTCCAGGGTCAGGGCGGGCACCGGCCGGTGCATGGCCTGCACGATCTCCGCCTCGGTGACGGTCTCGCAGCGGCAGATGATCCGCCCGTAGGCGGGGTTGCTGGCGATGGCCTTGCGCCGCTCGGCGGTGGTCATGGTGCGAAAGCGCGCGATGTGCGCCCGGCGGGGGTTGAAGTCGGCCTTGGCCCGCAGGGGCTCGCCGGCCTGGCGCAGCAGGTTGGGGATGTGCTCGGCGATGGCCGGGGCCGAGGTCAGCCCCGGCGAGCAGATGCCGCCCAGGTTGAGCAAGCGGGGAACCTGTTGGCTCCAGCCGATGATGAAATCGCTCCCCGCCACGGCGCGCACCCCGGCGAAGGAGGTGATGACGCTGCGCAGGTTGACCTCGGGCACCGAGCGGCGGCTCAGCCGGGTCAGCTCCTCGATGCCCGCCTCGGTGGTGGCGGTGTCGGTCTTGTCAGAGACATCCATCGCCGTGGGGCCGACAAAGAGGTTGCCGTCCACCGTCGGGCTGACCAGGATGCCCTTGCCCATCTTGGAGGGGGTCTGGAAGATCACGGTGCTGACCAGGCCGGCGCTGTTGCGGTCCAGCAGCATGTACTCGCCCTTGCGGGGCTTGACCGTGAACGCCTCGGCCCCGGCCAGGGCGCTGATCTCGTCGGCGAACAGGCCCGCCGCGTTGATGACGTAGCGCGCCTGCATCTCACCGGCCGGGCCCGACACGGTCCACAGGCCGTCCCGCTGCGATAGCGCCTCGACCTTCCAGTTGAGCTTGACCTCGGCCCCGTTCATGACCGCGTTCTCCGCCGCGGCGATGGTCAGCTCGTAAGGGCAGGTGATCCCGCCGGTGGCGGCGTAGAGCGCGCCGACCACCTCGGGGTTAAGGGCGGGCTCCATGGCCAGCACCTCGTCGCGGTTCAGGATTCGCATGCCGGGCACGCCGTTGGCCACGCCCCGGTCGTAGAGGCGGTTGACCTCCTCCATGTCCGCAGCGTCGAAGGCCAGCACCAGCGAGCCGCACCGCACCAGCGGCACGTCCAGCTCGTCGCACCAGGCGTCAAAGCGCGCGTTGCCCGCCACGTTGAAGCGGGCCATCAGGCTGCCGGGCGTCGCGTCGTAGCCCGCGTGGACGATGGCGCTGTTGGCCTTGGAGGTCTGGCTGGCCACGTCGCTGCCGGCCTCCAGCACGCAGACCTTCAGCTGGTAGCGGCTCAGCTCCCGGGCGATCGTGCACCCGATGACGCCGCCGCCAATGATGATGACATCTTGCATCGTATAGCTCCCCCTCGTCAAGTCACAAAACCTGGGCATCAAAAAAAGCCATCACGCAACAAACCGTTGCGCCATGGCTCTCTCATTCTCTGCCCTGTTTCAACATCTCTATTCAAGCATATCCCGGCGGGTTTGTCAAGCCCCGGGCCCGGTCCGCCAGGCCCAGTGTTCGGGGTGGAATCCGACTTGTCCGCGGAGCAGGGCTTCGTGCGCCCGCTGGCAGAGGTCGACACAGCGGCGGATGTAGCCCTGGACGGTCCCCAGGCTGAGGATCACCGGCTCCGACCCGGCCGGGGCGCGGTTCAGGCGCGCGTAGTCCTGGTGCAGCGCGTCCACAAAGGCGCGGCGGAAGGCCTCCGCGTCCATCACTGCGCGGGCGCCGCCGGCCAGGGACCGGCGAAAATGGCTGTCCCCCGAGCCGGGTTTGGCCGCGTCCGGCAGGATCGAGCCCACCGTGAACCGGTTGGGATCGCGAACCGGGACGCGGCCCAGCAGCTCCCCGGCCACGGCCAGGTGCATCAGGCTGGAGGCCATGGTTTCACCCCCCCAGCCCTGGGCGGAACCACAGGGGCTCATGGCTGGTGGAGACCGCCCGGGCCCCGGCGGCCAGGGCGGAGCGGGCGTCCGCCGCGTCCACCACCATGCCCCCGGCGATGACCGGCCGGCCGATCAGCTCGCCCATGCGCGCGATGCCCTTGGGCACCAGGGCGGGCATGACCTCCACCAGGTCGGCCTTGGAGGAGGCCACCATCTTCACCCCGGTGGAGAAGCTCGCCGAGTCCAGCAGGAACAGCCGGTGGATGGTGGTCAGTCCCTCGTCCTGGGCCATGCGCAGCAGCGCCGCCTTGGTGGAGATCACCCCGTCGGGCGCGGCCACCCGCGCCACGAAGCGCACGCCCGCCGCGTCCCGGCCGACGCCCTCGAGCAGGTCCAGGTGCACATAGGCCTGCTTGCCCGCGCCCTTGACCAGGCTCACCCAGTCGGCGATGTCCAAGATATCCCCGCCCAGGATGAACACCGCCGAGCAGTCCGAGCTCGCGGCCCGGGCCAGCTGGTCCCGGCGGTGGACGGCGGCGATGACCGGGTGGGACAGGGCCGAGAGAATTTGCGCCTGCATGGAAAGCCTCCTTTACCAGCGGTTGCGGTGCACCCGCTCGGGGTCGTACTGGGTGCGCGGGGGATGGTCGTTTGCCGGGTAGCCGATCAGCGCCACGCCCAGGGGCCGGAGGTGCTCGGGCAGGCCGAGAATCTCGCATGCCGGCCCGGCGAAGCGCTCCACCGGGTGCACGCCGATCCAGCAGCCCCCCAGCCCCAGCGCCGGGGCGGCCAGCAGCAGGTTCTCCATCGCCGCGGATACGTCCTGTATCCAGAAATCTTCATACTGGGGCACGGCCCGGCTCAGATCCCCGCAAGCCACGATGGCCAGCGGCGCGCCGTAGCGCGACAGGGGCAGGGCGCGGCGCAGCGCGCAGAGCTGATCGGGGTCGTCCACCACCACGAAGGCCCAGGGCTTGCGGTTGGTGGCGCTGGGCGCGGCCATGGCCGCCTCCAGCAGCGGCTCGATCAGCGCCTCGGGCACGGGCTGGTCGGTGTACTTGCGCACGCTGCGTCGGCGGAAGATAAAATCAAGACGGGTGTCCATGGGCAGTCGTTCGTTCCTTTCTTATCGCAGGTGTATTTTTTTCATCTTAACATAAATCTGTGGTTTAGGCCATCAAAGTGTGATTCGATAAAAATACTTAGATTTCGAAAAAACAACCAGAAATCAAGTATTGAATAATCGATTACATAAGGATATAATATATATAAATAAATAGATCGGGTTCTTCGATGGGGGATGATTTGTTTGGCACATTTGCGAGCCGCTTTTTCAATCGCTCATGCGGGTGTTGCTCAACTCCTGGACCAAAAAAGAAGCTGGATTGCATTCTTTTTGTCGGCATTGATCGTGTGTGTTTCTGCAAGTAACTGGGCACTCGTCTATCGAGATTCAGGCTATCCAATACAAGCTGCAGAACCCTTTATTTCTTGGATGAACATTAGCTTTTCAAGCCTGTTAATTTTCGGTTTGTTATTCTTGATTCTCTGTGACGCTCCCTTTTATTCGCGTTTTGACAGCTTATTACTGATTCGCGGTGGATGGAAGCCGTGGTACATGGGAAAATGCCTACAGATATTTACCTTGTGCACAGCTTATGTTTTGTTCATGGCGTTGGCAGGCTTGCTGTTTGCACTTCCAATAGGTTATATGGACAATCGATGGAGTCTTGCCGCTCAATGGTTATCCGTACCAACACAGCAAGTCTTGTATTTGCAGCGCATGTGGACCGCAGAGGTTCCCTCCGTGTTTTATCAAAGTA
>JBMNTT010000050.1:0-17805 GCA_050945875.1 Christensenellales bacterium
CGGGCAGGAAATCCGCCTCCCGCTCCCCCTGCTGGTTGGAAAAACGCCGCTGGACGGCCACGGTGAAGGTGCACACGGGCACGCCGTTGGGCGTGGTGCGGCTCTCGGGGTCCCGCGTCAGGTTGCCAACAAAAATCGCTCGGTTCATCTATGGATCAACCTGCCTTCCTCTTGCTCAGATTACTCCTCGATGCGCACGACCAGATAGCGCAGCACAGCATCGAAGTTCCGGAAATTGCGCTCCAGCTCCGCGGGCAGCACATTATCCGAAGAGAACAGCATCTGCACATAGTATCCCTCGTTGGCCTTGTTGATGGGATACGCCAGGCGACGCTTGCCCCACTCGTCTACCTTATCCACCGTGCCGTTGTTGGCGGTCACCAGGCCGTTGACGCGGTTGATCATGTCAACGCGGGCCTGCTCCTCCAGATCGGTGGACAGAATGTAGATGGCTTCGTACTTATTCATGCCTTTCACCTCCTTATGGACTTTGGCCCTGCCTCACCGGGCAGAGCAAGGATGCAATAGCAGTTTATTATAGCATGTCCGGCGAGGAAATGCAAGGGCCCGCGGCCGCTTTACAGCGCCGCCAGGCTGCGGCCCAGGCGGGCCAGGGTCTCCTCCCGCCCCAGCAGGTAGGCCATCTCGGTGGCGCCGCCGGGGGTGGAGGCCAGGCCGGTGATGGCGATGCGCACCGGCCAGAGCACCTGGCCGTTCTTCATGCCCAAAAGGGCCGGCAGGGCCATGAGCGCCCCGTGCAGGGCGGGCTCGGTCCACTGCCCCACCGCCTCAAGGGCGGGCAGGGCGGCGGCCAGGGCGACCTTGGCCACCTCGGGGTTGCACTTCATCTTCTTGTGGGTATACAGCGCCGGGGCGACCTCGCCCATGGGCCGCAGGAAATCCAGAAAGTCCGGCACCTGGTTCATGACCTCCACCCGGGTGTGCAGCAGGCCGGAGAGGAAGGCCCAGTCGGTCTGGACATCGGGCAGGGCCTGCTCGTAGTAGGGCAGGGCCAGGGCGTGGAAGGCCTCGGGGGAGAGCTGGCGGATGTAGGCGGCGTTGAACCAGGTCAGCTTGTCGATGTCAAAGATGGCCGGGGACTTGGACAGGCCCTTGACCGAGAAGGCCTCCACCAGCTCGGGCAGGGTGAAGAACTCCCGGTCGTTGCCCGGGCTCCAGCCCAGCAGGGCCATGTAGTTGATGATGGCCTCGGCCAGATAGCCCTTGGCCAGCAGGTCCTCAAAGGTGGCGTCGCCGTCGCGCTTGCTCAGCTTGTGCTTGGCGTCGCGCATCACCGGGGTGACGTGGATGTACTTGGGCGGCTCCCAGCCGAAGGCCTGGTAGAGCAGGTTGTACTTCGGCGCGCTGGAGAGGTACTCGGTTCCCCGCATGACGTGGGTGATGCCCATCAGGTGGTCGTCGACGACATTGGCGAAATTGTAGGTGGGCAGCCCGTCGCTCTTTAACAGCACGTTGTCGTCCAACGTGTCGCAGTCCACGGTGATGGTGCCATAGATCAGGTCCTCGAAGGAGACCTGGCCGTTGGCGGGGATGTTCTGCCGGATGACCCAGCTCTCCCCCGCGTCGATGCGGGCCTGGACCTCCTGCTTGGACAGGGTCAGGCAGTGCTTGTCATACTTAAACGCACTCCCCTCGGCCTCGGCGGCGCGCCGGGCCTCGTCCAGCCGCTCCTTGGTGCAGAAGCAGTAGTAGGCCCCGCCCATGTCCACCAGCCGCTGGGCGTACTGCAGGTAGATGTCCCGGCGCTGGGACTGGATGTAGGGGCCGCAGGGGCCGCCCAGATCGGGGCCCTCGTCGTGGTCCAGCCCGGCGGTGCGCAGGGCCCGGTAGATCTTCTCCACCGCGCCGGGCACCTCGCGCTCCTGGTCGGTGTCCTCGATGCGCAGGATGAAGCGCCCCCCCTGGGACCGGGCCAACAGCCAGGTATACAGGGCGGTGCGCAGATTGCCCACATGCATATAGCCCGTGGGGCTGGGGGCGAAACGGGTGCGGATGCTCGTCATGCTGCTCGTTCCTTTCTTGTAACAAGCCCCGCCTGCCCGGGGGCAGACGGGGCCGGCGAATCCTCGGGGGTTACCGGTTGGCGATCTTGCTCCAGCTGTCCTTGAGCGGCACGGTGCGGTTGAAGACCGGCTTGTCCGGCGTGCTGTCCGGGTCCATGCAGAAGTAGCCGGTGCGCATGAACTGGAAGGTGTCCTTGACCTGGGCCTTGGCCAGGGCCGGCTCCACCAGGGCCTGAACCACCGAAAGGGAGTTGGGGTTGAGCGAATCGATAAAGTCGGCCTTGGCGGGGGCGGCCTCGGCCTCCTCGCCTTCCACCGGCTCGGCCTCGTCCTGCACGTCGTCGTTCATCAGCGGCTCGTACAGGCGCACCTCGGCGGGCACCGCGTCGGCGGCGTTGACCCAGTGCAGGGTGCCCTTGACCTTGCGCCCGGCGGTGGGCCCGCCCGAGCGGCTCTCGGGGTCATAGGTGCAGATGATGGCGGTGATGTTGCCCGCCTCGTCCTTCTCCACCCGCTCACACTTGACGATGTACGCGCCCATCAGGCGGACCTCCTTGCCGGGGGTCATGCGGAAGAACTTGGGCGGCGGGGTTTCCATGAAATCCTCCGCCTCGATGAACAGCTCTCGGGAGAAGGTGATCTCCCGCTCGCCCAGCTCGGGGTGGGCGGGGTGGTTGGGCATGGTGAAGGTCTCCTGCTTGCCCTCGGGGTAGTTCTCCACAATCACCTTCACCGGGTGCAGCACGGCCATGCCCCGGGGCGCGGTGTCCGACAGGGCCTCGCGCACGCAGTGCTCCAGCAGGGCGGCCTCCACCACCGAGTCGGCCTTGGCCACGCCCACGCGGTGGATGAAATCCCGGATCGCCGCGGCGGGATAGCCGCGCCGGCGCATGGCCACCAAGGTGGGCATGCGGGGGTCGTCCCAGCCCGACACATGGCCCTCCTCCACCAGGCGGCGCAGGTAGCGCTTGCTCATGATGGTGCGGGTGATGTTCAGCCGGGCGAACTCGATCTGCCGGGGGGGCTCGGGGAAGTCCAGCGAGCGGACCACCCAGTCGTAGAGCGGCCGGTGAATCTCATACTCCAGGGAGCACAGCGAGTGGGTGATGCCCTCGATGGCGTCCTGCAGGGGGTGCTGGAAGTCGTACATCGGGTAGATGCACCACTTATCCCCGGTGCGGTGGTGGTGATGGCGCAGGATGCGGTAGATCACCGGGTCGCGCAGGATGACGTTGGGCGAGGCCATGTCGATCTTGGCGCGCAGCACCCGGCTGCCGTCGGGGAACTCCCCGTTCTTCATGCGCTCGAACAGGTCGAGGTTCTCCTCCACCGAGCGGTCGCGGTAGGGGCTGTTCTTGCCCGGCTGGGTCAGAGTGCCGCGGTAGGCGCGAATCTCCTCGCCCGAAAGGTCGTCCACATAGGCCAGGCCCTTGCGGATCAGCTCCCGGGCCTTCTCGTAGAGCTCATCGAAAAAATCCGAGGCGTAGTGCAGCTCGTACCAGTCGAAGCCCATCCAGCGGATGTCGTCCATGATGGCCTCGACGTACTCGGTGTCCTCCTTGGTGGGGTTGGTGTCGTCAAAGCGCAGGTTGCACTTGCCCCCGTATTTCTGGGCGATCTCAAAATCGATGCAGAAGGCCTTGACATGGCCGATGTGCAGATATCCGTTGGGTTCCGGAGGAAAGCGGGTATGCACGCGCCCATGATTCTTGCCGGCGAGTAGATCTTGGTTGATGAACTCCTCAATAAAATTGCTGGGTTCAGGCAGTTTGCGTTCGGTCTCCATCACTTCTCCTCCTTTTCTCGGGTATATTAGTAAGAATAACCAATTGTAGCATATCCCATCCCACGCCGCAAGGCCCCGCGCCCGCGGCGGGCGGCCGCTAGGGTTGATCTGCTTGAGCCCCAGCTTGTCAAAGCCGCAAGGCCCCGCGCCCGCGGCGGGCGGGCGCTAAGGGCGCGGCGGGGGAACCTAAAAAGCCTCTGGCCGGGGCGTCTGCCCGATGGTCATGGCGGGCTGATCGGCCGTGGGCGCGGCCCAGCGCACGGCGTTGTGCAAAATGCGCTGCACCTCGGGCTGGTAGAAGATGGGGTACTGCTCGTGCCCCGGGGCGAAATAGAAGATGCGCCCCCGGCCCCGGGTGAAGCAGCAGCCGCTGCGCAGCACCTCGCCGCCGGGATACCAGCTCATCAGCACCACCGAGTCGGGCTGGGGGATGCCGAAGGGCTCGCCGTACATCTCCGTGCGGGGGATGACGAAGCTCTCCGGCACGCCCGATAGGATGGGATGGCCGACATCCACGGCCCACACGCGCTCCCCCCCGTCGTTCTCCCGCCACTTAAAGCGGCACTTGGTGCCCATCAGCCGGGTAAAGGGCTTGGAGCCCGCCGAGGAGTGCAGGGCGATGAAGCCCATCCCGTCGAGCACCCGCTGCTGCACCCGCTCGACGGTCTGCTCCGCCAGGGCGCCGTGCTGGCAATGGCTCCACCACACGAGCACATCCGCCCAGTCCAAGAGCTCCTGGCTGAGGCCCTGCTCGCTCTCAAGCAGGCTGCTGGCCTTGACGCGCACGTCCTCGCCCCGCAGGAAGTTGGCGATGAAGGTGTGGATGCCGTCGGGATAGAGCGCCTTGACGTCCGCCTGTCGGCGCTCCTGGTCAAACTCGCCCCAAACCACCACATGGATCTGCCGCACGCTTGTCCCCTCCTCAGAGAATTTTGATCAGCATGGTCTTGGCCTCGTTCATCTCCACCTGGACGCGGTTCTCCCGCTCCAGCTGCTTCATCACATCCGAAAAGCGCTTAAAGCCGATCTGCCGCTCCTCAAAGCCCGGGTAGTCGTTGAGAATCTCGGCCTTGAGCACGCTGGGGTTGACCCGATCAAAACCGCTCTCGCGGTAGTTGTTCAGGATCCCCTGGACGACCTGGCGCCAGTTCTCCTTGGTGATCACCTTGGGGGTGCGGGCGTCGCGCTCGCGCACCAGGCCGACCTTGAGCGTATAGCTGTCGTTGACCAGGCAGATTTTTTGATAGCGGCTCTCCAGCAGCGCCAGCAGCTTGCCGAAGCTGGACACGCCGTAGTTCTTCTCGCTAAAATCCGGCCGCAGGCGGCACAGGGTGCTCTTGATCTGGCTGGCGTGGACGAAACCCTGCTCGTCGGTCTGCTCCGAGAGGATGCGCTCGACGGTGTTCATCAGCTCCTCCATGGCGTCGCCCTCCTCGGTCTGGGGCTCCACGGGCTCGGGCTTGGCCGGGGAAACCGTCTCCAAAAAGTTGAACTCATTGCAGGCGTTGATGAAGATGCTGCTGGCCACCTCGCTGCGGGAGATGCCCAGCACGAACTTGCCCATGCTCTTGAGCTTGCCCACCAGGGGGGTATAATCGCTGTCGCCCGAGACGATGCAGAAGCAGTCGATCAGCGGCTGGGTGTAGGCCACGTCCAGCGCGTCGATGACCAGCTGGATATCCATATGGTTCTTCTGGTGAAAGCCAAAGCGCAGCGACGGCACCACCTGAAAGGTGTTGCTCAGCAGGGTCTCCTTCAGGTCCGCAAACTGCTCGGAGTAGCCGTACACCTTGCCCAGCAGGATATCCCCCCGAATCTTGACCTTCTCGATAACGCTGGTCAGGGTGGTCACCTTGCCACCCGTGTTCTCCAAATCCACAAACAGCGCGTAATTCTGACGCTCCATCTCTTGTCCTCACTCCCTCGGCCGCGTGGGCCGCTGCCTTGATTGTACCATGTTCCAGGCCGGTTGCCTAGCAACGAAAAAGGGGAGCGGCGCATCAGCCGCTCCCCGAGAAAAACGCGCTTACTTGTGGGTCTTCTTGACCTTCTTGGCGTCCACCGCGTTATCCGCCCCGGCCTTGTAGCGGGGATCGGTGGGCGCGTAACGCACGACGATCTTGTGCTTCTTGCGGTAGATCACGATGATGGCGATCACGATCGCCGCGAGCACCACGACCACGGCCACCACAATGATGGTGTTGCGCAGGCTGTTGTCGATGGGCGCGGGCACGACATACTGGATGTCCGTGTCGGCCTTATCGGTCTTGGCGGCGTACGCCTCCAGGCCGCGGATGAACTCGCTCTCCTCGATGACGTTGGAGCCCATGTAGGTGCCCAGGGTGTCGTTGGCCGCCAGGGCGTAGAGCTTGCCCTTCTCGTCCACGCCGACGACCACATAGTTGCCCTCGCCGCCGCCCATGTTGATCAGGTACAGCGGGTCCTTATTCAGGTTCATGTCGCGGGCGAACTTCTCCAGGGCGGTGTTCAGGTGCTGCTTGGGGGCGCGGCCGTTGTCGCTCTCCTTGCTCATGGAGAACGCCTCGAAGGGCGCGACGTCGCCGCCGCCCTCGGCCACGTAGATCACCGCGTTCATGTCCTCGGCGGTGACGCTCTGCACGATGTAGCGCCAGATGCCGGTGGCCTTGGTGGCGTCGGCGATGGTGGCGTCGCCCTGCTGATAATCCAGGTTATACACCTGGAAGGCCAAATCCAGCTTGGCGTTCTCGGAGACCTTGCCGTCGGCGATGGCCTGATTCAAAATCTCCTGCGCCTGGGACTGCACCTCGGACGGGGGGACCGGCGTGGTCGCCGCGGCCGAAGCCATCATGGGGACCATCATGACCACGAGCATCAGTAGCGCGGTCACAAGGGTGAGATACCGTTTCTTCATAAGAAGAGCACCTCCTAAAATAATACATGCAATCGCTCGCATGAGAGCCATAATGTGTGTTTATTTCGACGGGTAGGCCTCGATTCCTCCCGCCTGATCCAGAATTTTTCCCCCAAGGGGCGCTCTTCAGATGGGGTTGACGGTGTAATTCTCCCCATAGATGCCGCGATAACCCCGGGGCAGGTCCTCGTGCATGATCAGCCACTTGTTCTTGGCCACCAGGATGGGGTCCTCCGCGGAACTGCCCGAGGGGGTGAAGCCCAGCTCCGTATTGGTGTCCCGGGGCAGGATGATCAGCGTGCGGAAGCCCTGGTCGGCGTGCACCGTGCAGGGGGTGAAGTGCAGCACCAGGCCGTAGACCTCCACCACCGCACCGGCGGGGATGAAGAAGGCCTCGTGCTTGGCCGCGTCGTAGGTGATCTTCTCGCCGAAATCCACGTCCGTGAACTGGCCCAGCAGCACCACCAGATCGGTGCCGGTGACCATCAGCTCGTTGCCCTTGTGATATTCCATGCCGTTCATGGCGCGGTTATGCCCGATGCACCAGCCGACCTGGGGGGTGACGCCGCCGTAGACCTGCTCGGTGATCTGGGTCAGCAGCGCGCAGGGCGTCTCCAGCTCGGGGATCGAGGGCAGGTACTCGCCGGGCTTGGTCATATCGGCGTGGGCGTTGAGATACTCCGCAAAGGCGGAGGCGTCGATCTGGGGATGCACCCGGCCGTACTTGGCGAAGGCGGGATCATCCAGGGTCTTGATGGTCATATGCGGGTTCGCGGCCCGGAAGGCTTCTAATACTGTGGACATGACACATACCCCTTTTGTTTGAGATTTGCAGGCGGCCCGCCGCGGCCGGGTTCCATCCATCCCCCGGCCCGCCCCCCGCTCGCCCCGGGGGCGGCGGCAAGCGCCTTCCTATTTATTCTAGTGGGTTTTGCGCGACTTGGCAAGCACCAAAACCGCCCATGGAGACAACCCCATGGGCGGACGAGTCCCTCGGATCAGAACTTGAACATGGGCAGGTAATCCTTGCTGACGGCGACCATCTCGTCGACCATGTTGTGGATCTCCTGCATGCCCAGCACCGCGCTGGTCAGCGGATCGAACAGGCAGGCGTAGTACACCTTGTCCAGATCGCCCTCCAGGGCGGCCTCGACGGCCATCTCCTCGCAGCGGGCGGAGATGTTGTTCAAGATCGCCAGCTGGGCGGGCATCGGGCCGACATGCATGGGCTCCAGGCCCTTCTTGCTGGCCAGCACCGGCACCTCCACGCAGCAGCCCTCGGGCAGGTTGTCGATCAGGCCGAAGTTGCGCACGTTGCCGTTAAACTCAAACATCTCGTTGTCGCCAAAGCAGGCGTTGAAGATGTAGGCCGCGTACTCATGCTCGCGGGTCAGGTCGATCTCGGAGTTCATCCAGTCTTCCAGCTGCTTGCGGCGGAACTGCTCGCGGGTCATGCCGTTCATGTTGCGGCGGCGGGCCGTGTTGGGCAGGCCGGGGTTCCAGCCGGTGCCATGGGTGCAGTACTGCAGCATCAGGTCGGGCCGCTTGCGGAACCAAGCGCAGTACTCGCTGTTGTGGCCGGAGGACTCGGTCACATAATAGCCCAGGTGCTTGAACATCTCGTTGCGCACCTGCTCCTCGTTGTAGATCTCGGGCTTCTCCACGGCCTCGCGCAGCAGCGGATAGGCGTCCTTGCCATTGACCTTATACTCCAGGTAGAAAGCCTGGTGGTTGATGCCCGCGCAGGTGTAGGTGACGTCCTTCATATCCGCGCCGATCCACCGGGCCAGCATCTCGGCGGTGCCCTGCACGCTGTGGCACAGGCCGGTGATCTTCAGCTTGGGGTAGACGGTCTGCATGGCCCGGCAGAGCATGGCCATGGGGTTGGTGTAGTTGAGGAAGACCGCGTCGGGGCAGTAGGTCTCGATATCCTTGCAGATCTCCAGCATCGTCGGCAGGGTGCGCAGGAAGCGGAAAATACCCGACGGACCCCGGGTGTCGCCGATGTTGATGCTCACGCCGTACTTGATGGGGATGTCGATGTCGCCGCGGATGGCCTCCTGGCTGCCCACCAGGATGGTGCACAGCACGCCGTCGGCGCCCTTGAGGGCCTCGACGCGGTCCTTGGTGCAGATGATCTTGGCGGGATAGTTGCCCGCCTCGACGATGCGCGACACCATCTGCCGGGCCATCTCCAGGTTCTCATCGTTGATGTCCACCAGCACCAGCTCCGCGTCGCGGAAAGCCGGGAAGGTCAACACGTCCTTGCACAGGTTGCGGGTAAAGGTGAAACTGCCGGCGCCAATGAATACGATTCTCTTAGCCATCGAATCTCCTCCTGGGTAAACCACCCGTTTCATATTGGGATACGCCTATCGCTCCGCGGCAGCCCACACGCCCTTGTCCATCACGAGCCGCCACAAAACCTGATATTACCTTATCACACCCAAAGGTCAGCGTCAATTGGGCAAACTCACCAAATCCGCGGAATTTCGTTTGATCACAAAAAAAGAAGCGCTTGCATTTTTTATCCACAAAAAAACGCCCGGAACCCGAGGGTTCCAGGCGTTTGTCAAACCGGGATTAGCGGCTGGAGTAGTCAGCGTACTGCTTGGTCCACTCCGCCTCGACCTTGGCCATGCCGGCCTCGTCGAGGGACTTGTTGTAGGCCTCCAGGGAGGACTCGATCTGATCGGCGGGGCCGGTCATGATCTTGGACAGCTCAGCCATGATGTTGGGCTCGATGGCTGCGTAGATGCGGCCCTCCTCGGTCTCGGAGTCCAGACGCAGGATGCGCAGCATGTCGCCGTTGAAGGCGGAGGCAGCAGCGATGGAGCGGTTGGCGGCGCGGTCCGGAGCCTCGGAGGTGCGCTCCCAGTTCCACTTCTGGTTCTGCATCAGGTCCAGCTTGCGAACGCCGGTGGTCAGACCGTAGTTGTCCCAGTCAGCCAGCTTCTTCTCGTACACGCCGGGCATCAGACGGGGCTGGGTCTTGTCGTCGTTCTCGTAGTACATGGTCTCGCCCTCGACACCATAGAAGGAGCAGATGTTACCCTCGTCGCTCATGTAGTAGGAAGCCCACTTCAGAGCAGCCTCGGTGTTCTTGCAGTTCTTGGTGATCTCGTTGGAGCAGACACCGGTGGTGTCATAGCCGTTGAGCATGGGCTTGACGCCCTCGACCGCGTAGGGGGTCTCCAGGGAGGTGTAGTAGACGTTGGGATCCTCCAGCTGCAGGGTGCCGTTGGGGGTCCAGAAGGTCCAGAAGGTCTCCCAAGCGAAGGCGTGCTTGCCCTGGGAATAGGCCTCGGAGCGGGTCTCGCTGTTGAAGGTGAAGGTCTCGGGATCCAGCAGGCCCTGGGCGTACATGTCGTTGATGTACTTCAGAGCGTCCACCATCTTCTCCGAGCGGGTGAAGAACTTCACGTTGCCATCAGCGTCAACAATGCGGTTGAAGATGGCGCGCTCGCCCCACAGGTTGACGATCTTGTTCAGCCAGTTGGTATCCTTACCGCCGTTGCCGAAGTTGATGGTCAGGGGGGAGAACTTGCCAGCGGCCAGGGTGTACTTGGCCGCGTCGGCCTGCACAGCCTTGAGCTGAGCGGTCAGATCATCCAGGCTCTTGATCTCGGGCTCGCCCAGGGCGGTGTAGATGTCGTTGCGGACGTTCAGGGTGTCGCCGTTGGCGCCGAAGCCGTCCTCGGAGAACCAGTTGAGCGCGACGTACAGCTTGCCGTCGGCCTCCAGGTTCAGCTTGTAGACGGGGTCGGGCATGTAGGAGCGCATGGTGGTGTCACCATACTGAGCCCACAGATCGTCGTAGGCATGCCAAGCGCCGGCGGCGATGTACTTCATGTAGGCGGTGCCGCGGCCCAGGTTCATCATCTCGGGGTAGTCGTTAGCCACCAGCATGGCGTTGGCCTTCTCGGTAGCGTCACCGGAGGGGATGATGAAGTTCATGGCGGTGCCGGTCTTCTCCGTCATCTGACGGGTACCGGGATCGTCGCCCCAGTTGCGGGGTTTCCAGGCGGGATCCATCACCATGTAGGTGATCGTCACGATCTCCTGGGGCTCGGTGCTCTGCTGAGCATCCGCGCTCTCAGCGGGGGGGTTGCTCGCCTCGGTGCCGGCGGAAGGGGCCGTGGAAGCTGCAGGCGTATTGCTACTGCACGCAACCAGCAGACCAGCCACCAGAACCAGTGCGAGAACCAGGCTCAAAGTCCGTTGCACTTTGTTCATGCGCGTTTTCTCCTTTGATTATTTTCTTTGCCGATTTTCACCGGCAAATGTAAATACACACTTAATTGGTCATGATCTTAAATTTCTGCGCTATTCACTCTTGGCATCACAGGGCCTATCGTACACATTTACGCCATCATTGTCAAGAGATTTTTATCCCAAAAAAGCCAATACGTTATGCCGATTTAGGGCTTTATGCCCTACTTTTGCGCGTCAATCAGCATTTTTGTTGCCATTTGCTTTGAAAACATTTGATTTGCTCGGATTGGGTTTCGCAGGCGCTTTGAACAAAATGTAAGGGGGTTGCAGCGTCGTCCTTTTTTTCAATGCTTTTTAATATCTTCCATAATATCCCTGTCACTTATTTACAGTTTTCTTACAATCCAATTGCCATATTTTCGCCATATTTTAGCTTGCCGAGACCGACGGCAACGCCGCCCTTGGGCGCAGATCAACCCCGCGCGAGGCATGGTCTCCGCGGGCGCAGCGGGTCGACGGCCGCCCGGGGTCCCCCGAGCGCGCCATCGACAACCGCGCGGATCCAGCGGCGGCGGTGCAGCGAAAGGCGCCCGCCGCGCCGCCGTGATGAACGCCGCGCGAGGACGGCCGCTCCTGGACGCCGCGCGCGGGCAACAAAAAAAGGGCTGTTCTCTCGAACAGCCCTCAATCAGAGGTCTTCGTGCAATCGGAACCTTAACGGCTCGCGTAATCCTTGTACTGACGGGTCCACTCCTCCTCGACCTTGGGCATACCAGCCTCGTCAAGGGACTTGTTGTAAGCCTCGAGCTTGGAGGGGATGTCAGCCTCAGCGCCGATGATCATGTCGGTCAGCTCGGCCATGATGTTGGGCTCGACGGCCGCGTAGATACGGCCTTCCTCGGTCTCAGACTCCAGACGGATGACGGAGAGCAACTCGCCGTTGAAGATAACCGTCGAAGCGATGGCGCGGTTGGCGGCGCGGTCCGGGGACTCGCTGGTGCGCTCCCAGTTCCACTTCTGGTTCTGCATCAGGTCCAGCTTGCGAACGCCGGTGGTCAGACCGTAGTTGTCCCAGTCAGCCAGCTTCTTCTCGTACACGCCGGGCATCAGGCGGGGCTGGGTCTTGTCGTCGTTCTCATAGTACATGGTCTGGCCCTCTGCGCCGAAGAAGGAGCAGATGTTGCCCTCGTCGCTCATGTAGTAGGAAGCCCACTTCAGAGCGGCCTCGGTGTTCTTGCAGTTCTTGGTGATCTCGTTGGAAGCGCCGCCCAACCCGCTGTAGCCGACAAGCATGGGCTTGACGCCATCAACCGCGGTGGGGACGTCCAGGGAGGTGTAGTACACCTCGGGATCGTCCAGCTGCAGGGTGCCGTTGGCGGTCCACAGATCCCAGAAGTGCGCCCACACGAAAGCGGGCTTGCCCTGGGCATAAGCCTCGGAGCGGGTCTCACTGTTGTAGGTGAAGGTCTCGGGATCCAGGATGCCCTGGGCATAGAGCTTGTTCAGGTAGGTCAACACCTGGACCATCTGGGGCGTGCGGGTGAAGAAGACAACCTTGTCGTTCTCGCTGTCGTACGCGCGGTTGGACACCACACGGCCACCCCAGAGGTTGACAAAGTAGTTGAGCCAGCTGGAATCCTTACCGCCGTTGCCGAAGGGGATCATCAACGGGGTGAACTTGCCAGCCGACAGGGTGTACTTGGCCGCGTCGGCCTTCAGCTGCAGGCACAGGGCGTCGAGCTCATCCAGGGTCTTGATCTCGGGCTCACCCAGCGCGGTGTAGATGTCGTTGCGGATGTTCAGGTTGGCGCCGGAGTTGCCGAAACCATCCTCGGAGAACCAGTTGGGGGCGATGTAGATCTTGCCATCGGCCTCCTGATTCAGCTTGTACACAGACTCAGGCATGACGGAGACCATGGTGGTGTCGCCATACTGGGCCCACAGGTCGTCATAGGCATGCCAAGCGCCGGCGGCGATGTACTTCATGTAGGCGGTGCCGCGGCCCAGGTTCATCATCTCGGGGTAGTCGTTGGCCACCAGCATGGCGTTGGCCTTCTCAGTGGCGTCGCCCGAGGGGATGATGAAGTTGATGGCGGTGCCGGTCTTCTCCGTCATCTGACGGGTGCCGGGGTCATCGCCCCAGGTGCGGGGTTTCCAGGAGGGGTCCATCACCATGTAGGTGATCGTCACCACTTCCTGAGGGGCTGCGCTCTGCTCAGCGTCTTGGCTGGGAGCGGTGCTCTCCTCCGTGCCAGCGGAGGGAGCGGCCGAGGGGGCTGTCGAGGCCGCGGGGGTGCTACCGCACGCCGCCAGCAATCCAGCCACCATCACCAGTGCGAGCAAAAGGGACAGGTTTCGTTGCACGCGTTTCATGGTCTTCTTCTCCTTATCCTTGTTTTGCCGGCGCGCGCCGGCTAACAGGGCGGCCGTATGGATCATCAGGTCCTGCAACCGCCTTTATTCCCATTGTATGGTTGCGCGGATATTTTGTCAAGACCTTTCATGGAAAAGTACATGGCGGATGTTATGCTGATATCCGCGCGGAAAGTCGTACAAACTTCCCGGTTCAGGTTTTGAATCAGCACAACCATTTATCAGGGAAATTGCCACAATATTGGGATTTATCGGGGAAATCCTTCGCCCAGACCCAACAATCTGCCAGAACCAATCCCTGCGACGCCCTCTTGTTCTTTTCTCTGCGGGAAGCCGCCCGCCCATCTTGTTTTATCGACAAAAAAAGCAACCCGGACCATGTCCGGGTTGCTTCGGGTCGTCTGCATGCGATGTCGCGCATAGACTCAGGATCAGCGGGTGGAGTAGTCCTTGTACTGCTTGGTCCACTCCGCCTCGACCTTGGCCATGCCGGCCTCGTCGATAGCCTTGTTGTAAGCCTCCAGGGAGGACTCGATCTGATCGGCGGGGCCGGTCATGATCTTGGACAGCTCAGCCATGATGTTGGGCTCAACAGCGGCGTAGATGCGGCCTTCCTCAGACTCGGAATCCAGGCGCAGGATGCGCAGCAGGTTGCCGTCGAAAGCGGAGGCAGCAGCGATGGAGCGGTTGGCGGCGCGATCCGGGGACTCAGCGTGACGCTCCCAGTTCCACTTCTGGTTCTGCATCAGGTCCAGCTTGCGAACGCCGGTGGTCAGACCGTAGTTGTCCCAGTCAGCCAGCTTCTTCTCGTACACGCCGGGCATCAGACGGGGCTGGGTCTTGTCGTCGTTCTCGTAGTACATGGTCTCGCCCTCAGCGCCGTAGAAGGAGCAGATGTTGCCCTCGTCGCTCAGGTAGTAGGAAGCCCACTTCAGAGCGGCCTCAACGTTCTTGCAGTTCTTGGTGATCTCGTTGGAGGCGTTGCCGGTGGTGTCATAACCATTCAGCATGGGCTTGACGCCCTCGACCGCGTAGGGGGTCTCCAGGGAGGTGTAGTAGACGTTCGGGTCCTCCAGCTGCAGGGTGCCGTTGGGGGTCCAGAAGGTCCAGAAGGTCTCCCAAGCGAAGGCATGCTTGCCCTGGGAATAGGCCTCGGTGCGGGTCTCACCGTTGAAGGTGAAGGTCTCGGGGTCCAGCAGGCCCTGGGTATACATGTCGTTGATGTACTTGATGGCGTTGACCATCTGGGGAGAACGGGTGAAGAACTTCACCTCATTGTTCTCGTCGATGATGCGGTTGAAGATGGCGCGCTCGCCCCACAGGTTGACGATCTTGTTCAGCCAGCCGGTATCCTTACCGCCGTTGCCGAAGTTGATGGTCAGGGGGGAGAACTTGCCAGCAGCCAGGGTGTACTTGGCCGCGTCGGCCTGCACAGCCTTGAGCTGAGCGGTCAGGTCGTCCAGGCTCTTGATCTCGGGCTGGCCCAGCGCCTCGTAAATATCGTTACGGACGTTCAGGGTGTCGCCGTTGGAGCCGAAGCCGTCCTCGGAGAACCAGTTGGGCGCGAAATACATCTTGCCGTCGGCCTCCAGGTTCAGCTTGTAGACGGGGTCGGGCATGTAGGAGCGCATGGTGGTGTCACCATACTGAGCCCACAGATCGTCGTAGGCATACCAGGCGCCCGCCGCGATGTACTTCATGTAGGCGGTGCCGCGGCCCAGGTTCATCATCTCGGGGTAGTCGTTGGCCACCAGCATGGCGTTGGCCTTCTCAGTGGCGTCGCCCGAGGGAATGATGAAGTTGATGGCGGTGCCGGTCTTCTCCGTCATCTGACGGGTACCGGGATCGTCACCCCAGTTACGAGGCTTCCAGGAAGGATCCATCACCATGTAGGTGATCGTCACCACTTCCTGAGGGGCCGCGCTCTGCTCAGCATCCTGGCTGGGAGCAGTGCTCGCATCCGTGCCAGCGGAAGGAGCGGTCGAGGGGGCCGTCGAGGCTGCGGGCGTATTGCTACTGCACGCAACCAACAGGCCGGCCACCAGGACCAGCGCGAGAGCCAGAGCCAAAGTCCGTTGCACTTTGTTCATGTCTACTCTCCTTTTCCCAAATTACTATTGCCGACGCCGCAGCGCCAGCAAATGGAAGACAAAAAACCTAAAACGCCTCACTTGTCAAGAATCAAAACCGCCCATATGACATATTCACGCCATAATTAATAAAATACACAGCTCCCTAGGGGATGTCAAGTATAATTTCCCGAATTTCCTGCAAATGTCATGCTGATTTCTGTGAACTTTTTGTGAATGTTTTGCGCACTCCCTACAGAAAATCATAATCATTGGTTTCTTCAGAAGTCCAATAGGCTGCGCTTTTCCCACCGTTTCTCCCATTTAGTGAAAGCGGTGTCAGGAACCACAAAATCTAGTACCATTATGCCAATGCCATCTAAACTCTATTGCCTTCTTTGGTAAGAACAAAATCAAATATAAGAAACGCCCCGAACCTAAAGTCCGGGGCGTCCTCTGTCACATTTGAGACACAATTTGCGTCCGCGTCGGTTGGATGGGGTTAGCGGCTGGAGTAATCCTCATACTGACGGGTCCACTCCGCCTCGACCTTCTCCAGGCCGGCCTCGTTCAGCGCCTTGTTGTAAGCCTCAAGCTTGGACTCGATCTGATCGGCGGGGCCGGTGATGATGTCGGTCAGCTCAGCCATGATGTTGGGCTCGGCAGCGGCGTAGATGCGGCCTTCCTCAGACTCGGAATCCAGACGCAGGATGCGGACCAGGTTGCCGTCGAAGGCGGAGCCAGCGGCGATGGCGCGGTTGGCGGCGCGATCCGGGGACTCAGCGTGACGCTCCCAGTTCCACTTCTGGTTCTGCATCAGGTCCAGCTTGCGAACGCCGGTGGTCAGACCGTAGTTGTCCCAGTCAGCCAGCTTCTTCTCGTACACGCCGGGCATCAGACGGGGCTGGGTCTTGTCGTCGTTCTCGTAGTACATGGTCTCGCCCTCTGCGCCGTAGAAGGAGCAGATGTTGCCCTCGTCGCTCATGTAGTAGGAAGCCCACTTCAGAGCGGCCTCGGTGTTCTTGCAGTTCTTGGTGATCTCGTTGGAGCCGCCGCCGGTGGTGTCATAGCCGTTGAGCATGGGCTTGACGCCCTCGGTGCCGTAGGGGGTCTCCAAGGAGGTGTAGTAGACGTTGGGATCATCCAGCTGCAGGGTGCCGTTGGCGGTCCACATACCCCAGAAAGCGTCCCAGATGAAGGCGGGCTTGCCCTGGGCATAGGCCTCGCCGCGGGTCTCACTGTTGTAGGTGAAAGCCTCGGGGTCCAGCAGACCCTTGGCGTAGATGTCGTTGAGGTAGGTCAATGCCTGCACCATGTGGGGCGAGCGGGTGAAGAACTTCACGGTGTTGGTCTCGGTGTCGATGAAGCGGTTGGAGATCGCGCGCTCACCGTAGAGGTTGCAGAACTTGTTGATCCAGTTGGGGTCCTTGCCGCCGTTGCCGAAGGTGATCAGCATCGGGGTGAACTTGCCAGCCTTCAGGGTGTACTTAGCGGCGTCGGCCTGCAGATCCAGGCAGACCTGCTTGAGGTCTTCCAGGCTCTTGATCTCGGGCTGGCCCAGCGCCTCATAGATGTCGTTGCGGATGTTCAGGGTGTCGCCGTTGGCGCCGAAGCCGTCCTCGGAGAACCAGTTGGGCGCGATGTAGAGCTTGCCGTCGGCCTCCAGGTTCAGCTTGTAGACGGGATCGGGCATGTAGGAGCGCATCATGGTGTCGCCGTACTGGGCCCACAGGTCATCGTAGGCATGCCAAGCGCCGGCGGCGATGTACTTCATGTAGGCGGTGCCGCGGCCCAGGTTCATCATCTCGGGGTAGTCGTTGGCCACCAGCATGGCGTTGGCCTTTTCGGTGGCGTCGCCCGAGGGAACGATGAAGTTGATGGCGGTGCCGCTCTTCTCGGTCATCTGACGGGTGCCGGGGTCATCGCCCCAGTTGCGGGGTTTCCAGGAAGGATCCATCACCATGTAGGTAATGGTCACCACTTCCTGAGGGGTCTCGCTCTGCTCAGCGGATTCGCTGGGAGCAGCGCTCTTCTCCGTAGGCGCGGAGGAAGGAGCGGTCGAGGGGGCCGTCGAGGCCGCGGGGGTGCTGCCGCACGCCACCAACAGGCCGGCCACCAGGACCAATGCGAGAGCCAGAGCCAAAGTCCGTTGCACTTTGTTCATGAGTCCTCTCCCTTTCGTCGTTGGATTCCTGTCGCCGATGACTACCATCGGCAAATTTGCTTCACGTTTGTCATATTCTTGCCACATTTATACAATACACGGTCGCAAACCAGTTGTCAAGTTGATTTTGAAAGAAATGCTGCATTTGTTATATTTAGGGCCTGCTGAAAAAAGCGATTCGCGCTATGGTCGTTCCTTCAAACAGCTGCTTGTGCTATCCCAACCGATTCTCCAGTCCAATTTACGCTCTTCAGCACGCGCCAAAAAAGAGCTAAAAGGAA
>JBMNTT010000051.1:0-17494 GCA_050945875.1 Christensenellales bacterium
CAAGGTCGGCGTGGTGGGCAGCATCCAGACCCGGAATTATGAGGCCAACGACGGAACCAAGCGCTATGTCACGGAAATTGTAGCTGATGAGGTGGAGTTCCTGACGCCCAAGGGCCAGAGCGGTTCGGACAGCGGCTATGAGCCGCAGTACCGCCCGGCGCCCGCTGCTGCCCCCCGTAATAGCGACAGCAGCCCCGTGGCCGGCAGTGGACTGTACCCCTCGGATGACGACGATCTGCCCTTCTAAAGGCAGCCTAGGTATTGGAAGGAGGAACCCATTATGGCAACAGAGGAACGGGCTCCGCGCCGCCCCCGCGGCCGTCGGCCCCGCAAAAAGGTTTGTCAGTGCTGTGTGGACAAGATCCAGCAGATTGATTATAAGGACCTGCCCCGTCTGCGTCGGTATATCTCCGAGCGCGGCAAGATCCTTCCCCGCCGCATGACTGGCAACTGCGCCAAGCATCAGCGGCAGCTGTCGGTGGCCATCAAGCGGGCGCGCGCCATCGCGCTTCTGCCCTACACCACCGAGTGATCATTTGACTGGAAACCGGGAAGCCACAGGGCTTTCCGGTTTTGTCATATCGGGCCGCGCGGGGAGCAGGCAGGCGCAGGTTTCGTTGACAGCGCCCCGGCGATGCAATAAAATGGATCATATGGTCATCAAAGGAGGGAACACCCTTTGCAGACGCGTCAATCGCCCGGGATCGGGCTGTGCCTGGGCAGCGTGCTCTACGGCGGGCTGTGGGCGGCGCCGATGATGTTCGCGCTGCCGCTGCTGCCCTTCTTTGCGCTGCCCTTCGCCATGTGGATGGCGCGCAAGGGACCCTTCTGCGGGGCGCTGGCCATGCTGACGGCGCTGATCGGGATGAGCGTGTTCATGGGCCCGGTGTACGCGCTGGCGGTGGGGCTGATCGCCTTCGCCCCGGCGGCGACGGCCTGGGCGCTGCTGCGGCGGCCGAGCACCTCCCCGCGCGACGGGGTGCTGGCCCCGGCGGGGGTGATGCTGCTGTGCATTGTGGCGGTGCTGGGGGTGTTCTACCTCAGCCTGGGCGGCGGGGACCTGGTGGACCACCTGATGGTGTGGACCAAGCAGTTCCTGCTCAGCGACGCCTCGGGGGCCCTGGAGCCCATGACCCGCACGGTGGTGTTGACCAACCGCATGATGGAGGCGATGCTCTCCGGGCCCGAGGCGCTCGAGGGCCTGGCCGCCAGCGTTCAGGCCATGAGCCCCGAGGCCCTGGCGGACGCCTTTGTCAGCTTCCTGGGCGCGCAGCTGCGGCTGATCCTGCCCTCGGTGCTGATCCTGGGCTCCTTCTTCGGCGGGGGGCTGACGTACTATTTCACCCTGCTGCTGCAGCGCAAGAAGGGCGCGGTGGTCCCGCGCTTTCCCCGGGTGCCCGACTGGCGCATGCCCCGGGGCATGGGCACCGGCCTGGTGGTCATGGCCCTGCTGGGCTTTTTCGGGGACCTGTTTGGCTGGGCGGGCTTTGACACCGTGGCCTACACCACCCAGGCGCTCTTTAGTACCGCCTTTGGCATCCAGGGCATGGCCACGATGGTCTGGTTCTTGAAGCGCAAAAAGGTGCCCGGCCCGCTGCAGGTGCTGCTGTGCATCCTGGGCTGGACCGCGCCGATGCTGCCCACGCTGATGATGCTGCTGGGCATCGTGGACGAGACCATCCAGCTGCGGCGCATCGTCGAGTACCGCGCCAAGATGAAATTTTAATCCGAGGAGGTCTGTGATATGAAGGTCATTTTACAACAGGACGTCAAGGGAACCGGCAAGAAGGACCAGGTGCTCGAGGTGAGCGACGGTTTCGCCCGCAACTTCCTGCTGCCCAAGGGCCTGGCCAAGGAGGCCACCGCCGCCAATATCAACGCCATCAAGCTCAAGAAGGACGCCGCCGCCCACAAAAAACAGATGGAGAAGGAGCAGGCCATGGCCCAGGCCGCGGCCCTGCGCGGCAAGACCGTCACCGTCAAGGGCAAGGCCGGCGAGGGCGAGCGCCTCTTTGGCGCCATCACCAACAAGGAGGTGGCCGAGGCCATCGCCAGGCAGCTGGGCGTGAAGATCGACAAGAAGAACGTGGTCATGGACGCGATCAAGACCATCGCCACCACCAGCGCGGAGCTCAAGCTCTTTCCGGAGATCGCCGTGACCATCACTGTCAAGGTGGAGAAGGCCTGAGATAAGGAGGACCCCAAGTGAGCGAGATGGCTTCCCAGCGCATCGCCCCGCACCAAACCGAGGCGGAGCAATCGGTGCTCGGCGCGATGATGCTGGACCAGGCGGCGGTGGCGGCGGGGGCCGAGGCCCTGACGCCGGAGGATTTCTATTCCCCCGCCCACCGGGAGCTCTTCGAGGCCATGATGACCCTGTACAACAGCGGTCGGCCGGTGGACCTGGTGACGGTGCTGGAGGTGCTGGGCCAGCGGGGCAGCGTCGAGGGCGTGGGCGGCATCGCCTACGTCACCGACCTGTCGCGCTTTGTGCCCACCACCGCCAACGTCAAACACTATATCGAGATCGTCAAGCAGAAGTCCACCCTGCGCAAGCTCATCGACGCCTCGGGCAAGATCATGGCCGACAGCTACGAGGCCTCCAAGGAGGTCGCGGAGATCCTCAACGACGCGGAGAAGGCCATCTTCACCATCTCCATGGGCCAGGGCGAGAAGACCGTGCGCCACGTCAAGGACGCGCTGGTGGAGACCTACGAGATGATCGAGACCGCCTACCGCAACCAGGGCGGGCTGACGGGCATCGCCACGGGCTTCACCGACCTGGACCAGATGCTCTCGGGCCTGCACGCCGACGAGCTGATCCTGGTGGCGGCGCGCCCCTCCATGGGTAAGACCAGCTTTGTCATGAACATCGTGCAGGACGTGGCGGTGCGCCAGAAGATCCCGGTGGCGGTGTTCTCCCTGGAGATGAGCGCCACCCAGCTGACCAACCGCCTGCTCTGCTCCGAGGCCGGGGTGGACATGAGCCGCGCCCGGGACGGGCGGCTGACCCCCGACGACTGGCGGCAGCTGGCCATGGCCATGGGCGTGCTCTCCCAGGCCCCGCTGTACATCGACGACACCCCGGGCATCACGGTCACGGAGATGCGCAGCAAATGCCGCCGCATGAAGATGGACACCGGCCTGGGCATGGTGGTCATCGACTACCTGCAGCTGATGAGCGCCTCGGGCGGCCGCCGCAGCGACAACCGCCAGCAGGAGATCTCGGATATCTCCCGGGGCCTGAAGATTCTGGCCAAGGAGCTGGGCATCCCGGTGGTGGCCTGCTCGCAGCTCTCCCGCGCCGCGGACTCGCGCAAGCCCCCCAAGCCCATCCTGTCGGACCTGCGGGACTCGGGCGCCATCGAGCAGGACGCCGACGTGGTCATGTTCCTCTACCGGGATCAGTACTACAACCGCGACTCGGAGGAGAAGAACCGCTCGGAGGTCATCATCGCCAAGCAGCGCAACGGCCCGGTGGGCTCGGTGTACCTGGCCTTCCTGGCGGAGCTGACCCGCTTTGTCAACCTGCCCGACGTGGACATGCACCACACGCCCCCGCCGGGTTAAGGGACTCTGCCCCGGCGCGCGGGTTTCCGCGCCGACGGGCGGCCGCCTTGCGCGGCCCAGCGGCCACACCCGGTCTGTCCTGGCGCGCGCAAAAAAACCGCCGGTTGGGGTTTCCCCCGGCCGGCGGTTCTCTCACATCGGGCGGATCAGTCCTCGTCCGCAAGCTCGCCCATCAGCCGGGCGCGCACGATCCCGGTCAGGGTCTCGGCCAGGTCCGGATCGATGGGGCGGAAGGTGAAGCCCTCGTCCTCGGGCACGGCCTCGAGCAGGTAGACCGACTCGGGCTCGTCCTCACAATCGCAGTCGTCGCCGTGGCAATGGCCGCAGCCGCACGCGTCGTCCTCGCAGCCGCAGTCGTCGTCGTCCTCGCAGCCGCAGTCGTCGTCGTTGCAGTCGTCGTCCTCGCAGTGGCAGTTGTCGTCGCCGCAGCCGCAGTCGTCCTCGCAGTGGCAGCCGTCGTGGCCGCAGTCGCAGCCGTCGCCGTGGCAGTGGCCGCAGCCACAGTCGCAGTCGTCGTCCTCGCGGTGATCGATGAGCACCACGTAGGCGCGCTCATCGTGGTCAAAGGCATCGATCAGGTCGAACTGGACCGGTACGCCGTCCTCGCCCACCAGGGTGATGACGCTCTGATCGGGAAGATTCGTCATGGGAAAACCACCTTTCTGCCGCTCTCACTGGAGCGGGCGCTTGTGTCGCTTCAGGGGGTGCCGGGAGCCGTCGGGCTCCTGGATGATGAGGTTGTCCAGCTGGGAGGTCACCTGGCCGCGGATGTAGCCCAGGTACTCGCCGCGCAGGCGCTGCTGCTCGCGCGCCTCCTCGGGGGAGAGGGGCTGAGTCTTGGCCTTGCGGGCCAGCTCGTTGATGCGGTCCACCAGCTCTTTGGGGATCATGGGCATCCTCCTTTGAGAGTAACGCGGTAAAGGATTCTTTTCGACGCCGGTGTGGATAACTCCTGCCGGCCAAACGGGATAAGGAGTGGAATTTCATGGTGGAAGTACATTGGTTTGTGGGTTTGGAGGGCATTGCGCCCTGCCTGGCGATCCGGCGGGAGGTGTTCTGCCAGGAGCAGGGCTACCAGGTGGATCAGGATGACACCGACGCGGCGGCCATCCACGCGCTTTTGACCCAGGGGAAGGAGCCCATCGGCACCGGGCGCATCTACCTGGATCGGGACGGCGCGTACCACCTGGGGCGCATCGCGGTGCGCAAGGCCTACCGGGGCCAGCACCTGGGCGATCTGTTGATGCGCAGCCTGCTGAACAAATGCCTGAACATGCACGCCGGCCGGGTGCGCATCGGCGCCCAGGCCGACAAGGTGGGCTTTTACGCCCGGTACGGCTTCACCCCCGTGGGGGAGGTCTACCTGGACGAGGGGGCGCCCCACCGGATGCTGGAGGTGGCCGCGGCGGATATCAACCTGGCGGGCGCCTGCCACCTGCCGGGGGCCGGGGCATGAGCGCCCAGCCCGAGGCCCGGCCGGTGGTCATCCGGGTGCGCAGCCGGGAGGGGGAGGGGGAGCCCATGGAGCTGATCAGCCAGGGCCGCTACGTCCCCCTGGAGGACGGCTGGATGCTCTCCTACGCCGAGAGCGCCCTGTCGGGCATGGCCGGGGCCTACACCCGGGTGATGCTCCAGGGCGACCGGGCGACGGTGGAGCGCACCGGCGCGGTCTCCAGCACCATGGTCTTTCAGGCGGGCAAGCGCTGCCCTTTCACCTACAGCCTGCCCGAGGGCACGCTGCGCATGGCGGTGGACTGCCAGCGGGTGGACGGCGGGGCGGACGCGGCGGGGGGCTGGCTGACGCTGCGCTACGGCATGGAGCTCGGCGGCGGCCAGGCGGTCTCCCACAGCCTGGAGCTGACCTACCGCTTCCATGACGCTTGAGGCCCGCCTGGCCGAGCTGGCCCGGGCGGCCAGCCCCGAGGGGGTGGACGTCCCCTGGCGTTTTCGCCCCGCGCCCGCGGGCCGGGGGCATTTCGGCAGCCCGGCGCAGGGGTATCTGGCCCGGGGCGGCCGGCCCGAGGCGCTGCGGGCCATTGCCCGGGCAATGGTCGGGCCGGAGATCGCCCGGGCGGAGCTGGCGGGGGGCTATCTGAACGTGTGGGTCACCCCGCGGCTGATCGCGCAAACTTTGCCGCCCCGGGCGCAAGGGGTTTGCCCGCCCATGGCGAATCCCTTCTTGAGCCAGCGCCGGGAGCATGTGCGCCGGGTGTGCGCGCCCTTCGCCGGCCCGCTTCAGGGGTTGACCGGCGCGGCGCTGGAGAAGGCCGCGGCCCTGGCCGCCGGCCGGCCGGCGCGGGGGGAGGCGGCCGAGGGGCTGTGCCGCCTGGCGCTGGCGCAGGCCGACGCCCTGCGCGAGGGCGCGGACGCGGCGGGCGCGGCGCTGCTGACCCTGATCCTGACCCTGTTGGAGGAGGCGATCGCGTGAAGCTGACCTATTGGGGACATGCGTGCTTTCAGATCGAGAGCGGCGGGGGGACCCGGGTGATCCTGGACCCCTACGACGACCAGCTGGGCTATCCCCCCATCCGCGCCCAGGTGGACGCCGTCCTGTGCAGCCACCTGCACGGGGACCACTACGGCGTGGACGCCCTGGCCCCGGCCCGGGTGATCACCGACCCCGCCCCCGGCGCGGTGGGGGATATCGCCTACTGGGGCGTGCCCTCCTTCCACGACGACGTGGGCGGCGCCAAGCGCGGGGGCAACACGATCTTCGCTTTGCGGGTGGACGGGCTGACCCTCTGCCACCTGGGGGACCTGGGCCACGCCCTCAGCCCGGAGCAGGTGGCGGCCATCGGCCCGGTGGACGTGCTGATGGTGCCCATCGGCGGATTCTACACCCTCGACGCGGTGGCCGCCCGGGACGTGGTGGCCCAGCTCGCCCCGCGCATCGCCATCGGTATGCACTACAAGACCCGGTTCAACCCCCAGATGCCCGTGGGCGACGCGTCGGCCTTCGCGGCCCTGGGCGACACGGCGCGCCAGGGGTCCTGCGTCGAGATGAGCGCGGACCGCCTGCCCAAGCTGCGCCAAGTGTGGCGCATGGCCTGCTGCCACGAGTGAAAACCCGCCCTGTGCGGTTGAGGAGGAAACCCCCATGATCTACAGTTTTGAGCGCGTCGCGCGCATCACCACTGAGCTCAAGCAGGTGCTGGACCGCTCCATGGTCGAGCGGGACGAGGTCTGCATGGACATCTGGGGCAGCGCCCCGGTGGCGCGCTGGTCGCTGCTGGACGGCGAGGCCAGCTTTCAGGACATGGCCGCCGCGCCCGAGGCGGCCTGGCGGCCCTACGGCGGCGAGCTGTGGGGCGGGCGGGAGCATCACGGCTGGTTCCGGCTGGACGTCGCCGTGCCCGCGGACTTCGCCGGCTGGCCGGTCAAGCTGCGCCTGATGACCGGGGCCGAGGGCGGCTGGGACGCGGTCAACCCCCAGCTGCTGATCTATGACGAGCAGGGGCATATCCTCCAGGGCGGCGACGTCAACCATCACGACGTGCCGCTGCTGGACCGGGCCCAGGGCGGCGAGCGCCTGCGCCTCTACCTGTACGCCTACGGCGGCATGATCGACCGCAAGACCGCGCTCTCCGGCCGCATCCTGGCGTGGGACGCGCTGCTGGAGAAGGTGTATTTCGACCTGGCCACGCCCCTTGAGGTGTGCAAATACCTCGACGAGCAGGACAAGCGCCGGGTGGACATCCTGACCTACCTGGAGCGCGCCGTGGACCTAATGGATCTGCGCCGGTACAACACCCCGGCCTTCCGCGCCTCGCTCGAGGCGGCAAGCGACTATCTGGACCGGGCGTTCTACGGGGACTACTGCGGCAAGGAGGCCCACGAGCCCACGGTCACCGCGGTGGGCGCGACCCACATCGACGTGGCCTGGCTGTGGCGCTACGCCCAGAGCCGGGAGAAGGTCGCCCGCTCCTTCGGCAACGCCCTGGCCAACATGCGCGAATACCCGGAGTTCATCTTCCAGTCCAGCCAGCCCCAGCTCTACCAGTACCTCAAGGAGGATTACCCCGAGCTGTACGAACAGGTCAAGGCCCGCATCGCCGAGGGGCGCTTCGAGGCCGAGGGCGGCATGTGGCTGGAGGCGGACTGCAACGTCACCAGCGGCGAGTCCCTGGTGCGCCAGTTCCTCTTCGGCACCCGGTTCTTCGAGCGGGAGTTCGGCGTCAAGAACCGTATCCTGTGGCTGCCGGACGTGTTCGGTTACAGCGCGGCCCTGCCCCAGATCATCAAAAAGTCGGGCATCGACTATTTCATGACCACCAAGATCAACTGGAATCAGTTCGATCAGCTGCCCTACGACACCTTCCTGTGGCGCGGCATCGACGGCACCGAGGTGCTGACCCACTGCATCACCGCCACCAACATGGAGGCCCTGGACAAGGGGCAGTATTTCACCACCTACAACGGCTACCTCTCGCCCAACGAGGTGATGGGCTCCTGGCGGCGCTACCAGCAGAAGGAGCTCAACGACGACGTGCTCTTCGCCTTCGGCTACGGCGACGGGGGCGGCGGCCCCACCCGGGAGCAGATCGAGTACGCCCGGCGCATGAACAAGGGCATCCCCGGCTGTCCCCGGGTGCGCATGGGCGCCACCGTCGACTATTTCGAGCGCCTGGACAAGCGGGTCAGCGGCGACCGCCGCCTGCCCACCTGGGTGGGCGAGCTCTACCTGGAGTACCACCGGGGCACCTACACCTCCATCGCCCAGGTCAAAAAGCACAACCGCAAGAGCGAGCTGGCCCTGCGGGACGTGGAGGCCCTGTCGGCCTTCGCCCAGCGGGCGGGCCTGGCCTACCCCCAGGAGCGGATCAACCGCGACTGGGAGGCGGTGCTGCTGCACCAGTTCCATGACATCCTGCCCGGCTCCTCCATCCAGGAGGTCTACCGCGACGCCAAGGCCGCCCACGAGCGGGTGCTGGCCTCGGCGGCGGAGATGGCCGACCGCGCCCGCCAGGCCCTGGCCGACCAGGTCAGCGTTCCGGGCGTGACGGTGTTCAACACCCTGGCCTTCGACCGGGACGACGCCATCGAGCTGCCCGGGACCTACGACGGCGCGGCCTACCACCTGGTGGACGGCCAGGGCAACGCCCTGCCCTGCCAGGTGACCGGCGAGGGCAAGCGCCTGTTCTGGGCGACCGGCGTGCCCGCCATGGGCTACGCCACCTACCGGATCGCCCCGGGGGAGGCCCCGGCGCAGCCCGGCGTGCGCGCCGAGGGCGGCGTGCTGGACAACGGCCGCCTGCGCCTGACCCTGGCCCCCGACGGGACCATCGCCAGCCTGGTGGAGATCGCCACCGGCCGGCAGGTCTTCTCCGGCCCGGCCAACGTCATCACCGCCTACGAGGACAAACCCATGACCTACGACGCCTGGGACATCGACATCTTCTACGACCGCAAGAGCTGGCCGGTGGATGCGGTGACCGACTGCCGCCTGATTGAGTGCGGCCCGGTGCGCGCGGTCGTCCGGGTGACCAAGACCTTCCTGGAGTCCACCGTCACCCAGGACGTGGTTCTGTGGCGGGATATCGACCGGATCGACTTTGTCAGCGATATCGACTGGCGGGAGCGCCAGGTGCTGCTCAAGGCCGCCTTCCCCACGGATATCAACGCCGATCAGGCCACCTACGAGATCCAGTACGGCAACGTCACTCGCCCCACCCACAAGAACACCAGCTGGGACTGGGCGCGCTTTGAGGTCGTCGGTCACAAGTGGGCCGACCTGTCCGAGGAGGGCCTGGGCGTCAGCCTGATGAACGACTGCAAGTACGGCCATGACATCCACGACGGCTGCCTGCGCCTGACCCTGCTCAAAAGCGCGGTCTCCCCCAGCCATGAGGCCGACCGCGAGCGGCACCGGTTCACCTACGCCATCTATCCCCATCAGGGCTCCTGGCGCCAGGGCGGCACGGTGCCCATGGCCTACCGGCTCAACGCTCCCCTGTCCGCCTGCCGCGCCGAGGGCCGGGGCGACTGGCCCGCCCAGCGCTCCTTTGTCAGGCTCGAGGGGGACAACGCGGTCCTGGAGGTGGTCAAGCGCGCCGAGGACGCCGACGCGCTGATCCTGCGGCTCTACGAGTGCCACAACCGCCGGGGCGAGGTCAGATTGACCCTGGACGCGCCGATCAAGCGCGCCCGGCTGTGCAACCTGATGGAGCAGCCCGGGGCCGACCTGCCCGTGGACGGCAGCCGCGTCACCCTGCCCCTGGGCAACTACGAGATCGCCACCGTCATGGTGGAGCTGGGCTGATTCTCCAAAACGACAGCGCCCGCCCGGGCAAACCGGGCGGGCGCTTTTTCGGCTCAGCCCCGCAGAAAGCCCTTGCCGAAGATCTCGCTGGAGTTTTGGATCATCACGAAGGCCCCGGGGTCCTCCCGGCGCAGGTAGCGGCGCAGGGCCACGGCCTGATGCCGGGCCAGGGCGGTGAGCACCACGAAGCGCGCCTGGCCGGAGTAGACGCCCGTGGCCTGCCAAACCGTGGCGCTGCGGTGCATGCCCTGGGTGATGTAGGCGCAAACCGGCTCCGGGTCGCTGGTGATGATCTGCAGGACCTTGCGCCGGTTGAAGGACTCGATCACCGAGTCGACCAGCACGCTCTTGAGGATCAGGCCCAGGACGGAGTACAGGCCGATCTCGATGTTGTAGATCACCAGGGTCGAGGCGGCGATCAGCACGTCGCAGCATAGCAGCGCCCGGCCGATGTCCAAGCTGGTGTACTTTTTGAGGATCATCGCGGCGATGTCGGTGCCGCCGGTGGAGCCCTCGGTGTTAAACAGGATGGCCGAGCCGATGGCCGGCAGGATCACCGCGAAAAACAGCTCCAGCAGCGGCTGGCTGGTCAGCGGCGCGTCCAGGGGGCAGAGCCACTGGAGCCCCTGCAGCAGGCCCGAGAACAGCAGCGAGCCGTACACCGTGCGCACCCCGAAATCCCGGTTGAGCGCGGCGAAGCCCAGCAGCAGGAAGGCCACGTTGATCACCGCGGCGAAGGTGCTGGCCGGCAGCTGCGGGAAGAACCGGGTCAGCAGCACCGACAGACCGGTCACCCCGCCGGTGGAGAAATGGTTGGGAAACTTGAAAAAGTATACGCCCACGGCGGTCAGGGCCGTGCCCGCGGTCAATAGCGCGAAGTCCCGCAGCAGTTGGCGGCGCTTGTCCATGGTTCATCCCCCCTGTCAAAATCCCGCCCCATTGTAGCAGAGGGGGCGGGGTCCGCGCAAGGGGGCGGGGGTCCGCCCGGGCCCGCCGGGGCGGACCTGGACGGCCGGGTTACGAGTCCTCCCCCTGGACGATCTCGTTGTGCCGCTTGAGTACAGACTTGAGGAAACTGTAGCGGGGTTGGGCCGGCGGTTCGGGGGTCATCAGCGGGGCGGGGCCGGTCTGCGCTGCGGGATAGGTCGGCTGGCTCGTGGCCATGCCGCCGGGGTAGGGCTGCGCTGTGGGATAGGTCGGCTGGCTCGTGGCCATGCCGCCTGGGCCGGGCTGCGCTGCGGGATAGGTTGGCTGGCTCGTGGCCATGCCGCCGGGGTAGGGCTGCGCTGCGGGATAGGTCGGCTGGCTCGTGGCCATGCCGCCTGGGCCGGGCTGCGCTGCGGGATAGGTCGGCTGGCTCGTGGCCATGCCGCCTGGGCCGGTCTGCGCGGCGGGGTAGGGCGCTTGGGTCGCGGCCGCCGGGGCGTATGTAGGGGCGGCGGGCTCCGGGGCCTGGATGACGGTCTTGGGCCGCCGGGCCTCGTGCAGGGCGTGCATCATGCGGTAGGCGCCGTAGCTGCTCATGGGTATTCCTCCTTCGACAGAACCTATTCCACTGTATGCGCCTGGGCCCCGGGGCGTTCCGCCCCTTTGACTTTTATCGCCTCGCCGTTTACAATGGACCTATCAAGAATCCGCGCCCGCAGGGCAGGGAGGGCATTTTGTCGTGAGCACACGTTATATTCTTTCTCTGGATCAGGGAACCACCAGCTCCCGCGCGATCCTGTTCAACGACCAGGGTCAGCCGGTCTGCCAGGTCAACCAGGAGTATCCTCAGCATTTTCCCCAGCCCGGCTGGGTTGAGCACGACGCCCGGGACATCCTCAACTCCCAGATGGCGGTGCTGCGCCAGGTGGTGGCCCAGGCCGCGGTGGACCCGGCGGATATCGCCGCGGTGGGCATCACCAACCAGCGCGAGACCGTGCTGGTGTGGGACCGCAACACCGGCGAGCCCATCTACAACGCCATCGTGTGGCAGTGCCGCCGCACGGCGGATATCTGCGAGCAACTCATGGCCGAGGGCTGGGTGGAGCCCATCCGCGAGCGCACCGGCCTGATCATCGACGCCTACTTCTCGGGCACCAAGATTAAGTGGATCCTGGACCATGTGCCCGGGGCCCGGGAGCGGGCCGAGCGGGGCGAGCTGATCTTCGGCACCATCGACACCTGGCTGATCTGGAACCTGACCGGCGGCAAATGTCATGTCACCGACTATTCCAACGCCAGCCGCACCATGCTCTTTAACATCCACAAGCTGACCTGGGACAGCGACATCCTGGCCCGCCTGGGCATCCCCGAGAGCATGCTGCCCACGGTGGTGGATTCCTCCGGCGTGGTCGGCGAGATGGACCCGGCCATCCTGGGCGCGCCCATCCCCATCGCCGGCATCGCCGGCGACCAGCAGGCCGCCCTGTTCGGCCAGTGCTGCTTCGAGGTGGGCGACGCGAAGAACACCTACGGCACGGGCTGCTTTCTGCTGATGAACACCGGGGACGCCCCGGTTAAGAGCCAAAATAACCTGCTCTCCACCATCGCCTGGGGCATCGGCGGCAAGGTGCAGTACTGCCTGGAGGGCAGCATCTTTGTCGGCGGGGCGGTGATGCAGTGGCTGCGCGACGAGCTGGGCCTGATCCAGTCCGCCGCCGAGAGCGAGCAGCTGGCCCTGTCGGTGGCCGACACCGCCGGGGTCTACCTGGTGCCGGCCTTCGCCGGGCTGGGCGCGCCCTACTGGGATATGTACTCCCGGGGCATCATGGTTGGCCTGACCCGGGGCGCGAACCGGGCGCACATCGTGCGCGCCGCCCTGGAGTCCATCGCCTACCAGAGCCGGGACGTGCTGGCCGCCATGCAGGCGGATGTGGGCGTGACCATGCGCGCGCTCAAGGTGGACGGCGGGGCCTGCGCCAACAACTTCCTGATGCAGTTTCAGACCGACATGATGGGCACGCCGGTGTACCGGCCCCACATCATCGAGACCACCGCCCTGGGCGCGGCCTACCTGGCGGGCCTGGCGGTGGGCGTGTGGCAGGATACCAAGCAGATCGCCGCGCGCTGGCTGCCCGACCGCGCGTTTTTCCCGGAGCAGGACGACGCCTGGCGCGCCGCCCATCAGCACCAGTGGCTGCGGGCCGTGGAGCGGGCCAAGGGCTGGATTGAAGTGGATGAACACAAAAGGAGACTGTAAGCATGGGCAAGACCAGAATCGTCGGCGACTCGACCTGCGACCTGTCCCAGCCGATCAAAGAGCGGCTGGGCATCGGTCAGATTCCCCTGTATGTCAACCTGGACGGAAAGAGCTACCGCGACGGGGTGGACATTACCCCCGATGATATCTACGCTTACGTCGAGCGCACCCACGAGATCCCCAAGACCGCCGCGCCCTCGGTGCAGGACTATATCGACGCCTTCAGCCCCTGGGTCGAGGCCGGGGAGGACGTGGTGTATCTGCCGATCTCCTCGCAGATGTCCTCCTCGATGCAGAACGCCCGCATCGCCGCGGAGAGCTTCGGCGCGGGTCGCGTGCGGGTGGTGGACAGCAAGAACCTGTCCACGGGCATCGGCCTGCTGGTCATGATGGCCGCGGAGATGGCCCAGCAGGGCGCCAGCGCCGAGGACTGCGCCCGGGCGGTGGAGGGGGCTACCGGCCGGGTGCACGCCTCCTTCATCGTGGAGACCGTGCGCTATCTGTACATGGGCGGCCGGGTCAACGCCCTGACCATGATGGGCGCCTCGGCGCTGCGCATCCATCCCAAGATCGTCGTGACCGACGGGCAGATGCATCCCGCCCAGAAATACCGCGGCAGCATGGAGCGGGCCATGGAGGCTTACTGCCGCGACGAGCTGCGAAACCTGGAGCGCATCGATCCCAAGCGCATTTTCATCACCCACTCGGGCTGCAAGCCCGAATGGCTGGAGCTGATGCAGGGCTACATCGCCCAGCACATGGCCTTCGACGAGGTGCTCAAAACCCGGGCGGGCTGCGTCATCACCAGCCACTGCGGCCCCAACACCCTGGGCATCCTCTACATGGACAAGGCCTGAGACCGGTTTTTTGCGCGCGGCGCCCCACTGGGGCGCCGCGCTTGTCTTTGGGCGGGATTCTGCGGTATACTATGGGTAAAGGAGCTTATATCCCATTATTGGGAAAATATTTCCATTTGGTGGGCGGTGCAAGGATGGATCAACAGACGCGTCAACCCCGGGACCGGCGGCCTGCCGAGCGCCCGACCCTGCCCGGCGGGCGCGAGCGGCTCCGGCGCAACGGCTTGATCGCGGCCCTGGCGGTGGTGATTGTGGGCGTGTGCGTTGCCGCGGCGCTCAACGCCAGCGGCCTGGCCCTGGCGGTCGACCAGAAGACCCGCAACTATGTCAACGACGTCGCTCTGGGGCTGGCCCGGGATATCGACGCCCGGCTCGGCCATCTGAGCCAGGACCTGGAGCTGTTGGCCGACAGCATGGCGCGCTTGGAGGCGCCGTGGGACCAGCTGGACGATCTGGCGCGCGAGGCCGAGCAGCTGGGCTTCTCGCGCCTGGTGGCGGCCGGTCCGGACGGCCGGGCCCTCCTGTCCGACGGCGCGCAGGCCAACCTGGCGGAGGACGCGGCCTTCCAGCAAGCGCTCTCGGGGGAGCCCGGCGTGTCCCTCGCGTCGGGGCAGCGTCTCCTCTATGCCGTGCCCATCCGCAGGGAGGGGCGGGTCGCAGGGGTGCTGGCTGGGCTGCGGGCCAAGGAAAACATGCAGAGTTTGATTCAGCAGGAAGCCTTTGAGGGCAACGCCCTGAGCTGCATCATCGACCCGACGGGCAAGGTGATCATCTCCCCAACCGACCTAAACCTGTTCTTGCAGCTGGACGATCTCTTTCTCGCCGAGCAGGACGCCCGCCTGCTGGCGGATATCGAGCGCATGCAGCGGGATATGCTCCAGCGCCGCGATGGGGACATCGTCTTCACCGCCGCCGACGGCACACAGGTGATCATGGTCTACAACGCCCTGGACGCCTACGGCTGGGTGCTGCTGACCCTGGTGCCGACCAACATCATCTCCGCCCAGACCGACGCGTACATCTTCCGCAACTTCGTCATCCTGGGGGCGATGATTCTGATCTTGCTGGCGGCGCTGGTGCTGATGCGCTACATCGACTGGCAGGACCACCGGCGCATCCTGCGGGTGGCCTTTGTCGACCCGGTGACCGGGGGCATGAACAACGCCCGCTTCCAGCAGGCCTGCGCCCAGCTGGTGGGGCGGGCCCGCCCGGGCAGCTACACCGTCGTCTCGCTCAACCTGGTGAATTTCAAGCTCATCAACGAGGCCTTTGGCAGCCAGCGGGGGGACCAGACCCTGCGCCACATCCTGCGGGTGCTCGAGCAGGGCGTCGGTCCGGAGGAGCTGGCCGCCCGGGGCTCGGGGGACCAGTTTTTCCTCTGCCTGCGGGAGCGGGAACCCGAGGCGGTGCAGCGCCGGCTCGACGAGCTGGTCCGGCGCGTCAACGCCTTCAACGACGGTCGGCAAACCCCCTATTTTCTCAACCTGCGCCAGGGCGCGTACCGGGTGGACGATCCGAGCGTCAGCGTCACCCTGCTGCAGGATCGGGCCAACCTGGCCTGCAAGTCCGCCCCGGCCAGGCAGGGGCGCTGCGTGTTCTACGACGCGATGCAGGTGGAGCGGATGCAGCGGGAGAAGACCCTGCTGGACCTGATGGAGGGCTCCCTGACCAACGGGGATTTCCAGGTTTACCTGCAGCCCAAGGTGCGCGCCAGCGACGGCGGGGTGGGCGGGGCCGAGGCCCTGATCCGCTGGCAGCATCCCCAGCGGGGGATCATCTACCCGTCGGATTTCATTCCCCTGTTTGAGCGCACGGGGGAGATCCGCAAGCTGGACCTGTACGTGTTCGAGCGGGTCTGCGCGCTGCTGGCCCGCTGGCGGGATGCGGGGCAGGCCGTGTACCCCATCTCGGTCAACCTCTCCCGGCAGCATTTCGCTGACCCCGACTTTCTGGCCCCCTTTGAGCGCATCGCCCAGCGCTACGCGATCGAGCCGCACTGGCTGGAGATTGAGCTGACCGAGTCGATCATCTTCCACGACGAGCAGATGGGCGACGTGCAGCGGGCCATCGAGCGCATGCACCGGGCGGGTTTTCTGTGCTCCCTGGACGATTTCGGCGCGGGCTATTCCTCCCTGGGCCTGCTGAAGAATTTCGACGTGGACACCATCAAGCTGGACCGCTGCTTCTTTTTGCAAGAGCGGGACGACCGGGGCCGCGCGGTGGTGGCCGCCATCCTGGAGCTGGCCCGCCAGCTGGGCGTCAAGACCGTCGCCGAGGGCGTGGAGTACCCAGCCCAGGTGGCGATGCTGCGCGAGGCCCACTGCGACCTGATCCAGGGCTATGTCTACGCCAAGCCCATGCCCGCGGCGGCCTTCGAGGCCTGGGCCCGCCAGCGGGACCCGGCCGACGGAGCGTGAGGCCGGCCCGCTGAGACCGGGTTGCTATGGGCCGCCCCCCGCTCTATAATGGGGTTAACGGTCAAACCGAAAGGGGTGGTTCTGATGAACAAAAAGCCCAATATCGTGTTTTTCATGACCGACGAGCAGCGCTTTGACGCCGTCGGCTACGCCAACGCCCAGGTCCATACGCCCAACCTCGACCGCTTGGCGGCCCAATCGGTGCGCTTTGACAACGCCTACACGCCCAACCCCTCGTGCATCCCGGCGCGCGCGTCCATCTTCACCGGTCGATACCCGTCGCAGTGCGGCGCGCCCTGCTACATCACGCCCCTGGCCAAGGGGGAGACCACCTTCATGAAGCTGCTGCAGCAGGGCGGGTACTACACCGCCGTCATCGGCAAGCAGCACTTTTGGACCTCCGAGGTGGAGCGCGGGTACGACTACGAGGACATTGTGGACGACCACATGCCCCCGCGGGTGATCTCCAAGCAGGTGGACCCCGCGGATTTCGGCCTGCCCCAGAACCACACGGTGTCCGACCGGGTTTCCAGTTACCGGGCGTTTTTGGCTGACAGCGGTTTCACCCGGGGGGATCAGCTCTACCGCCAGATCGACCCCTGCGGGGTGTACGCGTTCTTCGGCCAGGAGCGGTACCATGTGGACGCCTACATCGGCGACCGGGGCCTGCGCTGGCTCGACGAGGGACGGCCGACGGATCGCCCCTGGTTTTTGACCCTGTCCTTCCCCGGGCCGCACATGCCCTTCGACGGGATCGGTTTGCCCGACGCCGACCTGTACGACGAGCAGGCCCTGAGCCTGCCGGACACCGACGCGGCCGACCTGCGGGCCAAGCCGCCCCACTACCAGAGCATCCTCAGGCCCTACGGCCTGGGCGACGGGGATACGCCCGGCGGCCTGAGCCCCGCGCAGATTCGCAGGATGAAGCGGGCCTACTACGCCAATATGTCCCTGATCGACCGAAAGATCGGCGCCTTCCTCGACCGGCTGCGGCAGTTGGGCCTCTACGACGACACCCTGATCCTGTATACCTCGGACCACGGCGAGTACCTCGGGGATTTCGGCGTGGCCACCAAGGCACAGTACCTCTCCGAGGCGCTGATCCGCGTGCCGATGCTGCTCAAGCCGCCCATGCCCTACGCCGGGTCGGTGGAGCCGTCCCTGGTCAGCTCGGTGGAGATCGCCGCCACCTTCCTGACCGCGGCGG
>JBMNTT010000052.1:0-17345 GCA_050945875.1 Christensenellales bacterium
AAAAGACACGTTGGGGGCGTCCCGGGAACCGGGAGGCCTGTGTTGACATGCCTGGAGAGAGAACGGAGGAAAAGATGGATGGTATCGGTCTGATCGCAACCCTATGCTGCGCGGCCCTGGGGGGCTGGGCGGGGCGGAGGTTCCGCCTGCCCATGGGCGCGCTGACCGGGGCACTGCTGGCGGTGATGACCCTGAATCTGGTGTTGGAGCGGGCGGTATTCCCCAAATGTCTGTTAACGCCGATGCAGATTGTCACCGGCGCGGTCATCGGCTGCCGGATCGGCCGCAGGGACCTGCTGACCCTGGGGGCGATGGTGCCCGCGGTGCTGATCGTGCTGGTGGGCATGGCGGCGCTCAATCTCGTCTGCGGCCTGCTGCTGCACGGCCTGGGCGGGCTGGATGTGCCCACGGCGCTGTTTGCCGCCGCGCCCGGGGGGATGCAGGACATCACCCTGATCAGCGAGGGCTTTGGCGCGGATCCGGTGAAGGTTTACCTGGTGCAGATGTTTCGGGTACTGTGCATCGTCACGGGTTTCCCGCCCCTATATCGCAGGCTGCTGCGCCGGGCGGCCCCCGCGCCGCAAGGGGGATGGCGGGCGCAGCGTTTGGGGCTTGCGGCGTCTAAGCCGGACGGGTCACGCGCGTCGAACCCACCCACGCCGTGCTGGGCCTTGGCTCCCCGCGCGCTGCTTGCGGCCGTCACCCTGGCGGCGGGGGCTGCCGGCGGCCTGCTGCTGCGGGCCTTGGGGGCGCCCGGCGGCGCGATGGTGGGGGCGATGGTCGCGGTGGCGGCCCTTCAGATCGCCTCGGGCCAGGCGGATCTGCCCCGCGCCCCGCTGCTCACCGCGGTGCAGATCGCCGCGGGCGCGTACATCGGCTCCCAGATCACCCGCGACAGCGTGGGCAGTCTGCCGGTGTTGCTGCTGCCCACGGCGCTGATGGTCGCGGGCAGCTTCGTCTTTACCAGCCTGATGGCCCTGGCGCTGCACAAACTCTGCCGCTTCGATCCCATGACCTGCATGATCATGGCCACCCCCGGCGGCTCGCCGGAGATGGCCATGTTGGCCGAGGAGTTCGGCTGCGACACACCCAAGGTTGTGGTCGCCCACATGATACGCACCACCCTGGTGGTGGCGCTGTTCCCGAGCATGATCGCCCTGGTGCAAGCCTGGATCGGATGATCCGCCCGCGCGCCCGGCCCTTGGCCGGGCGCGCTTTTTTCGGGGTTGTCCGGGCAATTTGGTCATTGAAAGGGGTCGGGCGCTGTGCTATAATCGGTTTGATTTTCCCGACCGACCGGTCGGTCGGGTGGGCGCTGGGGTTGGAAGCGCCCGCCCCTAAACGAGGATCATAGGAGGAAACAGATGGTATCAAAATTCAGCGTCAAGAAGCCGATGACCGTGGCGGTTGCGGTCATTCTGGTGATCCTGCTGGGCGTGATCTCGTTCATGCACATGACGACCGATCTGCTGCCCAGTCTGGATCTGCCCTATGTGGCGGTGATCACCACCTACCCCGGGGCCAGCCCGGAGAAGATCGAGCAGACCGTCACCAAACCATTGGAGAAAACCATCGCCACCACCAGCGGCGTGGAAAAATTGACCAGTGTGTCGAGTGAGAACAGCTCGATGATCATCGTGCAGTTCACCCAGGGCACCAATATGGACAGTGCGATGATCGACCTGAACGGCAAGATCGATCTGGTCAAGGGCGCCTTTGACGACGCGGTCAGCGCGCCCACCCTGATGCGCATTAATCCGGACATGATGCCCGTGATGGTGGCCAGCGTCGACGCCGACGGCCGCAGCCTGACCGAGACCACCGACCTGGTCAACGAGACCGTGTTGCCCGCCCTGGAGCGGGTGGCCGGCGTGGCCTCGGTGTCGGCCAGCGGTCTGGTGGAGGACCGACTGGAGGTCACCCTCAGCCAGGAGAAGATCGACGCGCTCAATGACCGGCTGCTCGCCGCGGTGGACAGCAAGCTGGCCGAGACCCAGCAGCAGCTCGACGACGCCGAGGCCAAGCTCAACGACGCCGAGACCACCCTCAACAGCCAAAGCCAATCCCAGACCCAGCAATTGGCCCAGGGCTCTCAGGCCCTGGCAGCCGGGCAGCAGCAGCTCCAATCCGCCCTGACCAACCTGCCCGCCACCGAGCAGGACCTAAAGGATCAGCTCACCGAGCTGAAAAACCAGCGCGACCTGCTGAAGGCGGCGGTGGACGGCCTGGCGCAGATTGACGCGGCCTGCCCGGATATCCCCGGGGCCCTGGCCGGTCTGGCCGGGGGCATCGATCAGGTCCAGAGCGCCATCGACGGCCTGGATGCGCAGATCGAGGTGTTGGAGGCTCTGCCCAATCTGGATGAGGTCCAGCAGGCGCAGCTGGCCGCGCTGCGGCAGGCGCGGGATGAGGCCCAGGCCCAGCTCGACCCGCTCAAGACCCAGCAGGCTCAGCTGCAGCAGCTGCAGCAGCAGCGCGACGCCCTGATGGAGAACCTTAAGCAGATGAACATGGAGACCCCTGAGGCCCAGCAGGCCGCGCTGTTGCAGCTGGACACCGGGATCACCCAGCTCGAGCAGGGTCTGGCCGCCTTGCCGGAGACCAAAGAGCAGCTGCAGCAGCAGCTCAACGAGCTAAACGAGAAGGCCACCCAGCTGGAGAGCGGCAAGGTCATGCTCTCCACGGAACTGGCCAAGGCCTCGGCCCAGCTCTCCCAGAGCAAGGTACAGCTCGAGCAGGGCAAGACCCAGTTTGAGGCCGCCCGGGAGACCGCCTATCAGAACGCCGGGCTGGACGGCGTCATCACCGCAGAGATGCTCTCCGGCGTGCTGCAGGCCGAGAACTTCGCCATGCCCGCCGGCTCGATCACCGAGGACGGGCAGAGCTACATCGTCAAGGTGGGCGACGCCTTCGCCCAGACCGAGGAGCTCTCGGGCCTGGTGCTGATGGACACGAAGGTTGAGGGCGTGGGCGAGGTCACCCTGGCGGACGTGGCGGATATCGCCGTCAGCGACAACGCCGGGGAGTACTACGCCAAGATCAACGGCAATGACGGCGTGCTGCTCACCCTGCAGAAGCAGAGCACCGCCTCGACCACCGAGGTCTGCCACAACATCCAGGATACCATGGAAGCGCTGATGGCCGAGAATCCCGGCCTGCACCTGATCAGCCTGCAGGATCAAGGCCGCTATATCGATATCATCATCCGGACCGTGCTGGAGAACTTGCTCATGGGCGGCGCGCTGGCGATCGTCATCCTGTTCATCTTCCTGCGGGACATCAAGCCCACCATGATCATCGCCTTCTCCATCCCCATCAGCCTGATGTTTGCCGTCACCCTGATGTACTTCACCGGCGTGACCATGAACATCATCTCCCTATCGGGCCTGGCGCTGGGCGTGGGCATGTTGGTGGATAACTCCATCGTGGTCATCGAGAACACCTACCGACTGCGGGCCCAGGGTATGAGCGCCGCCCAGGCGGCCGTCAAGGGCGCCAGCCAGGTTGCCGGGGCCATCGTGGCCTCGACCCTGACCACCATCTGCGTGTTCCTGCCCATCGTCTTCACCGAGGGCATCTCCCGCCAGCTGTTCACCGACATGGGCCTGACCATCGGCTACTCCCTGGTGGCCAGCCTGATCGTCGCGCTGACCCTGGTGCCCGCGATGAGCAGCGGCCTGCTGCGCCACGACGTGCAGAAGCGCCACCGCATCTTCGACGCGATCACCCACTTCTACGCCAAGGTTCTGCGCCTGGCGCTTAAGCACAAACTGCTGCCCATCGCCCTGGTGCTGGTGCTCTTGGTGGTCAGCGTGTTCGGCGCGCTGGGCAACGGCACCGCCTTCATGCCCGAGACCGACAGTCAGCAGGTCATGGTCACCTTGGAGATGCCCGAGGGCAGCAAACAGGCCGACACCCGCGCCATGGCCGACACCGTGCTCGAGCGGCTGATTGATATCCCCGGCATCCAGACCGTGGGCGCGTTGGAATCGAGCGACACCAATATGTCCCTGTATGTGCTGCTGAGCGAGCAGCGCGACCAGACCAGCCAGCAGATCGGCCGGGCCATCGAGGCCGCCACGGCCGACCTGGACTGCGCCGTCACCGCCAGCGGCTCCTCCATGGACATCTCGGCCCTGGGCGGCTCGGGCATCCAGGTGGTCCTGCAAGGTGAGAATCTGGATACCCTGACCGAGTTGGCCCAGGATGTGCAGCGGATGCTCCAGGACGTACCGGGCACCAAGGACGTTTCCGACGTGCTCGAGGGCGGCAACCCGGAGCTGATGGTGTCGGTGGACAAAAACCGCGCCATGGGCTACGGTCTGACCGTCGCCCAGGTCTATCAGCAGATCGCCCAAAAGCTCAAGGGCGAGACCAACGCCACGACCTTGAACCTGTCCGAGGGCGACCTGCCGGTGGTCATCGTCGACCCGGCCAGCCAGGGCATCACCAGCGCCAACCTGGGCGAGCTTGAGATCACCACCGCCGCGGGCAACAGCGCCGCCCAGGGCCAGGCCAGCGCCCAGGTCGCCATCCCCGGGGAGGACGACGAGGAGAACGGGGAGGACGAGGAGGAGGCCCCCAAATCCGTGCCCCTGTCGGACATCGCCGCCATCTCCCAGCGCGACAGTCTGTCCTCCATCAACCACACCGACCAGCAGCGCACCCTGTCGGTGTCCACCTCGGTGGACGCGGACCACAACATCGGCCTGGTCAGCGACGAGATTCAAAAGCGGCTCGACGCCATGGAGATGCCCGCCGGTTACTCGGCCGCCATCTCCGGCGAGAGCGAGACCATCAACAGCACCATGAACGACCTGATCCTGATGATTGCCCTGGCGGTGGTGTTCATCTACCTGATCATGGTGGCTCAGTTCCAGTCCCTGCGCTCGCCCTTCATCGTGATGTTCACCATCCCCCTGGCCTTCACCGGCGGCTTCCTGGCGCTGTGGCTGTGCGGCTTTGAGGTCAGCATCATCGCCATGCTGGGCCTGCTGGTGCTGGCGGGCATCGTGGTCAACAACGGCATCGTGTTCGTGGACTACGCCAACCAGCTGCGCGCCGAGGGTATGGAGCGGCGCGAGGCCTTGGTGGAGGCCGGCCGGGCCCGCCTGCGCCCCATCCTGATGACCGCCCTGACCACCATCCTGGGCCTGTCGACCATGGCCATGGGCGTCGGCATGGGCGCGGATATGATTCAGCCCATGGCGGTCGTGACCATCGGCGGACTGACCTACGCCACCCTGCTGACCCTGTTCATCGTGCCCATCCTCTATGACCTGATGAATAAGAAGGCGCCCAAGCGGGTGGAGATCGAGGAGGGCTGACGCATCTTGGCGTACACAAGCAAACAGCTTCAGATTTTGGAAGGGGTGCTCACCCTGCTGGAGGAGGGCGTGGACCTGCGCACCGTGCGGGCCTCGCAGATCGCTCAGCGCGCCGGTATCGGCAAGAGCACCCTGTACGAGCACTTCGTCTCCAAGGAGGACATCCTGGCCAAGAGCATCTTCCTGTGCGTCACGCGCCAGTTTGAGCGGTTCCTCGCCGCGCTGGAGCAGGCTCAGTCCTTTGAGGAGGCCTGCACCCGGGTGATGGATATGGTCGCCGCCTCGGCCCACGAGCAGCGGGCCGCCTTCCTGGTGCTGGTCTCCAGCCTGGGCGGCGAACAGCTGGCCGCCTGCAAGCAGGAGGGGCGCGCCTTCTTTGCCGAGCGCGCCCAGCAGATCACCCAGCAGATGGACGATCTGCTGCGCCGAGGGCAGCAGGAGGGCGCGCTCGGTCCGATCACCGACGCCGCCTATGCGCGCCACGCGATGCTCAGCGCCTTTCTGGGCTACAGCGACCTGGTCTGCCTCTTCCGGGGCCGAACGGACCCGGAGACCCTAAAGCGGCGCACCTACCGCATGCTGGTGGCATCGCTCAACGCCCGGGAAACGATGGATTGACTTGACTTTTCTTCCAAAATTCGCTATACTGAATGGGTTCAAGGGAGTAGTTTCCATGCTGCGGCGTGGGGTTTGGTCAACATACTGGCTTCACCGCCTGGCCAACCGAGCGTAACGAGACTTGTACAGAAGCTTTGTCGCCTCTGTACAGGTCTTTTTTTATCACCTCAGGCACGCCGCTCCCCGCGCCGCCCCTGTCTAAATCTCCCCGGATGGGAATACGCTGAAACGATGGAGGAGTCAAGATGGACTTTTTTTCGTTGATGTTGCTGGCCCTGAGCCTGTCGATGGACGCCTTTGCCGTGTCCATCTCCACGGGCATCACCCTCAAACAGGTGCGCCCTTGGCATGCGATCAAGACCGGCCTGTTCTTCGGCGGGTTCCAGGCCCTCATGCCGCTGATTGGCTATCTTGCAGGCAACACCGTGGCGGCCTATATCGTCAACGTCGACCATTGGATCGCCTTCATCCTGCTGGGTTTCATCGGCGTGCGCATGATCATTGAGGCGGTCAAGGAATCCGAGGAATGCCCCAAGGGTGCGGATCCGACCCGCACCCGGAACCTGCTGGTGCTGGCGGTGGCCACGAGTATCGACGCCCTGGCGGTGGGGGTCTCCCTGGCGCTGATGCAGGTGGACATCCTCTTCTCGGCGGCGACCATCGGCGTGACCACCTTCGCGCTCTCGGCCCTGGGGGTGCTCCTGGGCCGCAAGCTGGGCTGCGTTTTCCAAAAATGGGCGGAGATCGCCGGCGGCGTGGTGCTGGTGGGCATCGGGCTGAAGATTCTCGTCGAGCATCTGTTCTTCTAAGGGGACCGGTTGATTTTTCGCCCCAGGTGCACTACACTTGAGGTAATGGATCAACGAGCGGAGGGATCGGTATGGAGAAAGCGTTTTTGACGGATATTGAGATCGCTCAGCAGGCCGAGCTATTGCCCATCGACCAGATCGCCGGCCAGCTGGGGCTGACCGAGGCGATGTGGGAGCCCTACGGCCGCACCAAGGCCAAGCTGGTGCCCGAGCAGATGCATCTGGACAAGCCCGGCAACCTGGTGCTGGTCACGGCCATGAGCCCCACCCCCGCCGGCGAGGGCAAGACCACCATGGCCGTGGGCCTGGCCGATGGGCTCAAGCGCATCGGCGAGAAGGTCATCCTGGCCCTGCGGGAGCCCTCCCTGGGCCCGGTGTTCGGGATGAAGGGCGGCGCGGCCGGCGGCGGTTACGCCCAGGTGGTGCCCATGGAGGACATCAACCTGCACTTCACCGGAGACCTGCACGCCATCACCGCGGCCAACAACCTGCTCGCCGCGATGGTGGACAACCACCTGCATTTCGGCAACGAGCTGGACCTGGATCCCCAGCGCGTTTCCTGGCGGCGCTGCATGGACATGAACGACCGCCAGCTGCGCAACATCGTCTCCGGCCTGGGCGGCGGCAAGAACGGCGCGCCCCGGGAGGACGGGTTCAACATCACCGCCGCCAGCGAGGTCATGGCCATCCTGTGCCTGGCCAGCGACCCGGAGGACCTCAAGCGCCGTCTGGGCAACATTGTGGTGGGCTACAACCGTCAGGGCCAGCCCGTCACCGCCGAGGACCTGGGCGCGGCGGGCGCTATGGCCGCGCTGCTGCGTGAGGCCATCCGCCCCAACCTGGTACAGACCCTGGAGCACACCCCGGCCCTGGTGCACGGCGGTCCCTTTGCCAACATCGCCCACGGCTGTTCCACCCTGATCGCCACGCGCATGGGCCTGGGTCTGGCGGATTGGTGCGTCACCGAGGCGGGCTTCGGCGCGGACCTGGGCGCGGAGAAGTTCTTGGATATCAAATGCCGCGTGGGCGGCCTGGCGCCCAAGTGCGTGGTCATGGTGGCCACGGTGCGCGCCCTGAAGCACCACGGCGGCGCCGTCAAGGGCACCTACGCCCAGGAAAATCTCGAGGCGCTGAGCGCGGGCCTGCCCAATCTGGAGCGCCATGTGCGCAACATCGTGGACAACTACCACCTGCCGGTGGTCGTGTGCCTGAACAATTTCCCCACCGACACCGAGGCGGAGATCGCCCTGGTGCAGGCGCTGTGCGACAAGCTGGGCGTGAAGATGGCCCTGTCCCAGGCCTGGGAGAAGGGCGGCGCGGGCGCGGAGGACCTGGCCCGGGCGGTGGTGGCCACCGTGGCCGCCGGAGGCGACGGCGCCTTCGCCCACCTGTACGCCGACAACCTGCCGCTCAAGGACAAGGTGACCACGATCGCCCAGCGCATCTATGGCGCCAAGAAGGTCTCCTGGCAGAACGGCACCCTGCGCCAACTGCGCACCCTGACCGAGCTGGGCTATGGCAACCTGCCGGTGTGCATCGCCAAGACCCAGTACAGCTTCAGCGATGATCCCAAAAAGTTGGGCGCGCCCGAGGGCTTTACCCTGACGGTGCGAGAAATTCGCCTGAGCGCGGGCGCGGGCTTCGTGGTGGTGCTCACAGGCGAGATCATGACCATGCCCGGCATGCCCAAGGCCCCCGCGGCCCTGAAGGTGGATATCGACGCCGAAGGCAGGATCTCCGGCCTCTTCTGATCCGATTACGTACAGCGGACCGCAACGCCGGTCCGCTCTTTTTTGGAGGGTGACAGATGGAACCGAGCTATGAGATTACCACCATGGTGGTGGTGTATGACCGGCGGCGGGACGCCATCCTGCTGCAGCATCGGACCCGCAGCTGGCCGGGCTACGCGCCCCCGGGCGGGCATCTGGAGGGCTCCGAGAGCCTGACGGATTGCGCCCGCCGGGAGGTGCTGGAGGAGACCGGGCTGACCTTGGGCCCGCTGACGTTCAAATCCATCCTGCACTGGGCCCACGCCGAAACCGGGGAGCGCTACATGGTCTTCAACTACTACACCGAGCAGTTCTCCGGGGAGCTGCTTGAGGGCACCGACGAGGGCGCGGTCTGCTGGATGCCCATGGATCAGCTCGATCGCATCCAGATGAGCGAGGGCATGCGCGAGCGGCTCGAGCCGATGTTCTTTGGCGGCGCGCCCGTGGAGATGCACATCCGCTACGACGACCAGGACCGCCGTCAGGTCACGGTGCATGCCTTGGGATAAATGCGCCGCTGGGGTTGACAGCGGCGGGAGTAGCCCGTATAATAGGCCAATAACCATATGCGTTAATGCGTTACCAGAATAAAGCGACGGAGGGACCCCAATGCGCAACCTTTCCCAGCTGCCCGAGGGCGTGCAGGACTACCTGCCCGGCGAGTGCGCCCACAAAAAGCGCGTCGAGCTAGCCATCTCCGAGCAGTTCGCCCTGTGGGGCTACGAGTGGGTGGAGACCCCGACCTTCGAGTACGCCGAGGTCTTCACCGGCGGCGTGGGCGCCACCGGCCAGGAGAAGCTCATGCAGTTCATCGACCCGACGGGGGCGGTGATGGCCCTTCGGCCCGACCTGACCATGCCCATCGCCCGCATGGCCGCCCTGAGCCTGGGGGAGCGGGCGGCGGTGGGCCGTTACTGCTACATCGGCCAGGCCTACGGCCGGGATAACTCCCGCAGCGGTATGCAGCGGGAGTTCACCCAGGCGGGCATCGAGCTGATGGGCATGCCCTCGCCCCAGGGGGATGCGGAGGTCATCGCCCTGGCCATCGCCTGCATGCAGGCGGCGGGGCTGGGTCGGGTGCTGGTGGATATCGGCCAGGTGGAATACTTCAAGGGGCTGATGGACCAGGCGCGCCTGTCCGCGGAGCAGGCCGAGGGCCTGCGCCGGGCGGTGGAGAGCAAGAACCTGCTGGGCATGGAGCTGATCCTCAAGCGGACCGATCTGTCCGGCAGCCTCAGGGACCACCTGATGCAGCTGCCCATGCTCTACGGCGGCGAGGAGGTACTCTCTGAGGCGGCCAAGGTGACCGATCATCCCCGGGCGGTGGCCGCCCTTGAGAACATCCGCCAGGTGTACGACCTGCTGGTGGGCTACGGGCTACGAGATTCCATCGCCATCGACCTGGGCATGGTGCGCTCGCTGGACTACTACTCCGGGGTGATCTTCCGGGGCGTGACCGATCTGCTGGGCCAGGAGCTCTTCTCCGGCGGCCGGTACGATCGGCTGTGCGAGCGCTTCGGCCGTCATCTGCCCGCCACGGGCTTTGCCTGCGGCATCGGCCGGGTGCTGGCCGCCCTGTCCAACCAGGGCCAGCTCGCCGCCCAACCGCGCCGCCCCGGCGTGCTGGTGGGGTATGATCCTCAGGACAGCGCCGCGGCCTACGCGCTTCTGAGTCGGCTGCGGGCCCGGGGCGTCATCGCGGTGTCCTGTCCGGGCCGGGAGGCCTTCGAGCGGCAGGCGGGCGAATATGAACAGGCGCAGTGGATGGGAGGGAGCGAGGATGCCTAAGTTGACCGTGGCCCTGGCCAAGGGCCGGCTGGCCGAGCAGGCCATCGAGCTGTTCGAGCGCTGCGGCATCGACTGCGGCCAGGTGCGCGATCCCGGGCGCAAGCTGGTGCTCTCGGACCCCGCCGGGGACTACCGCTTTATCCTGGTCAAGCCCAGCGACGTGCCCACCTATGTGGACCACGGCGTGGCGGACATGGGCGTGGCGGGCCGGGATACCCTGATGGAGGCCAACCGACCGCTCTACGAGATGCTGGACTTGGGCTTTGGCCGCTGCCGGATGTGCGTGGCCGGTCACGCCGGGCGTCAGCCCGCCCTGTTGCCCAGCTCCCGCCTGCGGGTTGCGACCAAGTATCCCAACATCGCCAAGGAGTTCTATGACGCCAAGGGGCAGTCCATCGAGGTCATCAAGCTCAACGGATCGGTGGAGCTGGGCCCGCTGGTGGGCCTGTCGGATGTGATCGTGGACATCGTGGAGAGCGGGGGTACCCTCCGGGCCAACGGCCTGGAGGTGTTGGAGGAAATCTGCCCGGTCTCGGCGCAGCTGGTGGTCAACCAGGTCAGCCTGAAGACCAAGGCCCCGGTTATCCGCCCGCTGTTGGCGCAATTCAAGCAAATATTGGAGGAAAGAACCCGTGCAGATGCTTAAGAACCTCTCCCCCGACCTGGGGGAGCTCAAGAACCTGCTCAGCCGCTCCCAGCTAGCCGACGAGGGCGTGCGCCGCGCCGTGGTGGACATCCTGGCCGACGTGCGGGCCCGGGGGGACGCGGCGGTGCTGGACTACACCGCCCGGTTCGACCATGTCGTCCTGACCGCTCAGCAGCAGGTGGTTTCTGAACAGGAGATTGCCGAGGCCTACGCGCAGGTGGACGGCGAGACCCTGCGCCGGGTGCGCCAGGCGGCCGAGAACATCCGCAGCTACCACCAGCTGCAAAAGCGCACCACCTTCATGGATTTCTCGCCCGAGTGCACCCTGGGGCAGATCATCCGCCCCCTCAAGCGGGTGGGGGTCTACGTGCCCGGGGGCACGGCGGCGTACCCCTCCTCGGTGCTGATGAACATTGTGCCCGCCAAGGTGGCCGGGGTGCCGGAAATCTACATGACCACCCCGCCGATGCCGGACGGCAAGGTCTATCCCCTGACGGCGGTGTGCGCCGTGGAGGCGGGCGCTACCCGTATCTTCAAGATGGGCGGGGCCCAGGCCGTGGCCGCCCTGGCCTACGGCACGGCTACCGTGCCTCGGGTGGACAAGATCACCGGGCCGGGCAATATCTTTGTTGCCAACGCCAAGCGCGAGGTCTATGGGCATGTGGGTATCGATATGATCGCCGGTCCCAGCGAGGTGCTGGTGATCGCCGACCGCACGGCCAACCCCGAGTATGTGGCCGCGGACCTGCTCAGCCAGGCCGAGCACGATCCCCTGGCGGCGGTGGTGCTGGTCACCGACAGCGGCCTATTGGCCGACAACGTGGCCTACGAGCTGACCCGCCAGGTCGCCAAGCTCGAGCGCCGAGATATCGCCCAGGCTTCGCTGGATGCCTACGGGGCCATTGTGCTGGTGGAGAATCTGGACCAGGCGGTGCGGGTGGCCAACGAGATCGCCCCGGAGCACCTGGAGCTGGCGGTGGCCGATCCCTATGCGCTGCTGCCCAGGATCGAGAACGCCGGGGCGGTGTTCCTGGGCCACTATACCCCCGAGCCCGTGGGGGACTACTGGGCCGGCCCCAACCATACCCTGCCCACCTCGGGCACCGCGCGCTTCTCCAGCCCCCTGGGGGTGGACGATTTCATCAAGCGCATGAGCGTCATCCAGTACAGCAAAAAGACCTTGCTTGAGCAGGGGGAGGATATCGCTGCCTTCGCCGACACGGAGGGGCTGACGGCCCACGCCAACGCCGTGCGGGTGCGCCTGAAGCGGGAGGGGGAGACCCATGCGTAAGGCCAGCGTCACCCGCGACACCGCCGAGACCCAGATCGCTCTGAGCCTGAACCTGGACGGCGCGGGCGTCTTCACCGGCTCGAGCGGCGTAGGCTTCTTCGATCACATGCTCTGCCTGCTGGCCAAGCACGGCAAGCTGGACCTGGAGCTGACCTGCCAGGGTGACCTTGAGGTCGACGCCCACCACACCATGGAGGACGTCGGCCTGGCCCTGGGCGAGGCCCTGCGCCGGGCGGCGGGGGATCGGCGGGGCATCCGCCGCTATGGCAACTGCCTGCTGCCCATGGATGAGACCCTGGCCCGGGTGGCGCTGGACCTGTCGGGCCGCCCGTTTTTGGTCTACGACGCGCCGGGGGTGGTGGGCATGCTCGGCGCGATGGACGCCCAGCTGACCGAGGAGTTTTTCCGGGCGCTGGCCAACAGCGGGGGGATCACCCTGCACGCCGCGGTGCTCTACGGCAAAAACGTGCACCACCAGGTCGAGGCGCTGTTCAAGGGCCTAGGCCGCGCCCTGCGCGAGGCCCTGGAGGATGATCCCCGGGAGAGCGGCATTCCCTCCTCCAAGGGGGTGCTGGCATGAGAATCTATCCCGCGGTGGACATGAAGGGCGGCAAGTGCGTGCGCCTGCGCCAAGGGCTGAGCGACCAGGTCACGGTCTACGGCGAGGACCCGGTCGCCATGGCGCGCCAGTGGGCCGATCAGGGCGCCGAGGCGCTCCATGTGGTGGACCTGGACGGCGCGTTTACCGGGCGCTCCGCCAACCTGGAGGCGGTGTCCCGCATGGCGGCGGAGGTGTCCATCCCCATCCAGCTCGGCGGCGGCGTCCGCACCCTGGAGGACATCGTCTACCGCCTGGAGACGGTGGGGGTGGACCGGGTGATTCTGGGCACCCTGCTGGTGGAACAGCCCGAAATCGCCCGGGAGGCGGCCCACCGCTATCCCGGACGGATCGTAGCCGGCATTGACGCCAAGGGCGGCCGCATGACCACCCGCGGCTGGGTGCACACAACGGACCTTCTGGCGGTGGACCTGGCCAAGCGATGCCTGGACTGGGGCTGCGCGGCCTGCGTGTATACCGATATCGCTCAGGACGGCATGCTCACCGGGCCCAATGTGGATGAGACCGCCAACATGGTGCGCACCGGCCTGCCCATCATCGCTTCGGGCGGCGTGGGCAGCCTGGCGCATATCCGCGCGGTCATGGACGTGGGCGCGGCGGGCTGTATTGTGGGCAAGGCGCTCTATGACGGCCAGGTGTCCTTAAAGGACGCCCTGGCATTGACGAGATAAGGAGGCAGATTTTATGGAGATTCGCTATGACGAGCGGGGTTTGGTCCCCGCGGTGGTTCAGCATGCCTACACCGGTGAGGTGCTCATGCAGGCCTATATGAACCAGGAGGCCCTTGAGCTGACCCTTCAGACCGGCAAGGCCACCTTTTTCAGCCGTTCCCGGCAACAGCTGTGGGTCAAGGGTGAGACCTCGGGCAACACCCAGCAGGTGACCAGCGTTGCCGTCGACTGCGACGGGGATTGCATCCTGGTCAAGGTGCTGCCCGCCGGACCGGCCTGCCACACCGGCGAGCGCACCTGCTTCCACCATGAGATCGCCCGCCTGGCCCCCGACGGCCATATCCTCGACCGGCTCAAGGCCGTCATCGAGGACCGGCGGGTGCATCCCAAGGAGGGCAGCTACACCAACTATCTCTTTGACAAGGGCGTGGATAAGATTTGCAAGAAGGTGGGCGAGGAGTCCGCCGAGGTCATCATCGCCGCCAAGAATCGGGTGCACGACGAGGTGCAGTATGAGACGGCTGATCTCATTTATCACTTGCTGGTGCTGCTGACCGAGCAGGAGGTGCCCCTGGCGGATATCTGGGCGGAGCTGGAGAAGCGCCGTTGACCGCTGCGCGCGTCGCCCTCCCGGCGAGGCTTGCGCCAGACCCGGGAGGACGACGCGGCGCTTATCCGCCCTGTGGGAAAATTGGGCAAAAAAATCTCTCTTCCCTCTTGACGGAAGCGGAAAAATCGTGTATATTTAATCTCGCGTTCTGCTTCAGGATGGTGGTTGAAGCGCGTCGTAAGGGAGCATAGCTCAGCTGGGAGAGCACTTGCCTTACAAGCAAGGGGTCATAGGTTCGAGCCCTATTGTTCCCACCAGGTATGGCCCGGTAGCTCAGTTGGTTAGAGCGCTAGCCTGTCACGCTAGAGGTCGTGGGTTCGAGCCCCATCCGGGTCGCCATTATATGCCTCGGTAGCTCAGTCGGTAGAGCAAGGGACTGAAAATCCCTGTGTCGGTGGTTCGATTCCACTCTGAGGCACCAGTTTTGCGGGAGTGACTCAGTGGTAGAGTGTCACCTTGCCAAGGTGAAAGTCGCGGGTTCGAATCCCGTCTTCCGCTCCAATGGCGCCATAGCCAAGTGGTAAGGCAGAGGTCTGCAAAATCTCTATGCTCCAGTTCAAATCTGGATGGCGCCTCCACAGCAAACAGCACGTCGGTTTCGACGTGCTGTTTGCTTTTGGATGGGTTGACAGCGGCCGGATCGCTCGATATACTCAATCTTGAGTGGGATGTTTCCCGAGGGAACGTCTGCGTGGAGCGAAGCGGCGCATGGAAAAAGACTGTGCAGGCGGTTTTGCGCTCGTGTGGCTCCGTAGCCCTTACAGGGCTTTCAAAAGCCTTTCCCACGGACGGACAGCCAGGGCATGCCTTGGCTGTCCGTTTTTTGTCAGGAGGTATGTTGTATGCTCGAGGAGCTATCCTCGCCTGCGCTATGGCAGGCGTTCTACCGCTACAAATCCTCGCGCGGTCTGCTGACCAAACGGGAGGAGCAAGCGCTGACAAGCTATATCGCCGAGGGGCGCTATCGCGCTGTCGCCCAGCGTCTGGCCGAAGGCGGCAACCCTTTTGGCCACCCCACCCGGCGCAGCATAGCCAAGCAGGGGACCGCGCGCAAGCGCATTGTTTACACCTACGCGGAGGATGAGAACTGGGCGCTCAAGATGGTGGCCTACCTTCTTCACCAATATGACGGCCTCTTCTGCGACAACTGCTACGCCTTCCGCCAGGGAACCGGCGCGCGCAACGCCTTTTTGCGCTTTGCCCGGACCGATCTGTCGAATCAGTGGTGCTTCAAGGCCGACATCAGCGACTATTTCAACAGCCTGGATGTCGACATCCTCTGCCGATTGATTCAGCAAGCTCTGGGGGAGGAGGACCTGTGCGCATTGCTCTGCGAACTGCTGCGCGATCCCTGGGTGTGCCGAGCGGGTCAATTGGTGAAGGAGCAGAAGGGCTGCATGGCCGGCACACCCATCGCCCCCTTTTGCGCCAACCTATACCTGCGGGAGATGGATGCCTGGTTTGAGCGACGGGGCGCGCTCTATGCGCGCTACTCGGACGATGTCGTCTTCTTTGGCAGCGAGCGGGAGATTGCCATATACCGGGAGGCCTTTGAGGGGTTTCTGGAAAAATACCGGCTGCGCGTCAACCCGGAGAAGGTCGGCCTGTACGCGCCGGGGGAGCCGTGGAGCTTTCTGGGCTTTTCCAGCCATCGGGGTGTTATCGATATCGCGCCGGCGACGGTGAAAAAACTGTTGGCCAGGATTCGCCGGGCGGCCAGGAGTTTGTATCGGTGGCGGCTGCGCGAGGGCGTCGCGGCGGAGAAAGCCCTGCAGGTGATGAACCGCAAATTCAACCGAAAGTTCTATGCGCCTCAGGGTGGCCGCGAGCTGACCTGGGCCCGCTGGTATTTCCCCATCCTCAACACGGACGATTCCCTGCGCGTCATCGACCGCGCCCTGCAACAATATTTGCGCTACCTCGTCACGGGCAGGCACAACCGCGCCAACCCCGCGCGAGCGCCATACGACATGCTCAAGGCGTGCGGATACCGGCCGCTCGTGCCTGCGTACTACGCGTATCGCCGCGAGGGACTGGAAGCGATCTATACGCCACATTCTCAAGATGATTGCTAAATTGGGGCGTATCTGAACGCTTATCGCCAACAAATCGCCCTCAACCGGCCAAAAACTGTGGGTTGACGGTGTTCAGTTTTGATGATATGATAGCAAAAAATGTACTTGGAGGCTGTGCTATGAAACGCATTTTCTCGATGGCGTTGGTGTTGGGGCTGGCGCTGTCCACCCTGGTGGGCTGCAGCAACGGCGCGACCGCGGACAACAAGGTCGTCATCTATTCCAGTGCGGAGGAGTATCGCAACGAGTACCTGCAGCAGCGTCTGAAGGAGCAGTTCCCGAACTACGAGATCACGATCGAATATATGACCAGCGGCAACCAGGCGGCCAAACTGTTGGCTGAGGGCGGCAGCACGGCCTGCGACATCAGCTATGATTTAGAGTTTGGGTATGTGGATAAGCTGCGGGAAAACTTGGCGGATCTGTCCAGCTATGACAGCAGCATCTTCCTGGACGAGCTGGTGGACAGCCAGCACCAGGTGCTGCCTGAGCTTAGAAACGGGGGCTGCATCGCGATCAACCCGGATGTGCTCGCCGCCAAGGGGTTAGCCGAGCCCACGAGCTATCAGGATCTGCTCAAGCCGGAGTATAAGGGCTTGATCTCCATGCCTAGCCCCAAGAGCTCCGGCACGGGTTACATGTTCCTCAAGGCGTTGGTCAACGCCTGGGGAGAGGAGGAGGCCCTGGCCTACTTCGATCAGCTCTCGGAGAATATCCTGCAGTATACCTCCTCGGGCTCGGGCCCGGTCAACGCCCTGGTGCAGGGGGAGGCGGCCATCGGTCTTGCCATGACGGCCCAGACCGTTACGGAGATCAACAACGGCGCCAATTTGAAAATCCTGTTCTTTGAGGAGGGCTCGCCCTACTCCCTCTATGGCATGGCCATGGTCAAGGGCAAGGAGACCCGCCCCGCGGTCAAGGAGGTTTTCGATTTCTTCTATAATACCCTGGTGCGGGAGGAGAAGGCGAAGTTCTTCCCTGAGAAAATCTACAAGAGCGAGGATTACACCGTTGAGCACTACCCCACGGACATCCGGTATGCGGATATGAGCAACAATACTGCCGATGAGAAGGAGCGCCTGCTGGCGAAATGGACACACTGATGCAGCAAGATAAATTGGT
>JBMNTT010000053.1:0-16079 GCA_050945875.1 Christensenellales bacterium
CTGCTGAGCCTGCTCTCGGGCGTGGCGCTGGCGGTGGTGGGCGTGGCCGCGGCCCCGGTGCTGCTCTCCTGGATGGGCACCCCGGCTGACGTGTTGGACCAGGCCGTGCTGTACATGCGCATCTACTTTGCGGGCATGCCGGTGATCATGCTCTACAACTTTGGCTCGGCCATCCTGCGGGCGGTGGGGGACACCAAGCGCCCGCTCTACTTCCTGTTTATCGCCGGGCTGGTCAATGTCGGGCTCAACCTGTTCTTTGTCATCGTGTGGCACATGGGCGTGGCGGGCGTGGCCCTGGCCACGGTGCTGAGCCAGATCATCTCCGCCGCGCTGGTGCTGGCCTGCCTGGTGCGCAGCGAGGCGGGCTACCGGGTCAACCTGAGAAAGCTGCACATCTACAAGGACAAGTTTTTGCAGATCGTCAAGATCGGCGTGCCCGCGGGCATCCAGGGCGCGATGTTCTCGATCTCCAACGTGCTGATCCAGTCCTCCATCAACTCCTTCGGCTCCATCGCCATGGCGGGCAACACCGCCGCCAGCAACATCGAGGGCTTCGTCTACACCTCCATGAACGCCATCTACCAGACCGGCCTGTCCTTCACCAGCCAGAACATGGGCGCGAAGAACTATCCCCGCATCAACCGCATCCTGCTCGAGTGCGTCGGCATCGTCACGGTGGCGGGCCTGGTGATGGGCTGGGTGGCGCTGCTGTTCGGCCACAGCCTGCTGGGCATCTACTCCAGCGACCAGGAGGTCATCACCTACGGCATCAACCGCATGTGGGTGATCTGCTCGACCTACTTCGTCTGCGGCATCATGGATTTGGTCAGCGGCTTTCTGCGGGGCATGGGCTACTCGATGATGCCCACCCTGGTCTCGCTGACCGGGGTGTGCGGGCTGCGGGTGTTGTGGATCTTCACGGTGTTCGCCTGGAACCGCTCGCTCTTTACGCTCTATCTGTCCTACCCCATCAGCTGGGTGATCACCGGCGTTGCGCACCTGATCTGCTATGTCTGGGGCATGCGCAAGCTCAAGGCCAAGCAGGCCGCCGAGGCCCCGCTGGCCCAGTCGGCCTCGACCTGACCGAATTGGCCGCCCGCTGCCAGGACGAAACGCCGATCCTGCGCTATCCTGGAGGGGGAGGGGACGACGGTGGACTTTCTCGAGCGGATGGACCGCGCGGCGGCCTATGTGGAGGCGCACCTGACCGAGGACTTCGCCTACGCGGACGCGGCGGACTATGCCTGCGAGCTGTGGCTGCCGGTGCGGCGGTGAGCAAAGGGCGGGGCGCGAAAGCGCTCCGCCCTTTTTTGCGCCCTCACAGCAGGGTGAACCGGCTGCGGCGGTAGGCGATCAGCCCCTCGCCCTGCATGCGCGACAGCTCCGCCGACAGGGCGCTGCGGTCCACCGCCAGGTAGTCGGCCAGCTCCTGACGGTTGAGGGGGATCTCAAAGCTGCGCTCGCCCTGGAGCAGGGCCTGATCCCCCAGGTAGCGCAGCACCTTCTCCCGGATGGTGCGCTGGCTGACATGGTCGATCTTGCGGGTCAAGGTCAGGTTCTTCCGAGCCAGAAGGGTCAGCAGGTTGCGCGCCAGCCGGTTGTGAAAGGGGCAGGACGCCGGGCAGGTGGTCATCACCCGGGCGACCTGCAAAAACAGCACCTGGCAGGGGTCCGCGGCCACCGCCGAGACCAGCAGCGGCTCCCCGGGCAGGCAGGCGTAGCTCTCGCCGAATAGGTCCCCGGCGGCGATGACCTGCAGCACCTGGCGGTTGCCCCAGATATCCTCGCGCACGATCTGCACCGCGCCCTCGACGAGCAGACCCAGCGACGCGGTGGGCTCGCCCATGGCCAGGATGACCTCGCTCTTGGCGTAAAACCGAGTCTTGCCCGACAGACAGGCCAGCATCTTGTCCAGCTCATCGGGGCTGATGCCCGCAAACAGGGGGATCGATTGCGTCATGTTGCGCTCCTTTCGTTGTAAAAACAACCGATTTGTGGATTTCATTGTAGTATACTATGCCCGTAAAGACAACCACGCATTGGAGGAATGACCATGCTTCGCAAGGTAATCGCGATCGATTCGGAAAAATGCAACGGCTGCGGCCTGTGCGCACAGGCCTGCCACGAGGGGGCCATCGCCCTGGTGGACGGCAAGGCTCGGCTGATGCGGGAGGACTTCTGCGACGGGCTGGGCGATTGTCTGCCCGCCTGCCCGGTGGGGGCGATCACCTTTGAGCGGCGCGAGGCCCCGGCCTACGACGCGGCGGCGGTCGCGGCCGCCCGGCGAGGGGAAGCCCTGCAGGGTACCCGGCCGGGGCAGACGCCGCAGGCCGCCGCCGAGCCGGCGGACGCGGGGGAGAGCTTGCCCTGCGGCTGTCCGGGCACCCAGAGCCGGTCGCTGCACCGCCCGGCCGCCGTCCCGGCCGCCCGGGGCGACGCCCCCAGCCAGCTGCGCCAGTGGCCGGTGCAGATCCGCCTGGCTCCGGTCAACGCCCCCTACTTCGACCAGGCCAAGCTGCTCATCGCCGCGGATTGCACCGCCTACGCCCACGGCGATTTTCATAACCGCTTCATGGCTGGGCGGATCACCCTGGTGGGCTGCCCCAAGCTCGACCCGGTGGATTACGCCGAAAAACTCACCCGCATCCTGGCCGAGAACGAGGTTCAGTCGGTCACGGTGGTGCGCATGGAGGTGCCCTGCTGCGGGGGGCTGGAGCGCGCGGTCAAGCAGGCCCTGCAGGACAGCGGCAAGTTCATCCCCTGGCAGGTGGTCACCATCGCCACCGACGGCACGGTGGTGGACTGAGCCGGCGACGCCGGCCCTGCCCGACGAAAAGCCCCCGATCCGAAAGGACCGGGGGCTTTTTTGCGAGGGATTAGAAAGCGGCCTTGACCGGGGCGCGGCGGATGAACAGGTAGCTGGCCAGGGCCAGCAGCGCCGCCACGGCCAGGCTGCACACCGCCAGGTTGAGCGGCGAGGCCCCCAGGAAGGCGAACAGGCGCTCAAAGACGCTGAACACCGCCTGCTGCACCGCCTCAGGCGCGCTCATCAGGCCGATGGGCAGGATGAACACCAGCACCGCTGGCACCGAGATGGACACCCCGATGCGCAGCACCTTGCCCATGCGATAGTAGGCTCCGCCGATGCAGTAGCCCACCAGGCAGGCCATCAGGTTCAGGCACAGATTGCTGGCCGCCACGCTCCAGTACGCCCCCGAGCCGTAGAGGGTCATCAATACGTTGGAGAAGGGGGGAACGCCCAGATTGAGCAGCAGGTTGCCCCCCATGGTGATCAGGCTGACCGCCAGGTCGAAGAACAGAAAGCCCACGTACACCGACCGGCGGGAGACCCCGGCGGCCAGGCCGAAGCGCAGCGACTGGCCGAAGAGCACGATGCCCAGGGTCAGCAGCATCACCAGGGTGGCAAAGTCGAACCCGTTGACATGAACCTGGTTGCCGCCGACGGACAGGATGACGCTGGAGAGGGTATAGATCGCCAGCAGCACCCCGTAGAACACCACCAGGGAGGTGACGCTGTTGCGCAGGTTCCATTTGAGCATCCGAACTGATTTCATGGTGAGCCTCCTTATGCGTTGGTCAGGTGGATGAAGAGCTTTTGTAGCTCCAGGGGGGTGAACTGCAGGCCCTCGCAGCGCTCGGGCTGGCCGATCAGGTAGGCCGCCCGCAGCCCGCCCAGGGCCTCCTGATCGAGCACCTGCCGACCCTGACAGTAGCGCTCCACCGCCTCGGCCGGGCCGGACACGCAGTAGCCCAGGCGCTTGACCGCCTCGCTGCTCTCGTCGAGCAGGATGCGCCCCTGCTTGATGATGATCACCTGGTTGATCAGGTCGGCCACCTCCTCGATCAGGTGGGTGGACAGGATGATGCAGCGGGGCTGCTCGGCGAAGTTGGCCAGCAGCTCGCGGTAGAACAGATCCCGGTGGTTGGCGTCCAGCCCCAGCACCGGCTCATCCAATAGCAGGTAGGGCGCGTCGCAGCTCAGCCCCAGGATCAGCTTGGCGATGGTCAGGTAGCCGGTGCTCAGGCTCTTGAGCTTTTTGCGCATGTTCAGGCCGAACAGGTCGGCCAGGCGGCGGGCGTAGTCCATGTCCAACTGGGGGTAGAAGTCCGCCGTCCAGGTGATCATCTGCTTGACGGTGGTGGTGTCGGGCATCAGGGTCTTCTCGCCCACATAGAACACCCGGCTTAAGGCCCGGTCGTTCTCCCGCACCGGCTCCCCGTCGATCAAAACCTCGCCCTGGGTGGGGAACAGCCGGTTGGCGATCAGGTTGAGCAGGGTGGTCTTGCCCGCGCCGTTGCGGCCCAGCAGGCCGTAGATGCCCTCGGGCGCGAAGTGCAGATCGATCCCGTCCAGGGCTCGGTTCTCGCCGAACTGCATGCTCAGCTGCTTGATGGTGATTCCCTTATCCATGGCGAACGCCTCCTCGTATCATCTCGATCAGGTCCTGCTGCCCGATGCCCAGCTTCTCGGCCTCCTGCAGCAGCCTGACCACATAGTCCTGATAAAAATCCTGCCGCCGCGCCTGCCGCAGGCGCTCCACGGCTCCCTCGGAAACAAACATGCCCACCCCTCGCTTCTTATAGAGAATTCCCCGGTCCGTCAGCAGGCCCATGCCCTTGAGCACCGTGGCCGGGTTGACCTTGTAGGACACGGAGATCTCCGTGGTGGAGGGCACCTGGGTCCCCTCGGGGAAGGCCCCGGTCAGGATCGCGTCGGAAAGCTGGTCGGCGATCTGCACATAGATGGGCACCTCGCTGGCAAAGTCGATCTGCACACCGCATCCTCCTCTCGGGTTATATGGTTAATTACTTACGTAACTAACCATACAACATGTGCAGCGCGCTGTCAAGGGGGCGCGCAAAAAAAGGACCGTCCAGTGGACGGTCCCCCCGCGCTGGGCGGGTTAATGGCGCAGAATTTTCTCCAGGGCCTTGCCCTTGGCCAGCTCGTCGACGAGCTTGTCCAGGTAGCGGATCTCCTGCATCAGCGGCTCGGCGACGTCCTCGACCCGCACCCCGCAGACCACGCCCTTGATCCGCTTGCGGTTGGGGTTGAGGGCCGGCGCGCCCTGGAAGAAGGCGGCGTAATCGACGCCGGCCTTCAGCTGCGCCTGGAGCTGGGCCTGGCTGTAGCCCGTCAGCCAGCGGATGATCTGATCCACCTCGTCCTGGGAGCGGCCCTTGCGCGTCGCCTTGTTGACCAGCAGGGGGTACACCTTGGAAAAGCTCATGCGATAGACCTTGGCGTTGTCCATGGTTGCCTCACCGTCCTTTGGGTCCCCATTCTAGCAGAGCGCACCGGCAAAATCAACCCGCGCCGGTCGACCGCTGTTGACAAACCCCGCCCTCGCCGTTACAATAAGGAAGAATTCTGTCGGTCGAAGCCGATGGAGCGGCCGGAAGCGCCGCTGGTAGCCCGATGCCCGTGATCCGCAGCGATATCAAGAAGGTATCCGCATCCCCTGAGGGGACGCCGATACCTTTTTATTTTTGGAAAGAGGAGAGACGCAATCATGAAACAAACCAAGAACCTTGTCATCGCCGGCCTGTGCATCGCCCTGGCCCTGGTGCTGCCCATGGCGTTTCACGCCATCCCCAACGCGGGGAGCATCTTTTTGCCGATGCACATCCCGGTGCTGCTGTGCGGGCTGGTGTGCGGCCCGGTCTACGGGCTGGCCTGCGGGGTGCTCTCCCCGCTGCTCTCCAGCCTGGCCACGGGTATGCCGCCGGCGGCGATGCTGCCCAGCATGCTCTGCGAGCTGGCCATGTACGGGCTGATGAGCGGGCTGCTCTTCCGCCTGGTCAAGACCAAGAGCTTTCTGGCCAACACCTACGTCTCCCTGATCGGGGCGATGATCTGCGGCCGGGTGTTCTACGGCGTGCTCAACGCGGTGATCTTTAAGGCCGGGGCCTACTCCATGCAGCTGTGGATGAGCGCGGCGTTCATCACGGCGGTGCCGGGCATCGTCATCCAGCTAGTGGTCATTCCCCTGATCCTGGTGGCGCTGAAGAAGGCGCGCCTGGTAGCCCTGCCGGCCCGGGCGTAAGGCCGGACACGAAAAAAAGCGGTGCGCGCGCACCGCTTTTTTGTGTGGGCCGAATCAGTCGAAGTACACGGGCTTGCCGGTCTTGGCGGACTCGTAGATGGCCTCGAGGATCTGGGTGACCACGATGGCCTGCTCGGGCTTGGTGATCAGGGGCTTGGAGTCGTCGAGCACATGGTCGATCCACATCTTGGCCTCGAGCTCCTCGGGCTTGGCGGTCGCCCCGTCGTAGAAGGCCACGCCGCCGGCCGCCAGGTCGGGCTCGGTGACATAGGTGCGGGAGAACTTCTCGCCGTTGATGCGCAGGCCGCCGTTCTCGCCCAGCATGTCCGCGCCGCCCTCGGTGCCGCACAGGATGGTCTTGGCCTCATCCACCAGCAGGGTGTTCAGGGCCCAGGAGGCCTCCAGGAAGATGGTCGCGCCGTTCTTCATGCGCACGAAGCCGAAGGCGGAATCCTCCACGGTGTACTTCTTGGGATCCCAGGGGCCCCAGGCGTTGGCCGCGTTCTCGCGGTCAGCCAGCTTGCGGTAGGAGGTGCCCACCACCATCTCGGGCTCGTAGTTGTCCATCATGTACAGGGTCAGGTCCAGGGCATGGGTGCCGATGTCGATCAGGGGACCGCCGCCCTGCTTCTCGGCGTCCAGGAACACGCCCCAGGTGGGCACCGCGCGGCGGCGGATGGCCTGGGCCCGGGCGTAGTAAATCTCGCCCAGATCGCCATTCTCGCAGATCTGCTTCATGTACAGGCTGTCGGGGCGGAAGCGGTTCTGGTAGCCGATGGTCAGCTTCTTGCCGGTGCGCTGGGCGGCCTCGAGCATGGTCTTGGCCTCGGCGTAGGTCTTGGCCATGGGCTTCTCGCACATGACATGCTTGCCGGCCTCCAGGGCGGCGACGGTGATGGGGGCGTGGCCGTTGTTGGGGGTCAGCACGTGCACCACGTCCACGTCTTGCTTGAGCAGGTCGCGATAGTCGGTGAAGACCTTGGCGCCGGGCGCGCCGTACTCCTCGGCGGCCTTCTGGGCGCGCGCCTCGATCAAATCGCAGAAAGCGACCATCTCCACATTGTCCAACTTGGACAGGCTGGGCATGTGCTTGCCGTTGGCAATGCCGCCGCAGCCGATGATACCGATTTTCACCTTGGTCATTTCAAGAAACCCTCCTTGCGTGAATTGGACAAAACAATTCTCGTTTATTTTACCGCCCCCTGAAAGGGATTGCAAGCCCCGAAAAGGGCTTTTTTCCCGGGCCGTGGGCGGTTCGGCGCGGCTCAATCCGCCGGCGGTTATCCGGCGGCGCTCGGCGGCCCCGCGCAAGCATACCGCGGCTGCGGCCCGGGCTGCTCCTGCCCCGGCCGGCGGCCCCGCGCGAGCATACCGCGGCTGCGGCTCGGGCTGCTCCTGCCCCGGCCGGCGGCCCCGCGCAAGCATACCGCGGCTGCCGCCCGGGCTGCTCCTGCCCCAGGCCGGCGGCCCCGCGCAAGGCTGCCGGGCGGCGGTCCCCCCATCCGCCGGGCGAAAGAGGATACCTCTTGGGCAAAGGATATGGTATAATGAACCGGAAAGACCGTACATTTCCGAAAGGATGGCGATAAGGATGCGCGAGATGACTGGATTGAAGCAGGTTGCCGCCGCCCGAGACTTGGCCGGGGCCACGGTGCACTGTACCTGCGGGCGGGATCACCGGGTGCAGACCCGGGTGCTGCACGTGGGCGAGGACGCCCTGGATCAGGCGGTGGCGCTGATCGGTCCGCTGGGCAAGCCCCTGCTGGTGGCCGACGAGAATACCTGGGCCGCCTCGGGCCAAGCCCTGGCGGACAAGCTGACCGCCGCGGGCGTCGCCTACAACCGCGTGCTGCTGGATCCCCACGGCCACGCCGACGCCGCGCAGCTGGGCCGGGTCATCATCGCCCAGCAGGACGCGAAGGTCCTGGTGGCCGTGGGCACCGGCACGATCAACGACACCACCCGCTACGCCGCCTTCAAGGTGGGCGCGCCCTACCTGGTGGTGGGCACCGCTCCCTCCATGGACGGGTACGCCTCCTCGGTATCCCCCCTGCTGGTGGATGGGTTTAAGATCACCTACGAGGCCGTGGCCCCCGAGGCGGTGCTGGCCGATACCGACGCGCTCATCCACGCGCCGGAGAAGATGATCGCCGCGGGCTACGGCGACATCATGGGCAAGCTGACCGCCCTGGCGGACTGGCGGCTGGCCCATGTGGCCACGGGCGAGTACATCTGCCCGGACACGGTGGACTTCGTCGCCCGCACGGTGGCCCTGTGCCGGGAAAACTGCCCGGAGATGGCTGCCCGCAAGCGCGAGGGCGTGGGCAGCCTGATGGAGGCCCTGGCCCTGTCGGGCCTGGCGATGCAGATGATCGGCAACTCCCGGCCGGCCTCGGGCGCGGAGCACCACATCTCCCACCTGTGGGAGATGCGCGACAACATGGCCGGCCGCCCCGCCGCCCTGCACGGGGACAAGGTGGGCGTGACCACCCTGCTGATGATCCGCATGTACGAAAAGTTTTTCGGCGGGCAACCGCCCCGGGTCCAGCCCCGGCCCAACCAGCGGCGCTGGCTGGCGGACGTCGAGCGCGTCTTTGGCCCGACCGCGCCGACGGTTGTCGCCCAGGCCGAGGCCAACGCCTATACCGATGCGCAGCGCGCCGACCAGCGCGACCGGGTGGCGGCCCGGTGGGCGGATTTCGCCGCCCTGGCCGCGTCCCTGGCCGCCCAGCGCCAGGCCCTGACCGAGGAGATCGCCGCCCTGGGCGGGCCGGTCCATCCCCGGGACTTTGGCTACACCCGCCAGGACACCTACGACGCGCTGGTCTACGCCAAGGAGGTGCGCCCCCGCTATTCTCTGCTGCGGCTGATGGACGCCTTCGGGGTGCTGGAAGACATCGCCGGGGAGGTCGCCGACGATGTATGGCAATAAACCCGAGTTCCTGGCCCGCCTGGCGCGGACCGAGTGTTTCGCCCTGGACATGGACGGCACCTTCTACCTGGGGGACCAGCTGATCCCCGGCGCGCTCCAGTTTGTCCAGGCGGCGCGCCGGTCGGGCCGCCGGGTGGTGTTTCTGACCAACAATTCCTCCAAGAGCGCGGATTTCTATCGGCGCAAGCTCGCCCGCATGGGCCTTCCCATCGGCCCGGAGGAGATCCTGACCTCGGGCCAGGCCACGGCGCTGTACCTGAACCGGGAGCGGCCAGGCCGCCGGGTCTACGTCATGGGCAACCCCATCCTCAAGGGGGAGATGGCCGATATGGGCGTGCAGGTGGTGGAGGAGGACCCGGACCTGTGCGTCATCGCCTTTGACACCACCCTGGACTACGCCAAGCTGACCAAGGTATGCGATTACATCCGCAACGGGATGGATTTCATTGCCACCCACCCGGACTTCAACTGCCCCACCGAGACCGGCTTTATCCCGGACATCGGCGCGATGCTGGCCTTCATCAAGGCCTCCACCGGCCGGGAACCCCGCATGATCGTCGGCAAGCCCCACGGCGAGATCGTGCGCGCCCTGTGCCAGCAGACCGGCCTGCCCCCCGAGGCGATGGCCATGGTGGGCGACCGGCTCTACACCGACGTGGCCACCGGCGTGGATCACGGCCTGCTGGCGATTTTGGTGCTCTCGGGGGAGACCCAGCTCAAGGATGTGGAGACTTCGCCCGTCACGCCCCATCTGATCTTCGATCGGCTGGGCGACATGACGGAACTGATAGAGGAGGTGCCTGCCCGTGCACGAGACGGATTTTGAGCCCGGCCGCCATGTGGCGCTGTGGAAAAAGGAGCAGATTCCCTATTTCCGGGAGGAGATGGGCCAGCAGCCGCCCTATTTGGCCTGCTACACCCTGCCCGAGGGGAAACCCAAGGGCGCGGTGATCGTCATTCCCGGCGGGGCGTACGGCGGCATGGCCGACCACGAGGGCGCGCCCGTCGCCCGCAAGCTCAACGAGGCGGGCATCGCCGCCTTTGTGCTCAGCTACCGGGTCGCGCCCTACCGCTTCCCGGTGCCCCAGACCGATCTGACCCGGGCGATCCGCTTCGTGCGGGCCAACGCCTTCGTCTACAACGTCGATCCCGAGGCCATCGGGGTGCTGGGCTTCTCGGCGGGCGGCCACCTGGCTGGCTGCGCCGGAACCTTCTTCGACGAGGGCGACCCCGAGGCGGCCGACCCGGTGGAGCGGGTGAGCAGCCGGCCGGACACCCAGGTGCTCTGCTACCCGGTGATCACCTTCGGCAACTACACCCACGCCGGGTCGGTGGAGAACCTGGTGGGCTCCCGCGCCCCGGCCAAGCTGCTCCAGCAGCTCAGCCTGCACCTGCAGGTCACCGAGAACACGCCGCCCACCTTCCTGTGGCATACCGCCAACGACGAGGCCGTGCCGGTGGAGAACAGCATCTTCATGGCCGCCTCCCTGAGCCTGAAAAAGGTGCCCTTCGAGCTGCACATCTTCCCCGAGGGCCGGCATGGCCTGGGCCTGGCCGAGGACAACGCGCAGGCCCGGGCATGGTTCCCCCTGTGCGTGGCCTGGCTCAAGCAGATGGGGTTCTGATGGGGGCCGCGCGGTCCAACAAGGAGGTTGATACGCCATGCAACAGGTCCAGCTGACCATGATCCTGCCCGATCTCACCCGCCTGGAGCCCCTGTGTCTCCCGGCGGGCTACACCCATCGCACCCTGCGCCCCGGGGAGCAGGCCGCCTGGGACGCGCTGATCACCAGCTCCTTCCAGTGGCCCGCGGGGCCGCACTTCGCCCGCATGATGGCCCATGATCCCGCCCTGGATTTTTCCCGGGTGCATGTGCTCTGCCAGCGGGACGTGCCCGTGGCCACCGCCAGCGCCTGGCGCAAGATCGGCCACCCGGCGGACCTGGGGGTCATCCACATGGTGGGCGCGTACGCCGACCACGCCGGCCGGGGCCTGGGCTACCAGGTCGTCCTGGCCGCGCTGCACGATCTGCGCGAGCGGGGCTGCACCCGGGCGGTGCTGTCCACCGACGATTTCCGCCTCAGCGCCATCGCCACCTACCTGAAGCTGGGCTTCGTGCCCTGCCTGGGCTATCCCGGGGTGGAGGGGGTGGGCCGGGAGGGCCTGGCCGCCCGCTGGCAGGCCATCGGCGAGTGCCTGAACCGGCAGATCCCGCCGATGCTGCCCTATGTGCAGCCCGTGCTGCCCGCGCCCGCGGTCAACGACCGGGGGGAGACGCCCCTCTGGCCCGAGGGGGCGGTCCCCCTGTGGCGGGAGGACGTGGACCAGCAGCCCCCCTTCCTGATCGCCAGCCCGCTGCCCGGCGGCGCGCCCAAGGCCGCGGTCATCGTCGCCCCGGGCGGCGGATATACCTACAAGGAGATGACCCGCGAGGGCACCGACATCGCCGCCCACCTGAACCAGATGGGCCTGGCGGCCTTCACCCTCTCCTATCGGGTGGCTCCGTACAAACATCCGGCCCCGCTGATGGATATGCAGCGGGCGGTGCGCTTTGTCCGGGCCCACGCCGCCCACTACAACATCGACCCCTGCCGCGTGGCGGTGATGGGGTTCTCGGCGGGGGGGCACCTGTCCGGCTGCGTGTCGGTCATCAACGACCCCGGCGACCCGGCGGCGGCCGACCCGGTGGCGCGCTTTGGCTGCGAGCCGGCGGGCCAGGTGCTCTGCTACCCCTTCATCCGCCTGGAGCCCGCCAGCCCCTATGTCATCCTGGACACCCTGGTGGAACAGGGCGGGGATTTCCACGAGCGCAGCGCCCGGGTGAGCGTCCACCGCCATGTCACGCCGGCGACCTGCCCGGCCTTCATCTGGCACACCGCCGAGGATGAGATGGTGCCGGTGCAGAACGTCTACGACATGGCCGGGGCCCTGGCCAAGGCCGGCGTGCCCTGCGAGCTGCACGTCTACCCCCACGGCCATCACGGCCTGGACTGGGGCCAGGGCGACCGCAGCGTCAGCCAGTGGCACGACGCCCTGGGCGTCTGGTTTGAAGGCATGCATTTTATCGAAACGACGAAAGGATGAACCCCATGGAACCCATCCTGGTATCCACCCCGAGCCGTCTATGCCTGTTTGGCGAACATCAGGACTATCTGGGCCTGGAGGTTGTGGCCCTGGCCATCAACCTGCGCTTCTCGGCGCGGGTCACCCCCACCGACGCGCCGGTGGTGCGCGTGCGCGTGCTCGAGCAGGTGCAGGGGGGCATGAGCCTGGGCGGCGAGCCCACCTACACCGAGCAGGCCATCGACCTGAACGCGCCCATCGTCTACGCCCACAAGCGCGATTACCTCAAGAGCGCCGTCAAGCTGCTGCGCGACCGGGGCTATCCCCTGGCCGGATGCGAGATCGAGATGACCAGCCAGATCCCCATCGGCAAGGGCATGTGCTCCTCCACGACCATGATCATGGTGCTGATCAAGGCGCTCTTGGAGCGCATCGGCCACCCGGACAAGGACGACCCCGCTCGTCTGGCGATGCTGGGCTTTGACGCGGAGGTCACCGAGTTCGGCGAGCCGGGCGGCAAGATGGACCACCTGACCTCTGCCTACGGCGGCCTGGTGCACCTGGACTTTGCCGACGGGGTGGCCGCCGAGCCCATCGACCGGCAGGTGCCCGGGCGCTTCATCGTTTTCGATTCCCGCCAGGGCAAGGACACCCTCAAGGTGCTGGCCTCGGCCAAGACCCCGGTGCTCGAGGCGCTGGAGACGCTCGCCCCCGAGGGCGTCGCCTCGGTGCGGGATTTCCTCTCCGACCCGGGCAAGCAGGCCCTGCTGGACAAACTCGACCCCGTGCACCGGCGCAAGCTGGCCGCCAGCATCGATAACCACCGCCTGCTGCGCCAGGCGCTGCGCCTGTGGCGGGAGGATCGGATGGACCCGGCCACCCTGGGCCGGATGATCTATCAGCATCACTGCAACCTGCGCGACGGGCTGGGCATCTCCACCGACACCATCGAGGCCATCCTGGAGACCGCCCTGAGGAGCGGAGCCCTGGGCGGCAAAATCAACGGCTCGGGCGGCGGGGGCTGCGGCTACTGCTACGCCCTGGAGCAGGACGCTCCCCGGGTGCTCTCGGCCATCCGCGCCATGGGCTACCCGGCCATGGTGGTCACCCCGGACACCGGCATCCGCCGGGAAAACTGACAGAGCATGAGGAGGAACGCGATATGAACAACCGAGCGCTGCGCACCCTGATCCTCGCCGGAGGCAAGGGCAAGCGCCTGCTCTCCGAGCAGCACAACCTGCCCAAGGCCCTGCGCCTGGCCGCCGGAGAGCCCCTGATCGCCCACGTCATCCGGGGCCTGAAGCAGTCCCGCGCCGGGGAGGACATCGGCATCGTCGTGGGCTACAAGGGCCAGATGATCGTCAACGCCCTGGGGCCGGGCTACACCTACATGGAGCAGAAGGAGCAGCTGGGCACCGGCCATGCCGTGGCCATGGCCCGGGACTGGCTCCAGGATTTTGACGGGGACGTGCTGGTGGTCTTTGGCGACATGCCCCTGCTCTCGGGGGACACCTACCGCATGATGGTCGAGACCCATCAACACAGCGGCGCGGCCTGCTCGATCCTCAGCGCCGTGGTGGACCCGCCCCCGGCCTTCGGCCGCATCGTGCGCGACGGGCAGGGCAACTTCCTCAAGATCGTCGAGCAGCGGGACTGCGACGCGGCGACCGCCAGGATCACCGAGGTCAACGTCGGCGTGCTCTGCTGCGACGCGGGCAAGCTGCTCGGCGCCCTGAGCCAGCTGAAGAACGACAACAACCAGCGGGAGTACTACCTCACCGACGTGCCCGGTATCCTGCTGGCTCAGGGGGAGCGGGTGCAGGCGGTGCCCATGAGCCCCGAGCGTTCCAAGATCGAGATCTTTGGGGTCAACACCCCCGAGGATTTGGCCTTTGTGGAAGAGATGCTCTCAAAAGGAGGAAGATAGCATGATTCGCTTCGGTACAGGCGGCTGGCGCGCCATCATCGGCGAGGATTTTATCCGGGACAACGTCATTCTGCTCACCCACGCCGTGGCCCAGGACCTGATCGCCCGGGGCCAGCAGCATCGGCCCTTTGTTATCGGGTATGACCGCCGCTTCCTGTCCGAGCGGGCGGTGCGCTGGATGGCCGAGGTGCTCTGCGCCGACGGCATCCCCGTGGAGGTGCTCGATCGCGTCGCCCCCACGCCGGAGATCATGTTCACTGTCAAGGCCCACGGCGGGTACTACGGCGCGGCCATCACCGCCAGCCACAACCCCGCCGTCTACAACGGCATCAAGCTGTTTATGGAGGGCGGCCGAGACATGGACGCGGACACCACCGGGGCCATCGAGGCGCGCATCGACGCGCTGGCCGGTCAGCGGGTGCCCACCGTGGACTACGAACAGGGGGTGGCCGACGGCCGCATCAAGGTCATCAACCCCCAGAACGATTATCTGGACGCGATCCTGGCCCTGGTGGATACCGACGTCATCCGGGCCAAGGGGCCGCGCATCCTGCTGGACCCGATGTTCGGCGTGTCGCGCACCTGCCTGCAGACCATCCTGCTGACCGCCCGGTGCGACGTGGACATCATCAACGACCGGCGGGACACCCTCTTCGGCGGCCGGCTGCCCTCGCCCACGGCGGCCACCCTATACACCCTCAGCCGCATGGTTAAGGAGGAGGGGTATGACCTGGGCCTGGGCACCGACGGCGACGCCGACCGCATCGGCCTGGTGGACGAGCAGGGCAATTTCATCCACCCCAACGACATCCTCTGCCTGCTGACCTACTACCTGCTGGGCTTCAAGGGCTGGAAGGGCGACGTGGTGCGCAACCTGGCCACCACCCACCGGCTCGACCGCCTGGCCGCCCACTACGGGCAGACCTGCCATGAGGTGCCCGTGGGCTTCAAGCATATCTCCAGCGGCATGGCCCGCTTCGACGCGGTCATCGGCGGGGAGAGCAGCGGCGGCCTGACCATCCGGGGCCATATCCCCGGCAAGGACGGCATCTTCGCCGCGGCCCTGCTGGTGGAGATGATCTGCGCCACCGGCCGCACCCTGAGCCAAATCCTCGCCGACATCGATCAGTTGGTGGGCCGCAGCTATGTCTGCGAGACCGAGGCGGTCATGACGCCCCAGCTCAAGGGGCATCTCCAGGCCCGCCTGGCCGGGGGCGAGGTGCCCGATTTTGGCCGGGAGGTGGACCGGGTGCGCAGCGACGACGGCATCAAGGTCTATTTCAAGGACGGCGGCTGGGTGCTGGCCCGCTTCTCGGGCACTGAGCCGCTGCTGCGCCTGGTGGCCGAGATGGGCGCCCAGGCCGAGGCCGACCAGGTCTGCGCCCAGTGGGCCCAGGCCCTGGGGCTGGAGGTCGCCTCATGATCTACCGCGCGCCCGCCCTGGCCGCGCCCCTCGCCCTGGACGGCCGGTTTGACAAGCCGGCCTGGCGGACCGCGCCGGTGGTTGCCCTGGTGGACAACGGCGGGGGCCCGGCGCGCCAGGTCACCCGGGCGCATCTGGCCCACAGCGCCGAGTATCTGTACGTGGGCTTCTTTGCCGAGGGCGCGGCCTGCACGGCGAACCTGGCGGGCTACAACCAGCCCATCTACGACGACTCGGTGGTGGAGCTCTTCCTGGCCGACGGCGGCGATCCCCACCGCTACCACGAGTTCGAGGTCAATCCCCTGGGCGCGGCGCTGCACTACTATATTCTCCACAGCGGCCGGGGGGCCGAGGGGTACGCCAAGGTGGTTCCGGCGGTGCGCGCGGCGGTGCTGACCGACCGCGCCCGGGGCGTTTGGCAGGCCGAGCTGGCCATCGAGATCGGCGCGCTGACCCAGCTGGCCTGGGACGCGCCCCTGCCCTTCAACCTCTACCGCATCGAGGGCGCGGGGGAGGGGCGGTCGCTCTCGGCGCTGTGTCCCACCCGGCGCGCCACCTTCCACTGCCCCGAGGCCTTCGGGTCCCTGGTGCTGGCCCGTGGATGAGTGGGCCGCGGCGCTGGCGGCCTGGCCGGCGCTCTCGGGCGTTTCGCCCCGGCCGGTGCCG
>JBMNTT010000054.1:0-15923 GCA_050945875.1 Christensenellales bacterium
CTTCCAATAGGTTATATGGACAATCGATGGAGTCTTGCCGCTCAATGGTTATCCGTACCAACACAGCAAGTCTTGTATTTGCAGCGCATGTGGACCGCAGAGGTTCCCTCCGTGTTTTATCAAAGTAGCGGTTGTTTTAATGGCGTTTGTTTTTTTGATGGGAAGCAGAGAATGGCTGCTAGACTGCTTGTCCGGCGTGCGCAAGGTTTACAGCGTTTATATGTTCAATTTGTCGGATTATTTTTCCTATCATCTCCTTTCCGCAACCGTATTGTGTGCGTTGCCTTTTGCAGCCAGCTTTGCTGACGAAGCCAAGCACCAGTTTCTGCCACTAATGATTACGCGAGCGGGGATCGGTCGATACCTCGCAAATAAGTTGATTATCGTGGCGATATCGGGGTTTGCGGTCTATGCTTTGGGTATTGGGGTGGCAGCTTTCATACAGTGTTTAGTGGGCAGTCCAATTCCTCATGATCCCTCGATCGGAGAAAATTTGCTCCAGTATGGCTATCCTATGACCAGCATGTGGGGACCAATTTATGGCGCGCAGGGGGAACACGGCGTTCGGTTGATGTGTACCTACTGTCTTTATTTTGGTCTACAAGGAGCAATATGGGCAATTGCTGGATTAGCTGTCTCTGCTTTTTGGCCGAACCGTTATGTGGCATTGGCGTCCCCACTAGCGATTTATCTCATTCATTATACAATTAGCTCGCTGATCCCTCCGCCGTATAATGAGTTCATCAATTTTCCAATCAATCAATACTATCAAAGCTTTGGGTCCATTGGTTGGCTTTTCACGTTGGGTTGCGCGGTCATCTGGAGTTCGCTCTTCAGCATTCTATTTATATGGCGGGCCCGGAAACGAATCCTGGAAGACGGTTTACGCTAGGGGGGAGCAAAATGCTGAGAAATCGGTGGTTACCAGGGAGCCTGATAGTGCTTATGTTGCTGCTCAATGGATGCCAAAACGCGCCAGCTCCTGGCGTCTACAATGATCGCATTGGTGTTGCACAACAGGCTACGCCGTCCAGAGACGAGCAGGCAGAGCTTTGGAAGGGATTTAATCCCTATGTGTGTCAAGAACGATTTCAAACAACGTTGAGCAATGGAGAGCTCGTTCTGAAAATTGATGCACAAGTCGTTGCCCCCAATCTGGCGCAGTATTATATCATTCAGAGCGATTACTTTCGCCCTAGTGAGCAGGAGGCCAAGCAAATGGCCGATTGCTTTTATGGAGAAAACCAATATACCTTAGATGAAGCTGTTCAGTCCTCGTATGGAAACGCTTATCGATTTCGGCCCATTACGGATGGAGAATGGTTGAACCTGCTGATTGTCTGGGAAGACAGCGTTTATGTCAGCAATGATCAAGAGACAATTGATACCAGCAACCGACAACTGGCGAGTTCCAACTCCGTGAAAACAACGGACCTGATTTCACAGGCGGACGCGTTGATCTCTCGCTGTGGATTTTCGGATGATATTGCGTACGGACACCCTATTGTTCAACTTTTCGATGTGGGTAAAGATGAACCCGTAGCACATATTACGTATCTGCGGGAATACGAGGGCCTGCCAGTTTACCCGCTGAAAAATTTGTCGATTGGTGGTTCCTATCTGGCTGATCAGCAGAATGCGGATTCACAATTAAAGGGAGAAGGGTTGTCTCTATACTGCCAAGATGGAAAATGGCTGCTGAATGGACACATAACCAGAGCGCAATCCCGCCAAGCTGTTGAACTACTGCCCTTCTCACAAATCATGGCATCCTTTCAGGAGCAGTTGAGCGCATATCCTCCGGTAATCATGTCTAACGGCGCGATGATTCCTGTAACTGTGAGCGAGGTTTGGTTGGCCTATGCTGGTGTTCCTGTCGTTGACAGCGGGGGAACCATCTCGGCGGTGGAGTACCGCCCTAGTTGGATATTTGCCGAAGGTCCCAACAACGAGACTCTTTATGGACGTTACTTAGTTGCAGTGGATGCCGTGACCGGCGAGGTACGTTCACTGTGGCGATAGCGTTTCAAATTTTTCTTGACAACCCCGGAGCCGCTGGCTATAATACAGTCAATATCGCAAAGGCGATGAAGGAGAAAAAGTAGACTGCGCGCAGCTTTCAGAGAACCGCCGGGTGGTGCGAGGCGGCAGCGGCAAGGTTGAAACTGGCTCCAGAGCTGCCAACCGAACCCAGAGTAGGCTTGGCCGGATTCCCTCCCGTGACCATGAGGGCAGGGCGTGATAGCGCCCGGGATGAGCTGGTTCCCTGTGGGAACAAGCAGAGTGGTACCGCGGAAGCATGTCTTTCGTCTCTGACAAGGAGACGGAAGACTTTTTTTGTGGATTTGAAGGAGGAACAGCGCAATGCAGATGAAACATGATTTGGCGTACAACATCAAGATGATGGAGCAGACCCGCTTTGAGACCCTGGTGAACATCACCTTCGGCGACCTGCTCGACACCCAGGCCGCCCGCTTCCCGGACAACGACTGCCTGGTGATGCCCCACAAGAACCAGCGCTTCACCTACGCGGCGTTCCGCGACGAGTGCAACCGCGTCGCCCGGGGCATGATGGCCCTGGGCATCCAGCGGGGGGATCATGTGGCGATCTGGGCGACCAACTACATCGAGTGGGTGACGGTCATGTTCGCCACGGCCAAGATCGGCGCGGTCATGGTCACGGTCAACACCAACTACAAGCGCTTCGAGCTGGAGTACCTGCTGCGCCAGAGCGACTCCACCACCCTGGTGATGACCCCGGGGGTCAAGGACAACGACTATGTCGCCACCCTGATGGAGCTCTGCCCCGAGCTGGCCGACAGCCAGCCCGGCCAGCTCAGCTGCCAGCAGCTGCCTTTCTTGAAGAACGTCATCTTCCTGGGGGAGCAGCGGCACCCCGGCATGTTCCTGTGGAGCGACCTGTACGAGCTGGCCGAGCAGGTCTGCGAGGAGGAGCGCGCCGCCCGGCAGAACAGCCTGGACACCCAGGACGTGGTCAACATGCAGTACACCTCGGGCACCACGGGCTTCCCCAAGGGCGTGATGCTGACCCACCACAGCGTGGTCAACAACGGCAAGGCCATCGGCGACCGCAAGCGCCTGACCGAGATCGATCGGGAGTGCATCCCGGTGCCCCTGTTCCACTGCTTCGGCTGCGTGCTGGGCATCACCTCCTGCATGACCCACGGCTCGACCATGGTGCTGGTGGACCATTTCCACCCCGAGCGGGTGATGGAGGCCATCGAGTGGGAGAGGTGCACCAGCGTGCTGGGCGTGCCCACCATGTACATCTCCATCCTCAACCACCCCAAGTTCACGGAGTATGACTTCACCTCCCTGCGCACCGGCATCATGAGCGGCTCGCCCTGCCCCATCGAGGTGATGAAGCAGGTCAACGAGCAGATGCACATGCCCGAGATCGTCATCCCCTTCGGGCAGACCGAGTCCTCCCCGGTGACCACCATGACCGGCACCGACGACCCCATCGAGAAGCGCGTAGCCACCGTAGGGCGCGTGCAGCCCAACATGGAGATCAAAATCGTCGACCCCGAGACCGGCGAGGAGTGTCCCCCCAACGTGGCGGGCGAGTTCATCACCCGGGGCTACCAGGTCATGAAAGGCTACTACAAGATGCCCGAGGCCACCCGCCAGGCCATCGATGAGGACGGCTGGCTGCACACCGGCGACCTCTGCTCGGTGGACGAGGAGGGCTACTACCACGTCGAGGGTCGGCTCAAGGACATGATCATCCGCGGTGGCGAGAACATCTATCCCCGAGAGATCGAGGAGTTCATCTACACCCACCCCGAGGTGTCCGACGTGCAGGTGGTGGGCGTGCCCGACAAGAAGTACGGCGAGGAGGTCATGGCCTTCGTGGTGCCCCGGCCGGGCGCCAAGGCCACCGAGCAGGACATCATCGCCTTTGTCAAGGACGGGCTGAGCAAGTTCAAGGCCCCCCGCTACGTCATGTTCATCGACGCCTTCCCCATGACCGCCAGCGGCAAGATCCAGAAATACAAGCTGCGGGAGATCGGCGTGGAGCGCCTGAACCTCCACGAGGCCGCCAACGTCGAGACCGCGTGAAAAAATCCCTCCCCCAAGCGGCGCATCGCGCCGCTTTTTTTGTCGGGTGGATTGCAAACTGTAAGGGCTTACACTATACTGGAGCTAACGAGGAAACCGTAGGAGGTTTTATCCCATGAGTGAGCGCAAACCCATCCCCACCGCCACGCCCGAGGCCGTCGGCATCGCCTCGGAGCATATCGAGGCCTTTGTGCGCCGGCTCAACGCCCGCAAGCTGAACCTGCACAGCGTGCTGGTCATCCGCCATGGCCAGCTGGCCGCCGAGGGGTACTGGGCCCCCTTCACCGCCGCGGACAAGCACCGGATGTACTCGGTCAGCAAGAGCTTCACCGCCATCGCCGTGGGCAAGCTCATCGGCGAGGGCAAGGTCTCCCTGACCGACCCGATCGTCAAGTTCTTCCCGGACAAGCTGCCCGAGCAGGTGCATCCCTACCTGGCGGGCTCCCAGGTTCAGGACCTGCTGCGCATGGCCGACGCCCACCTGACCGACACCTACAAGTTCACCGACATGGATTGGATCGACACCTACTTCAAGACCCCGCCGACCCACCTGGCGGGCAAAATCTTCACCTACAACACCTCGGCCACGGTCACCCTGTGCGCCATGGTCGAGCGGGTGACGGGCATGCCGTTTCTGCAGTACCTGCGGCCGGAGTTTGACAAGCTGGGGGTGAGCGAGGATATCTGGTGTATCCAGACCCCCTGCGGCTACTCCTTCGGCGGCTCGGGCGTCATCTGCACCAGCCGGGACCTGGCCAAGGTCGCCCTGATGATGATGAACGGCGGCCGGGTGGACGGCGAGCAGCTGCTGCCGGCGGACTATGTGGCCGCGGCCACGGGCTACCAGATCGACAACCGCCTGACCAACCACGACTTTGAGCACCAGCAGGGCTACGGCTACCAGATTTGGCGCACCCGGCACAACGGCTTCTCTTTCTACGGGATGGGCAGCCAGCTGGCGGTGTGCCTGCCCGAGCGGGACCTGCTGCTGGTCACCACCGGCGACACCCAGGATCAGTCCCCGGACACCACCGAGATCCTCGAGGCCTTCTGGGAGGAGATCTACGACAAGCTCGCCGACGAGCCCCTGCCCGAGGCGCCCGAGGCCCAGCGGCGGCTGAGCGTGCTGCTGGACAGCCTGGCCATGGCGCCGGTGGAGGGCGCGCGGGAGACGCCCGCCGCCCAGCGCGTCTCGGGCAGGACCTACCGGCTCGATGACAACCCCATGGGCATCGCGTGGGCGCGCTTTGACTTCGCCGGCGGTGAGGGGTCCATGACTTACGCTAACCAGACCGGCGAGCACACCCTGCGGTTTGGCTTTGGCCGGCACATCCAGCAGGCCTTCCCCGAGACCCACTACTCCGGCAGCCGCATCAACACGCCCCTGGGCAAGGGCTACCGCTGCCACGGGTCGGCGGCCTGGGCCGACGGGCGCGCGCTGATCATCCGCATCGCCGTGACCGACGTGTACCTGGGCACCCTGAACATCAACGCCACCTTCGACGGCGACACCGTCACCCTGCTGATGACCAAGACCGCCGAGGCCTTCCTGAACGAGTACCAGGGCTTCGCCAGCGGCCGGGCCGAGTAAGGCGCGCCTGATCGCCGCCGGCGCGTGTCTGCCCAACGCCTGAGAAATCGCTTCCCCAAAAGAACAGCCCAAGGGCTGTTCTTTTTTTGCAAAGCATGCTTGACAAGATATGCAAAGCGAACTATACTAAATGTGCAAAGCAAACTTTGCAAAGGAGGGATCGGCTTGCGCAACCAGGTGCAGCAGCTGCGCAAGGCCCGCCGCCTCTCCCAGGAGGAGCTGGCGGCGGCGGTGGGGGTGACCCGGCAGACCATCACCTCCATCGAGTGCGGCAAATACACCGCCTCGCTGGCGCTGGCCTACAAGCTGGCGCGGTATTTCGGCCTGTCGATCGAGGACGTATTCGATTTTTCGGAGGTGGAGTGAATCATGGACGAACAGCAATTGTTGGCGCGCATGCGCCGCCGGATTCTGCTGGATGCGGCCGCTCTGTGCCTGGTGCCGGTGGTGTGGGGGGTGCTGCGGGCGCTGGGGGCCTACTGGCGGCCGATGCCGGATTTCATGCGGGGCTTCCAGGAGGGGGCGCTGATGGGGCTGGCGCTGGTGATGGTCTTCTGCACTGCCCGGGACCTGGCCATCCGCAACAAGCCCGCGGCCATCAAGGCCCGGTTCATCGCCGAGCAGGATGAGCGGCAGCGGATGATCGCCTACCGCGTGGGCAAGACGGTGACGGTGACCATGCTGTATCTGCTGGTGGTGGGCATGCTGGCGGCCAGCTTCTTCAGCCTGACGGTGCTGGTCACCCTGATCGCCGTGGCGATGGTGATGTGCGTGCTGATCATCGGCTGCAAGCTGTACTATCAGCGCAAAATCTGAGGGCGGGCGGGCTGGTTCGCGCCGCGCTGTCAGCTCGCCGGGATTGTTGGGCCGCTGAGTCCGCGCTGTCAGCTCGCGCGGGATTGTTGGGCCGCTGAGTCCGCGCGGGCTGGCTCGCCGCAGGCCGGGGACGTTGTCCCCGGCTTTTTTTGATTTTGGCCCTTGACAGGGTGGTGGGGGAGATGTATTATAGTATTAAGTTCTTAGTACAATAATACAGACGCGAGGAGGCCAGCAATGTGACGTGGGAGTTTTCGAACGACCGACCGATCTACGCGCAGCTGGTGGAGGCCATCCGCCTGGGCATCGTGTCGGGGCGGTACCCGCCGGGCAGCAAGCTGCCCAGCGTGCGGGAGCTGGCGGCCGAGGCCGCGGTCAACCCCAACACCATGCAGAAGGCGCTCAGCGAGCTGGAGGGCACCGGCCTGGTGTACACCCAGCGCACCAGCGGACGATTTATCACGGAGGACACGGACATGATCGAGCTTGCGCGCAAGCAACTGGCCCGGCAGCAGCTGGAGGATTTTCTCACCAGCATGCACCGGCTGGGCTACGACGACCAGCGGACGCTGGAGATCCTCAGGGATCTGATGCAGGAGAGGGAGCGGACATGAACGAGATTTTAACCTGTCGGAAACTGACCAAGCGCTATGGACCCAAGCTCGCCCTGGACGGGGTGGACCTGAAACTGGAGCGGGGCAAGATCATCGGCCTGCTGGGCCCCAACGGCAGCGGCAAGAGCACCCTGATCAAGCTGGCCAACGGCCTGCTGGTGCCCACCGCCGGGGAGATCGTGGTGGCCGGGTGCCATCCGGGCATCCAGAGCAAAAAGCTGGTCTCCTATCTGCCCGAGCGCACCTACCTGAGCGACTGGATGCGGGTGCAGGATATGCTGGCGCTGTTCGCGGATTTCTATGAGAACTTTGACCCGGCCAAGGCCCGCGACATGCTCCAGCGCCTGCAGATCGACCCGAAGATGCGCCTGAAGACCATGAGCAAGGGCACCAAGGAGAAGGTGCAGCTGATCCTGGTGATGAGCCGCGACGCCGAGCTGTACCTGCTGGACGAACCCATCGGCGGGGTGGACCCCGCGGCGCGGGACTATATCCTCAACACCATCATCACCAACTACAGCCAGAACGCCACAGTGGTGATCTCCACCCACCTGATCGCCGACATTGAGCGGGTGCTCGACGAGGTGGTCTTCATCAACCAGGGCAAGCTGGTGCTGCACAGCAGCGTCGACGAGATCCGCCAGAGCCGCGGCATGAGCGTGGACGCCCTGTTCCGGGAGGTATTCGCATGCTAGGCAAATTGATCAAATATGAGTATAAGGCCACGGGCCGGGTGTTTCTGCCGCTGTACGCGGTGCTGGTGCTCTACACGCTGCTGGGCCGACTGGTGATGAACCTGGAGCCGGTGCAGCAGGCCTTTGGCGGGATGATCGGCGGGCTGATGCTGATACTGTATGTCTGCCTGATCGTCGCGGTGCTGGTGGTGACGGTGGTGATGGCGATCCAGCGCTTCTACAAGAACCTGCTTGGCGACGAGGGCTATCTGAGCCACACCCTGCCGGTGAGCACCAACGGCTTGGTGACCAGCAAGCTGCTGGTGGCGATCAGCTGGATGGTGGTCAGCGTGGCGTTGGTGGCCGCCAGCCTGCTGCTGCTGGTGGGCGGGGTGGAGATTTTCGCGGACCTGCGTGTGTCCCTGGCCAACCTGTCCAGTCAGCTCGATCAGGTGGGCATCGCGCCCTGGGCCTTCTGGGCTGAGCTGGCCGCCAACCTGCTGGTGCAGCTGTTGGCCAACTTCCTGATGTTCTACGCGGCCATGAGCATCGGCCAGCTCTTCCGGCAGAAGGTGGCGGGCTCCTTCCTGGCCTACCTGGGGCTGAACATGGCCAGCCAGACCCTGCTGGTGGTGGGGCTGATGGTCCTGGCGGCGCTCAACCTGCCCTACCTGCGGGAGCTGTTCGCCGAGCCGAGCAACCAGTTCCCCCCGGCGGGCATGTGGCACGGGATGATGCTGGGCACCCTCGTCTACAACGCCCTGCTGGGCGCGGCCTGCTTCGTCGCCAGCAAGTCCCTGCTCAAGCGAAAATTGAACCTGGAGTAACCGATTCGCAACGGGGTGGCAAAAATTGCCACCTCTTTTTCATGGTTTCGTCACCAAAAGCACACACCGTTGCCATTTCTTATTCCACGGGTTTTCGGCTATAATAGGAGGGGAACGGAGGTGCCTTTTTGATGGAGATCGTTTGGAACGGGCAGCCCTTGGCCGTGGAGCCGGGGCGCGCCCTTGAGGATATCCTGCGCGCGCACCCGGTGGTGACCGATACCTGCGTGATCGCCGCCCTGGTCAACAACCAGCTGCGGGAGCTGACCTATGCGCCCGAGCCCTTTGACGTGGTGGTGACGCTGGACCTGCATCATCCCGACGGCTGGCGCATCTATGAGCGCAGCCTGGCATATATCTTTGTGCAGGCGGCCCGCGCGTGCTACCCGGGCGCGCGGGTGCTCATCGAGCACTCCCTGTCCAAGGGGCTGTACTGCCGGGTGGTGGGCGAGACGCCGGTGGGCATCCAGGGCGTGCGCCGCATCGACCATGAGATGCAGCGCATCATCTCCGAGGACCGGCCGATCCGCCGGGTGGAGGTCACCCGGCGGGAGGCCGTCGCCCACTATGAGGCCCTGGGCATGACCGACAAGGTGCGCCTGCTGTCCTACCGAAAGGGGGAGGGCTTTCATTTCTATGAGAGCGGCGGGATGAAGGAGTATATGTATGGCTACATGGCGCCCTCCACGGGCTATATCCAGCGCTACCGGCTGCACGCGTACATGCCCGGGATGCTGCTGCTGCCCCCGCCGGCCACCGACCCGGCCGGGCCCATCGAGTTTGTCAGCCAGCCCAAGCTGGCGGCGGTGTTCCGCCAGGCCGAGCGCTGGGGCGAGATGATGGGGGTGGCCAACGCCGCGGACCTGAACGACCTGGTGGCCAAGGGCGACGTGGGGGAGTTCATCCGCATCAACGAGGCGCTGCACGAGAAGAGCATCGCCCGCATTGCCGACCAAATCTGCCAGGACCCCAACCGACGGCTGATCCTGATCGCCGGGCCCTCGTCCTCGGGCAAGACCACCTTCGCCCAGCGCCTGGGCATCCAGCTGAAGGTCAACGGCCAGCACCCGGTGACCATCTCCCTGGACAACTACTATCTGGACCGGGAGAAGTGCCCCCGGGATCAGTACGGCCAGTACGATTTTGAGAGCATCCAGGCCATCGACATCGCCCAGTTCAACGAGGACCTGACCCGCCTGCTCCAGGGCGAGGCGGTGCGCCTGCCCCGGTTTGATTTCACCCTGGGCCGCCAGGTGGACAGCGGCGTTACCCTGCAGCTGGGCGAGCGTCAGCCCATCGTCGTGGAGGGTATCCACGGGCTCAACGAGTCCCTGACCGCCTTGATCCCCCGGGAGATGAAGTTCAAGATCTACATCAGCTGCCTGACCCAGCTCAACCTGGACGATCAGAACCGCATCCCCTCCACCGACGACCGGCTGATCCGCCGCATCGTGCGGGACCATCAGTTCCGCAGCACCACCGCCGAGGGCACCTTAAAGATGTGGAGCGGCGTGCGCCGGGGGGAGGAGAAGTACATCTTCCCCTACCAGGAGCAGGCCGACGTGATGTTCAACTCCTCGCTGACCTACGAGCTGGCGGTGCTGGTGCGCTACGTCGCCCCGCTGCTGGAGGGCTTTGGCCACGACCACAGCTTCTACCCCGAGGTCAACCGCCTGCGCAAGTTCATCCAGTACTTCCAGCCCATCTCCGAGGCGCTGGAGCAGGAGATTCCCCGCACCTCCATCCTGCGCGAGTTCATCGGGGGCAGCAGCTTCGCCCACTAAAAAACGGCCGCAGCGCATCGCGTTGCGGCCGTTTGGTTTTTCCGTCAGCCCCGGCGGGTGAAGAGGGTCTCGTCCAGCGGCACCCCGGCATCGGCCAGGGCCCACTGCAGCTCGACGGCCTCGGGCGCGCGGCCCGTCGCGGCCTGCATCGCCGCGGCGCAGCCCGCGGCCTGGCCGGTCACCGCGCAGGCCGGGATGACCCGCGCCAGGTCCCAGCCCATGCCCTCGGCCGAGACGCATCGGCCCGCGGCGTAGAGGTTCGCATGCTTGGGCGCGCGGATCATGCGGTAGGGCAGGCTGTAGCGCTTGCCCCGCTCGCGCCAGGAGCCGATCATGCCGATGGCGTCGGCGAACCACACCCGCTCGTCCTCGGCGGAGAAGACGAAGGGCGCGTCCAGCCGCCGGGTCATGCGCAGGCCGTGGTAGGCGGGGATCAGGAAGGGATAGGCCTGCTCGCCCCGCTCGCGCAGCCCCCGGGCGTGCGCCTGGATCATGGCGCGCATGTCGGCCATGTGCCGGGCGATGTCCGCCGGATCGTCGCCCGCGTAGTGGGGTCGGTCGGCGGGGGTCTCCCCCGGGGTGAAGGGGTCGGTCTGCATGTGCAGCCGCGCCCGTTGCCCATCGTAGCTGTAGTACCAGCCGGTGCGGCTGTTGCCATCGTCGCTGTAGGTCGGCTCGCCCGCGAAGAAGCACAGGTCCGCATCGCCCGTGGCGTCGACGAAGGCCCGGCCCGCGATGCGCATGGGTCCGGCTTTGGTGTCCACCGTCACGGACTGAACCTGCCCCTCATCGCCCTGGACGGCGGCCAGGCGCACGTCGTAGAGGAGGTCCACGCCGCTCTCCAGCAGCAGGCGCTCGGCGTTGATCATCAGGGTGGCGGCGTTGTAGGTCACCTCGTAGCGGGCCTCGGCCCGGGCCTGCCGCGAGGAAGGGCCCCGCCAAGGCGCGGGGATCTCCCCCGGCCCGTCCACCAGGGAGAGCTTGAGCAGCTCCTCGCAGATGCCGCCGGACATCTGCACCCCGTCCCCGTCGCACAGGGGCAGGTAGATGACGATCAGCCCCAGGGTGGCCAGGCCGCCCAGGGCGTACGCCTTCTCCAACAGGCAGACCCGAGCGCCCTGGCGGGCGGCGGCCAGGGACGCGGCGATGCCCGCGATCCCGCCGCCGGCGACGACGACGTCATAGCTTTTTTTCATGGGGACTCCTTTCATCAGGCGGCGGGGGACTCGCTGGGCTCAGCGGGCTGGCTGGGCTCGGCGGAGTCCGCGGGGGATACGCTCGGCTCAGCGGACTGGCTGGGCTCGGTCGACTCGCTGGGCTCGGCGGACTGGCTGGGTTCGTCCGACTGGCTGGGCGTGTAGGAGGCGTCCGGCGGCAGGGTGTCGTCGGGCTGGGGGGAGCTGCTGTCGGCCGAGGAGACGGTCTTCTCCGGGAAGGTCTCGATCTTCATGCCCTCGCGCCAGCCGGTGAGCAGCTCGTCGTAGGCCTGGTTCTTCATCTGGTTGGCCAAGCTCTCGCGCAGGGCGTCCTGGGCCTCGTCGAAGGAGACGGTGCGCTCGGGCAGCTCCTCGGAGTAGTAGAGGATGTGGTAGCCGAAGTCCGTGGCCACCAGGCCGGAAATCTGGCCCACCTCGGTCAGGGCCATGGCGGCCTGGGTGAACGCGCTGACGTACATGGTGGACTGGGCGCTGACCATGTAGCCCTCGGGCTGGCTGGCGGAGCCGGGGTCCTCGCTCTTCTCGGCCATGACCGCGTCAAAGTTGGAGCCGTCGGCGGCCAGGGAGTCGAGAATCTCCTGGGCCTTGGGCTCGATGGCCGCCAGGGCGTCGGCGCGCTTGGCGTCGGCCTCGTCGTCCTTGCCCTGAAGGCGCAGGCTCTCCAGCTCCTGCTGGACCTCGTCGGGCAGGGAGATGAGGATCTGCTTGACCATACGGAAGCCCGCCGGGTGGAAGTAGATGGTGTCCTCCATGGAGTTCAGGTCGCGCTCATAGGCGGCCAGGTCGGCGGCATAGGCGGCCTGGTCGGCGGCCAGCTTCTCGTCGTAGGCGGCCCGCACCTGCTCGTCGGTGGGGGCGATCTCCCCGGTGTGGGCCTCGTAGAGCTTCTGCAGGGCCATGTCGTCCTCGAAGGAGGCGATCAGGTACTGCTCGCTGTAGCCGGTCTCCTTCATATAGTCGGCGAGCATCTGCTCGGTGTGCGTCTCCAGCTCGGCCTCGTCGGCATAGGTGTCCGACAGGCTGTTGCGGAAATAGCTGCGCCAGGTATCGATGGTCTCGTCCACGCTGTCCTGGATGGCGGCCTTCTCCTCGTCGGAGAAGCGGTCGAGTTTCTCCTTGCGGGCCTGGATCAGCTGCACCTTCTCGTTGACCAGGGTGTCGATGACGAAGGAACGGATCTCGTCCACCACCGAGGCGTAGGCCGCGTCGTTCTCGTTGGTGATGCCGTACTGCTCCAGGTAGAAGTTGAAGACGTTGCGGAACTCCTGCAGGGTGACGGTCTCCTTCTCCACCCGGATGACCACCGGGTTGTCGGGATCTTCCTTGGCCGAGCAGCCCACAAGGCCCGCGCAGAGCGCCAGGGCCATCGCCAGGATCAGTGCCAATTTCTTCATGCTGTCATTCCTTTCCCAGTCCCATCCCCACCAGTATAGGGACGGGATGTGGCGATTTGCGCACGTTTTTTTGAAGGGTTTATGAACTTGTCCATCCTACGATCCCGCGGGCGCAAACATGCCCGCATCCCGTTTATTATACCGGAAGCGGCCGATTTTTCAACTCCAGGCCCACCGGCGGCGCGCTGAAGCTACGGCCGTTGAGGTAGGCGAGCGGCTCGGGCAGCGCGTCGAAGGTCATGCGCACATGCCAGAGCAGCTGATGGGAGACGCGCCAGGCGCGGTTGGCCTGGCGGGAGCCGTACTTGTCGTCCCCCAGCACCGGCGCGCCCAGATAGGCCAGGTGCGCCCGGGCCTGGTGGGTGCGCCCGGTGTAGAGCTGCAGGGCGACCCGGCTGAGCCCCTCGCCCCGGCGCAGCAGCGCAACTCGCGTGCGGATGGTCAGCGCCCCCGGCGCGGGATGGGGCAGCACCGTCACCCGGGCGGCCGCGGCGTCCTTGCGCAGATAGGCCTCGTGCAGGCCCTCGGGCGGCGCGCCCAGGCAGACCGCCTCGTAGAAGCGGCCGATGGTGTTCTGCGCCAGGGCTTGGCGCAGCAGCTCTCTCGCCGACTCGGTGCGGGCGAAGCAGACGATGCCGCCGGTGTAGTGGTCCAGCCGGTGCACCGGCTCGGGCGGCGCGCCCTGCCAGTCGCCCATGGCTATAAGCCGGGCGGTCAGGGTGTCCTCGCCCGGATGGCCCTCCCCGGGCAGCACCGAGACGCCCGCCATCTTGTGCACCAGCACGATCTGCTCGTCCTGGTAGAGAATCTCGACCTTGGGCTGGGGCAGGTACAGGCGCAGACGGTCCCCGGCGCGCACCCGAGCGTCGCCCTTGACGGGTTTGTCGTTCAGGCGCACGTCCCTATGGCGCAGGGCCTTCTGGATGACCGCGTAGCTCACCCCGGCCAGGCGCTGGGCGGCTTTGTCCGCCCGCTGCCCGTCCAGCGCCTGGGGCACCGTGTAAAACTGCTGCATGCCAGCCTCCTTCAAAACATGGTTTCCCTCATTTTACCGCACATGCGCCGCCCCCGCAAGCTCGGCCGACTTGCCGGGGCGGCCGGCGGTGGGCTATAATGGGGTATCGGGAGGGATGCGCATGGATCCGCAAGCGTTTGACCGGCAGATGGACCAGCTGCGCGGCCAGGTTGATTCCTGCCAGCGCTGCGGCCTGTGTCAGGGCCGGCATCACGGCGTGCTGGGCGAGGGCCCGGCCACGGCGCGCATCATGCTCATCGGCGAGGGCCCCGGCGCCCAGGAGGACGCCTCCGGCCGCCCCTTCGTGGGCGCGGCGGGGCAGCTGCTCGACCGCATGGTGGATGCTTTGGGGATGAACCGGGAAGACTTTTATATCGCCAACATCGTCAAGTGCCGCCCGCCGGGCAACCGCGCCCCCACCGAGGCGGAGGCGCAGGCCTGCCTGCCCTATCTGCGCGCCCAGGTGCGGGCGCTGCGCCCGCCGATCTTAGTGCTGATGGGGGCCACGGCCATCCGCTACATCATGGGGCCGGAGTACCGCGTCACCCGGGACCGGGGCAAGTGGGTGGAGCGCAAGGGGTTTTGGATGATGGCGACCTTCCACCCCGCGGCGATCCTGCGCGACGAGAGCAAGCGCACGCCCACCTTCGAGGACCTGCGCGCGGCGCGGGACAAGCTCAAGCAATTGGAGGACGCTACATGAAGGAAAAACAGCGCGCCTACGACCGGATCAAGGGCGAGTTTGAGAAATATCTGCAGCGCATATACGGGGTGGAGCGCATCCCGGTCTTCGGCGAGGGCAACCTGGCCGCCTCGATCGTGCTGGTGGGGGAGGCGCCCGGCGAGCAGGAGACTCTCAAGCAGCGCCCCTTCGTGGGCAGCGCCGGGAAAAACCTGGACAAGTTCCTCCAGGTGCTCGAGCTGCCCCGGGAGGCGATCTATATCACCAACGTGGTCAAGTTCCGCCCCTACAAGATCAACCCCAAGAGCGGGCGCACCGTCAACCGGCCGCCCACCCGGGAGGAGATCTTGCTCTGCAAGAGCTTTTTGCAGCAGGAGCTAGACCTGGTGCGGCCCCAGGTGGTGGTCACCCTGGGCAACGTCGCTCTGAAGGCCCTGTGCGCCGACCCCAAGATGACCATTGGCCAGTGCCACGGTCGGCCCCTGGCGGTGCCCGGCGCGGTGTACCGGCTCTTTCCCCTCTATCATCCCGCCAGCGTCATCTACAACCGCCAGCTGATGGCCACCTACGAGCAGGACCTGGTGGCGCTGAAGCTCTACATGGAGCGGCCCGCGGCCTTCCCGACGACCTGAGGCGGGCCGACGCCGGGGCCCGCCGGCCCGCCGCAAGCCGAAAAAAGTGAAAAAAGGGGGTTGACGAATCCCGCCGCGCTCGCTATAATAGCAAATGTGTTCAGCGCCAGGCGCGCTTCACACGGACCTGGGGGATTAGCTCAGTTGGCTAGAGCGCTTGACTGGCAGTCAAGAGGTCAGGGGTTCAAGTCCCCTATTCTCCACCACCAAGGGACTCAGATATTGATACAATGTCTGAGTCCTTGTTTTTGCATTTAATTTGCTTCTGTATTGCATTATCGCACTAAACAAGCGGGATATAGCCCTCAACACGGTGTAAATCTGCAAGCGTCTGCTTTTTGCTTGCAAGCAGAAAAAACGGTTCACCCTTCTCAATCGCTCCCAAAGAGCGTTAGACTACTCAAAATGCCGTTTCTGGCCCCAATTTGCACCCCCCTCAGCAATAGCGAACACTGTGTTCGGGTAGTAACGTTACTCCGTACTGAATTAATCGTAACAGAGTATCTCAAAAAGTACCTTCGGCAAAACGAGCCATGGGCAAAGAGCAGACTGTGGCTCCCTGTTTTCGGCGTTTTCCTGCCTGTGCGGTGGGGC
>JBMNTT010000055.1:0-14147 GCA_050945875.1 Christensenellales bacterium
GCCTGGTCTGCCTGGCGATGGTGGCGCTGGTGATGCTCTCCCGGCTGTATCTGGGGGTGCACACCCCACAGGATGTGCTGGTCAGCCTGGCGGTGGCCGGGGTGATCACCCTCGTGGTGGCCCGGGTATTTCCCCACTTCCAGGGCCGGACCCATCGGCTGTTCATCCTGAGCATCGCCGCCGGGGTAGTCAGCGCGGGGATGCTGATCCTCGCGGCGCTGTGGGTGGCCGCGGGCTGGGAGAACCGGATGATGGCCGACTGCGTCAATAGCGCCGGGGCGCTGACCGGGCTGGTGTGGGGCTGGTATCTGCAGGAGCGGTATATCCGCTTTGACGTGCGCGCCCGCCTGCCGGTGCAGGCGCTCAAGGTCCTGGTCGGCCTGATCACCCTGGGCCTGGTCATGACCGGGCTCAAGGCCCTGGCCGGGGACAGCCTGCTGCTGGCCCTGCCGCGGTATCTGCTGATCGTGCTCTACGCCTCGGCGGGGTACCCCGCGCTGATGAAGCGGGTATTGCGCCAGGGCCGCGCCCGGCGCTGAGTCAGCCGGGCCGCACCGGCCAGGTGAAGTCCAGCCCCGCCGCCCGGCGCTCGGGATCGGGCAGGCACAGGGCGAACAGGTCGGTGGCGGTCTGCTCCAGCCGCCACATCGCCGCCGCCGCGCCGGTGGGGCGGTAGTGCGCGGCTTTGACCACCCAGGGCAAGCGCCCGCTCTGGGCGAGCAGGTCCCGGGCGCTGGGGGCGAAGGCCAACACCCGGGCGTAGGCCGGGCCGGCCGCCTGGAAGAGGGCGGCCATGTCCCCCGTGTAGCCCAAGGCCGCGCACAGGGCGACGCGGGCGATACGGGCCGCCGGGTAGCGCCGGGTCGAAGCCAGCTCGATACACTGAGCCAGCGAGCCGCTCTGCCGGGCGGCTTTTTCGATGCGCCGCTGAAGCCCTTCGGACACGTCGGGCAGGGCGGCGACGCCCTGCGCGCCCATCCGCCGCAGGGCGTTCAGGGCGATGAGCCCGTACCGCTCGGGGTCGGCGGGGGTCCAACCGTCGGCGCGGGCCCGCTCCAGGATCGCCGCCGACGGACCGGGCAGGGCGTTGAGGGCCGGCTCCCACTCTCCCTGGGCGATGAAGCGGCGGATGGCCGTGGCGCTGGCCATGGCCGTGAGGTTGGGATCGTGGTATCCCGCCCCGCGCCGGGGGATCAGCACCGGGGTGAGCGGATCGCCCAGACGCCCCAGAGCCCGCAGGTACTCCACCGCCAGGATGGTGTTGGGGGCCTTCAGGGCCGCTCGCTCGTCCGGGCCCAAGCCCAGCGCGCCGGATACCGCCTGCTGGCGGGCGGCGGCGTAGCCCAACCCGGCCTGGAGTCCCTCCCGCAGGCGGGCCTGATAGGTCGGCGGCGCGTCGTCGATCAGCCGCGCCACGGCCCGCAGGGCGGCTAGGTCGTCCCACTCGCAGCCGAAGGCCAGGTGGGTCACCTCGGGCAGCGCCGCCAGCAGCGCCACGCCCCCTTGGGCAAAGCCCTCGGCCGAGCGCGCCGCGAACGCGCAGGGCAGCTCCACCACCAGGGCCGCGCCGCCAGAGATCGCCATGCGCGCCCGCAGCCATTTGGGCAGCAGGGTGGGCTGGCCCCGCTGGGTGAAGCTGCCGCTCATGGCGCACACCGCGCCGGCGCACCCGCTTTTCTCCAGCGCGGCCGCCAGGTGCCAGGCGTGGCCCCGGTGAAATGGGTTGTACTCGCTCACGATGCCGACGACGCCCATGGCGCGCCCCCCTCTCAATGGCAGAATTTGCGGGAATTTGCCGCGACAGGCGCTTTTGCGTGGACAATCCCGATCAGATGCAGTATAATGCAAGTTGACAAAAAAGGGAATCGTTCTCCCGAATAACCCGCCGCGCGGGGCAGAGCGCACCGTGGACTTCCAGGCGTGACCGGGAAGGCTTTAGGGGTGTTATGCCCATTTCTCGCGCCGGGGAGAAAACCGTCAACACACTTGAAAGGGGTATGCTATATGTCTGTGGTCAGCAAAATTCATGACAGAGCCAAGGCCGACGTCCAGCACATCGTCCTGCCCGAGGGCGAGGAGCCGCGCACCATCCGCGCCGCGCAGATGATTGTCCAGCAGGGCATCGCCAAGTTGACTCTGGTGGGCGACGAGCAGGTCATCGCCGACAAGGCCCGGGAGCTGGGCGTGTCGCTGGAGGGCGTCGATATCGTCAACCCCAAGACCTCCCCCAAGCGCGCGGCCTACGCCGAGATGTTCTACGAGCTGCGCAAGAACAAGGGCATGACCCCCGAGAAGGCCGACGCCCAGATGCAGGACCCGGTCTATTTCGGCACCATGATGCTCAAGCTCGACGAGGTGGACGGCCTGGTCTCCGGCGCGATCCACTCCACCGGCGACACCCTGCGCCCCTCGCTGCAGATCATCAAGACCGCCCCGGGCGTCAAGGTGGTCTCCAGCTTCTTCCTGATGGAGAAAGAGGGCAGCCCCTACGGCGAGAACGGCGTGATGCTCTACGCTGACAGCGGCCTGAACATCGACCCCACCGCCGAGGAGGTCGCGGCCATCGCCATCTCCACCGCCCACTCCGCCCAGGAGCTGGCCGGCATCACCCCCAAGGTCGCCATGCTGAGCTTCTCCACCAAGGGCAGCGCCAAGCATCCCATGGTGGACAAGATGCAGGAGGCCACCCGCCTGGCCCAGCAGATGGCCCCCGACATGCTCATCGACGGCGAGCTACAGGGCGACGCCGCCCTGGTGGAGTCCGTTGGCAAGCTCAAGAGCCCCGGCAGCCCCGTGGCCGGCCATGCCAACGTGCTGATCTTCCCCGATCTGCAGGCCGGCAACATCGCCTACAAGCTGACCGAGCGCCTGGGCGGCTTCACGGCCCTGGGCCCCCTGTGCCAGGGCATGGCCAAGCCCGTCAACGACCTGTCCCGCGGCTGCAGCGCCGAGGACATCGTCTCGGTGGTGGCCATCACCGCCGTGCAGGCCCAGAACCGCAAGGCCAAGTAAGGAGGACGACTTTCCATGAAGAACATTCTGGTCATCAACGCCGGCTCCAGCTCCCTGAAGTACCAGCTGATCGATATGGATAGCGAGTCGGTCAAGGCCAAGGGCCTGGTGGAGCGCATCGGCATCGAGGGCAGCAACCTGCAGCACACCCCCAAGGGCGGCGAGAAGATCGTCATCAAGGAGCCCATGAACAACCACATCGAGGGCATGCAGAAGGTGCTCGCCGCGCTGACCGACCCGGCGCACGGCGTCATCTCCTCCATGGATGAGATCTACGCCGTGGGCCACCGCGTGGTCCATGGCGGCGAGAAGTTCGCCTCCTCGGTGCGCATCGACGACGCGGTCATGGCCGCCATTGAGGAGAACGTGCCCCTGGCCCCGCTGCACAACCCCGCCAACATCATGGGCATCCAGGCCTGCCGCCAGGTCATGCCCACCACCCCCATGGTGGCGGTGTTCGACACGGCCTTCCATCAGACCATGCCCCCCAAGGCGTATCTTTACGGCCTGCCCTACGAATACTACACCCAGTACAAGGTGCGCCGCTACGGCTTCCACGGCACCAGCCATCGCTATGTCAGCCAGAAGGCCGCCCAGATGCTGGGCCGCCCGGTGGAGCAGTTGAAGATCGTCACCTGCCACCTGGGCAACGGCTCGTCCATCACCGCGGTGGACGGCGGCAAGAGCGTGGACACCTCCATGGGCCTGACCCCGCTGGAGGGCGTCATCATGGGCACCCGCTCGGGCAGCATGGACCCGGCGATCATCGAGTTTTTGATGACCAACACCGGCATGGACATCGCCCAGGTCACCAGCGTGCTCAACAAGAAGTCGGGCCTGCTGGGCATCTCCGGGGTGTCCAGCGACATGCGCGACATCACCTCCGCGGTGGAGGCGGGCAATGAGATGGCCGACGTCGCCCTGGAGGCCCTGTGCTACGGCGTGAAGAAGTACATCGGCTCCTACGCCGCCGCCATGGGCGGGCTGGATGCGGTGGTCTTCACCGCCGGCATCGGCGAGCATGTCGCCGTGGTGCGCGAGCGGGTGCTCAAGGGACTGGGCTTTATGGGCATCGATTTTAGTCCCGAGCGCAACCGCACCGTGGACGAGGGCCTGATCTGCACCGACGACTCCAAGGTCAAGGCGCTGGTGGTCGCCACCGACGAGGAGATGGCCATCGCCCGGGATACCCTGGCCTTGGTGTGAGGCGGCTGTCAAGGATTTGATCTTGACAAAGAACCGGTGGATTCGGTATAATATTTCGTGCGACTGTGTGAGGTGATACAGCATGCAGGTGGATGTTTCAAAAGTTCTGCTGCATCCCAGGGAGGCGTTTGCGCTGTCCCTGAGCGTGCCGCTCGAGGACCAGTCCTTCGGCGGGGAAACGGTGCGCTTTCAGACGCCGGCCCGCCTGGAGGGGACGATGCATTATACCGGCAAGGTCCTGCTGCTGTCCGCCAAGCTGACCTGCCAAGCGATCCTGCCCTGCGCCCGCTGCCTGGAGCCGGTATCCGTACCGCTCGAGGCCGAGGTGGAGGAGGAGTTCGCCCGGCAGGAGGATCCGGCCCACCCCGACCGCTATCTGCTCGATGGGTTCACCCTGGATGTGACCGAGATGGTGGTGCAGAATCTGCTGATGCAGCTGCCGATAGCGGTGCTGTGCCGCGACGACTGCAAGGGTCTGTGCCCGATCTGTGGCGAAAACTTAAACGTCAACCGCTGTTCATGCCCGCAGGAGGGGGACGCGACGGAGCATCCCTTCTCGGCATTGAAGCAATGGAAGCCCCAGGATGAGGAGGTGTAGGGAAACATGGCAGTGCCAAAGATGAACGTATCCAAGTCGAAGGGCCGTATGCGCCGCGCGCACTGGAAGCTCTCCGCGCCCGCCGTGGGTGAGTGCCCCCAGTGTCACGCGCCCAAGCTGGCTCACCGCGTGTGCAAAAAGTGCGGTTACTACGATGGCCGCAAGGCGATCGAGGTACAGGCCGCCAAGTAAGCTCGACGGACAAAGGCCGCGCCCAACCGGGCGCGGCTTTTTGCGTGGAGCCGGCGCGACCCTTGCTCTGTCCCGGCGGATTTGGTATACTAGTCCTATGCCGAAATAGATGGGGAGTGACAGTATGCGCATTGCGCTGGACGCCATGGGCGGGGACAACGCGCCGGGCGAGATCATTCAGGGCGGACTGCTGGCCCTTCAGGCCTATCCGCAGATTCAATTGACCCTGCTGGGGCCGGAGCAGACCCTCCGCGAGGCGCTCTCGGGCAAGGCGTACGACGCCGCGCGCCTGACCGTGGTGGACGCGCCCGAGGTGATCACCACCCACGAAAAGCCGGTCATGGCCATCCGAAAAAAGCGGAATTCGTCCCTGGTGGTGGGCATGTCGATGCTCAAGGCGCGCCAGGTGGACGCCTTCATCTCCGCTGGCAGCACCGGCGCGGTGCTGGCGGGCGGTCTGTTCGTCACCGGTCGCATCCCGGGCATCTCCCGCCCGGCGCTGGCGATGGTCTACCCCTCGCTCAAGGGCCCGGCCATGGTCATCGATATCGGCGCCAACGTGGACTGCAAGCCTCAGCACCTGGTGCAGTTCGCCGTGATGGGCTCGGCCTACATGAAGCAGGTCCTGGGCAAGGACAATCCCCGGGTGGGCCTGATCAACAACGGCGCCGAGGCCGAGAAGGGCAACGAGCTGACCAAGGCCACCTACCAAGCCCTGGAGCAGGCCCCGGTGAACTTCACCGGCAACGTCGAGCCCCGGGAGATCATGGAAGGGCCGGCGGACGTGCTGGTGTGCGACGGCTTTGCCGGAAACATTGTGCTCAAGCTCATGGAGGGCATGGTGGGGGCGATCTTCACCCTGCTCAAGGGCGTGTTCTACAAAAATCTGGGTACCAAGTTGGCGGCGGCCACCCTCAAGGGCGGCCTGAAAGAGATGAAGACTCAGATGGACTACACCGAGTACGGCGGCGCGCCTCTGCTGGGCGTCAACGGCTGCGTCATCAAGGCCCATGGCTCCTCCAAGGCCAAGGCCATCTGCAGCGCGGTCAAGCAGGCCATCGCCTATTTGGATAAGGACGTCACCGGCCTGATCGCCGATGAGGTCGCCAAAATCGATTGGGAGGGAAAAGAAGCATGATTTTTGAGAAGGTACGGGCGATGATCGCCAACAATCTGAGCGTCGAGGAGAGCGAGATCACCATGGACTCCCGCCTGGTGGAGGACCTGAAGGCCGATTCCATCGACTCGGTGGGCCTGATCCTGGACATCGAGCGCGAGTTCGACATCCAGGTGCCCGATGAGAGCCTGGAGCAGGTCAAAACCGTGGCCGATATCGTCAAGTTCGTCGAGCAGGCCAAAAACTAATCCGTCAAGGGGGACCGCCCGCACGATTCGCTGTGGGCAGGTCCCTTTTTTGCAACAGGGGGTGAATCGACCATGGCGCTCGACGCGCTACAAGAGCGATTGGGCTATGTTTTTCGGGATGAGGGACTGCTGGTGCAGGCGCTGACCCATCCCTCCTATGCCAACGAGCGGCGCACGGCCTCCAACCAGCGGCTGGAGTTTCTGGGCGACGCGGTGCTGGAGCTGTCGGCCTCCGACGCGCTCTACCGCCGCTTCCCCGAGGTGGGGGAGGGCCAGCTCACCCGCCTGCGGGCCAGCGCCGTGCAGGAGCATTCCCTGTCGGAGCTGGCTAGAGGGTTGGGCGTGGGTCCCTGCCTGCTGCTGGGCCGGGGGGAGCTGCTCAGCGGCGGGGCCGACCGGGCCTCGGTGCTGGAGGACGCCTTCGAGGCCATTCTGGGCGCGGTGTACCTGGATGGCGGCTGGGAGGCCGCCCGGCAGACCGCCGTGCGCCTGCTGGGCGAGCGGCTGGGCACGCTGCAGTTCAGCCAGTCGGCCGACTACAAGACCTGTTTTCAGGAGCATGCCCAGCGGCATGGCCCGGTGGACATCGCCTACCGGGTGCTGGAGGCCACCGGGCCGGACCATGATCGTCATTATCGGGTGGAGCTGTCGGTGGCGGGCCGGGCCGTCGCCCAGGGCGAGGGGCGCAACAAGAAGGAGGCCGAGCAGCAGGCGGCGCGGCAAGCGCTGCTGGACGCCGGCGTGGACACGGAGGAGTTGGACCGATGAAAAGGATCGCTTTGGCTGGAACCGACCTACAGGTATCGCCCCTGGCTCTGGGCAGCGGGGGCTTTGGCAAGACCATCCCCCAATCCCTGGCTTTTGAGATGATGGATGTCTTCCGCGCCGCCGGGGGTAATCTGATCGACACCGCCCATGTCTACGCCAACTGGCTGCCCGGGGAGCGCTCCAGCAGCGAGAAGTGCATCGGAGCATACCTGCGCGCGCGCTCGCTGGGCGACGAGGTCATCGTCGCCACCAAGGGCGCCCATCCCGACGACGGCGCGCCCCACCGGGTCCGCCGGGCGGATATCCTGCGGGACCTGGAGGAGAGCCGGGAGTACCTGGGGCTGGAGCGGCTGCCCATCTACTTTTTGCACCGGGACGACCCCAGCGTGCCCATCGGGGAGATCATCGACACCCTCAACGACGCGGCGGCGCAGGGCAAGATCGGCGTGTTCGGCGCGTCCAACTGGTCCCTGGCGCGCATCCGGGAGGCGGCGGACTATGCCGGCCGCACCGGACAGCGCGGCTTTGCCCTGATCGAGCCGATGTTCAGCTACGCCACGGTCAACGCCGCCAACCTGTCGGATCCGACCCTGGTGCCCTTCGACCGGGCGCAGGCCGCCTACGCGCGCGAGCGGGGCATGGGGGTCCTGGCCTACACCAGCCAGGCCCGGGGCTTCTACACCAAGCTGGCCGCCCTGAGCGCGGACGGGCTGCCCGAGGGGCTGGCCAAGGACTATGTCAACCCCGTCAACCTCGCCCGCATGGACAAGCTGCGCCGCGTCGCCGCCGAGCTGGGCGCGGGCGTCGGCCAGGTCGCCCTGGCTTGGCTGATGGCCCAGCCGGTGTGCACTGTGCCCATCATCGGCCCGCGCAACCTCGCCCAGCTGACCGACAGCCTGGGCGCGGCGGCGCTGACCCTGACGGACGAGATGATGGCCGAGCTGAGCGCCGACGGCGCGATTTGATCCAAGTCGAGGAGGGAACAGTCATGCATACATTGCCAGTGGACTATGTGGAGCGGCTCTACGCCGGTTGGCTGGGCAAGATCATCGGCGTGCGCTACGGCGCGCCCATCGAGGGATGGACCTACCAGCGCATCGCCGACACCCTGGGCGAGCTGGACGGCTACATCGTCGATTATCGGGACTTCGCCGCCGACGATGACAGCAACGGCCCGCTCTTCTTCCTGCGCACCCTGAAGGATTACACCACCGACCCTTCGATCACCGCCGAGCAGATGGGCATGAGCTGGCTCAACTACGCGCCCTATGAGCACGGGTTCTACTGGTGGGGCGGCTACGGCAAGAGCACCGAGCACACCGCCTACCTCAACCTGCGCAACGGCATCATGGCCCCCCGATCGGGCTCCATCGCCCAGAACGGCGCGGCCATCGCCGAGCAGATCGGTGGGCAGATTTTCATCGACTCCTGGGGCCTGACCGTGGCGGCCAACCCCGCCCTGGCCGCCCAGTATGCCCGCAAGGCCGCCAGCGTCTCCCACGACGGGGACGGCGTCTACGGCGGCATGTTCGTGGCCGCGGCCATCTCCGCCGCCTTTGTCGAGCGGGACATCCTCGCGGTCATCCAGGCGGGGCTCGGCGTCATCCCCGAGGGCTGTGGCTACGCCCGCATGGCGCGCGATGTGCGGGATTACTGCCTGGCGCACTTGCAGGAGGACTGGCGGGTGGGTTTCGCCTATGTGCAAGCGAACTATGGCTATGACAAGTACCCCGGCAACTGCCATATCATCCCCAACGCCGCGGCGATGGTGGTGGCCCTGGTTTACGGCCAGGGGGATTTTGACCGGACGCTGAACATCTGCAACATGTGCGGCTGGGATACCGACTGCAACGTGGCCAACGTGGGCAGCATCGTCGGCGTGCTGGTTGGGCTGGAGGGCATCGATCCGGCCAAGTGGCGCGCGCCGATCAACGATTTTCTGGCCTGCTCGTCGGTCATGGGCAGCATGAACATCCTGGACATCCCGGCCAGCGTGTTCTTCATGGCGTCCATGGGCTATGAGATCGCCGGGCAGCAGCCGCCCGAGCGCTGGCGGCCCTACCTGGACGAGGACCATCTGCACCTGCACTTCGAGCTGCCCGGCTCCACCCACGGCATGCGCGCCGGCAGCGACAGCCGCGCCTGCCAGGTGCGGTTGTCCCACGCGGCGGATCAGGCCCACAGCGGCCAGGGCTCCCTGGCGGCCACGGTGCTGGGTCTGCCCGGGGGTGCGCACGCCCGCGTCTTCCACAAGACCTATTATACCCCCGAGGATTTCTACGATAGCCGGTATGATCCCAGCTTCTCGCCCATCCTCTATCCGGGCATGACGGTCAGCCTGTACGCCAAGGCCGCCCACGGCGCGCCCCTGGCCCGGGCCTATGTGGCCGGCCGCTCGGGGGAGCGCCTCTACGGCGACGCCGTCCGCCTGGATGGGGACTGGCAGCGCCTTGAGCTGACGATCCCCGAGGGCGGCTCGGATACGATGATGGAGGCCGGGCTGGACGTGTGGAGCGCCGAGGGCGGGGAGATGCGCCTGTATATCGACGACATCGCCTTCACCGGCGCGCCCAGCTACCGGATCGACTTTGCCCGGGAGCGCGTCGAGCGCTGGGGCGGGTTGCACGAGGAGGTCAGCCAGGTCAGCTACCTCAAGGGCGTCTGGACCCTGGAGGACGGCCAGCTGTCGGGCTCGACCTGCGACTTTGGCGAGGCCTACACCGGCCTGCGCGAGATGCGCGATTACACCCTCACCGCCCAGATCATTCCCCAGGTGGGCTCCTGGCACGGGATCAACCTGCGGGTGCAGGGCGCGATCCGCAGCTACGCCCTGGTGCTCACCCCCGGGCGCGTCGACCTGATGAAGAATCACAACGGCTACCGCGCCCTGGCGGGCGTGGATTTCCCCTGGCAGTGCGGCCAGGCGTACACTTTCTCGGTGGAGGCCCGGGGCGGCCATTTCGCGGTCTACGCTGGGGATCGGCTGCTGTTCACCTGCGCCGACGAGGATCACCCCTGGCGCTACGGCGCGGTGGGGGCCAGCCTGGGGGCGGGCAGCCACTGCCACTACGGCTTCTTTGAGGTCAAGGCCCTGTAAACCGGCGCGAGAAAAAAGCGGGCCGACGTTTTGTCGGTCCGCTTTTGCGTGGCGGGATCAGCGGTTTTCCAGATAGTGCTTGATGTTCGAGGCGTTGGCGTAGGTCTCAAAGCCATCCTCGCCGACCACCACCAGGGTGGGGGCCTGCATCACGCCGAAGGACTGGGTCAGCTCGGCGTTCTCCTCGGCGTCGATCTTCTCGTAGGGCAGCTGGGCCTGCTGGAGCATGGCGTCGGCCATGCGGCAGTTGGGGCAGGTCTTGGTGGTGAACAGCAGCACGCGGCCCTGGCCGGGATGGGTCTTGGGGTTGCCCACGTCGGCCTTGACGTCCTCAGCGCCCAGGGGGCCCTGATGGGTCAGGCGGGAGGCGCCGATGTCATAGACCTTGCGCTCCTTGAACTCCTGGCTCTTGCCGTCGTTCCAGTTCTGCACCGGGCGGTAGTAGCCGGTGATACGGCTGTAGACCTCGGTCTTCTCGCCGCACTCGGGGCAGGTGTACTGCTCGCCGGCCAGGTAGCCGTGGTGCCGGCAGACCGAGTAGGTGGGCGACAGGGTGTAGTAGGGCAGGCGGTAGTTCTCGGAGATCTTGCGCACCAGGGCGGCCGCGGCCTGCCAGTGGGGCAGCTTCTCACCCAGGAAGGCGTGGAAGACCGTGCCGGAGGTGTAGCGGGTCTGCAGATCGTCCTGGATGTCCAGCGCGTCGAACACGTCCTCGGTGTAGCCCACGGGCAGGTGGGAGCTGTTGGTGTAGTAGGGGGTGCCGCCGGGCTCGGCTGCGGTGATGATGTCGGGGTACTGCTCCACGTCGTGCTTGGCGAAGCGGTAGGTCGTGGACTCCGCCGGGGTGGCCTCCAGGTTGTACAGGTCGCCGTACATCTCCTGGTAATCGCTCAGCCGCTCGCGCATGTGGTCGAGCACCTGCTTGGCGAAGCGCTGGGTCTTGGGGGAGGTCATGTCCGCCCGCAGCCAGGCGGCGTTCAGGCCGACCTCGTTCATGCCGATCAGGCCGATGGTGGAGAAATGGTTGTCAAAGGAACCCAGGTACCGCTTGGTGTAGGGGTAGAGCCCCTCGGTCAGCAGCTTGGTGATGACGGTGCGCTTGACCTTCAGCGAGCGGGCGGAGATATCCATCATCTTATCCAACCGGCGGTAGAAGTCCGCCTCGTCGCTGGCCAGGTAGGCGATCTTGGGCAGGTTGATGGTCACCACGCCCACCGAGCCGGTGCTCTCGCCGCTGCCGAAGAACCCGCCGGACTTCTTGCGCAGCTCGCGCAGGTCCAGCCGCAGCCGGCAGCACATGCTGCGCACGTCGCTGGGCTCCATGTCGCTGTTGACATAGTTGGAGAAGTAGGGCGTGCCGTACTTGGAGGTCATCTCAAAGAGCAGGCGATTGTTCTCGGTGTCGGACCAGTCGAAGTCCCGGGTGATCGAGTAGGTGGGGATGGGGTACTGGAAGCCCCGGCCGTTGGCGTCGCCCTCGATCATGATCTCGATAAAGGCCTTGTTGACCATGTCCATCTCGGCCTTGCAGTCGCCGTAGGTGAAGGGCATCTCCTTGCCGCCGACGATGGCGGGCAGGTGCTTGAGGTCCTCGGGCACGGTCCAATCCAGGGTGATGTTGGAGAAGGGCGCCTGGGTGCCCCAGCGGCTGGGGGTGTTGACGCCGAAGATGAAGGACTCGATGCACTTCTTCACGTCGTAGTAGGACAGGTTATCGGCCTTGACGAAGGGGGCGAGATAGGTGTCAAAGGAGGAGAAGGCCTGGGCCCCGGCCCACTCGTTCTGCATGATGCCCAGGAAGTTGACCATCTGGTTGCACAGGGTGGCCAGGTGGCTGGCGGGGGAGGAGGTGATCTTGCCGGGCACGCCGCCCAGCCCCTCCTGAATCAGCTGCTTCAGGGACCAGCCCGCGCAGTAGCCCGTCAGCATCGACAGATCGTGCAGGTGGATGTCCGCGTTGCGGTGGGCGTTTGCGATCTCGTCGTCATAGATCTCCGAGAGCCAGTAGTTGGCCGTGATCGCCCCGCTGTTGCTCAGGATCAGGCCGCCCACCGAGTAGGTGACGGTGGAGTTCTCCTTCACGCGCCAGTCGGTCACCTTGACATAGCTGTCCACCAGCTCCTTGTAGTTGAGCAGGGTGTGCTTGGTGTTGCGCACCTTCTCGCGCTGGCGGCGGTAGAGGATGTAGGCCTTGGCCACGTCCGCATAGCCCGACTGGATCAGCACCGACTCGGCGCTGTCCTGGATATCCTCCACGGCGATGACGCCATTTTTGATCTTCGGCTCAAAATCCGCCGTGACCTTCAGCGCCATCAGGTCGATCACGGAGGGATGGTACTGCTTGTTCTGGGCCTGGAACGCCTTGGTAATCGCGGCGCTGATCTTGCTGATGTCAAAGTCCACCAGCGCGCCGTCCCGCTTCATGACTTGGTACATATCTCGCCCTCGATTCTTGTGTAGTGATAGATTACCTCTCTGCCTATACGATACCACGGTTTGTAGGGAGGGTCAAGGCGAACACCCATATCTTGTGTTATAAAAATCGGGAATAACACAATATCTTGTTTGCCGCCCTTAGACCCCCCGCAGCTGCACGCTGGGCACGAGGGCGCAAACCCGCTCTCTCAGGGCCTCGAGCTCGGTTTTGCTGTAGCTGGTCAGCCCGCCCTTGAGCACATATTCCGAGTCCACAAAGGCCTGCAAAAAGTATCGTTTGGCTCCGGAAAGCCACTTGCCAATGTTTTCCAAATCCTCGGCGCTGTGCAGCTGGCGCACCACCGTGGTGCGAAACTCGTAGTCCACCGCCCCGCTCAGCAGGTAGGCGACGCTCTCGCGCACCGGGGCCAGATCCAGCCGATCCACGCCCACGGTCTGGGCGTAGCGGTCGGGAGCGTTCTTGATGTCCATGGCCACATAGTCCACCAGGCCGGCCTCCACCAGGGCGCGCAGCTTATCGGGGAAGGCGCCGTTGGTGTCCAGCTTGACGGCGTAGCCCAGGGCCTTGATCCGCTCGAGGAAGGCCGGGATGTCGCCGTGGATCAGCGGCTCGCCTCCGCTGACGCACACCCCGTCGAGCACGCCCCGGCGCTTTTGCAGGAAGGCGAAGAAGTCCGCCTCGGCCAGCGCCGGGGGCATCAGCTCGGGCAGCACCAGGTCGCCGTTGTGGCAGAAGGGGCAGCGATAGTTGCACCCGGCGGTGAACACCGTGCAGGCGACTTTTCCGGGGTAATCCAACAGGGTCAGCTTTTGTAGACCAGCCAGTTTCATCGAGGGCCTCCTTTATGGGCGCAAAAAAGCGCGACGGCCGCAACCGTCGCGCGTCGCGTCGGCTTTAGTCGATCAGTTCCATCCAGATGCAGGCCACGGGCAGCTCGGTCTCGTTGCGCACATGGTGGCCGGTGTGCTTGAGGATGTGGACCCAGTCGCCGGTGCGGGCGGTCACCTGGGGGCCGCCGTCGTCCACGGGCACCACCAGCTCGCCGGAGAGGATGATGAACACCTCGTCCACGTCGTGGATGTGGGGATCGCCCTCATGGGCGCGGAAATGCGGCGGGAAGTGGGCGACGCCGCAGTTGCCCACCTGCTTGCCCTTGAAGTACTTTTGCAGCAGCTCAGTGTTGTCCTTGCCGGTGGTCTCATGGACCCGCACGATGGTCAGCTCTTGCATGTTGGACACCTCTCGTTTCATTAATATAAGGGCAGAATCTCCGGCGCCGGCTCCCCAGCCTGCACCATGTCGCGGATCAGCAGGCGGGAGAGCTGGGCGCGCACCTCGGCGTAGCCGGGGTGGGATACCAGGTTGGTGCGCTCATAAGGGTCGGTCTCCAGGTCGTACAGGCAGTCCTCCCGGTAGACAGGGCTGCCGGGGACAGCGTTGCCGTCCAGCCCATGGGCGCGCACGCTGTACTT
>JBMNTT010000056.1:0-13486 GCA_050945875.1 Christensenellales bacterium
CCAGCCAACGGGTGCGCACGATGCCTACCAGACCGGCGAGTGCATGATCTGGACGGATGGGCAGGTATACCGATCCACCATGGACGGCAACGCCTACAGTCCCGGGGATTATCCGCAGGGGTGGGAGGAGGTGCCCTCCGATGCAGCCTGAAGACATCAAAGAGGTGGCACAGCTGCATCAGCTGGCCATCTCCAACAAGCGGCGCATCGAGGCGCTGGAGACCGGCCAGCGGGAGACCCGGGAGCTGGTGGTCAACGTGGCCCGACTGGCCCAGAACATGGAGACCATGGCAAAGACCCAGGATCAGATGCTCGAGCGCCTCGACGAGATCGAGCGCAAACCCGGCAAGCGCCTGGAGCAGATCATCACGGCCATCATTGCAGCCCTGGCCGGTGCGGTCATTACCGCCGTAGCCGCCGGGCTGCTCAACCACTAAGGAGGTAAAACATGGACCAGATCATGACCTACATTAACCCCGAGCTGGTGGTCCTGGTGCCCGTACTGCTGCTGGCCGGCGCGGGGATCAAGCACACCCAGGCCATCGCCGACAAGTGGATCCCGCTGCTGTTGGGCGTGGCGGGCGTCGCCCTGTCCCTGATCTGGGTGATTGCCAACGGCACCTACACCGGCCCCCGGGACGTGCTGCTGGCGGCATTCACGGCGGTCTGCCAGGGCATCCTGGTGGCAGGCGCAGCCGTATACGCCCATCAGCTGGGCAAGCAAATCAAAAAGGAGGATTGACCATGAGTGCAAGACTTGAGAGCGTAGGGCTAAGGTCCGTCTACAAGGCAACCCCCGCCACCGTGGGTGGCGTGCGCTGCAAGCCCGACCGGGCGATGGAGCCAGCCTCTATCACCATCCACAACACCGCGAATCCCAACGCCGACGCGCTGGACCACTACAACGCCCAGACCAAAGGCCACCTGGGCAGCATGCAAATGGCCGTGCACTACTACGTAGACGATAAGGGCACGATCTACCAGTGCCTGCGGGACAAGGAGCAGGGCTGGCACGCCGGGGACGGCAGGGGGCCGGGAAACAGCACCTCCATCGCCATCGAGGTCTGCGAGAAGACCGGCAGCGACCAGGCGAAGGCTGAGGAGCACGCCGCCGCCCTGACGGCCGACCTGATCATCCAGCGGGGCATCTCGGTGGACCATGTGGTGCCGCACAAGCGCTGGACCGGCAAGAACTGCCCCCACCTGATCCTGCCCCATTGGGACGCGTTCATGGCCCGGGTGCGCTACTATGTGGCACTGTTCGAGGGTAAGGTCCCCGAGACTGATCCCGGTGCGATCTACCGGGTGCAGGTGGGTGCATATACCGTCGAGGCCAACGCCGTGGCCCAGCGGGACCGCCTGCGCGACGCGGGGTATTCGGACGCGTTTATCGTCCATTCGGGCGACTGGTACAAGGTCCAGGTGGGCGCGTTCAGCGTCAAGGCCAACGCCGAGCGCCTGCGGGACGAGCTGGTGGGCAAGGGGTATGAGGCCATCATTGTGTGATCCGCAATTGCATGGTATAATTAAGTCAATCGGTGTGGCGACATAGCTGTGCGCTTGCATGCGGCGAAACTGCTAGCCATACCATTGGATCGGACTTGCGCCGCCCTGTGGCGTTGATCGTCGGAGTGCTGCGTGTTGTCTGATTGTTCTGCGACCGCCGAAGCCTTGCGTTCCTACGTGGGGTCCGTAGTAGGCGGCGTGGGACAAGGATGTCCCCGGGGTGATCCCCCGGGGGCTTATTTTTTTGCGCATTTTTTCAAAAAAACTATTTACAACAGCCTAATATTAGGCTATAATAGAACCATGGAAAGGGGATATGAGAAATGACCATCATCAGCAGCCAGCACTACATCAACTATGATATCGTGGATGCCAAGGAAAAAGCCATGGCCGAAGCGGGCATTCGGAGCGTCCTCATCCCCTGCCATTACGCGGGCGAGATCGACGGCGAGGCGTACGGCGTCCAGGCAGATGGGCACCACACACTGGCGGCAGCTCGCCGTCTGGGAATCGAAATCATCTATGAAGTGATCGATCATCCAGAAGGTGTTACCGGCGAGACCCTGCTGGATATCTCCTACATGAACGGGGATTGGTACAACGTCGAAACCAGCAATCCTGAGAACGAGACCTATAATCTGATCTGGTAAAACAAGGAAAGAGGAGGACAACACAATGCGCAAGATCAGCATCGACAACGGCCACAGCTACGCCACCCCCGCCGAGGCCCTGGAAGCCGTCGGCATGGAGACCCTGGCCCAGTACATGGATGACGAGACCCGCGAGCGGGTGCACGCGATGGACCTGGACAGCGAGGAGAGCTTCCTGGCGGCCTATCTGGAGCTGGCCGCCGAAGACCTGGTGATCGGGTGATGCGGCGGAAATATGCGGACTGTCAGCGGGCGGATGGAGATTGCTCCATCTGCTCGTTGGTGTCCAGAGGGCGAGACTGTCACAACGACCCCATCGGCAAGGTCGAGCTGCTGCGCCGGGGCCTGGGCATGTCGCAAGCGGACCTGGCAAGCGTTGCAGGGATACCCGGCAACCGCATCCGGGCCATCGAGAGCGGCAAAATCAAGATCGGCAACCTGACCCTCAGCAATGCGGCGCGGCTCGCCCGCGCGCTTGGAGTGCCTTCTGAGGAGCTGCTGGAGGGTGATCAGGATGGATAGGGTGTGCCCGGTGTGCGGCAAGGTGTTTCAGGCCCCGCCCAGCTCCAAAAAAGCGACCTGCTCCCGGGCCTGCTCGTCGATCCGCAAGGCACAGACCCATCAGGGGGTGTCCAATGTGTGGGGCGAGGAGGCGCGCCGCCGGAAATCCGCCCGGGGACAGACGGACAATCTGCGCAAGGGCACACCGGCAGCCATGGCCAGCCCCATCAGCGGGAGGGGCGAGAGCAACCGCAACGCGCTTGTCTGGACCCTGAGAGACCCGACCGGCAACACCATCACTGTGCGCAACTTGCAGCACTGGGCGCGGGAGAACTGCGAGCTGTTTGGCGAGACGCCAGGTGATAAGGGCGCGGCCAGAATCGCCCATGGGTTTTACCAGGTCAAGCGATCGATGGAGGGCAAGCTGCGCCGCCCGGGTGGGACGCCCTACACCGTCAACGCCTATAAAGGGTGGTCTGTGGATGGATGGGAGACAGCGCGCGACAGCCGCTGACCTTGCAAGGACACGGCAAAAAGCTACACTAACTTGCATCCCCGGGGGTCGCCCTGGGGGTGCTTTTGGTTGATCTTATGGGTGGTGTTTCTTTTCTTGCCGATGCTTCTGTTGCATAAATCTATATACACTAACACCATGACACGCAAATCATCATGATAATACGTATATATAATCATACCGCGCCCCTTACAGACTGCTACTCCAATTGCTCGATCAAATCCAGGATGACATCCCGAAGATACGGCAGACGTTGGCGTTCGTCAAGGGGAAACTGGGCTAGGATTATCCTAGCCCTTTTCTTTTACTGTCTCCCCAAGGGCCGCGATCATCTGCTTCATCAGGGCCAGCTCTTCCGGGCTGCGCTCAGACAGGAATATGATGAAGTCGATTAGAAATGCGTTTTCGTCCGGGTCATTGGTGATCCTGCCCACCCACTCGGCGATCCGCTCCTCTTTGGTGCGCTCGGGGAACATCGGCCCTTCCCCGTCGCGCAGCCATCGAGGGCTGACGCCATAGACGGCGACTATCATGGCTTGGGTGCGCTCCGGCACGGCGCGGAACCCGGTCTCGTAGTTTCCTATTGTCGGCTGAGCCGCTTTTATCCGTGCGCCAAATTCCTCCTGGTTTAATTTCAAAACCTTTCTAAGAACCCTAATACGGTCTCCTATCGTCAATTTTTCACCCCCTTTCCGAAATAAATTATAGCACAATCCAAACTTCTTTGCAATAAAAACTGTTGACAAATGTGTTTCTTTGGTTTATAATTCAATTGTAAAGAAATAAAGGAGGTGACAGAATGCTGAAACCAATCCACCTGGACGGCCTGGAGGCCGCGACCGAGATTGCCCTGTCGTTCCTCGAGCTCCCGCCCCTGCAACGCGAATGCATGCGGTACTACGCCAAGGGCATGATGGATGCCGAGGCAATCCGGCGAAAGGAGCAGAAGGAGCCGACCGTCGACAACAAGACCGCCTGACGCACCCCTTAGAAAGGAAGTGATTCCGTTGACCGACATCCATATTTTCAAGAACCCCGACTTCGGCGAAATCCGCACCGTGGCCCGCGAGGACGGCCCGTGGTTCGTCGCGGCAGACGTGTGCAAAGTGCTGGAGCTTAATCACACTGCCACGCGACGGATTGAGGAGGACGAGAAAGATACCCTGCATTTAACGCAGGGAACCCCCGGGAACCCCAATGTCACCATCGTCAACGAGCGCGGCCTCTACGCCCTGGTGCTGGGCAGCCGCAAGCCCAGGGCCCGCGCCTTCCGCCGCTGGATCACCCACGACGTCATCCCCGCCATCCGCCAGCATGGAGGCTACCTGACCCCGGCGACCATCGAGCAGGTCCTGGCCGACCCCGACACCATCATTCGCCTGGCCACCGACCTTAAAGCGGCGCGGGCGCAAAACCAAGCCTTACAGGTCCGCAACTCTGAGCCGACCGTCCAGACCGCCATCGTGGCCCCCAAGGCTGACTATTTCGACGAGCTGGTGGACCGACACCTGTTAACCGGCCTGCGCGAGACGGCCAAAGCGCTTGGGGTGGGGCAGAGGGAGTTCGTCCGTTGGCTGCTGGACCGCAAGTACATCTACCGCGATGCCAAGGGCAAGCTGCGGCCCTACGCCCAGCGCATCACCGCCGGCCTGTTCGAGGTCAAGGAATACTACAACGACAAGACCCAATGGTCCGGGACGCAGACCATGGTGACGCCCAAGGGCCGAGAGACTTTCCGCTTGCTGATCGGGGCAGGTGGCGTGAAAGGAGGGAACACCATGTCGAAAGACATGACCCTGGAGACGATCTTCTCCAAGCCGTACATCCGGCAGAGCGAGCTGGCCTTTCTCTTCGGTCTATCTCGCCCTGCTGCCAGCGCGCTGTGCTATCGCCTGGGGGGATGGAAAATCCCGGGATGCGGCCCGCGTTTACACCGGAGCAAACTGCTGGAGTACATGGACCAGTACGGCGGCATACCGCCCGAGATCGCCAAGATCGTAGATGACCACACCTAATATAGGGTCGGCGCGTCTGGAAGCGCACCGATCCAAGGAGGGAACCAATGAAAGCGCACGCGATTGAGCAAATCTGTCGGAAGTCCCGTGAAGTCTACGTGTACCGCCGTGGCGACGCGGATTTCGTGGGAGACGGCAATGCCTGCTGCGTCGCCACCTGGGCGCGGGGCTTACGTCCCAATGACCTGCTGGAACTGTTTGGGGTCGCAGGGTCCCAGGGCGGAATTGACCTGCTGGAACGCGCGGGAGGTCCCATGCTGACGGACGCCATGACGGAAGGCGACGTGCTCGCAAAAAGGCTTCCCGATCTGGTGCGAATCAGCGACGAAGAGTACGTGCCGTTTGAGGCTGGAGAAGCGGTGTGGCTGGTGGCCAATCGATACCTCCTTCCCTTCGGGCGCGCTGCTGGCCTGAACTATTTCGTCCGGCCCGACGCCGACGGGTATCCCCACCTGATCGTCAAACAGGGGATGCTGCTTCAGGCCGTGATCGATCCGCTGTTCGTCGGGGAGGCCATCGCAGATTCTTTACAGCAGATTGCCGATGGGGTCGCTCGATCCGTCGAGTACCTGGACACCTGCGGAACCGGCGAGATGTCGGTAGACGCCCAGCAGACTGCGTTGGCAGTATAGGGTGAGCTGAAGGAGGGAACCACGATGCCTGCAACAATCTTCGAGGCGAGGATGGACGAAGAGGAGGGGTATTTATGACGGCCTTATGGATCATCGCAGTGGCCATGATCGCGGCCATCCTGCTGTGGGCGGCGGACACCATCGCCCTGGTGCGGTACACGGCCCACTATCGCAAGCGGCGCAGCCAGGCTGGACGAGCCCCCGCAAAACCCGGCTACAACCATGTGCTGCGCCCCGGGGACTGCGCGGACAAAGACGCCGCGCGGTGCGAGCACTGAGGAGGGATCATCATGGACTACCGTAAAGCCTTGGCGGACCGCCTGCGGGTGGCCCTGCTGCGCGACGGGCGCATGGCGACAGCCCTCTGCCGGGATGCGGGGATCACCCCGCACACCCTGCGCAACTACCTTGCCGGCAAGTACATGCCCAAGGTTGACACAGCGTCCAGACTGGCCGATACCCTGGACGTGTCCCTGGACTGGCTGATGGGCCGCGAAAAAAAGAGCGCCGCCACACTGGACAGCGCCAAACCCGATTACAACCACCTCGATTATACACGATGCCGCACAAACCGGCAAGGAGATAAGCCATGAAGCTGATTTCATTGGACATCGACCACTTCAAGGGCATTCGCGCCCTTCACCTCGCACCGAGCGGGTCCGATCTGACCATCTACGGCGACAATGCCACCGGCAAGACCACCGTCATGGACGCCTGGTGCTGGCTGCTGACCGGCAAGGACAGCGCGGGCCGGACGACGTTTGATATCAAGCCCCTGGCCCCGGACGGATCGGTCGCGGACCACGGCGTGCAGACCCGGGTCATCGCCACCATCGAGCACGACGGCCAGACCCACACCATCGCCAAGGGCTACGCGGAAAAATGGGTCCGCAAGGCCGGAAGCGCCGCCGAGGTCATGGACGGCCACGAGACCACCTGCGTCATCGACGGCCTGCCCGTCAAGATCGGCGAGTTTGCCGCCCGGCTGCACGAGATGATCCCCGACGACACCCTGCGCATCCTGTCCAGCCCCATGTACTTTTGCCAAGGGCTGTCGTGGCAGGCGCGCCGCAAAATCCTGTTCGCCATCTGCGGGGAGGTCTCCGACGCCGACCTGGCCGGGGCGTCCCCTGAGTACGCCGACATCATGGACGGGGTGCGGCAGCACGGCCTGGACCGATACCGCAAGATGCTGGCCAGCAAGCGCGCCAAGCTCAACGACGATCTCAAGATGCTCCCCATCCGCATTGACGAGGCCACACGCAGTCTGATCGACACCGGCAGCGCCACCGCCGAGGAAACCATGGCCGACCTGGGCACCTTGCGCGCCCGGGATCACGACCTGGCCCGCCGCCTGGCCCAGAGCGATCGGGACGCCACTGCGGACATCGAGCGCCGCGCGGCAGCCTTGGACCTGCAGCTGCGGGAGCTGACCGCCGATCAAGACCGGTACGACCGGGAGCACCGTCGGGATTTGCTCGTTGATTTGCAGGGCGAGCTGCGCGACGCCGAGCGATCCACGGACAACATCGACGCGGACCTGCGGGCCGCAGAAAGCACGCGCACCCAGATGGAGGCGTCCCTGGAGCGGACGCGCAAATGGCTGGAGGACCTGCGCACCACATGGGACCGCGTCCATGATCGCCAACCCGCCGTGGACACCAAGTGCCCGACCTGTGGCCAGCCCCTCCCGGCGGATCAGGTGGATCAGGCGGTCGAGGCCTACAACCTGGACAAGGCGCGCCGCCTGGCCGACATCACCGCCGAGGGCGAGGAGACCGCGCGCAAGGTCGCCGACCTCGAGGCCCGGATCGCCCGGACCGACGCCGACATCCAACGCCTGACCGCCGAGGCCAAGCAGACCGTCCAGCGCTGCGGGGAGATCAAGGCCCAGCTGGACGCCATCCCCGAGGCCATCGCCACCATGCCGGGCTATGCCGAGCGCCACGCCGAGCTGATGATCGCCAAGGAGTCCGCCCAAGCCCAGCTGGACGCCGCGCGCCGGGGTGCCCAGGGCATCAACGCCGAGGTCATGGCCGAGCAGCGCACCGTCCGGGACGCCATCCGCGACCTGACCCGCCGCCTGGCCGACCTGGACGCCAATGCCAACACCCGCGCGCGCATTGCCGACCTGCACGAGGAGCACAAGCGCACCGGCCAGGAGCTGGAGCGCATCGACCGCCGCCTCCACTTGTGCGACCAGCTGACCCGCGCCAAGGTGGACCTGATCGAGGATCGCGTCAACGGGATGTTCCGCCTCGCCCGATGGAAGCTGTTTGACCAGCTGATCAACGGCGGCCTGGTCGACACCTGCGAGGCCACCTACAACGGCGTGCCCTACGGCAACCTCAACCGCGCCGCGCAGATCAACGTCGGCATCGACATCATCAACACCCTGTCTCGCCATTACGGGCTGACCGCGCCGGTCTTTGTGGACAACGCCGAGGCCGTGACCGACTTGGAGCCCGCCGATGGCCAGGTCATCCGCCTGGTAGTCTCCGAAGCCGATAAGGCCCTGCGGATCGAGGGGCCCGCCCCGGTCGCATCCGGCGAAATTATCCGAGGAGGAATCTAACATGGGCTTAATCGTCACCGCAAAAAAGGCTTCCGCCGTCCCTTTGCTCTCCCCCGGCCTGTACCCCGCTGTCTGCGTGGGCGTGGCTGATCTCGGGAGCCAGCACAACCCCAAGTATAACAAGAGCGAGGACAAGGTCCTGGTCACTTGGGAGGTCATCGGCGAGACGGTCGACGTAGACGGCGAGCAAAAGCCCCGCTGGCTGTCTCGCAAATTTACCAAATCCCTGAACCCTAAAAGCAGTCTGGCCAAAGCCCTGACTGCCTGGTTGGGTATCGCCATCGACGCAAGCACTCAGCTGTCCCTGGGCGATCTGATCGGCACCGGCTGTCAGCTGCAGGTCGAGACCTACACCGGCAAGGACGAGCGGGAGCACAACAATGTCAGCGTGGTGGTGTCCTTCCCCAAGGGCATGACCGTTCCTGCCCCCATCTCTGAGACCACTGTTTTCGACATCGACGCGCCCGACGCCAAGGAGACCCTGTCCAAGCTGCCCCAATGGGTCCAGGAGGAGATCAAAGCGTCAACCACCTGGCAAAAGCGGATCGCCAATACCCAGGACCTAGATATCGATGAGGCGGACGTCCAGGAGGCCGTGGCGGCGGCAGAGGCGGCGAAATCCAGCACGTCGGAGGTGCGCCCGTTTTGAGCATGCGGTTTGAGTGCTATGCCAGCGGGTCCGACGGCAACGCCTATACCCTGGACGACGGCCAGACCCGCATCCTGATCGAGTGCGGCCTGCGCTACCGGGTGCTGCAAGAGCGTCTGGGATGGACGGCGGCCACCTGCAAGGGGTGTCTGGTGACCCACGAGCACATGGACCACGCGCGGGCCGCTGACAGGCTGATCGCCATGGGGATCCCGGTGTACATGACCGCGGGGACCGCCGACAAGCTGGGGGCTTCGGGGGCGCAGATCATCGCCCCCCTGGTCCCCTTCATGGTCGGAACCCTGGTCATCAAGGCCTTTGACGTGGTGCATGACGCGGCGCAGCCGGTGGGCTACATGATCTATTCGACGGTAACCCGTGAAAAGCTGATCTTCGCCACGGACACCAACTGCCTCCCGGTCAAGGTCAACACCGCGGACTATCTGGCCCTCGAATGCAACTACTGCGCGGCATCCCTCGAGCCGTCTGACATCCACCCAACCCTGAAGGCGCGGATCGCGGAAAGCCACATGTCGCTGGAAGAATTTCTGCGGCTCGTGAACATGAATCGGATCGAATCCCGCAACGATTTGGACGAAAACCCGCAAGTGAAAACCAAGTTAGCAGAGACTAACCAGACCAGTAAACTGAGGCGCATCTACCTGTTGCACCTGTCGAAATCCAGGGGTGACGCGCCCGAGTTTCAACGTCGGATCATGGCCGCCACGGGGGTAGAGACGGTCGTCTGTGGATGGGATGGTGATGATACCAATGTGGATAGAGCTGCACGACACAATTAGGGAGCACCGCAAGACCTACGCCCTGGCCGCTGAACTCAAAGTCCCCAACGCGCACGCTGTCGGTCTGCTGGCCTGCCTGTGGCTGTGGTCATTCACCAACGCCCCAGACGGTGACTTGTCGGGCTTTCCGGCCCGCGCGATTGCCCAGGCGGCGGGGTGGCAGCGGTCCCCGGGGGTGTTTCTCCGGGCGCTCGAGACCTGCGGCTGGGTGGACCGCGACGGCGACCGGCTGACCATCCACGACTGGATAGAGTATGCCCAAATGCCGGTAATGGTCCGCGAAGCTGAACGGGAGAAGACGCGCAAGCGGGTGGAGAGATACCGACAGCGCAAGCGGGCTGAGGCTCTCGGGTGTAACGGTGATGGTAACGTTACCGTAACGGCAGATTGTAACGGTGGTAACGTAACTACCGTACCTAACCTAACCAAACCTAACCTAACCCTAGGATACGACGCGCGCGCGGGGGAGGAGAAATCGGTGGGGACCGGGGCCTCCTCTCCCGGCAACGGCGCGCCCAAGAAGGAGGTAGCGGACGGTGAAGGCCATCAAGGACACCCTGGGCAGCATCCAGGACATCCAGGCCCGGATCGCCCGGATGATCGAGAGCCCACCATCGAGGAGCGGATGCGCGAGCACGCCCGGCAATTGCTCGAAAACGGCGGCCCCCCGGTCTACCCCTTCTGAATGCCCCTACGGGCGGTGTGACGGCTCCGGCCACATGATCGAGCGCCACGCCGACGGGACCTGGCGGTATCTGGGCGACTGTCAGTGTCTGCGTGACCGGCAACTGGCCGATCGCATGGCCTACGCCCGCATCCCCCGGGAGTACCAAGGACTGACCATCAACCAGTTCCGCGTGGACCTGTACCGGGACACCCTGACGGCAACGGCGGCCCGGGACGCGGCGGCGGGGTTCGTCGCCAACTTCGATCGGTTCCGCGCGTCCGGCAAGGGCCTGTACCTATGGAGCAAGACCACCGGCAGCGGCAAGACCACCCTGGCGGCCCGGACCGGCAACGCCCTGATCCAGCACGCCGACAAACCGGTGCGGTTTTTCCGGGTGGCTGAGCTGTTCGGCGCGATCAAGGAGACGTTCGGCGGGCGGTCCGATACCGGCCTGACCGAGCACAAGATCATCAGAGACGCCCAGACCGTCCCGGTGCTGATCCTGGACGATATCGGCAGCCAGCGGGACAGCGAGTGGACCGACCGCACCCTGTACACAATCCTCAACGAGCGGGCCGACAACTTGCGGCCCACGATCTTCACCAGCAATTTTTCCCCGGACGATCTTCCGGCGGGCGAGCGGACCCGGGCGCGCATCAAGGCGTTGTCCTTCGCGGTCCACCTGCCCGAGGAGAGTATCCGGCAACAACTGAGCGACACCAAGGACGACGAGCTGGGGCGGCTGCTGTTCGGCGGCTCCCGGCGGCAAGGAGGGCAACATGGAGATGGCGAGACTGACGGACCAACAGCGGCAGCTGGTCGCTGACAACCACAACCCGATCTATGCGTACCTGCACAGCAAGCGTTTGCCTGTTGATGATTTTTACGACCTGGCGGCTGTCGGGCTATGCAAGGCGGCGCTGGCATATGACCCTGCGCGAGGCAAATTTTCAACGCTGGCGTGGCAAACCATGTCCCGCGAGATCGGCAACGAGTTCCGCGTCCGGTCAACTGCCAGGCGCACCGCCGAGGTCATCAGCCTGGACGCCGGCGACATCGGCCCCAAGGTCGGGTTGGGCCGCGGCGGGGCGTCCTTCGCGGTCCGCGCGATCCGCAATAGGCTGGGGGTGCTCGCATGAACAAGGCCATCATCGTAGGCAACCTGACGCGGGACCCCGAGAGCCGCACCACGCCCAACGGCGTGCCCGTGTGCACCTTCACCGTGGCCGTCCAGCGGCGTTTTTCCAACCAGCAGGGGGAGCGGGAGGCGGATTTCCTGCCCGTGGTCTGCTGGCGCGGTCTGGCCGAGACCTGCAGCCGATACCTGCACAAGGGCAACAAGGTCGGCGTGGTGGGCAGCATCCAGACCCGGAATTATGAGGCCAACGACGGAACCAAGCGCTATGTCACGGAAATTGTAGCTGATGAGGTGGAGTTCCTGACGCCCAAGGGCCAGAGCGGTTCGTCGGCACGGGCTGCCCATGGCGGCGACATGGAGCCGACCGACGAGCCCCTCCCGTGGGAGGTGTAGAGATGGCGGCGGAACTGTGGAGCCGGACGGAGGATCGGCGGCTGCTGGGTCTATGGGACGACGGCCTGGCCATCTCGGAGATCACCGTGATCATTGGCCGGTCGAAGGGGGCGGTCAACGCCAGGTTGCGCCGCCTGGGGATCCGTCGAGGAAAATCTACGTCGCGCAGACCCGTCGCCGCCGACCACAACACTGCGCGCATCCATTGGACGCCCGACATGGACCGACAGCTGCTAGGGCTACGGGCGAGCGGCGCGAGTAAGGAAAAAATTGCCGCAATTATGGGCCATGGGACGCGCGCCATCCGAGAGCGGCTGCAAGCGCTGGACCCGCATCTAGCCGTCAATACACGCAGGCCGGACAGCTCCCTGTGCTGGTACTGCGCCCGATCGGTCGGCACGGACCAGTGCTCATGGACGGCGCGGTTTGAGCCGGTCCCGGGATGGGACGCCCTCCGGCGCGACAAAGACAGCGGAGAATCCTACTTCGTCCGCAACTGCCCGCAATTCAAGGAGGGGTGAGATGGTCAAGTCAAACTACCGGGACTATGCGGTCAGCGCGTTTCGGTTTTTTGCCGAAGTTGGTTCCTCCCGCGCATACCGGGAGACAATCCTGGCGGGCGTGGCGCAGACAAGCGCGGACGGCCCAGCCGCTAAGGGATATGGCAGCCCCACCGAGGCCCAGGTCATGCGCGACGAGGCGGCCCTGGACAACGCCCGAGCGGAGCTGGCGGACCTGGAGGCCGTGGAGCGCACCCTGGACCGGATCGACCGGTTGCCCGAGGCCGTGACCACCCGCAAGGTCCTGCGCATGGTCTACATGGACCGGCCCGGCGAGCCGTTTGAGCCCGGGGACGTGTCGGACCGGATCGTTCGGGCGTCGCGCGAATGCATGATGAGCGAGGCAAGCGTCTACCGCCTGCTGGCCAGAGCTCGCCGCTTTTTCGCCGAGGAACGTGGTTTGCGGATTTCCTGAAGAAATCTGTGGATAACTTGATAGTAGATGGACCTTGTCAAGTGCTATACTGTGTATAGTCGGAGACGGTGGGGACAGCCAATAGCGCCCCAGCCGACCCGGCCACCAAGAGCAAAAACGAATAGGTTTGTCGGTCAAGTCCCGCCGTCATCGAGCGGACGATGCGACCGGCGCTCCCGCGAGTTTAGGGGGCGGCGTCAACGGCGTTGTCCCTATTTGCGTTTTGGCGCGCCCTTCGGGGCGGGAAAAGATTGCATCACCGGCGGCGAGCCGTTACATGGCAGGTGGGGGCCTTGGTGCAATAACAGCAGATTGGAGTGTCGGATGGCGTGAACATGATCCAGGGTGATGCGCTATGCGGATTTTGAATGACGGGGCGGGATGCGGATGAACGCCCGGCAACGGAGATTTGTCACCGAGTATCTGGTGGACCTGAACGCGGCGCAGGCCGCCGCGCGGGCGGGGTACTCG
>JBMNTT010000057.1:0-13447 GCA_050945875.1 Christensenellales bacterium
GGGGGGGGCGGGCCCCCCCCCCCGGCCCACCTGGCTCTCGCTAATCTGGATGAACACGTGGCTGGGCAGCTGGGCTCCCAGCCCCTGACCGATCAGCTGCAGGGGGTTGCCCACCATACCGACGCAGTCGGCCCCGGCGGCGGCGGTCAGGGTGATGGGCAGATCCATCAGGCTGACCAGCTGATCGGCCACCCGGCCCGGGTCGAAGCCCGGTCCCGCGATGACCAGGGGGATGTGGGTGCAGGCGTCGTGGCAGGCGCGCTTGTACTCGCTGTTGCGGGTACGAAAGTGGCTGCCGTGGTCCGAGGTGTAGACGATCAGGGTGTTCTCGGTCAGGCCCAGCTGGTCGAGCTTGTCCATCACCCGGCCGAGGTTGCGGTCCAGGGCGTGGCACTGACCCAGGTAGTCGGGGTAGACCTCGCGCCAGTCCCCGCCGACGCCCACCAGATCGCCGGGCGGGTCGAAGTCGGCGAACTGCTCCCGCGCGCCCACCGGCCCCTCATAGCGGCAATGATCGTTCTGGTGGTGGGGCTCGATGTAGCTGGTGAACATCAGGAAAGGCCGCCCGTCCCGGTGGTGGTCCAGAAAGTCGAGCACGTAGTCGGTCTGGCAGTCGGGCCGGTAGCCGGTGAAGTCCACCCGGCGCATGGCGTCGTCGGTGAAATAGCCGTCGTACCCGTGGCTGGTGAACTCCAGCACGTCGCTGGCCACCCAGTAGTCCTGATACCCGCCGCGCAGGTGGTGGGGGATCGGGCCGGTGGCGCAGTCGAACCCCTCGCCTGAGGCCAGGTGCCATTTGCCCACGTAGGCGGTCTGATAGCCCGCACAGGTCAGGCGGGTGGCCAGGGTGGGGATGTTCTGGGGCAAGGGGATGTTGTTCTTGAAACATCCCAGGTCGGTTGCGTAGCGCCCGGTCTGCAGGCAGGCCCGGGCCGGACCGCACACCGGCTGGCAGGTGAAGGCGTTGGCAAAGCGCGTGCCGCGCTTGGCCAGGCGGTCCAGGTTGGGGGTGACGGGCAGGCGCTGGCCGTAGCAGCCGCAGGTGTCGAAGCGCTGCTGGTCCGTGAAGAAAAACAGGATATTGGGCCGATCCATCGGCATCCCTCCCATACGGCATTAGAGCCATTATAGCACCCGGCCGGGCAATTGCAAAGCGAACAGCTTGTTGGTATAATAGATAGGATTATGAGACACACCGGGATGGAGGGCGGACCTTGCACCTGAAGAAGCTGGAACTCTACGGATTTAAATCCTTCGCCGAGCGCACCGAGATCCTCTTCGATCAGGGGATTACGGCCATCGTCGGGCCCAACGGCAGCGGCAAGAGCAACGTTTCCGACGCGGTGCGCTGGGTGATGGGCGAGCAGAGCGCCAAGAGCCTGCGGGGCGGCAAGATGGAGGATATCATCTTCGGCGGCACCGAGAAGCGCCGGCCCCTGTCCTACTGCGAGGTCACCCTCACCTTTGACAACGGCGACGGCGCGCTGCCGGTGGATTTCGCCGAGGTCGCCATCACCCGGCGGGTGTTTCGCTCCGGGGAGAGCGAGTACTACATCAACCAGAGCGCCTGCCGCCTGAAGGACATTGTCGATCTGTTCCGGGATACCGGCGCGGGCCGGGAGGGATACTCCATCGTCGGCCAGGGCCGCATCGATGAGATTCTCTCCAACAAGGCCGAGGACCGCCGCCAGGTTTTCGAGGAGGCCGCGGGCATCGCCCGCTTTAAGGCCAGAAAGGCCGAGGCCACCCGCCGCCTGGAGCATACCGCCCAAAACCTGGTGCGCATCGAGGACCTGCTGGAGGAGCTGGGGCGCCAGGTCGGCCCCCTGGAGCGGCAGAGCCAGGACGCCCGGCGCTACCTCGAGCTGCAGGAGCAGCTCAAGCGCCTGGAACTCAACCTCTTCCGGGTGGAGCACGACCGCGGCCAGGCGCGCCTGGGTCAGTTGGCCGAACAGCTCGCCGAGCGAAAAGGCCAGTTGGCGGACAACGCCGCCCAGCGCCAGCAGGCGCAGCAGCGCCTTGAGCAGATCGACCGGGCGCTCAGCGAGCTGGAGGCGGAGCAGCAGACCCAGCAGGCCGAGCAGCTGGCCCTGACCGAGCAGACCCAACAGACCCAGGGCGAGATTCAGCTGCGCCAGCAGCGGGCCCGCAACGCCCAGGAGCAGACCGCGCGGCTGGATCAGGCCGACAGGGCCGCCCGGGAACAGATCGACCGCCTGGGCCGCCTGGCGCGCGACGCCGGGGGCCGCCGCGCCGAGCTGGACGGTCAGATCGCCTCCCTGCAGGCCCGGCAGCAGGCCGGTCAGCGCGCCCTGGCCGAGCAGGACGCGCGCATCGCCGAGCGGGAGGCCGCCCTGACCGCCGACAAAGACCGCATGATGGCGGCCCTCAACCGGCTCAGCGACGTGCGCAGCGCCCAGGCCCGGCTGGAGGCCATGGCCGCCGGGCTCAAGGGACGGCAGGAGCAGGTGAGCGCCGCGCGGGAGGAGACCGACGGCCGCCTGTCCGCCGCGCAGGAGGAGATCGCCTCCCTGGAGGCCCAAGCCCTGGCCCTGGACCAGCAGATTGAGCAGTGCGAGGCCCAGCACCAGCGGGCCCGGCAGGACCGCCAGGCCCAGCAGCAAGCCATCGACGAGCTGACCCGCCAGGCTCAGCAGCGCCGGGAGGCCCTAAAAGCCATGGACTCGCGCCTATCCATGCTTCAGGCCATGAAGCGCGACTACGAGGGCTTCAACCAGTCGGTCAAGCGCCTGATGGGCGACGCGGCGGCCCGGCCCGAGCTGGGGGGGCATCTGCTGGGCGTGGTGGCCGACGTCATCCGGGTGCCCCAGCAATTGGAAAAAGCCCTGGAGATGGTGCTGGGCGTCAGCCTGCAGCATGTCATCGTGCCCCGGGAGGAGGACGCTAAGGCGCTCATCGAGCACCTGCGCCGCCGGGGGTATGGCCGGGCGACCTTCCTGCCGCTGTCGGCGGTGCGGGGCCGCAGGCTGCAGGGCGGGGAGCTGGCGGCCCTTGAGATGCCCGGGGTGGTGGGCCTGGCGGCCGACCTGGTGGGCAGCGACGCGCGCTACCGGCAGATTGTGGACAATCTGCTGGGCCGCACGGTCGTGGCCGAGGACATGGACCACGCCATCGCCATCGCCCGCCGGTTCCGCTCCACCTTCCGGGTGGTTACTCTGCAGGGCGACCTGCTCAACCCCGGCGGCTCCATGACCGGCGGCAGCACCCAGTCGCGCTACACCAGCCTGCTGGGCCGCGACCGGCAGATCGCCCAGGCCCAGCAGCAGCGCACGGCCCTGGCTGAGCAGATTGCCCAGGACGAGGCCGACCGCGGCGCCGCCCAGGCGGCCTACGACCGGCTCAACGCCCTGAGCCAGCAGGCCCGGGAGCAGGGACACCAGCTGCAAGTGGAGCGCACCCGCCACGGCGAGCGCCAGGCGCGCATGCAGGCCGAGCTGGTGCGTCAAACCCAGCAGACCGCCCGGCTCGCGGCCGAGGGCGAGCAGCTGGCCGAGTCCTTGGCGGATATCGACCGGCAGCTGGCGGCCTTCGCCGATGACCACGGCGCGCTCACCCGCAGGCAGGACGTCGATCGGGAGGGCGTTGAACGGGCTCAGCGGGAGCTGGACGCCCAGCGCCGGGAGCGGGACGCGGCCCAGCAGGCGCTGTCTGAGACCGGCATGGCCCTGGCTGCCGCCCTGAAGGAGCGCGAGGGCTTGGTCGATCAGGCCGCTCACACCCGCGAGCAGACGGCCTACCTGCAGCGGCAGATCGACCGCAACCGAATAGAGCGCGAGCGCCTCAAGGCCGAGGGCGAACAGGCCGCCGGCGAGGAGGGGACCTTGACCGAGCAGTTGGCCGCCCAGAAGGAGGCCCTGCTCGCCCTGGCGGCTCGGCAGACCCAGCAGGCTCAGCGCCACCGGCAGACGCTCGCCCAGCGGCGCGAGCAGGAGGGGCTGCGCGACGGGCTGCAGCGCCAGTTTGAGCAGGTCTCCGAGACCCTGCACCGGCTGGAGCTGCAGCACAGCAAGACCGAGACCGACCTGGACGCCCTGTCGGCGCGCATCTGGGAGAGCTACGCCTGTACCTACGCCGGAGCCCTGGAGGTCGCCGAGGCGGACTTTGAGCCCGGCCCGGCCCAAAAGCGCATCGAGGCCATCCGCAGGGAGGTACGCGCCATGGGCACGGTCAACGTCAACGCCATCGAGGACTATCTGGCCACCAAGGCCCGCTTCGACGAGCTGAACACCCAGCATCAGGACCTGATCAAAGCTCGCCGGGACCTGGAGCAGATCATCGGCCAGCTGGACGAGACCATGGAGCGCCAGTTCGCCGAGCAGTTCAAGCTGATCAACCGGTATTTCGGCGAGACCTTCACCGCCCTGTTCGGCGGGGGAACCGCCTCGGTCTTCCTGCAGGATGAGGACGATGTGCTGGGCAGCGGCATCGAGATCAACGCCCAGCCCCCGGGCAAGAAGCTGCAGAGCCTGCTGCTGCTCTCGGGCGGCGAGCGGGCGCTGACCGCCATCGCCCTGCTCTTTGCGATGCTCAAGCTGCGGCCATCGCCCTTCTGCATCCTCGATGAGATCGACGCGGCCTTGGATGAGAGTAACGTGGACACCTTCGCCCGCTACCTGCACACCTACGCAAAGAGCACCCAATTTGTGGTGGTCACCCACCGCAAGGGCACCATGGAGGCCTGCAACGCCCTGTATGGCATCACCATGCAGGAGAAGGGCATCAGCACCCTGATGAGCGTGCGCCTGAGCGAGAACCCCAGCCCCATCACAGCAACCGAGTAAGAGGTGAATCCCATGGGATTGTTTGATTTCTTTAAGCGCAAGAAGAACCAGCCCGCGCCCGACGCGCAGCCGTCGGCGTCCAGCGCCGCCCGGGCCGATGAACCGTCGGCTGCCGGCGCGCCCACGGCCGACACCACCCAACCCGTGTCCAGCGCGGACGAACCTGCGCCCGAAGCGCCGCGGTCCGCCGCCAGCGCGGCCCAACCCGCGCCTGTGGAGCGCCACGAGCCCAGCGCCCAGCAGGCCGAGCCGACCCCCCCCACCCGCGAGGGCGTGTTCAAGCGCCTGGTCAAGGGCCTGACCCGCACCCGGGAGGGCATCGCCAGCAAGCTCGAGCAGCTGGTGGGCCTGTATCCCACGCTGGATGAGGAGTTCTATGAGGACCTGGAGGCGGTGCTGCTGTCGGCGGACGTGGGCGTGCCCACGACGATGGAGATACTCGATCAGCTGCGCGAGCGGGTCAAGACCGATCGGGTCAAGGACACCGCCCTGGTCAAGGGCATGCTGCGCGACATCGTCTCGCAGATGATGCGCGAGCCGGATGAGCCCGAGGACGACCGGCCGGGCATCCTGCTGATCGTCGGGGTCAACGGCGTGGGCAAGACCACCTCCATCGGGAAGCTGGCCAAGCGCTTCACCGAGAACGGCCAGAGCGTCATGCTGGCGGCGGCGGATACCTTCCGCGCCGCGGCCATCGACCAGCTGGGCGTGTGGGCTGAGCGCGCCGGCGTGCCCATGATCCGCCATGAGGAAGGCGCGGACCCCGCTTCGGTGGTGTTCGACGCCATCGCCTCGGCCAAGAGCAAGAAGATCGACGTGCTGATCTGCGACACCGCCGGCCGCCTGCACAACAAGAAGAACCTCATGGAGGAGATGAAGAAGATCGGCCGGGTGGTGGACCGCGAGTACCCCGAGGCCCGCAAGGAGGTATTGCTGGTACTCGACGCCACCACCGGGCAGAACGCCGTGATGCAGTGCAAGGCCTTCCTGGAGGCCGTGGAGGTCACGGGCATCATCCTGACCAAGCTCGACGGCACGGCCAAGGGCGGTGTGGTGCTGGCCATCCGGCGGGAGCTGGGCATCCCGGTGCGCTTTGTGGGCATGGGCGAGGGCATCGACGACATGCAGCCCTTCGACCCCGAGGGCTTCGCGCAGGCGCTGTTTGAAGAGGTGTAAAGGGGAAACACTTGACAGTGTCGTTTCCCGGTGCTATACTAACTGCGTCCTGCCCGGCAGGATGGGATGGAGGGAGCCATGGAACCGATTGCCCGCACGATCTACCTGTCAGGGCTGCTGGACACCTATGGCCTGTTTCTCACCGAGCGCCAGCGCCTGGTGCTCTCCCGCCACCTGGATGAGGACCTCTCCCTGCAGGAGATCGCCGAGCAGGAGGGGATCAGCCGCCAGGGCGTGCACGACGCGATCCGCCGGGGGGAGCAGCAACTGCTGTCCTTCGAGGCGGGGCTGCACCTCTACCAGCTGCGGCGCGACACCCTGCGGGCGCTGGGCAAGTTGCGCCCCTACAGGGACCGGCTGCCCGAGGCGGGTGCGGCGGCGCTGGAGGCTTTAGACGAACTATGGGAGGATGAGCATGGCCTTTGAAGGGTTAGCCGATAAGCTGCAGGCGGTCATGAAAAAGCTGACCGGCCGCGGCAAGCTCTCCGAGAGCGATATCAAGGCCGCGATGCGCGAGGTGCGCATGGCCCTCTTGGAGGCGGACGTCAATTTCCTGGTGGTCAAGGACTTCGTCAAGAAGGTATCCGAGCGGGCGGTGGGGCAGCAGGTGCTCGACAGCCTGACCCCTGGCCAGCAGGTCATCAAGATCGTCAACGAGGAGCTCACCGACCTGATGGGCGCCACCGACGCGAAGATCACCTTCGCCTCCGAGCCGCCCACGGTCATCATGCTCTGCGGCCTGCAGGGCGCGGGCAAGACCACCCTGGCGGCCAAGCTGGCGCTGTATTTCAAAAAGCAGGGGCGTCATCCCATGCTGGTGGCCTGCGACGTGTACCGCCCCGCGGCCATCAAACAGCTGCAGGTGGTGGGCGGGCAGGCCGAGGTGCCGGTGTTTGAGCAGGGCCAGGGGGACCCCGTGGCCATCGCCCAGGCCGGTCTGGAATATGCCAAGTACCACGGCCGGGATATCATGATTGTGGACACCGCGGGCCGGCTGCACATCGACGAGGCGTTGATGGAGGAGCTCACCCGCATCAAGCGGACCATCCATCCCAACGAGATCCTGCTGGTGGTGGACGCCATGACCGGCCAGGACGCGGTCAACGTGGCCTCCAGCTTCAACGAGCAGCTCGCCGTGGACGGCGTGGTGCTCTCCAAGCTCGACGGCGACACCCGCGGCGGCGCGGCGCTGTCGGTCAAGGCGGTGACGGGCAAACCCATCAAGTTCGCCTCGGTCGGCGAGAAGATCACCGACCTGGAGCCCTTTCACCCCGACCGCATGGCCTCACGCATCCTGGGCATGGGCGACGTGCTCAGCCTGATCGAGAAGGCCCAGAGCGCCTTTGACGAGAAGCAGGCCGAGAAGCTCGAGCAGAAGCTGCGCAGCCAGACTTTCACGCTGGAGGATTTCCTCGACCAGCTGCGCCAGGTCAAGAAGATGGGTTCCATGGACGAGCTGCTGGGCATGCTGCCCGGGGTCAAGCCCGGCCAGCTCAAGGACGTCAACGTGGACGAGAAACAGATGGCCCGCACCGAGGCGGTCATCCTGTCCATGACTCCCCAGGAGCGGGAGAACCCCGGCATCCTCAACTACAGCCGCAGAAAGCGCATCGCCGCCGGCAGCGGCACCACCGTGACCGACGTCAACCGCTTGATCAAGCAGTTCGACATGACCAAGCAAATGATGAAGCAGTTCACCGGCAAGGGCAAGAAGGGAAAGCGCGGGCGCATGCCCTTCGGTTTCCCGCCGATGCGCTGACCCGTTTGGCAATCATCATCCCGTGATGATGCAGATATTTCGCAAACAATGTTGGAGGTATGTACACATGGCCGTGAAAATCCGTCTGCGCCGCATGGGCGCCAAGAAAGCCCCCTTCTACCGCATCGTGGTGGCCGATTCCCGTTTCGCCCGCGGCGGCCGTTTCATCGAGACCCTGGGATATTTCAACCCCATCAGCGACCCTGAGGAGCTGCGCGTGGACAACGAGAAGGCCCAGGAGTGGATCAAGAAGGGCGCCCAGCCCACCGACACCGTGCGGGCCCTGCTCAAGAAGAGCGGCGCGATCCAGTAACGCCCCGCGCCCGCACCAGAGAAAGGTAAGGGTGAAGAGATGACCGAGTTGGTTCAGTTCCTGGCTCAGTCGCTGGTCGATCATCCCGATCAGGTGACGGTCACCGCAGTGGAGGGTCCCGAGACCATCATCCTCGAGCTGCGGGTCGCCCCTGACGACATGGGAAAGGTCATCGGCAAGCAGGGCCGCATCGCCAAGGCCATCCGCACGGTGGTCAAGGCCGCGTCGGCCAAGGAGAAGAAAAAGGTGGTCGTGGAGATCGTCTGATCCTGCGGCTCCGGGGCGGACCAGCGCGTCCGCCTTTTTTCGTGAGGAGGATTCCATGCAGGCATATCTGTGCATCGGCGTGATCGTCAAGGCCCAGGGCATCAAGGGCGAGGTCAAGGTCCAGCCCCTGACCGACGATCCCCAGCGCTTCGCGGCGCTTGAGACGGTCTACCGGGACGACCGGGGCGCGCGCAGCCTCCAGGTGCGATCGGCCCGAGCGGCGGGGGGGTGGGCCTACCTGAAGATCGCGGGCGTGGACGATCGCGACGCCGCCGAGGCCCTGCGGGGGACCCGGCTGTATGTGGACCGGGCCCACGCCGTTCACCTGGCCGCGGACACCTACTTCATCGCCGACCTGATCGGCTGCGACGTGGTGGACCTTGAGGGCGCGCCGCTGGGGGAAATCGCCGACGTGCTCCAGCCCGGGGGCAACGACGTCTACGTGGTCAAGGGCTCGGCGGGGGAGCGGCTGATCCCCGCCATTCGCCAGGTGGTTCGGGCGGTGGACGTGGCCGCCGGCGTGGTGACCGTGGACGCGGCGATGCTCAAGGAGGAGGAGGTGCCCGGGGATGCGCATTGACATCCTGACCCTGTTTCCCGAGATGATCGGCCCGGTGATGAACAGCAGCATGCTCGGCCGGGCCCAGCAGAAGGGCATCCTGCGCATCGAGGCGGTCAACATCCGGGACTACGCCGCCAACAAGCACCAGCAGGCCGACGATTATCCCTTTGGCGGGGGCGCGGGCATGGTGATGATGCCCCAGCCCATCCACGACTGCATCGCCGCCGTGGACCCCGAGCGCCGGGCCCGGCGGGTTTATCTCTCCCCCCGAGGCCGGGTGCTGACCCCCGAGGTCGCCCAGGAGCTGGCCGGGTGCGAGCGGCTGCTGCTGTTGTGCGGCCACTATGAGGGGGTGGACCAGCGGGTGCTGGACGCGGACATCGACGAGGAGCTGTCCATCGGCGACTATGTGCTCACCGGCGGGGAGCTGGCGGCCATGGTGGTGGTCGACTGCGTCAGCCGCTTCGTGCCCGGGGTGCTGGGCAGCGCGGCCTCCGCCCAGGAGGAGAGTTTCTCCTCGGGCCTGCTGGAGTATCCCCAGTACACCCGGCCCGCCCAGTGGGAGGGGATGCAGGTGCCCGAGGTGCTGCTCAGTGGCCACCACGCCAACATCCTCCGCTGGCGGCGGCAGCAGGCCCTGCTGGTCACCGCGCGCAACCGGCCCGACCTGCTGGACCCCGACGGCCTGACCCGGCAGGACCTGGAATATTTGGCCGAACAGGGGCTGGCCCCTTGTCAAGACGCATAAGCCGTGGTATACTATCTAGGTCTGATTACGGGCGGTCCTCTGTTACTTGGAATGTAGCATGAACGTCTATGAGGGAAAGGAGGATCATCATTATGAAGAGCAATCCCATTCTTGAGTCTATCGAGAAGGAGCAACTCCGTACCGATCTGCCCAAGCTGGCCGTCGGCGACACGGTTCGCGTTTTCGTGAAGGTCGTCGAGGGAAACCGCGAGCGCCTGCAGGCGTTTGAGGGGACCATCATCGCCATGCGCAACGGCAGCACCCGTGAGACCTTTACCGTTCGCCGTGTTTCCTACGGCATTGGCGTGGAGCGCACGTTCCCCATCCATTCGCCCCGCATCGACCACATCGTGGTGGTGCGCCATGGTAAGGTCCGCCGCGCGAAGCTCTACTACCTGCGCGACCGCGTGGGCAAGGCCGCCAAGGTCAAGGAGCGCTAAAAAAGGACATGCCCCAGGGAGGGACGAGGATTCGTCCCTCTTTCTTTATGCCCCGGCGCGGGCAGGCCTGGACCGGGGCGTGGCTTTCTGGTATGATAAGAAATGAACAATTCGTCCGATAAGGAGCCGCCCATGCAGATACAATGGTACCCCGGCCATATGGCCAAAACCCGCCGGCTGATGCGCGAGGACCTCAAGCTGGTGGACGTGGTGGTGGAGGTGCTGGACGCGCGCATCCCCCGGGCCTCGCGCAACCCCGATTTCGACGACCTCTTCGGCGCGAAAAAGCGGGTGCGGGTGCTCAACAAGGCCGACCTGGCCGATCCGGCCAGCCTGAAGGCCTGGTGCGACGCGTACCGCCAGGAGGGGATTGGCGCGGTCAGCCTGTCGGCCAACCGCTCCGGCGCGGCCAAGCAGGCGGTCGCCGCCATCTCCCAGGCCGCCCAGGAGGCGGTGGCCCGGGCCAAGGCCCGGGGCATGCGCAAGATCGTGCGCGCCATGGTGGTGGGCATCCCCAACGTGGGCAAGAGCACCCTGACCAACTGCATCGCCGGCGGCGCCCGGGCCAAGACCGGCGACCGGCCGGGCGTCACCCGCTCCAAGCAGTGGATTCGGGTCAACGATTACCTCGAGCTGATGGACACCCCGGGTATGCTTTGGCCCAAGCTGGAGGACCCGGTCGACGCGCGGCACATGGCCTATGTGGGCACCATCCGCGATGAGATCATGGATCAGGAGCAGCTGGCCGCCCTGCTATTGGCCGACCTGTGCCGCAGCCACCCGGGCGCGGTTTCGGGCCGCTATGGCATCGCCGAGGACGTTCGGGAGGAGCCCATGGCCCTGCTGGAGGCGGTTTGCCGTCGGCGGGGGATGCTGCTGCCCGGATCGGCGGCGGACCTGGCGCGGGGGGCGCGCACGGTGCTGGATGAGTTTCGAGGAGGCAAGCTGGGGCGCATCACCCTGGAGCAACCGGGAGGGGAGGATGACCTTGACCGAGCGGGAGCGAGCGCGCCTGACGGCGCTGACGCGGATTGAGCAGCCCCTGTGGGCCGCGGGCCTGCGGGTGGGCGGCATGGACGAGGTCGGCCGGGGTCCCCTGGCCGGGCCGGTGGTGGCCGCCTGTGTCGTCATGCCCGCCCACCCGCTGATCCCCGGGGTCAACGACTCCAAGAAGGTCAGCAAGCCCCGCCGGGAAAAGCTGGCCCGGGCCATCGCTGAGCAGGCGGTGTGCTACGGCGTCGGCCTGGCCACGCCCCGGGAGATCGACCGGATCAATATCCTGAACGCCACTCGCCTGGCCATGGAGCGAGCGGTGGGGGCCATGGGCGTCAAGCCCGATCGGCTGCTGGTGGACGCGGTGACCGGCCTTAGGATCGATATCCCCACCCAGTCCATCGTCAAGGGCGACGCCACCAGCTACTGCATCGCCGCGGCCTCGATCCTGGCCAAGGTGGTGCGCGACGCGATGATGGCGCGCTACGACGCCCTCTACCCGGGCTATGGATTTGGCCAGCACGCCGGCTATGGCACCCGGGCGCACATCGACGCGCTGCGCGAGCGGGGCAAATGCCCCATCCACCGGGCCAGCTTCCTGACCCGGATCCTGCCCGATGGACCGCGCTGAGCAGGGCCGGGGCGGCGAGCAGGCGGCCTGCCGCTACCTCGCCCGCCACGGTTGCCGCATCCTGGGGCGCAACGTGCGCTGCCGCCAGGGGGAGATCGACATCGTCGCCGCCCAGGGGGAGACCCTGCTGATCGTGGAGGTCAAAACCCGCAGCCGCAGCGACTTTGGCACGCCCGCCGAGGCGGTGGGCTGGAGCAAAAGGCGGCGCATCGTCGCCGCCGCGCGGTACTATCTGGCTCTTCACCCCTGGACGGGGCCGGTGCGCTTCGACGTGGTCGAGGTCTATCGCAGCGCCCTGGGCGGCCAAATTAACTGGATCCCCAACGCCTTCGAGGTGTATGAAGCATAGAACGAATCATCATTCGGAACAATACGCGAGGAAACGAGGTGCCTGCGGTGCGTAAACGCATGGGAATCATCAGCCTGCTGCTGTGCTTGCTGCTGTGCCTGCCTGCCCTGGCGGGGGCGGCTGGGGCCGCGGTGGCGGTGGAGAATGCGGATTTTGAGTCGGTGACGGATGGGATGTGCGCGGGGTGGACCATCGACTGCGCACAGGCCGACACCAAGTACACCAATTTCCGGGCGGACACCCCGGGCAGCGACGGCGGAGAGTGCCTGGTGATCGAGAATTACAAGGCCAACGACGCCCGCGCCCTGCAGACCCTGAAGGTCCAGCCCGACACGGTCTACCACTTCGAGGCGATGGTCGCGCCGGTCAACCTCAAAAGCGACCAGGGCGGCCCCTGGATCATGGCCTGGGGCACCGAGGCGGGCAGCCCGATGATCCGCGACGCCCAGGGGTGGACGGCGGTGGACTTTTATGGGAAAACCGGCCCGGAGCAGACCCAGATGACCCTGGCCCTGCGGGTGGGCAGCGAGGATAGCCCCGTGCAGGGCATGGGATGCTTTGACGAGGTCAAGGTCACGGCGGTGGACGCCGTGCCCGAGGCCGTGGTGGTGCAGGACATCTCCGGTTCGGGCGGCATCGGCGTGGTGCAGGCCCCGGTGGAGAAGGAGGAGACCCTGTTCATCCTGAAGGGATACACCCAGGCGGTGATCTTCTCGGGGCTGTTTTTGCTGCTGATGGTGCTGCTGTGCCGGGAGCTGATCCGCAAGCGGGGACAGCTTTCCTTCGCGCCCTTCGCGCTGCTGATGGTGCTGGCGGTGGCCCTGCGGCTGCTGCTGTCCACCCAGATCGAGGGCTACGCCTCGGACCTGAACTGTTTCCGCGTGTGGGGCAACCGGATGTGGAACCCGGGTATCTCGGCGTTCTACAACGGGGAGGTCTTTGCGGATTATCCCCCGGGATACATGCTGATCTTGGCGCTGTTCGCGCCGCTGAGGATGCTGCCGGGGGTGACGACGGGCAGCGGGGTCGAGTGGATGATCATCAAGCTGCCGGCCATCCTGGCGGATATGGCGGTGGCGGCGGTGGTGTTCCGCTTTGCGAAAAAGCACCATCAGGAGCTGGCCGGCGCGGCCCTGGCGTTGCTGGTGGCCTTCAACCCCGCGGTGATCCTGGACTCGGCGGTGTGGGGCCAGGTGGACTCGGTCATGCTGCTGCCGCTGCTGCTGAGCCTGATCGCGCTGACCGAGAACAAACCCGTCAAGGGCGCGCTCTGGTACACGGTGGCGCTCTTGATCAAGCCGCAGACCCTGATGTTCGGCCCCCTGGTGCTGATCGCCATCGTGCGCGCGGGCCGGGAGAAGGGGGCCAAGTGGACCCTGAGCAAGCTGGGCTTGAGCATCGTGGGGG
>JBMNTT010000058.1:0-12039 GCA_050945875.1 Christensenellales bacterium
GGTGGGAGGCGATCAGGTTTTCCGTCGATTGCGCAGCTCACGTTTGAGGCTGTTGGCGGCGGTGCGCCGACCGATAAACCCCTTCTCCTCGGCGAGGCTGCGGCGCTGTTGCTCGCGCCCTTTCAGGCGCAGATAGCGTAGAAAGCGATCCATATCCAGCTCGCCGCTGTCCAGGGCGGCCTTGATGGCGCAGCCCGGCTCATGGGTGTGGGAACAATTGCGAAAGCGGCATTGGCTTTCCAGGTCGGCGATCTCAGGATAGAGGTCCTGCAGGGCGGCGGCGTCATAGCGGGCGCCGACGCTGCGCAGTCCGGGGGTGTCGATAATGATGCGGCCGTCGGCCAGAGCAAAGAGCTGGCGGATGGTGGTGGTGTGGCGGCCCTTGTCGTCCGCGCGCACCTGGGTGGTCTTGGCGGCCTGCTCGCCCAGCAGAGCGTTGATCAGCGAGGACTTGCCCACGCCGGAGCTGCCCAGAAAGACCGCGCTCTGCCCGGGCTGCCACTGGGCGCGCAGCGCGTCCAGGCCCAGGCCGGTGTCGGCGCTGGTGCGGATCACCGAGACCTGGGGCAGCTGCTCAGCAATGATCTGAGCGAAACCCTCCCCGCCGCCGGGCAGGTCGCATTTGGAGAGCACGACGCAGCAGGGAATGCCCGCTCGCTGAGCCAGCAGGTAATAGCGTTCCAACCGAGGCATTGAGAACTCCTGATTGGCGCTGGTGACGATAAAGACGCGGTCCACATTGGCCGCGAGGGGCTGATCCAGGCGGTTGCGGCTGGGGTGGGCGCTGACGCGCTCGAGCAGGCTGCGCCGGGGCAGGATATCCACTACGAAGCGCTCCGCGCCGACCTCGCCGAGGACCAGCTCGTCGCCAACCACTGGCGTCTGTTTGAGATAGGGAACCAGGTTCATGCGCGTCTCGCCCGCCTCGGAGAGGACTAAAATCGCCCGATCGCTGTAAATGGCGGCGCAGCGCGCGCCGCGGATGGTTTGCTGCAAAAAAATACACCTCATTCATTTCGATCCATCAGGGGGGCGCGCGCTGCACGGCTCCGGATGGAGATGAACGGGTGTACACACCGATTGCAGCTAGCCCAGACAGACAGGACACAGCTGCAGGATTGATCGAACTAAGGCCGAATGGGGCAGTGGAGGACGCGCCCATGGACACACGCCTGAGTCGACAGCTGTGTACACATGGGACCACCTCCTCGCTTCATCCGGATATTGAAATGATTATACCATGTTTGCCGGTGGATTGCAAGCAAAAGCCCCGGACGCGTTGCCCGGGGCGGGGGAGCCTTTAGAACGCGCCGTCCTGATGGCCGATGCGCAGCAGCAGCCGGCGCACCATGTCCACCGGGATGACCAGGAAGGCCATACCGATGACCATCATCAGGTCTCTGACAGGGAGCCCTTCCGTGCGGAAGAGCGGTCCTCCAAAATAAATCATCAGGATCTGGATGCACGCCACCACCGAGATGATGCAGATGAAGGAAGGATTCTTGCGCAGGTTGGCCAGCAGGTTGAGCCGGTGGGTGCGGGTATTCAGGCTGGTGAAGATGCCCGCGAAGATGAACAGCGCGAAGAATCCGGTCATCAGGTGGATGGGGTCGTCGTCAAAAGCGAAGTGCGCGTGGAAATACTCGCCCTTGAGGAAGACAACGCTCAGAAGGATATTAAACAGACCCATGGAGAGAATCTGCAGCAGCATATTGCGGTTGAGTACCGGCTCGTCCCGCCGTTTGGGCGCCTCGAGCATGTACTCGGGCAGGGCGGGCTCCCCGGCGAAGGCCAGGCCGCTGAGGGTGTCCATGATGATGTTGATCCACAGCATCTGGATGACCGTCACCGGCGTGTCGATGCCGATGAACGGGCCGATCAGCGAGATGCCCACGGCGCACAGGTTCATGGTCAGCTGATAGACGACGAACTTGCGGATGCTCTTGAAGATCGTTCGGCCGTAGAGGATGGCCTTGTCGATGGAGGCGAAGTTGTTGTCCAGGATGACGATATCGCCGGCCTCCTTGGCTACCTCGGTGCCCGAGCCCATGGCGAAGCCCACATCCGCGGCCTTCAGGGCGGGGGCGTCGTTGATGCCGTCGCCGGTCATGCCGACCACCAGGTCCAGCTCCTGGGCCAGGCGCACCAGGCGGCTCTTGTCGCTGGGCAGCGCCCGGGCGATGACCCGCAGGCGGGGCAGCTGGGACTTGACGGCCTCGTCGCTCATCGCGGACAGCTCGGCGCTGGTCAGCACCGCGCCCTTCTCTTCGCCCCGGATCAGCCCGACCTCCCGGGCGATGGCGGTGGCGGTCTGCTGGTTGTCGCCGGTGATCATCACAACCTGCACGCCCGCCCCCTGCACCTCGGCGATCGCCCCGGGTACCTCGGGCCGAATCTCGTCGCGGATGCCCGCCAGGCCGATCAGGGTCAGCTCGGGCAGGGGACCGTCCGCCGGGATGGGGCGATCCGCCGTGGCCAGCACCAGCACCCGCACCGCCCTGGCGGTCAGCCGATCCATCTCCCGCTGCACGCGGGCGCGGTCCAGAGGCATGCGCTGACCCTGCTCGTTGAGATAGGTGCCGCACTGAGGCAGCAGCTTTTCCGGCGCGCCCTTGACCAGATACCCCGTCAGGTCCGGCCCGCTCAGGCGGCAGCTGGAGCATTTGCGGGTGCTGTCAAAAGGGCGCATTTCCGAGCGGGTATAGCCGTTTAGCTGGGGCGCCAGGGGCAGGGCGTAGTTGAGCAGCGCCCGATCGGTGGCGTTGCCACCCAGAGCGGACTTGTCGGAGATCACGCTGCTGGTGTTGAACGCGCCGGAGAGAGCGGCCCAGCGCGCCAGGGGCGCGGGCAGGCGGTCGAAGGCGGGGTAGGTGCGCCCGTCGCCCGCCACAAAGGTTTCCACGCTCAGCTGTCCCCTCGTCAGGGTGCCGGTTTTGTCCGTGAAGAGGATGTTCAGCCCGCCGGCGGTCTCAATGCCCACCAGCTTGCGCACCATGACATGGTCCTTGAGCATGCGCAGCATGTTGGAGGAGAGCACCACCGTGATCATCATCGGCAACCCCTCGGGCACGGCGACCACCACCACAGTGATGGCCAAAGTCAAGGCGTGCATCAGGCGGCTCATCACAAGGCCGATATTGGCCGCGTCCGCGGCGATCAGCGCCCATTGGAAGCCGTTATCCAGCACAAAGCTGTTGAACAGGTCCCCCAGGGCCACCAGCACCGCCGCGCAGTAACCGATCTTGGAGATGACGCCAGCCAGGCCGCCCAGTTTGACCTTCAGGGGACTTTGGCGGGTGTTCTCCTGGAGCTGATCGGAGAGGTTGCCGTAGAAGGTCTCCGAGCCCACCCGGCACACCCGCATCACGCCCTCGCCCGCGGTGATGACGCTGCCACGGAAGATCTCATCGCGCCGATCCAGCTCCCACACCTGGGGCAGTTCATCGGCGGGCCTTTTCTCGACCTCTCGGCTCTCGCCGTTGAGGGCGGACTGATCGACGGTCAGGCTGCCGGAGATCAACACCCCGTCGGCGGGAATCTGCTCACCCGCCTGCAGCAGCACCAGATCCCCCACCACCACCTCGGCGATGGGCAGGCTGAGCACCCCCTCGAAGCGGCGCACCCGGCAGTTGATCCGCGCGGCCTCCTCCTGCAGCTTGATGAAGGCCGACTCGCTGCCGTACTCCGACAGGGTGGAGACGAAGGTCGCCAAAAACACCGCCACGGCGATGCCCATGGACTCATACCATTTGGAGTGGTGGAACAGGAAGATGACGTTGATGGCCAGCGCCGCCAGGAGCACCTTGATGATCGGGTCCCCAAAGCTGGCCAAGAACTGGGAGAAGAAACCATGGCGTTTGGCGGTTTTCATGGCGTTGTCGCCATGGCGCTCCCGGGAGCGGGCTACCTCGTCGGGGGTTAGGCCCTGGGCGCTGTCGATGGGCTGATAGGATGCGTTCACGTGCCGTTCACTCCTCTTATCCTTCGTTAGGGCTTGTATATCCCCAATGTATTGGGCTTTGTCCACGCTTATGACAGGCACCCGAGTTGACCTGTGGCATAAGATGAAGGAAGGAGGAGATACCTATGCAGTTGTTCGGCTCAGTTTTCCTGTTGGCGGCGTGCGCCAATTTCGATACCATTCTGGTGGCCATGGGCTATGGCGCGGGGAAGCGGCGCATATCGCCCCTGGCCAGTTTTGTGATCTCGGCTGTCACGACGCTGAGCACGGCGCTGGCGATGTGGGCGGGAGATGTGCTGGGCGATCAGTTACCCACAAACTTCGCCGATCTGCTCGGCGGCGGGTTGCTGCTGCTGATGGGCCTGTGGACCCTGGCCGATCAGCTGCGCACGCGCTCGGTCGCGCCGGTGCGCCCCGGTCCTTTGGGTCTGGGCCGCGCCGTCGGGCTGTCCGTCACCCTGTCTGTCAACAACCTGGGCTTGGGCGTGGCGGCGGGCATCGCGGGCTTTCCCGTGCTGCTCACGGCGGCAGCGACTTACATCTTGACCTGGACCTTTCTCTACGGCGGATACCTGCTGGGCGAGCGACTCTCGGCGGGACGGTTGGGTCGGGCCGCGGGGTACGTAAGCGGGGCGCTGCTGATGCTGCTGGGCCTGTGGGAGGCCATCGCGCCATTTGTATGAGGGCGCGCCCGAAGGATATGATGTGGATTTGAACCCGAAAATGACAAATTTGGGGGTTGACAACCCCCAACCTCTGTGCTAAGATAAGTCACGTTCCGACGCGGTGCTTTGGCTCAGTTGGTAGAGCACATCGTTCACATCGATGGGGTCACTGGTTCGAGTCCAGTAAGCACCACCAAACAGCTTGGCAACCTTCGACAAGAAGGTTGCCAAGCTGTTTTTTAGTGAAGTTGAGTTGATATGGACAATTTTCGGATATATTGAAACTTCGCGTAAAGGAAGATCAAAAAAGATTTGTAGGCTCGGCTGAATGGATACTTGCAAAGAATTACACAATTGGGCGGCCGCATGATCAAGATTACAATTGTGGAAGAGAATACGGTGCTGCGCCCCTGGTATGAAAAATATGGTTTTATCCATACCGGTGTTCGGGCTTATCCCGATCTGCCGTTTACCGTTGGACACATGGAGTTCTGTTTATGAGAGGGCGCGTACCCTAAAAAACGGCCCTGGCCTGAGCGCCAGGGCCGTTTTCAGTTTTCACAGGCTCTGCAGAAAGCCGATCATCCGGTCTGCTAGCAGCCGGTGCCCAGCGTCGTTGGGGTGCAGGCCGTCGGGACAGAAACGCTCGCGAATAATCTCGAGCTCGGGCTGGATGCCGCTGACAGCGTAGAGGTCCAGCACCGGCAAGGCATAGTGGCGCGCCGTGCGCCGCAGAACGTCCACATAGTCGACCAGCGGCGCGGCGGGCTGCGCCTTGCTGCCGTCGCCGAAGAGGCTGTCTTCGCCCAGTCGGTGCAGCGGGGTACAGATCACCACCGGCTTACCCGGGTAGCGCGTGATCAGCCGCCGCATCAGAACATGACAGGAGCCGCTGAAGGTATCCGCTCCGCGATCCGACGGACAACCTAGGGGCGCGTCGCCATGCCCAAAATCGTTGGTGCCGCCGAACACCACGATCAGGTCCGCGTCCAGGTCCATCCGCTCCACTCGGGAGGGAAAGTCTTGATCGAAGGAGGGATCGGAGGGCTGGGTTTGACGCGCGATGCGGGTGCCACTGATGCCGTAATTGTTGGCGCGCAGCAGATGACAATCCTCCTGGATCAGTTGGGTGAAGCGCCGCTGCGGGTCGCTGACGCCATGGCCGTAAGTGATGCTGTCGCCGAGAAAGTTGATGATCTTGCCAGTCAGTTGCATGACAAAAGCTCCTTTGTCACCGCGCAGCGGGGATGCGCGGCGTCGCGTTGCCTCCGTTATACCTGATTTTTCTCGCGGAATCAAGTCAAATCCGGGCATGACCACGCTTCCCGCTGCCGGGCGAGCGTGTTATAATGAGTCAACGTGATAAATTGGTCAAGCCAAAGGGTGTTTGGCCGAGCAAGATGCAAAGGAGATTTGTCTGATGAAGATCGAACGGCTCAAGACCAATCATCTCCAAAACCCGCTGGGCTACCAGATGGAGGCGGCCTATGTCAGCTGGGTGGTCACCCAGTCCACGGGCGCGCGCCCGGCGTGGGCGCGGGTGGAGGTGTCGACGGACGAGCGCTTTGCCAAGCTGGTCTATGACAGCGGCCAGAGCGGCCAGCTTGACGCGAAGGGGACTGCGCTGCCCATCGCCCTGCAGCCCCGCACCCGCTACCATTGGCGGGTGACGGTCTGCGCCGACGACGGGGACCGCGCCAGCGCGACGGCCTGGTTCGAGACCGGCAAGGGCGATGAGCCTTACGCGGGTAAGTGGATCGCCGCGCCGCTGGAGAAGGACGCGCATCCGCTGATGAGGCGCGTCTTTTCCCTGGATGAACTGCCCGAGCGGGGCCGGGTCTATATGACCGGCCTGGGCGTGTACGCGCTCTACCTTAATGGCCAGCGGGTGGGCGACGAGGTGCTCGCGCCCTACTACAACGACTACACCCTCTGGGTGCAGGCGCAGACCTGGGACGTCACCTCGCTGCTCAAGCCCGGACGCAACCAGCTGGACGTCTACCTGGGCAACGGCTGGTATAAGGGCCGGTTCGGCTTCATCGACGGGCTGAAGGAAATCTACGGCGACCAGATGAAGCTGCTTATGGAAATGCGCCTGGCCATGCGCGACGGGCGCGATATCGTCCTGGGCAGCGACGAGGCGTTCCAATGCCAAGCTGGACCGGTGCTGGAGAGCAGCATCTACGACGGGGAGGTCTATGACGCTCGGCTCCGGGAGCCCGCCCCGGATGGATTTGTGCCCGCCGTGGCTGCCCAGCCGCCCGAGGCTCCGGTGGTGGACCGGCTCAGCCCGCCGGTGCGCATCGTCGAGCGGCGCGCGCCCGCGGCGCTGATCCACACCCCCGCCGGGGAGCAGGTGCTGGATTTCGGACAGGAGATGACCGGCTGGGTGGAGGTGGACGTCGACCTGCCCGCGGGCGCGCAGCTGGTGCTCGACTACGGCGAGCTGCTGCAGGAGGGCAATTTCTATAACGAAAATCTGCGCTCGGCCAAGGCGCGCTACCGCTATATCTCTGACGGACGAAAGGCCCACGCGGCGCCGCATTTCACCTTCTACGGCTTTCGCTATGTGCGTGTGACCGGTCTGGAGCTGGTGGACCTGTCGGCCTTCACCGCCTGCGTCGTTCACAGCGACCTGGAGATGACCGGTAGCGTTGAGACCTCCAACGAGAAGATCAACCGCCTGATCCAGAACGCCCTGTGGGGCCAGCGTGGCAACTTCCTGGATGTGCCCACCGATTGCCCCCAGCGCGACGAGCGCATGGGCTGGACCGGGGACGCGGAGGTGTTCGCCGCCACGGCCAGCTTCAACATGGACACCGCGGCCTTCTACGACAAGTATCTTCATGACATGGCCCTGGAGCAGGGCGTACTGGGCGGAGCCGTGCCCCATGTGGTGCCGGATGTGCTCGACCAGATCCAGCGCATCCAGGGCGAGCCGGTCTCCAACTTTGGCTCCTGCGCCTGGGGCGACGCGGCGGTTATCATCCCCTGGACTCTCTATCAGTTCTATGGCAACAAGGCGCTGCTGGCGCGGCATTATCCCCAGATGCGGGCGTGGGTGGATTGGGTCGAGCGCCAGGATCAGACCCATCAGGGCGGACCCCGGCTATGGTTGGGCGGCTTCCACTTCGCCGACTGGCTGGCGCTGGACAATCCGGTGACGGGCTCCTCCTTTGGGGGCACCGATCCCGACTATGTGGCCTCGGCCTACTACTGCCACTCGGCCTACCTGACCGCCCGGGCCGCGCAGGCGCTGGGCGACGCGCAGATTATGCGCAAGTACGACGCTCTGAGCGAGCAGGTGCGCGCGGCGATTCGCGAGGAGTATTTTACGGCCACCGGCCGCATCGCCGAGCCCACCCAGACCGCCATGGTGCTGGCGCTGGCCATGAACCTGGTCCCTGAGGCCGACCGGCCGCGCATTGTCCGCGACCTGAAGCGCAAGCTCGAGGCCCGGCAGATGCACCTGGATACAGGCTTTGTGGGCACCTATTTCCTGATGAGCGCCCTGACCGAGGCGGGCCTGGCGGACTGCGCCTACACGCTGCTGTTCAATGAGGATTATCCCAGCTGGCTCTACGAGGTCAACATGGGCGCGACCACGATCTGGGAGCGCTGGAACTCGGTGCTGCCCGACGGGCGGGTCAGCGACACCGGCATGAACAGCCTGAACCACTATGCCTATGGTTCGGTGGTGGAGTGGATGTACCGCTTTATGTGCGGCCTCAACCCCGCCGAGCCGGGCTTTGCCAGCGCGCGCATCGCGCCGAAGACCGACGCGCGCCTGTCCTGGGCTCGGGCGGAGTACGCCTCGGCCTCGGGCCTGTATCGCGCGGGCTGGTCCCGGGACGATCAGGGGCGGGTGACCTATCGCGTCGAGGTGCCCTTCGGCGCGCGGGCGACCTTCGTGCCCGAGCAGGACGGCGCGCGGATGCGGATCAACGGCGTGCTCGCGGAGCAGGCCGGGCCGGTGGCGCTGGGTCCCGGCGTGCATACCCTACAGGTTCTGTAAAGGGTCATCAACGGGCGGCCCGCGGCGGGCCGCCCCAGAGAGGGGGAATCACCATGCTGCGCACGGTCATGACCGAGAGCGGAGTCTTGCAGGGTGTGGTGGGCGGCGATACCCGGATCACGGTGTTCAAGGGCGTGCCCTATGCGGCCCCGCCGGTGGGGGAGCTGCGCTGGCGCGCGCCCCAGCGAGCGTCCGCTTGGTCGGGGGTGCGCCGGGCCGATGCCTTCGCGCCCATGGCCATCCAGCGTCAGCCCGGCGTCGATCCAGAGGACTTTTATACCCGGGAGTTCAACCCCGGCGCGCGGGACTATCCCATGGACGAGGACTGCCTGTATCTGAATATCTGGTCGCCCGCGCTTAGCGCCGAGGAGAGGCTGCCGGTCTACCTGTGGATCCACGGCGGCGGGTACACTGGCGGCTATGCCTATGAGTGCGAGTTTGATGGGGAGCGCATGGCCCGGCGTGGGATCATCTTCGTCACGGTGGGCTATCGGCTGGGCGCGTTCGGCTTTTTGGCGCATCCGCTGCTTTCGGCTGAGGCAGGGGACGCGCCCCGCGCCAACTGCGGATTGCTGGACCAGCTGGCGGCCATCCAGTGGCTGCGCCGCAACATCGCCGCCTTCGGCGGGGATCCCGATCGGATCACCGTCGGCGGTCAGTCGGCCGGGGCCGGGGCGGTGCTGACCCACGCGACCTCGCCGATGACCCGGGGCTTGATCGCCGGGGTCATCACCCAGAGCGGCGGCGGGCTGCGCGCCATGGGCTATCACCGGTCCGCGCCCACCTTGGCCAAGGCCGAGACGCAGGGAGAGGCCTTCTTCCGGGCGCTGGGCGTCAGCACCCTGGCCCAGGCCCGGGCTCTGCCCGCCCAGCGGGTGTGGACGGTCGGCCAGCAGTTGCAGATCCCTTGGGAGCCGGTCATCGACGGCCGCTTTTTGTTGGAGGACCCGACCCAGGCGATGCTCGGCAATCGGCACCACGACGTTCCTCACCTATTCGGCTACAATGCCAACGAGGGCCCGGGCGGTCCGGCCTGCCCGCCCATGCCCGAGCGTGTCGCGCAGTTTGAGCAGATGGTGCGCTCGCGCTACGGCGTGTCGGCCCCGGCGCTGCTGGCGCTGTGCGCGGCAAGGGACATGGAGGGGGTGAGAAAAACGCTGCAGTGTGATGGGTTCAACAACCGGGCGCTGGCCAGTTTGCTCTATGCGCAGGTCCAGGCTCAGCAAGGCCGAAGGGGCTATCTCTACTGCTTTGACGGACAGATGCCCGGCGACGACGCCGGCGCTTTCCACGGCGCGGAGCTGTGGTTCGTGTTCGAGTCCCTGGCGCGCAGCTGGCGGCCTTTCACCGGCGCGCACTACGACCTGGCCCGGCAGATCTGCACCTATTGGACCAACTTTGTCAAAACCGGCGATCCCAACGGCCTGGATGTGGACGGTCGCGCCCTGCCCCAATGGCCGGCGTATACCCGAGAACAGCCCTCGATGGTGCGCTTTACCGACGCTCCCCGCCTGCAGCCGGTGAAGCCCGACCCGGTCACCGCCTGGTGCATGCGGGCCTATCTGGAGGGAACGCCCTATGGCTGGTGAGTTGACCTTTGCCCAGGCCCGGGCGGCCGCCGAGCGCTGGGTCCAGCTCCAGGGGGCGCGCTATCCCGGCTTCGCTGGCGCGTACATCGCCGGTTCCTATGCGGGCGCGCCGGCGCAAGCGCTCTATGATCCCACCTCCGATGTCGACGTGGTCCTGGTGCTCGATGCGGTGCAGGGCGTGCCCAAGCCGGGCAAGTTTGTCTGGGAGGGCGTGCTGCTGGAGGTCAGCCTGCTGCCCGCGGCGGATTTTCGGGACGAGCGCACGGTGTTGACGACCCACTATATCGGCTATGCCCTGAGCCGACCGACGCTGCTGGCCGATCCTACCGGGTTGCTCAGCCGGGCTGCGGGGTGGGTGGTCCAGCGCTACGGGCAGCCCCAGTGGGTGCGCCGGCGTTGCCAGGCGATGCTCGCGCGCATCCGTCGCCAGATCGCTTCCTTTGATCCGGCTCAGGATTATCCATCCTGCGCCAGCGGCTATCTGTTCACCGTGGGCATCACGACCTTTCCAATCCTGCTGGCCGCCCAGGCCAACTGCACGGTGCGCAAGCGCTACTGTGCGGCCCGGCAGGTGCTGGCCCGCTGCGGCTTGGAGGAGGCTTACCCGCGCCTAATGCGGCTGATCGATCCGCGGCAGTTGCCGCCAGCCCGGTTGCAGAAGCATTTGGACCGGCTGGAGACGGTCTTCGACGCGGCCTGCGCCAGCCGAGGTCCCTCAAAGGATTACGCCTTCCGCCAGGACATCTCACCCGAGGCGCGCCCGATCGCCATCGACGGCAGCCGCGCGCTCATCCGATCGGCTCATCCCGGCGAGGCGGTGTTCTGGATGGGCGCGACCTTCGCCCGCTGCCAGACCATCTTCTCCCTGGACGATCCCGATCTCAAGCGGCGGTATCAGCCGAATTTCTCCGCTTTTATGGCGGATCTGGAGGCCGGAACCCCCGAGTGCATGGCCGCGCGGTTGACAGCGCTGACCGACGAGCTGCCCTGGATCGAGCGGCTGGCCGAGCAGGTTCTGGCCCGGCATCAGCCTTAATCAAAGCGCCTCCCCGGCCCCGGGAGGCGCTTTGGCGCGAACGCGGCCGAAAACCTTGAGCAAAAGGGCGATCCTTGGTATGCTAGGCCATGAGGAGGGATGAACATGCAGGTGGAATTGCGCGCGCTCACGCGCCGGGATGGCGGGGAGGTCTACGCGATGCTCCAGCAGATTCCCAGATCGGAAAATGGGTTTGGCAACACCGCCCATGGACTGAATCGGGTCGACTTTGCGGGGTGGCTGGAAGGGCAGGAGCGCATGGGGCGCGGCGAGGGCCTCAGAGCGGGGCGGGTGCCCCAGAGCACCTACTGGCTGTATGTGGACGGCGCGCCCGTGGGAATGGGCAAACTGCGCCACCGCCTGAATCCATCCCTGCGCCTGCACAGCGGCCATGTCGGCTACGCGGTCCGGCCGGGATGCCGGGGCAAGGGGTACGGCTGTCTGCTGTTGCATCTGCTGCTGGAGCGGGCCGCCGCGTTGGGCCTGGAGGCCGTGCTGGTGACGGCCAACGAGGACAACTTGCCCTCCATTCGAACCGCCATGGCCAACGGCGGGGTGCTCGAGGACGTCCTCGACGGGTCGCAGCTAATCTGGGTGCCCTGCCCAGGGTCGCCCGAACCCGCGCGGCGCGCCTGGTTTTACGATATGGATATCGGCCGGGTGGGCATCGCCGAGCGCGGCGGGGCGGTCACCCACCTGTTTTTCGGCGGCACGGCGCGGCCCATGTCGCTCTATCCCGAGCGCACCGAGCTGCTCGATCGGGCGGCGGGGCA
>JBMNTT010000059.1:0-9994 GCA_050945875.1 Christensenellales bacterium
AGCAGTACGACAACGCCCAGCACATGCAGCGCAAGGTGCAAAGCTTGGGGTACGCGGACGCCTTCATCCAGCTTGCCGACGGCTGGTACAAGGTGCAGGTCGGGGCCTTCAGCGTGCGCGAGAACGCGCTCAAGCGCATCGCCGCCCTGGCCGAGCGAGGCTACAAGGCCATTCTGGTCTCCGACTAAAAAAAGGCGTTATGCCCAGGGGCATAACGCCTTTTTGCCGCCCTAAAACGCCCGGGGCAGGTCCCAGCGAAAGACCGTCGCCAGGATGCGCACGATGAAGACGCAGGCGACGCCGCACAGCACCGAGACGATCTCCGGCAGGCCCCAGGTTTGAAACAGGTGGTAGTAGACCAATCCGCCGACGATGGAGGCCACGGCGTACACCCGCTTGGACAGCACCAGGGGCACCTCGCGCACGATGATATCCCGCAGGATGCCGCCGCCGCAGCCGGTGGTCATGCCCAGGAAGATTGCGAAAAAGGCGTTGCCGCCGTAGCCCACCGAGCAGGCCGTGTTGATGCCCACGATCGTGAATACGCCCAGACCGATGGCGTCAAAGATGTTGTTGATCTGATCGATGCGGGGGATCTTCTCAGCGAAGGCCTCGCGGTAGACCCGGCCCGCCACAAAGGCGGCAAAGCAGGTGACCACCGCCACGATCAGATAAATATAGTTGGAGAACATCACCGGCGGCAGGTTGCACAGCAGAATGTCCCGGATGATCCCGCCGCCCAGGGCGGTGACGATCCCGCAGAAGACCACGCCGAACAGGTCCAGCCGCTTGTTCATGGCGGCCACCGCCCCCGAGACCGCAAACGCGCAGGTTCCGATCAGCTCCAGCGCTAACATGACAGGCTCCATATCCTCAGCTCCCCCAGTTTCCATCCGCCCCGCGCGGTCGAACCCGCATGATTGTAGCAGGAAAACCGCGATTTGGCAACGGCTGGGCGCAATCCGGGTATGAAAAAAGGACGCGGCGTGCGCGTCCTCATCGGTCAGGCGTCCTGGGAGGATTGATCGCCCTGCGGCGTCTGGTGGGGGGTGTCGCAGGTGCAGGCCTCATGCTCGGCCTGGTTCTGGACATACTCGTTGTACAGCTGCTCGATCTGCTCCGCCCGGCGTTTGGCCGGCTTCCACAGGTGGGCCTTGAGCTCGGCCATGGGGCGGCGGCGCTTGGTATCGATGCCGCACAGGCAGTAGAGCGGGCAACAGCGGCTCACGCCGATGGCGGTGAGCACGCTGCCGGCCACAATGGGCATCAGTCGGCGCTTGGCCGTGCCGTAGCCCAGCAGGGTCAGGCCGCTGGCGGTGCGGATCATGGCGTCCAACTCGCCTACGTTTTGCATGGATCCATCTCCTTTCGCAGTTTCTCCTGCCTAGTATGTCCGGCGGGAGGGGGAGCATGCGAAAGGCGCGCGCGGTTCAGCGGTCTGCGCGTGGCTCAGCGGTAATCCAGGAAGGGCAGCAGCAGCTGGTTGTTCAGGGCGACGCCCCGCTCGGTGGGTTTCAAACAGGTCACCCCGTCGCCGGCGAGCAGCCCGGCTCGGGTCAGCTGGGCGATCTGCTCGGGGTAGGCCTGTCGGGGCGTCATGCCAAAGCGGCGGGAGAACTCCGCCATGTCCAGCCCGGATTTCAGCCGCATGCCCAGCATGACGAACTCGAACATCGCCTCGCGCCCCTCAGGCCGCTCCGCCGAGGCGGTCGGGTCGTCGGCGGCCAGGTAGGCCGCCAGGTCGGGTGTGTTGGCCGTGCGCGCGCCCGCCAGGAAGGAGGCCGCGGCGCAGCCCACGCCCAGGTACTCGCCGCCGCGCCAGTAGGTCAGGTTGTGGCGGGAGGCGCGGCCCGGACGGCAAAAATTGGAAATTTCATAGGGATCGTAGCTGGCCCCGGCCAGGGTGCGGCGCACCAGGGCCAGCATGTCCGCCGCCTCGTCCTCCCCGGGCAGGTTCAGCGATCCGGCGGCAAGCTGCTGGGCAAAGGGCGTGCCCGGCTCCACCCGCAGGCAGTAGCAGGAGATATGTTCCGGCCCCAGGGCGATCACCTCGGCCAGGCTGGCGGCCAGGCTCCCATGGGATTGGCCGGGCAGGGCGAACATCAGGTCCACGCTGATGTTGTCAAAGCCCGCGCGCCGGGCGGCCTCGTAGGCGCGCCGAAAATCCGCGTAGCGGTGGATGCGCCCCAGGCGGGCCAGCAGCGCGTCGTCGGCGCTCTGCAAGCCCAAGCTCAGGCGATTGACGCCGATGCCTCGCAGGCGCGCCAGGGTGTCGCCGTCCACGGTGCCGGGGTTGGCCTCCAGGGTGATCTCAGCATTCGCAGCCAGCTCCAGCCGGCCCAGCGCCGAGGCCACCGTATCGCACAATAGGTCCGCCGGCAGGGCTGTGGGCGTGCCGCCGCCGAAATACACGCTGCCCACCGGGCCGGAAAGCGCGCCGCGCCGGGCGGCCAGCTCCGCCAGCAGCCGCTGGCAGTAGGGGGCCATGAGAGCCTCCCGGCCCGGGTAGGAGGCAAAGTCGCAGTAGGCGCACTTGCTGCGGCAGAAGGGGAAATGCACATAGACGCCGGCCATGTCAGTCCATCTTCAGCACGGCCATGAAGGCCTCGCTGGGCACCTCCACGCTGCCCACCTGGCGCATGCGCTTCTTGCCCTCCTTCTGTTTTTCCAGGAGCTTTTTCTTGCGGGTGATATCCCCGCCGTAGCACTTGGCCAGCACGTCCTTGCGCAGGGCGCGCACGGTCTCCCGGGCGATGACCTTGCCGCCGATGGCCGCCTGGATGGGGATCTCGAATTGCTGGCGGGGGATGGCGGCCTGGAGCTTCTCGGCGATGGAGCGGCCCCGGGCGTAGGCCCGCTCGCGGTGCACGATGATCGACAGCGCGTCGCACATGTCGCCGTTGAGCAGGATGTCCAGCTTGACCAGGTCGCTCTTCTCATAGCCGCACAGCTCGTAGTCGAAGGAGGCGTAGCCCTTGGTGCGGCTCTTCAGCGCGTCGAAAAAGTCGTAGATGATCTCGTTGAGGGGCAGCGTGTAGGTCAGCACCGTGCGCTTGCCCTCCAGGTAACTCATGTCCTCATAGACCCCGCGCCGGCTCTGGCACAGGTCCATCACCGCGCCCACATAGTCCGGCGGGGTGATGATCTGGGCGCGCACCAAGGGCTCGCGCATCTCCAGAATCTCGGTCACCGGGGGCAGGTTGGTGGGGTTGTCGATGTTGATCTGCACCCCGTCGGTCTTGACCACCTCGTAGACCACGCTGGGCGCGGTGGTGACCAGGTCCAGGTCGAACTCCCGCTCCAGCCGCTCCTGGATGATCTCCATGTGCAGCAGGCCCAAAAACCCGCAGCGAAAGCCGAACCCCAGCGCCACCGAGGTCTCCGGCTCGAAGGAGAGGGAGGCGTCGTTGAGCTGCAGCTTGTCCAGCGCGTCGCGCAGGTCGTCGTAGCGCGCGCCGTCGGCCGGGTAGATGCCGCAGAACACCATGGGCTGGGCCCGCTTGTAGCCGGGCAGGGGCTCGGCGGCGGGGTTGTCCGCGTCGGTGATGGTGTCGCCCACCCGGGTCTCGCGCACGTTCTTGATGCTGCCGCAGATGTAGCCCACCTCGCCGGCGGTTAGCTGATCCACCGGCACCATCATCGGCCGGAACACGCCCACCTCGGTGACGTCGAACTGGCCGCCGCCGGCCATCATGCGCATGCGCATGCCCGGGCGCACCGCGCCGTCCACCACGCGCACGAAGCTGATGGCGCCCTTGTAGCTGTCGTACACCGAGTCGAAGATCAGCGCCTTGAGGGGCTTATCCGCGTCGCCCGACGGGGGCGGCACCACCTTCACGATGGCCTCGAGCACGTCGGGAATGTTGGTGCCCGCCTTGGCCGAGACCGCCGGGGCCTCGGAGGCGTCCAGGCCGATGACGTCCTCGATCTCATGGCGCACCTCGTCCACCTGAGCGCTGGGCAGGTCGATCTTGTTGATGACCGGGAGAATCTCCAGGTCGTGGTCCAGGGCGAGGTAGACGTTGGCCAGGGTCTGGGCCTCGATGCCCTGGGTGGCGTCCACCACCAGCACCGCGCCCTCGCACGCCGCCAGCGCCCGGGATACCTCGTAGGTGAAGTCCACATGCCCGGGGGTATCGATGAGGTTGAGCTCATAGGTCTCCCCGTCCGAGGCGGTGTAGCTCATGCGCACCGCCTTGCTCTTGATGGTGATGCCGCGCTCCCGCTCCAGCTCCATCTGGTCCAGGGTCTGCTCGGTCATATCCCGCTGATCCATCACCCCCGTGCGCTCCATGAGCCGGTCGGCCAGGGTGCTCTTGCCGTGGTCGATGTGGGCGATGATGCTGAAATTACGAATCTTCTGCTGTGACGTGGCCATCGGCGCCTCTCCTTTGCTACCGGGAATCCTGATCCTCTATTCTATCATGGATTGTCCCGAATGAAAATACTCTCCATTTACCCCCTAGCCAGGCGACGCGAAATTGGGTATAATGACCAAAAGACAGATGAATGGACAGAGAGAGGGAGACCATGCCGATTCGCTATTTCGCCGCCTGCTGCCCGGGCCTGGAGGACATCCTGGCCCAGGAGATCGCCCAAAAACTCGCCGGACAGGTCGCCGCCGTGCGCCGGGGCCAGGTCGAGTTCACCTGCGACCGCCTCGTCCCCGAGGCCCTGGGCTGCGCCGACAACCTCTACCGGGTGCTGGGGCGCTTCTACGTCGGCCCCCACAAGGCCGACCTGCCCGAGCTGGCGGCCGAGGTGGCCGACCTGGCCGCCGCGGACCAGCTGGGCGACGCGCCCGGACTCAAGGCCCACGTCAGCTGCGCCAGGAGCGGCAGGCACAGCTACTCCCGCTTCGACGCGGCGGGGGCGGCCCTGGAGGGGCTGTGCCGCGGCGGGGCCTACCTGCCCGGGGACGCGGAGGATCACCAGCGGGCCTTCCGCCTGGACATCCGCGACAGCATGGGGTTGTTCTCCCAAAAGCTCACCGACGCCTACTATCGCTTCCGGGGTCAGCGGGCCTTCCAGAGCGCGGCCCTGCGCCCGACGGTGGCCCACGCCATGGTGCGCGCCCTGCCGCCCCGGGAGGGGGCGCGCTTTGTGGACCCCTTCGCCGGCTCGGGCACGATCGCGGCCGAGCGGGCGGCCTACCCGGTCGCGTCCATCGTTGCCGGGGACAACAACCCCGAGGCCGTGGCGGCCATGGGGGCCAACCTGCCCGATGGCGCGACCGCCCGGCAGTGGGACGCGCGGCGGCTCCCCCTTGCGGACGGCAGCGTCGATGAGATCGCCACCAATCCGCCCTGGGGCAAACAGATCGCCTCGGAGGACCTGCCCGGCCTGTACCGGGACTTCTTCGCCGAGGCGGCCCGGGTGCTGGCCCCGGACGGGGTGATGGTGATGATCACCGATCAGGAAATCGCCCCCTGGGCCGGCGCCTTTTCCCACAGCACCGTGGCCGAGCTCAGCCTGCACGGCACGCGGTGCGCCATCCATCGCTTCACCCGAACATGAGGAGGATAACGCCATGGCATTTTCTTTGCGCTACCGGCAGATCCATCTGGACTTCCACACCAGCCCGCTGATCCCCGACGTGGGCGCGCGGTTCGACCCCGACCAGTTCGGCGACACCCTGGCCCGGGCCGACGTGGACTCCATCACGGTCTTCGCCCGCTGCCACCACGGCATGCTCTACTACCCCAGCCGCATCAACCCCGAGCGCATCCATCCCAACCTCAAGCGGCCCAACCTGCTGGGCGATCAGATCGCCGCCTGCCACGCCCGGGGTATCCGCGCGCCCATCTACACCACCGTGCAGTGGGACGATTTCACCGCCAAGGAGCATCCCGAGTGGCTCTGCCGGGACGCCGACGGGGCCCAGATCGGGCAGAAGCCCTTTGAGCCGGGTTTCTACGCCAAGCTGTGCGTCAACACCGGCTACCGCGATTTCCTCAAGGACCACCTGCGCGAGCTGCTGGAGACCTTTGACTGCGACGGGTTCTTTTTGGACATCGTGCAGCCCACGCCCTGCGCCTGCGAGCGCTGCATCGCCGGCATGCGCGAGGCCGGGCTTGACCCGGCGGACCCGCAGGCCCGGGAGCGGTACGGCCAGCAGGTCATCGACGAGTTCAAGGCCGACATCACCGCCTTCATCCGCCAGTACAACCCGACCTGCTCGATCTTCTACAACAAGGGGCATGTGGGCCCCCATCACCGGCCGGCGCTGGACGCCTACACCCATTTTGAGCTGGAGAGCCTGCCCAGCGGCGGGTGGGGGTATATGGATTTCCCGGTGACGATGCGCTACGCGCGCACCCTGGGGCTGGATTGCCTGAGCCACACCGGCAAGTTCCACACCTCCTGGGGCGACTTCCACTCCTTCAAGAACCAGGCCGCCCTGGAGTACGAGTGCCTGAACATGCTGGCGCTGAACGCCAAGTGCGAGATCGGCGACCAGCTCGACCCCTCGGGGGTGCTCTCCGAGGCGGTGTACGACCTGGTGGGCAGCGTGTATCACCAGGTCAAGGCCCTGGAGCCCTGGTGCGAGGGGGCTCAGGCCCGCGCCGAGATCGGCCTGTTCACCCCGGAGGAGTACCGCGGCCCGGTCAAGGACGGGTGGGAGGGCCCGCTGCCCCCCTCGGTGCGCGGGGCGACCCGCATGCTCGAGGAGGCGGGCTATCAGTTCGATATCCTCGACTCGCTCAGCGACCTGTCGGGCTACAAGCTGCTGATCCTGCCGGACGACTACCCGGCCAGCCCCGAGCTGGCCGAGAAGCTGGCGGCCTTCGCGCGGGCGGGCGGCGCGCTGCTGGCGGCCTGCAAGGGCGGCCTGTGCGGGGCGGATTTCATCCCCGAGCTGGGCGTGCACCGGGTGGGCGACGCGCCCTACAACCACGATTTCCTGCTGCCCAGGGGGGAGATCGGCAAGGGGCTGCCCGAGACCGAGCACGTCATGTACCTGCCCGGCCAGCAGGTCGCCCTGGCCGAGGGGACTCAGGAGCTGATCCCCACCATCGTGCCCTACTTCAACCGCACCTGGGAGCACTTCTGCTCCCATCGGCATACGCCCTCCTCGGGTCAGTACGGCTATCCCGGGGTGACGCGCCGGGGCAACGCCGTGTATTTCATGCACCCGGTGTTCACCCAGTACGACGACAACGGGGCCAACTGGTGCAAGCGCCTGGTCCTGAACGCCCTGAACCTGCTGCTGCCCGCGCGGGTCATCCGCCACGACGGACCCAGCACCCTGCGGGTGACGGTCAACCGCCAGCAGGCCCAGCGGCGCGACGTCATCCACCTGCTGCACTATGTGCCCGAGCGGCGCACCCAGACCATCGATATCATCGAGGAGTCCATCCCTCTGGCCGATCTGACCTTCACCCTGGCGGCCGACGCGCCCGTCGCCCGCGTCACCCTGGCCCCCCAGGGCGACGCGCTGCCCTTCACCCAGCAGGGCGACGAGGTCACCTTCACTCTGCCGCGCCTGCCCGGCCACCAGGTCATCGCCGTTGAGTACGCCTAAGCCCCAAAAACGAAAAGAGCCCGCGCCGCGGGCTCTTTTGCTTTACTCGAACAGGCCGGTCTCGAACATGCGGTAGCGCGCCATGGTCAGCGCCTGCATGGTGTCCAGGTGGCGCAGGCGGTCCTGCTCGACCACGCAGTAGCCGATGCCCTGGCAGTCGGCCTCGGCGCACACGCCGGTGACGTCCAGCAGGCCGCTGCCCAGGGCGGTGAAGCCCTTGTCATCCTCCTGGGCGGTGTTGCCGCCCATGCGCTTGCAGGCCTCCACGTCGTAGATGTCCTTCAGGTGGACCACGGCGATACGGCCGGCCAGCCGCGCCATAACGCCCACCGGGTCCAGCCCGGCCACGGTGATCCAGCCGGCGTCCAGATCCAGCATCAGCCGCCCGTCGGTGTTGGCCAGCAGCAGGTCCATGCTGGTCAGGTTGCGGTGGCAGACGGTGAACTCCTGGTAGTGGTTGTGGTAGCACAGGGTCAGCCCCTCGGCTGCCAGCTTGGGGATGGCGTAGTTCATGGCGTCCGCGTCGGCCATGAGCTCCTCATAGCTGCCGTTGTTGCCATAGCCCCGGGAGAAGCTCTGGATCGCCGAGCCGCCCCAGAGGGTGACCCGGTCGATGCCCTGGGCGTGGGCGCTGTCAATGATGCGGGCGAGGGCTTCCTCGCTCTTGAGCCCCTTCTCCGGATCGAAGCCGATGGACACCGTCAGCGGCTCCACCCCCATGGCCCGCAGGCGCCGGGCCTTCTCAGCCGGGCCGCCCTCGCCGGGCAGGGCGGAGCAGTCGCTGTCCATCCCCCGGTAGCCCAACTGCGCCAGCTGCTCGGCCTTCTGCCAAAAGTCCTCGCCGCGAATGTAGCCGATCCATCCAGATTTCAACATGGTAATCGCTCCTTTCAGCGCGTGCGCGCCGCTTCAATGTTTCAGGTATCCAGGCAGGCCTCCTCGTCGGCCCCGCCAAAGCCGCTGGGCAGGGGGGCGGGCTGGGCCGGATGGGTGGTCATGGTGTAGACCCGGTCCTCCCGGGCCGAGAGCAGGGTCCCGTGGATGATCTCCAGGGCGTGCAGGCCCAAAAGCGCGCTGCAGCGGTGGGGGCGGTTGTTGCGGATCGCCCAGGCCATGTCGGCCACGCCGACGCCGCGGTAGCTGCCCGCCCAGGCGGCAATCTCGCCGCCCTTGTCCAGGGAGGCCCGCTTGGGCGCGCCGTAGCCGTGGGTCAGGGGAATCTCATAGAAGCGGTCGCTGTTCTTGGTGCGCAGCAGCACCGGCCCGCCGTAGGTGTTGGGATCGGGGCAGATCAGGGTGCCCTCGGTGCCGTAGATCTCCAGCCGGGGCGTCTCGCCGAAGCACTCGCCCACCACGCTCAGGCCGCCGTACACGCCGCTGTCAAACTCCAGGGAGGCCTGCAGCAGCGTCGGCGGGGTTAGGTTCAAGGGCTGACCGTAGCGCGGGTGCATGGGGTGGGAGAACACCTTCTTCTCGTAGGGCCGGGCGAAGCCCGCCACCCGGCGCACCGGGCCGAGCAGGTGCACCAGCGCGTGGATGTAGTAGCCGCCCATGTCGAAGGGGATGGTGCCCCCCTCGTTGAGCACAAAGGGCGGGAGCGCGCCGTCGTTGGGGGAGGTCCAGTGGTAACCCCGCACCACCATCGCCTGGGCGGACACCGGCTGGCCGATCATGCCGCTGTCGATCAGCTTGCGGCAGGTCTGCAGGCCGCCGCCCAGGAAGGTATCCGGGGCCATGCCAATGCGCAGACCCTTGGCCTCGGCCAGCTCGACCAGTTCCTTGGCGCGGTCGAAGTTCTCGGCCATCATCTTCTCGCTGTGCACATGCTTGCCCGCCAGCAACGCCCCCCGGGTCACCTCATAATGGCTGATGGGGTAGGTGGTGTTCACGACAATTTGGATCTCGGGATCCTCAAAGATCTGCTCATTGGTCATCTGGCGGATACCGAAGGTTTCCGCCCGGCTGGCGCTGCGCTGGGGCAGCAGGTCCGAGCAGCCGACCACCTCGACGATGTCGAAGGTGTTCACCAGGGTATCCAGGTAGGTGCAGCTGATGGCGCCCGAGCCAATCAGGCCGACCTTGATCGGGGAAATGGACATCGCGTCTTCCTCCCATGTAGTCGAGTTTCGCGGGTACAAGGTTATTTGTCATATCCTTGGGTCATATATACTGGAAAACAGTCGCTTTGTCAACCCTCCGCGCAAAAATGACGCCCCGGGGGAGCGCGGCGCGCGCGACCGATGCCCATGCCACCGGGAGGGATGCGCAAGTGCGCCGGCGGTAGCGTGGTTGAGCCCGTGCCGGGGACAAAAAAAGCGCGGATGTCGGCCGACATCCGCGCTTGAACCGGGTGATTTAGTTGTACTGGGGCAGCCAGTCGCCGTGGGCCGCAATCAGGTCGTCGCACAGGGAGACGATGTCGTCGATGCTCAGCTCCGAGGAGGTGTGCGGATCGAGCATCGCGGCCTG
>JBMNTT010000060.1:0-9864 GCA_050945875.1 Christensenellales bacterium
CAGCCCCCCAGGGCCGCGCAGCATAGGGTTGCGATCAGACCGATACCATCCATCTTTTCCTCCGTTCTCTCTCCAGGCATGTCAACACAGGCCTCCCGGTTCCCGGGACGCCCCCAACGTGTCTTTTGCAAAAGAACAGAGTAGAATATCAGATCACAGCCAAACTGTCAAGAAAAAAAGCCCCTGTCGGGGCTTTCTCGATCGCGGCCGCGCGTTGATCCACGGGTTCGCTAGCGGGCGCAGGCGGACAGCAGCGCCCCTTGCCCGGACAAGCGCGCCCTGGGCAGCGAGCCGGGCAACAGCACCGTGTCCCCGGGCCGCGCCTCCACCTCGTCCACGTGCACCGCGCCCTGGGTCACGGTCAGGGCGCACAGGCGTCCCTGGGTGTCCAGGCTCGCCTCGCCGTCCAGCTCGATCCGGCTGAGCTCAAAGTAAGCGTTGACGCTGAGCCGCTCGACGCACGCGCCCTCCTGTCGGGTGCGCTCGCCCTGGGCGGGCCGGGCGGGCGGCAGGTCATAGTGCGCCGCGTCCAGGCTCTGGGCGATGTGCAGCGGGCGGGGCTTGCCGTCCAGCCCGGGCCGGTTATAGTCGAACAGGCGGTAGGTGATGTCGCAGTTCTGCTGCACCTCGTAGACCACGATCCCCCGGCCGATGGCGTGCACCAGGCCCGCGGGGATGAAATAGGCCTCCCCGGCCCGCACCGGCGCGCTGTACAGGCAGTCGTCCACCGCGCCGTTGCCCAGCGCCGCGGCCAGGCGCGCCCGGTCCACCCCGGGCTGAAGGCCCAGCACCATGCGCGCCCCGGGCTCGGCGCGCAGCACCACCCACATCTCGGTCTTGCCCCGGCCGCCCCGGTCCCGCTCATGGGCGGCGGCGTAGGCGTCATCGGGGTGCACCTGCACCGACAGATCGTCCGCCGCGTCGATCAGCTTGATCAGCAGGGGAAACGCGCCCCCCGCCCCGGGCTGGCTGCGGCCGGCGAGCGGCTCGGCGAACGCCCGCCACAGCTGCTCGAGGGTCTGCCCCGCGAAGGGCCCGTTGGCCACGGTGCTAATCCCCTTGCCCTCGGCGGAGAGTTCCCAGCTCTCGCCCATGTGGTCGCCGGGCAGGTTCCGCCCATACAGGGGGCCGAGGTTCTCCCCGCCCCAGGGATAGGCCACATAGGCGGGGGACAATTTCATCGGGTAGCTGATCCAGCGCATGGCGCAACCTCCTCGCGTTCAATGCCTCCATTATATCAGCGGCCGGGTTCGGCATCAACCGGTATAACCCAGCCGCCCGAAGCAGGGCTCGGTGACCAGCTTGTTCAGGGTGTAGACCGCCGCAACCTGGTCGATGCCCTGCTGCTGGATGTAGGCGAGCACATCGCCCTGATAATACCGCAAGTCCATGACGTGCACCTGGGCGTAGTCCCGGGCCAGATAGGGCAGCAGCACATGGGCGTAGGAGTCCTTCAGCAGCAGCAGCTTGCCCCGCCCCGCCGGGTTGTGGCTGACGCCCAGGGCGTGGTTGCCGCCCAGGTAGTAGGCGTACTGGTCCTTCTCAGCCAGCTTATCCGGCCGGTACAGGCTGGGGTAGGTGGTGTCGGTGTCCGCCACGGTGTAGGTGATCGCCTCCAGCCCCGGCGCGTCGATGCGAAAAACCGCGTCCCTTGCGGCGTCGAAGGCCCCGGCCTTGCTGGCCAGGGTGCCGATGAACCCCTCAGAGACCTGGGTGTAGGTGAAGTCCTCCCGGGGCTCAAGCCCCATCGCCCGGCGCAGAGCGCGGTATCCCTCGCGCGCGCCCAGGTGATTCCAGTGATGGTCGGTCCGGTAGTAATCCTCCGCCCCCAACTGATCCGAGGGATCGGCCAGGCGCACCGCCTCGCTCATGCCCCGCATCAGGGCGGCGAGCTGCGCGCGCTGGTCCGGCACCGGGGCGTTATCGGGCAGCAACTCGGGGGCGCAGGCGCTTTGCGAGAGCACCGGCATCAGGTAGACCGGCCGACCGGTTTTTTGGCCGATCTGGTTGAGGGCATGCTGGTTGTAAGCCAGGGCCTTGGCGTCGCTGTCCCCCAGCTGCTCCAGGAAGCGGCCGTCCCGGCCCAGGTACACGCCGTTGTGCTCCCGCACCCCCTGTAGCGCCGCCAGATGGTACTGGGCGTTAACCCAGCCCTCCCGGAAGGGAAACTGGTCCTGCAGGTAGCGCTCCAGCTTGGGGATGTACGCCCCCTCCACCAGGCTTTGGGCCGAAAAGGCGGGCAGCTGGGCCAGCATCCGATTCTCCTGGGGAGAAAAGCTCCGGTCGGGCAGCAGCCAGGTCAGGGCCATGCCCAGCAGGAGCACCGCCCCGGAGAAGATCGCGATCACAGGTTTGCGCATGGGAACCGCCTTTCTAAAATCGGAAATAAAGGAAGGGATTGTACGCGCCGTTGACCAGGCTGGCGACGCACAGCAGCAGCCCGGCGGCGTAGAGGCCGCCGACCAGCGCCCGGCCCCAGGGCCGTCCCGCCAGCCGCCGCGCCCAGCGCCCCGGCCAGGGGGTGGCCAGCAGCGCCATGACCGGCAGCATCAGCCGTAGGCTGTCCAGCACATACCAGCCGGTCCGGTCGGCGAGGCCGCCCAGGCCGATCAGCCCGCCCAGGTAGGCGCCGATCTGGCCCAGGGTCGGGAAGCAGAAGATCACCCAGCCCACCGCCACCGCCGCCAGGGTGTACAGATGGCGCAGGGCGCGGGGCGCGCCGGACAGAGCCCGGCCCCAGACAAAGCGCTCCAGGATGATCAGCAGCCCGAAATATCCGCCCCACAGAAGGAAATTCACCGCCGCGCCGTGCCACAGGCCGGTGGCCAGCCAGACCACCGCTAAGTTTAGGATGGTGCGCGCGACGCCGCGGCGATTGCCTCCCAGAGGAATATAGAGATATTCCCGGAACCAAGCCCCCAGGGTGATATGCCAGCGCCGCCAGAATTCCGAGGCCGACTGAGCCAGGTAGGGATGGCGGAAGTTCTCCGGGAAGGTGAAGCCGAAGATGCGCCCCAGGCCGATAGCCATGTCCGAGTAGCCCGAGAAGTCGAAATAGATCTGCAGCGCAAAGCACATGACCCCCAGCGCGCCGGAGAGCAGACTCCACTGACCCATGGCCTGGATTATCTCCCAGTAGGGGCCGACGAAATTGGCCAGCAGCACCTTCTTGACCAGTCCGCGGATGAAACGTCGGCTGCCCGCCTCCACCCCCGCCCAGGTCTCCCGCCGGCAGGTCAGCTGTTCGGCCACCTCATGGTAGCGCACGATGGGCCCGGCGATTAGCTGGGGAAAGAGCGACACATACGCCCCGAAGGCGATGAAGTTGCGCTGCACCGGCGCGTCGCCCCGGTAGACGTCCAGAGTGTAGCTCATGGTCTGGAAAGTGTAGAAGCTGATCCCGATGGGCAGCGGCAGGTTCAGCGCCCGCACCTGGACGCCCAGCAGGGCGTTGACCCCGCTCAGCAGAAAATCGGCGTACTTGAAAAAGCCCAGCAGGCTCAGGTTGACGATCACCGACAGGGCGACCATCACCCGCGCGCCCGGCCGCCCCCGCCAGCGCGCCACGCCCCGGCCCAGGGTGTAATCCACAACGGTGGAGAAGATCATCAGGGCCACATAAACCGGCTCCCCCCAGGCGTAAAACACCAGGCTGACCCCGAAGAGCCAGGCGTTGCGCGCCCGCCTGGGCAGCAGGAAATAGCCCCCCAGGGCGATGGGCAAAAAGGCAAACAAAAACGGGAGGCTCGAAAAGACCATCTTCTCTCACCTCCCGTCGTTTTGCCGGTGGATCAGCCCGCCACCAGGGTCTTGAAGGTCTCCGCCATGGCCGCCGCGTTGGCGTCGATGGCCATGAACACATAGTTGCCCTGGGTCTGGATGGTGGGGTTGGTGGCCAGCTCGTAGGGTTCGGGCAGATACTGCTCAAAGGCCTTGGCGCGGCGCTGGGCCTCCTGCTTACAGCCCTCGACAAACGCCTGGGTGTCCGCCGCGTCCTTGAGGCAGAAGATCGCCACCTCGTTGGCGTGCACGTTCATCGGCGACAGGCCGACATAGTAACTCTCGCACTTGCTCACGTCCACCCCATAGTTCTCGGCGATCTCCTCAGCGCTCATCTCCATAAAGTTGGGCAGCTCGATATTGGCGCTGACCTGCTCAAACAGCTCCTTGGCCGACAAGCTGGGGGCCTGGCTGACCTGGGGCGCGGCGCTCTGGCCGGGGGTGGCGCTGGCCGCAGGCGTACCCGCGGGCTTGCTGCAACCGCCGAGCGCCAGCAGCAACGCCAGGCCAATCAGGGCGATTCGGACGCGTGATTTCATCGTTCATGTTCCTCCTTTGGTATGTGCTCCAGAACCTTGGACGGCGGGAGCCCGAAAAGGTTCCCGCCGCCTTAGCTTGCGCCCGAAAGCGAACTTCATGCGCTCAATAGACCAGATACAGCTTGCTGGCGTGGGGCCGCAGCAGGGTATGGCCGCAGCCGTGGCCGCCCTGCCAAATGTCCCGCACGGCCTTGCCCGGCAAGCCGGCCAGCGCCGCCACGTCCACATCCAGGGGCATCAGCTGATCGGAGATGTTGAACAGCGCCACATAGCGCGCCTGGGCGACGCCCGCCACATCGGCCACCCAAGCCACGTAGCCGTCCTCCCGGCGCTCGACCTGCCGACCGTCAACCGCCTGCTTATTCATCGCCATGGCTTCGGGGTTGGTCAGCAGCGCCAGCATCTGAGGCGACAGGCTGGGGATGTGCGCGCCCAGCATCAGCGGGGATTGGGCGATCAGCCACAAGCTGAGCATGGTTTGCACCTCGTCGTAGGTGAAGTTGGAGTAGCGATGGCGCGCGTGGGGGCCGACCTTTTGTAGCTCGCCCATGGGTAGCATGTCCGCGTCGGGCCATGCGCCGGGCTTCTTGTAGGGTTCCCAGTCATGCAGCCGTTTGAACTGAGCGTACAGATGATCCCAGCGATCCCAAAAATCATTGGAGATACGCCACATATTGGCGTGCTCGCTCACGTGCGCGCCCGCGTCCAAGGGCGTCTCCCCGGGCGAGGTGCTCAGCACGATCTCCCGGCCACACTTGGCGATGGCCTTGGCATAGCCCTCCACCTCCGCCTGATGGTAGCCCGGGGCGCTCAAGTCGTCGATCTTGATGAAGTCGATCTCCCACTGGGCGTAGAGCGCCAACAGCGAGTCCAGGTATTGCTGGGCGCCGGGCTTATCCATGTCAATCCCGTAGAAATGATCTTCCCAGGCGCAGACGTCCTCGATATTGGCGATGTCCGCTGCGGTATACTCGGTGCCCAGGATGGGGGTCTTCATGTACACAGCCTGGCGCGGCACGCCCCGCATGATGTGGATGCCGAACTTCATCCCCCGCCGGTGCACGATATCTGCCAGGGGCTTGAAGCCCTGGCCGAAGTTGGCTGAAGGGAAGCGATCGATCGCCGGGGTGACCCGGCCCCAGGCGTCCATGCTCAGCAGGGTGTTGAGTTCATAATCGCGGTAGGCCGGGTTGCGGATTCCCTGCGCAGCCCAGAGGATATCCACCACCACATATTCCCAGCCGAAGGGTTTGAGGTACTTGTCCATCGCCTCGATGTTCTCGATCATCGTCCGCTCGTCCACGAAATCCAGGAAACAGTCAAAGCTGTTCCAGCCCATGTGCGGATGGATGCACGGCGCCTTGGTCATGATTGCAGGCCTCCCTCAATCAAAATTGGATATGGTAAAATAATCAGATGCGTTCATTATATCCGCGTCGGGACAGCATTGCAAGGATTTCTAAGCGGCATGCTTTAACGCGGCCGCTCAGATCATCAGCAGGCCTTCGGGCTCGTAGGCGCGCTTGGCGCCAAAGTGCTCGATCTTGGTCTCATATCGGTTGCCCAGGTAGTAGAAGCGCAGGCTGTCCTTCTCCTCATCCATGATGGCCTTAAGCGACGCCTGCAGCTGCTTGCACTGCGCCGCGTCCACCAAGCACTCGAAAACGGAGTTCTGCACGCGCTGACCATAATTGACACACTGCTTGGCGATGCGCCGCAGGCGGCTTCGACCAGCGGCGTCCTCGGTGTTGACATCGTAAGCGATGACCACCAACATCCTATCACCTCATTTCCATAAAAATGGCGGGTATCCATCGAGGTCCTCCCGCAGGTAACGCGCCAGCAGAAGCGCCTGGAGATAAGGAACCAGCCCCCAGGGCACCTTCTCCTTCAGATAGGGCTGGGTAATCATCTCCTGTTTGCGCTCCTGCCACGCTTTCAAGAATTTGCGTCGCCCGGCATCGGTCATGGAGACCGCACCACTATCTTGGCGCGCGAAGTCCCCCTCATCGACCATTCGGTTGTTCACGAGGGACAGCACAAACCGATCCGCCATCAGGGGGCGCACCTCTTCCATCAGGTCCAGCGCCAGGGAGGTCCGTCCCGGTCGATCCCGGTGCATGAACCCCACATAGGAGTCCAGGCCCACGGACTCTAGCGCGGATGCGCAGTCGTTTCCCAGCAGTGCGTAGGCGAAGGAGAGCATCGCGTTGATGTTGTCCTGGGGCGGTCTGCGGTTTCTGCCCCGGAAGTAGAACGCCTCCTTGCGGTTGAGGATCATCTCATCCAGAACCGAAAAATAGCATGAGGCGGCGTTGCCCTCGATCCCGCGCAGCGTATCCAACTCGCTCGCCTGGGTGACTGTGGGCAAGAATTCCTTGAGCTGATCGGCGGCGCGGCCCAGGGTCTGGATATCCACCCGCATTTCGTGATCCCGCATGGTTCTCCGAATGCTCCAGCAGGCGTTGTAGATCTTCCCAAAGATAAAGCCACGCGCAGCCAGACAGCTTTGAGCCGGATCGTCCGCTATCCGGTACTGGGTACGCCGCAGCAGCACGTTGCCGCGGTCTTCCCCCGCAACCCGGGCCAGAAATTTCCCCCGGGGCGTACAGAACGCGAGGTTGACACCCCGCGCCGCACAAGCGCCCATCAGGGCCGACGAGGCGCCCGCATAGGCAAAGCTGACGATGCCCATCAGGGTGTGAAGAGGAAATCTGCCCGCCACCTGTCGGTCACGGTTGACGACGACGTTCTCTCCATCCAAACTCAGATAGGCATCCTCCGAGGTCACGAAAAGGGTGTTGAGCAAATGCCTCATGGCGCTTCCTCCAGATGTTCCTGAATGTACGAGGATACAGACCGAATGGTCATCAATTTGGGGAGGCAGAGTTCTTTCAGAGAGCAGGCGTTGCAGGCTTTCGTCGGCTTTACCCTAGGGGTGTGCCCACGCCGGTAGAGTTCGTGCATCTGAGCAACTATAGCTTCAACCTCCTGGCGTAGGGACTCCGCAAAGTAGACAGGCTGCCGACGGCGTATTTCACCGTAATAAAGCGCCCCCTCGGGGACAGAGCAACACAACAGCTCTTCCAAACACACCGCTTGCGCGCACAGCTGCAACTCATCCATGGAATCCTGTTTGGGTATGCCTCGTTTATACTCCACTGGATAGGGCTGCCACCTGCCCGCTCTTCGAGGCAGTGGAATCCCATCTATCCGGGATTCAACATTTCAAGTTTTGCCGGCGGCAGTGGGCGATGATTCATCTTGAACAGCAATGGATGGAGAACGTGCGAACGGTCGAGGGAGACCTTTTACATAAGCGTGCACATGATGCGAGTTATCAGCAATCGCGAGGGGATACCGTCATCGTGCGCGGGGTCTCCGTTCATATCTCCTTCTTCCATGCAACCCATCGCATCAATCGCAAAAAAGGGGAGCGGATCGCTCCGCTCCCCCACGCAATTGGTTTTCCATTCAATCCGCCCTCACGAGGGTTTCTGCCAGCCGCTGTTGATGACCTCGATGGCCTGTTGCAGCTGGGTGTCGCGCTGCCGGCTGTAGTCCTCCGTGCCGTCAGTCAGCTCCTCGGGCAGGGACAAGGCGATATCCGGCTCCAGACCGGTGCCATGGATGCAGCGCCCGCTGGGCGAGTAGTACTTGGCGATGGTATACTTGAGGGCCGCGCCGTCGTTGAAGGGGTAGATGTTCTGCACGATGCCCTTCCCGTAGGTCTTCTCCCCGATCAGTGGCGCCGCGCCATAGTCCTGGATCGCCCCGGCCAGCACCTCGGAGGCCGAGGCGCTCATGCCGTTGACCAGCACGGCGAAGGGCAGGTCGGTGCAGGCAGCGTCGCTCTTCTCGTACTCGCGGTTGCCATTTTTATCCTCGGTGTAGACAATGTCGCCCTCGGGTAACAGCAGGTCCGCGATCGCCACCGCGTCGTCCAGATAGCCGCCGGGGTTGTCGCGCAGATCCACGATGAAGCCCTTGACCCCCTGCTTGTCGAACTGCTTGAGGGCCTTCTCAAACTCCGTCACGGCGTTGCCGTAGAACTCAGTGATGCGCACATAGCCAATGCCGCCGTCGAGAACCTCGAAGTGGGCATAGTCGATGGTGATCTCCTTGCGCTCCAGGGTGACCTCGACCTGCTCCTCGCCGCGCAACAGGGTCATGGCGACCTGGGTGTTCTTGGGCCCCTTGACCTTGGCGGAGATGTTCTCAATAGGTTCGTCCAGCGTCAAGGGTTCACCGTCCACCGCGAGAATCTGATCCCCCGGCTGCATGCCGGCCTGCTCGGCGGGCGAACCCTCATAGACCTGCACCACCGTCGCATAGCCTTCGGCACTCTGCTGAATCAGCAGGCCCACCCCGTCATAATTGCCGGAGCTGACCTCCTGGAGCTTCTTATACTCATCGGCGGTGTAGTAGTAGGCGTAGGGGTCATCCAGCGCGGCGGTCATGCCCTTGGCCGCGCCGTCGAGCAACGCCTCGTCGCTCACGTCTCCGAGGTAATTCTTCAGGATGCTCTGATGGATCTGCGTCAGCCGCTGATAGCTCTGGAGGGTTTGGAAATCCTCCTTGGAGATCACGACCCGATCCCCCTGTATCACCTGGCGGTAGGAGGCGATCTGCTGACCCAGGGTAAAGCAGATGGCGCCGACAACCAGCGCGGTGACCAGCACCGCCGCCAGGATTCTGCCCCGATGGGGCTGGGGCCGCTTGATCACAGGATGTTCCATAGAATCCTCCTTCTGCGCCCGGGCGCGGCGCGCCCGGGTGGATCACACTGATGTATTTCTACGCGCGCCGGCCCGGGGCTATGCGCCCAGCAGGGAAGCGCCGCGACTAAGGCCAGGCGCGCTGGCAGCGCTGCCCGCGTCACTCATAGCTCAGCAGCGCCATCAAGATGCGGAAGGTCACCGCGTCCTCGAACCGGCGCAGGTCCAGGCCGGTGGCCCGATAGACCTTGTCCAACCGATAGACCAGGGTGTTGCGGTGGATGAACAGCGTGCGCGCGGTCTCCGATAGGTTCAGGCTATGGGCAAAAAACTGCCGTAGGGTCTCGTTCATCTCCTCGTTCATCAGATGGCTGAGGTTATCCTTGCCCACCTCGCGGATGAATGCCTGGCGTACCGGCGCGGGCACGGCGTGCAGGAAGCGCTCAAAGAGCATCCGACCGTAGCAGTAGATGCTGCCCTGCCCATCCTGCACCATGCCGATCTGCAGCGCCTCCCGGGCCTGGGCATAGCTGTCGTGCACCCGGTCCATGCGCGGCGCGGGCAGCCCAATGCCCACGATCACATCCACCGAAAGCTCGCTGATGATGGTTTCCTGCAGCGCCTGGGCCAGGTTGAGCACATCTTGGTCGTCCTCATCATCCTGCAGGCCTTGCATCAGGGCCACGTGCGCGTTGTCCATGCGCACGGCCAGGGACCCCGAGCCCTTGGGCAGCGCGGCCTCGACCACCTTGAAGATATTCTCCGAGGTATCCGGCAGGGAGGAAAGGATCAGCACGCAGTGGGGCTGGGCGCCATCCAGGCCATTC
>JBMNTT010000061.1:0-9597 GCA_050945875.1 Christensenellales bacterium
GGATATGGATAGATACAATTTTCACCCGCGAGCGCAAATGCCCCGCGATTGAGCGGTCGCGGTCGCGCCCGTCGGTGGAAAAGGCGGCCTGCGCCACCGGGCGGCGCTGTTGGAAAAAAAGCTAGACAATAAATACCAGTTGTGCTAAACTGTTTTTGGTTTGAAAAGGTGCATAAAAAGGGCCAAAATAGCCCTCATAAAGAGAGACGCCCCCGGTCATAATGGTCTACTTTACCAGATTCCAGGAAATTGGAGAGGGAGGAAACAAAATGAAAAAACTGAGCAGGTCGCTCGCCGTCATGCTGTGCCTGGTGCTTGTGATCAGCCTGATCCCCGCCACAGCGTTTGCGGCAAACGGTTTGTCCTGGGAGCGGGCGGAGTGGATCTATAACCGCACGGACGCCTTCGGCCACATTGACATCCGGGTCAGGGGCGACCTGAAGATTACCACCAGCGTCGACGGCAGCCAGACCGGGAGCCAGACCAAGGACGTCAAGGTCCTAACCCCGGTCACCATCACCCTGACCCACGCCAATGGGAAAAGCGAGACCAAGACGTTTAACAGCGGCGCCAGCTATGAGTGGCGCTGGACGCGTGTGAGCGTCGGCAAGCAGGATACCATCACCATCAGCGGCAGGCTGCAGGTGGAGGGAGAGGAGAAGACCTACGATTTCTCCAAGACCTACTCCGGCCGGGAGGATTTCATCCAGGCCATCATCGATTGCGACGGCAATCAGGGTCTGGACTTCAATATCCAGGCCGAGGAACTGATCGAGATCGTCACCCCCAAGGGGGATTTGACCATCACGAAAACCAATATCGGCGCAACCCCCAGCTCGGTGTCCATGCAGGTGTCGGGCCCGGATAATTATGCACGCACGGTGGTCCTGAGCGATGAGAACAAATGGTCCGCTACCTTGGAGAATCTGGCCCTGGGGACCTACACCGTCGAGGAGACTGAGCGCAACACCCCCGCGGGCTTTTCCTGTGTGACCACCATCAACGGCGTGCAGGCCGATTCCACCCAGGTCGCCCTGGGCGAGGGCGGCGCGACCGTGGCCGTGTGCAACACCTATACCTCCACCGACGCCCAGGAGGATCCCAATTTCATCGTCGTGCAGAAGACCTTCAGCGGCATCACCGCCGATCAGATTCCCGAGGATTTCACCGTCACCGTCCGCGGAGGCAGCGCCGTCTATACCCTGACCGAAGGTTCCAGCGAGGGCGTCGAATTCAGCAAGTCCGCCGACGGCCTGGTGTGGCGCTGGAAGATCATCGGCGCGCAGGCGGGCACCTACACTGTCTCGGAGAGCGGCATGCAGATCGACCGTTATGAGGTCGCCTCTTCGGGCACGGGCGACGTCACTGTGGCTGCGGCCGATATTGATGCGGCGGTGCTTACCCATGAGACCACCTGCAGTCACACCAACTGGCCGGTGAGCGAGGGCACCTTTTTTGCCGCGACCCTAACCCAGAACCGGGGCGTGGCGGTCATCACCGAGCACTCCCTCAGCGCCGCCCAGCGCCTGGCTGTGCAACAGGTCGTGCTGTCCATCGCAGGTCCCTGGAAGAGCCCGGTGTATTTTTACAGCATCGAGGAGCAGATCACCTCCGGCGCGGGCTTTGAGCTCAACGGCGCGACCATCACCTACAACTTCGACACCCAGGAGATGCTCATTGGCGACACCAACCAGTGGCAGCACGTGGCCCAGCTCAGCTATGACATCCAGGCGGCCCAGAACCCCGAGGTCGCCCTGACCAACGCCTACACCCCCAAGACCACCCAGGTGGCCGTGGAGAAACGGGTTTCGGGCAACATGGGCGATCGCAGCCAGGCCTTTGATTTCTCGGTGACCTGCACCGGGCCCATGAAACCCGGCGAGGGCTACACCCTGTCCGCCGACCGGAAAACCGCCGCCTTCAGCCTGACCCACGGCCAGCGCGCGGTGCTCAACGGCGTGCCCCTGGGCGCGACGCTGACCGTCGAGGAGACCAACGGGGCCGACTACGCGGCCACCATCACCGCCGGCGGACAAACCCTGACCGATGGGCAGTACACGGTGCCGGATGAGGGGGGCGATGAACTGGTCATCCTGGTGGAGAACCGCAAGGATGTGCTGATCGACACCGGCGTGCATCTGGATACCCTGCCGTATCTGCTGATGCTGGCGATGGCGGCCGCCGGCGGGGCGGTGCTGCTGCGCCGGGCGCGCCGGCGGGCGCAGTAGGGGGGAGGGCCCATGAAGACCAGCGCCCCTGGGGGACGGCGGCGGGCCAAGAAGCCCGGGGCCCGTCGCCCGCATCATCGCCCGGATTTGCCCGAGGCCGACCGCATCGCCGCCTGGCTCAAGCAGGTCCGCTTCAAGAGGCGGCTGCTGGGCGGGCTGGACGAGGCCGACGTGTGGCGCAGGATCGGTGAGCTCAACGAGCTCTATGCCGCCCTGTCCCTCCGGGAGCGCGCCCGGTACGATGCGCTGCTGCAGCGTCCGCCTGCCGGGGAGGAGTCCGCCCCGGCGGAACCCGGGTCGGAGCGAGGGGTGGACGGTCATGCATGAGCGCTGCGCCGGCGTCATCGGCGCGCGCCGGACGGCGGTGCTGCTGCGGCGGGGGTATGCGCGCCTGGCCCTGCAGATGCTGGTCATCGCCGCGGCCGCCTGGCTGCTGCTGACCCAGGTATTCCTGATCGCCCAGGTTCGCGGCGGCGACATGGATCCCGCTCTCAGGGACGGCGACCTGCTTTTGGCCTTCCGGCTGCAGGGGTCCTACGCCCAGGACGACGTGGTGCTCTACACCGCCGGGGGTCAGCGCCGGGTGGGGCGCGTCGTGGCCCGAGAGGGGGATGTGGTTTCCCTGGACGAGAGCGGCGCGCTGAGCGTCAACGGCACGACCCAGAGCGCGCGGATTTTTTACGCCACTTACGCCAAGGAGGGCCTTGACTATCCGGTGCAGGTGGGACCGGGATGCGTGTTCATCCTGGGCGACCATCGGACCCAGGCCGAGGATAGCCGGGATTTCGGCCCGGTGCCGGTGGCGGACGTCCAGGGGAAGATCATTACCATCCTGCGCCGGCAGGGCCTGTGAGGGAGGATGCTTCGCGCCGCACGGCGTTGACATATACAAGGACAAAAAAGAAGGAGGATGTTTCCACATGTGCAAAAAGATACTTGCCGCCATGCTGGCGCTGGTGCTGGCGCTGGCCATGGGTACCGCCGCCCTCGCCGAGGGTGAGCCTTTGTCGTCCGACCCGGCTTCGTATGAGGCGGTCATCAAGACCTACTCGCTCACGGGCGCGACCGACGCGGCGCTCTACCCCGCCGAGACCCTGAACTTCATCTCCACCCCCGCCCAGGATAACCCCGATACGACCAACCTGACGGTTGATCCCCTGGCGGTGACCGGCAACGCCAACCAAAAGCTCACCATCAACGTGCCCTCGTTCACCAAGGTCGGTCTCTACCACTTCACCATCGCCGAGACCGCCGGCGCCACCCAGGGCGTCACCTACACCAGCGATACCGTCGCGGTCTCTGTGCTGGTGGCGTACAATTATGACGAGGGCAAGCTCGACGCCACCGTGGGCGTCACCCAAATCAACGATGGCAAGAAGGATACCTTCACCAACGCTTACGGCGTCGGCCACCTGACCGTGGATAAGACCGTGTCCGGCAACCTGGCCAAGAAGGATCAGCCCTTCACCCTGCATGTCACCTTCGCCTCGGACAAGGCGGTGCTCAGCCCCATCACCTACGGCGGCAACCAGACCATCACCCCGGCTGATTGGACCCAGAGCGGCAACGGCTGGACCGTCGCCAGGGACATCGAGCTGGCCGCGGACGGCGCGGTTGTCACCTTCGCCAACATTCCCGCCGGCGTCACCTACACCGTGGCGGAGGACGCCAAGCACACCGCCGCGGATCCCAACGGCAGCGACGGCTCCAAGGGCTACACCGTCACCTACACCGGTGAACAGGGCGCCATCGCCGCCAACGCCACCGCCGCGGCCGTGGTCAACAACCACAAGAGCGCCGTGGTGGACACCGGCGTCAGCCTGGACAATCTGCCCTATGTGCTGCTGCTGGCGCTGGCCGTCGTTGGCCTGGGCGTGTTTGTCGCGCGCAAGCGTTTGGCGAGGGAGCGCTGATCCGCTAGCTTGTGACGACCCCGCGATCCCCGGGGCGCGGGGGGATGGACGCCCGCGCCCCGGGGGATACATGCTGTGAAAGGCGCGTGGCATCGCATGGGGAATCCGTAATGCGTGTATTTCAGCTGATTCTCAAGGCCGCCAACGCAGCCCTGAGCCTCATGGTCGCAGCCGCCCTGTGCGCCGCCGGGCTGTATGCGGGCTACGCCCTGTGGGACAACGGCCGCGTCTATGCGGCCGCTGAGGATGTGCAGGCGCAGATGCTGGGGCTCAAGCCCCAGGCCGAGGCGGGGAAAATTTCCTTCGAGCAGTGCCTGGCGATCAACCCGGATGTCTGTGGCTGGATCACCCTGGAGGGCACCCGGGTGGATTACCCCATTTTGCAGGGGGAGACCAACCTCACCTACATCAATACCGACGTGTACGGTCAGTTCGCCCTGGCCGGGAGCATCTATCTGGACTCCCGAAACCGGAAGGATTTCTCCGATCGGTACGCGCTCTTGTACGGACACCATATGGACAACGGCGGCATGTTTGGGGACCTGGCCCGGTATCAGGACGAGGCCTTCTTTGAGGAGCACGCCTCCGGGACGCTGCTGACGCCCGACGGGGCCTATCGCCTGGAGATCTTCGCGTGCCTGCTGTGTTCCGCCTCGGACGCCTATCTGTTCGATCCGGAACCCTGGCGGACGCAGATCGACGACTTGCTGCCCTATGTGCAGCGGCGGGCCGCCTGCCTGCGCGCCGAAACCCTGGCGCAGCTGCGCGGCCACGAGGGGTCCCGCATCCTGGCGCTGAGCACCTGCTCGTCGGCGTTTACGGACGCAAGAACCGTTGTCTTGGCGGCGGTGCTGCCCGATTATACATTGGATCAGGAGGGAAGATGAGATGCGGAAAAAACCATGCGGCGCGGCGCTGCTGCTATTCACCCTGGCGATCATGGCGGCGGTACTGCCCTCGGCCGCCTGCGCCGCCGAGGCGCCGGGGGTGGCCATCGAGGTGACCCTGGACCTGGAGGGCGCGCCCCCCGAAGCGCCCGAGGGCTTCTCGGTCAACCTGCGGGCGCAGGATCCCGCGTTCCCCATGCCCGAGGGCAGCCAGGGGGACCTTTGCACCGTCAGCCTCCCCGGCCGGGGCGGCGCGGTCTTCCCGCCCATGGTCTTCGACCGGCTGGGCGTGTACCGCTATACGATCTACCAGCAAGCGGGGTCCGACCCCGCATGCACCTATGACGATACGGTCTATCGCCTGACGGTGTACGTCACCAACGCCGAGGACAGCGGCGGCCTTGAGACCACCGCGGTCCTGACCGCCGGCAGCTCGGGGGAGAAGCGCTCTTCGGCGGCGTTCACCAACCGATACGCGCCCGCCCCCGAGCCCGGCCCGAAGACCGGCGACCCTGCGCGGCTGTGGGTGTACGCCGCGCTGGCGGCGGGCAGCGGCGTCGCCCTGATCCTGCTGCTGGCGGTCCGCGCCCGGGCCAAGACCTCCTGACCGCCCAATGGACCCGTCCGTGTGATCCCCACACGGGCGGGTTTTGTTGATGATCGGCGCGCCTGGGCAACCATCCGCCTGTCCCGCCGGGTCCATCGCCGGCGGCGTTTGCTCCATGGGCCTGCACATTTGCATGCATATCTTTCTGGCGAACACATACGCTAGCGGTGACAAAGCAAATGAGGAGGTTTCCCCCATGACCACACAGCGCAGCGGCTGGGCCCAGGAGCAGCAATCCCTGCTGATGGAGCAGGTGCGCAAGGCCCGGCAGAGCCGCCAACCCCTACAGATCGCCTTTGAGGCCGTGGCCCAGCGCACCGGTCGCAAGAGCGCCTCGGTGCGCAACTATTATTACACCCACCTGCGCGGGCAGATGGACGCGCCCACCCCCTTCGAGCTGTTCACCCCCGAGCAGGTGGAGGCGCTGCTAGGGACGATGCTCACCGGACAGGCCCAGGGCAGGTCGGTGCGGGCCATCGCCCTGGAGATGGCCGGGCAGGACCAAAAGGGCATGCTGCGCCTGCAGAACAAGTACCGCTCGCTCATCAAGCACCACCGCGACCAGGTCGAGGCGGTGATGGCCCGGCTGGAGCAGGCGGGGGAGAGCTATGTCAACCCCTACGCGCCCCCGGAGGTGGAGCCGCCCGCCGAGCCGGCCGAGCCCGTGACCGACCCGGGCCAGATGCTCATCAACCACCTGGCGGGCATCGCCCAGGACCTGCAGGCCCTCGACGGGGCGGGGGACTCGCTGATCGCCGCCCTGCACCAGCTGACCCACCTGGCGGCCAACCGCCGCTTCTCCAAGCGCAAGGCCGAGCAGTACGACCGGCTGACCGTGCAGTACGACCTGCTGCTGATCCAGATGAAGGGCATGGCCCGGGAGCTGGACGCCTGCCAGGGGCAGCTGGAGCAGATGCGCCAGCAGATGGACGCCCGGCAGAAACCCTATGAGGACCTATATACCCTGTGCCGCCAGTGGCGCGACAGCGAGCAGCTCCCGCCCCTGATGCGCGAGCAGCTCGGCGCGGCGCTTTCGGCCATGGGCTGAAAAGGAGGACGGCATGCGGAACAAATCCATCAACTGGTTCGCCCTGGCGGTCAGCATCGGCGTGGCGGAGCTGACCGGCCTGGTCTCCGCCCTGCTGGGGGGCAACTCAAGCGCGTACTACGCCCAGCTGGTCCGCCCGCCCCTGTCGCCGCCCAGTTGGCTGTTCCCGGTGGCCTGGACCCTGCTCTACGTGCTGCTGGGTGTCGCGGCGTACCGGGTGTACCGCGCCGAGCCCAGCGCGGGGCGGCGGCGCGCCCTGGGCCTGTACGCCCTGCAGCTGGGGGTCAACTTCCTGTGGAACCCGGCGTTCTTCGGCCTGCACAACCCGGCGCTGGGGCTGGCGGTGATCCTGGTCCTGGACCTATTCGTGGTTCTGACCATCGCCCGGTTCGCCCGCGTGGACCGCTGCGCGGCCTGGCTGCTGGCGCCCTACCTGCTCTGGCTGCTCTATGCCACCTACCTGAACATCGGCATTGTCCTGCTCAACGGCTAAACAAAAGGCCCCCAGGTAGGGGGCCTTTGCTTATCCCGCGATGCCGGCGACCTTGTAGGGCCCGGCCGCGTCGCTCTGGGGGATGACCTGCATGCACACGATGCGCACCTGGCTCAGCCAGGGCTCCTGCACGCTCAGCAGGGCGACGGGCACGCCCGCGGGCAGGTCCACGGGCAGGTGCCGCGGGGCGACCACCTCGTCAAAGGCGCCCAGCATGTCGCGCGCGGCCTGAAGGCCCGCGGCCCCGGCGGCCAGGTAGCCGGCTGCCTCGTCCCACAGGCCCAGGGCGGCGGCCTCGGCCAGGGCGCTGGCGGTGTCCTCGGGGGTCTGGGGCGCGGAGCCGGAGACGACATAGCCCCGCTGGGCGCACTCGGGCGGGCGGCCGGGCTGGAAGACCCAGCGCTCGGCCAGCTGGTGGCCGACGGTGTCGGGCAGGGTGCGGCGCAGCAGCGCGCCCTCGCCGGATAGGCGGATCTGGTGGAACCAGGTGTCCAGGTAGACCTGGGCGCTCTGGGCGTGCACGGCCAGCAGGTACTCGCCGCCGTCCCGGCCGGGGCCCCGGGCGAGGATCAAGGGGCCCGCGGCGCTGTCCATGAGCGACAGGCGGCCCTGGTCCTCCCCGTAGGTCACCGGGACGTCCAGCGCCGGGCGGCCCTCCTGTTCCAGGGACAGGCGCAGGCCCTGATCCTGATACAGCGTCGCGCGCAGGCCCTCCCGCTCGAGCACGTCCACCGGCACCGGCAGGGCGGGCGGCGGCGCGAGAAGCGGGGGCTCGGCGATCAGCTCCCACAGGCCGTCGGGCCAGCGGGACAGGTGCACCGGCTGCTCCTCTCCGCCCAGGGGCAGGTGCACCTCGCCCCGGCTGGTGGTGACCAGCAGGTTCAGCGGGCAGCGCGCCGGGCCGGACAGCAGCGGCGCGAGGGTTAGCACGCCCTGCCCGCTGGTCGGCAGGGGCAGGGCCGCGGCGTCCTGCCCGGCGTGGAGCACGGCCACCGGCCGCGCGTCGTAGAGCACCTGGCAGGGCAGGTGGGGCGTGCAGATCAGCAGGGTCGGAAATTGTACGGGCATCGAAACGCCTCCCTCCTTGGATTGGGACAATCTATGCCGCCCGGGCGGCCTTCATGCGCCCGGCAGGTATGGACAGGCACATTTTCGGTGAGTATAATGGAACAATACGGAAAATGACCGGCGCGCCCGGCGCGCCCGGACAATAGGAGGATGGGAATATGAGCCAGCGGATGCAGCTGCGTAAGCTGCTCGAGCAGTATGCCCAGCTGGATGGGCAGCAGGTCCACGTGGCCGGCTGGGTGCGCACCGTGCGCGCCAGCAAGGCCTTCGGCTTCATGGAGCTGACCGACGGCACGGCCTTCAAGGGCGTGCAGGTGGTGCTCCAGGACGGCGAGCTGGAGAACTTCAAGCAGGCCTGCAAGTTCTCCACCGGCTCGGCGGTGTCGGTGGTGGGCACGGTGTGCCTGACCCCCGAGGCCCAGCAGCCCTTTGAGATCAGGGCCAGCCAGATCACCCTGGAAGGGGCCTGCCAGAGCGACTACCCCCTGCAGAAAAAGCGCCACTCCCTGGAGTATCTGCGCTCCATCGCCCACCTGCGGCCCCGGGCCAACACCTTCCAGGCGGTGTTCCGGGTGCGCTCCCTGGCGGCCTACGCGGTGCACCGCTTCTTCCAGGAGCGCGGCTTCGTCTATGTGCACACCCCGCTGATCACCGCCAGCGACTGCGAGGGCGCGGGCGAGATGTTTCAGGTCACCACCCTGGACGTGGCCAACCCGCCCAAAACCCAGGACGGCCGGGTGGACTATCAGGAGGATTTCTTCGGCAAGCAGGCCTTCCTGACTGTCAGCGGCCAGCTCAACGTCGAGCCCTTCGCCATGGCCTTCCAGAACGTGTACACCTTCGGGCCGACCTTCCGCGCCGAGAACTCCAACACCACCCGCCACGCCGCGGAGTTCTGGATGATCGAGCCGGAGATCGCTTTCGCGGACCTGGCCGACGACATGGACCTGGCCGAGGCCATGGTCAAGGACGTCATCGGCTATGTGCTGGAGCACGCGCCCGACGAGATGGCCTTCTTCAACCAGCGCATCGACCCGGGCCTGATCGAGCGGCTGCAGCTGGTGGCGGGCAGCGAGTTTGTGCGCCTGCCCTACACCGAGGCGGTGTCCATCCTGGAGAAGGCCGACCGCGACTTCGACTACCCGGTGTACTGGGGATGCGACCTGCAGACCGAGCACGAGCGCTACCTAACCGAGCAGGTCTTTGGCAAGCCGGTGTTCCTGACTGACTACCCCAAACAGATCAAGGCCTTCTACATGCGCCTGAACGACGACGGCAAGACCGTCGCCGCCAGCGACCTGCTGGTGCCGGGCATCGGCGAGCTGGTGGGCGGCAGCCAGCGCGAGGAGCGAT
>JBMNTT010000062.1:0-9462 GCA_050945875.1 Christensenellales bacterium
CCACCGGTTATTACGTTTTTCAGCGACTTTTTCACGATTTGGAAAAGGATGAAAAAGTAGGCTCATAACCTTCAAACCACCGTATTTACTGGGTTTTCCGGTTTGTCGTAATTATACCGTAAGGGCATACATCGGCCACCCTGCTTGTCGCAGCGGGGGAGGACCTCAAGACCGTAAGCGCTCGCCTGGGCCATAGTCAGGTATCTACGACGATGGACATATACGCTCACGCCCTGGCGGCTAAAGATCGGGGAGCATCCGACAAACTGGAGGCTATGCTGCTGGGCAACCGCGAGAAAAAGGCATAAAAAAAGAGCCTCCCGCCGGGACATACAATCCCACGGAAGGCTCGCGATTTTGGCAGTTTTTCAGGCAGTAGTACCCAAAATAGTACCCAACCGCACATTTTGATGTGTGGAAAAGGGTAAGCAAAAACCCGCAACGCCTAGAGCGGAGCGGGTTCTAGCTGGCGCGCCGTGAGGGATTCGAACCCCCGACCTACTGGTCCGTAGCCAGTCACTCTATCCAGCTGAGCTAACGGCGCACTTTGCCAGCCCGATTTCGGACTGCTTTGCCATTATACAAGCTGGGAGGGCGGATTGTCAAGGGGATTTTTGCGATTCGTGCACAATTTCCTCAGAAATCCGTCCCGATCAGCGCGGCCCAGGTCTCCCGGGGCACCGTGGGGTTGCGGGCGCACAGCGCGTCAAGCAGGTCCGCGCCGACCCGGGCGGGGTCGAGGGCCTCGGCCCGCTCCAGCGCAGCCGGGGCCCACTGCTCGAAGGTGCTCATCAGGGTGCCCGGCCAGCCCGTGGGCAGGCCCATGGCGTCCATTCGGCGGCGGGTGCCCGCGCCGGTGATGAGCATGCGGGCCTGCAGCTGGGTCAGGGCGCGGTCGAGCACATGGCGCTTTTTGCCGGGAAGGCCCAGGCGGGCCCGCAGCTCGTGGGTGGCCAGGGGCTCCCCCTCAAGGGCCTCGTAGCAGCGCATGCAGGTCTCGTCCACCTGGCCCATCCAGTAGGCGTCCCGCAGCTGGCGCGCCCCGGCCCGCAGACTGAGGAAGTAGGGCAGCGTCTGCAGGGAGATGAAGCCCAGGGCCCCCTTGGCGAAAAATCGGCCGTAGGCCGCGCGCCCCTCCGCGGCGATGCGGTCCTTCCACTGCCAGGGGTCGGAAACCTCGTCGGTGTGCCACTGGTCCGGCTCGGTCAGCGCGCCCAGGTGCACCGGGCAGCCCGAGGTCCCGCTGAACAGCAGCGCGCCCCGCTGGTCGACTTCTCGGCAAAACTGGTCGTAGGTCGCGATCATGGCATAGCCTCCTGGATGTAGCGGGCGGCCCGGTCCCAGGGGACCTGGGCGGCGGCGATGGCGACGAGCGGGCCGGGCGTTTTGCCGGCGCAGGCGGCGATCCAATAGTTCCCCGCGCGCCAGGCGGCGATCTCCCCGCTGAACCCCGATCCCGCCGGGGGGTTCAGTTGGGTGAAGCGCATCTGGCGGAAGGGGGCGTGCAGCCCCGCGCCGGAGCGCTTGGCCGCGCTCTCCTTGAGGGTCCACAGCCGGGTGAAGGCCCCGTCGGGATCGGCCTGCGCGCGCACCAGGGCGATCTCCTCGGGGGTGAACACCCGCTGGGCCACCCGGGCGTCAAAGGGGCGGGTGGGCTCCACGTCCACGCCCACCGGCGCGCCGTCCAGGGCGCAGGCAACCGCCCCGGCGCAGTGACTCAGGTTGAAGCACACATCGGCGCGCCCGGGCAGGTAGGGCTTGCCCCGCTCCCCCCGGGCGACGGCCAGGGCGAACAGGTCCAGCCCCAGCTCCCGGTCCAGGGCGTAGGCCAGCAGGGCGTAGGCCCCCTGGCGCTGGCTGGCGTGGTCCGCCCGGCGGGCGGCGGCGTCCCGGCCGCCCCGCTGGGGGATGGGCATGAAATAGACCATGGGCACCTCCCCAAAAGATACTTCCATTATATCGGCTTTGGCGGCGCTGTCAATGCGCGGGGCGGGGGGCTGTATTTTGGCGCAAAGGTACGCTATAATGGAGATGCTGTTGAAATCCGCCGGCCCAGGCCGGTTCAGAGGAGGAGCCCATGAAGAAGACCCGTTATCCGCTCATCTGCCTGATGATCCTGGCGCTGACGCTGTCGGGCTGCGGCGGGCAGGGGCGGAGCCTGTCCCCGGCCCCCTATACCGATATCCGCTCCCTCAACGGCGCGGTGGACTTTGAGCTGCTGGTGCCCGCCAGCATGCCCGAGGGCTATGAACTCGAGAGCATCTACACGGTGGAGCAAGGCTTTGTGTGCCTGCGCTACACCAGCCAGCAGGAGGGCTGGCTGACCTTCATGGCGGGCAAGGGCCGGGCCGACCTGATGCCCCCCGAGGGGGCCAAGCGCCAGAAGGTCCAGGTGGGCGACACCCTGGTCACCTTCTACCGGGAGGACACCGGCGAGCAGGCCGGCTACGCCCAGTGGCATCAGGGCGGCAACACCTACGCCTTCGACTGGATCACCCCGGAGCTGCTGGAGCTGATCCTGCCCACCCTGGCGCCCTCGGCCGAGCAGGCCGCCCAGAGCACCCTTTGGCAGACCCCGATGGCCTACGACTCCGCCGAGGCCGTGGCCGAGAAGGTCGGGCGGGAGTTCGTGCTGCCCGAGGACCCGGCGGGTTACACCCCCACGGCCTATTTCACCTATAGCGACCTGGTCATGGGCGCGGACTTCACCCAGACCGGCCGCTCCATGCGCTACGCCAAGGCCCCGGCGGTCAATCCCTTCCCCGCCAACACCGCCCAGGGCAGTTGGACCGAGGAGCAGAGCCTGCCCGCCTCGGGCGTGCGGGTCACCCTGTGCTTCCAGCCCATCGGCTCGGACGATCTGCCCATGGTGGTCAGCGTCGATTGGGCCACCCCCGACGGGGACAACTGCCGCCTCTCCTTCGACCCCGGGGAGCAGCGGGAGGTCGCCATCGCCGCGGCCGAGGCCTTCACCGCGCACCTGGAGCCCATCAAGGCCGACCCCTCCCAGATCCTGGGCAGCGAGATCCTGCTGGACCTGCCCGAGGACCCCGCCTCGGGCAGCGAGTGGGCCTATCGCCTGGAGCCCGCGGACGTGCTGCTGGTCACTGAGGACGTCTACCTGGGCGACGAGGGCCAGAGCGGCGCGCGCCACCTGCGCCTGCGGGCGCAGAAGGCCGGCGAGGTCGTCCTGACCCTGAAATCCATGCCGCCCCAGCCCGACGACGAGACCTTCGCCGCCTTTGAGGAGGGCCTGGTCATCACCTACCGGGTGGATGAGAACCTGTCGGTCACCAGCCTGGGGGCGAAGGGCTGACCCGCGCGCTGAGCGGGAGTACCCCCTGGTGAAAATTTCCGGAAGATGCTATACTGAGGGTGCAGAATCTGACCAATGGGAGGACAAGCATATGGCGATTTGTTATGACGCGGCCAACCGTCTGTTTCACCTGACCGGCGGGAACACCAGCTATGTCATCGGCATCGATGAGCACGGCCAGGCCCTGAACCTCTACTGGGGCGGCAAGCTCGCCGACCCGGACGTGTGGTACATGTGGGAGGGCACGCCCGAGGGCGCATCCTTCGACCGGCCGGCCAACCGGCTGCCCATGGAGTACCCCACCGGCGCGGTGGGCGACATGCGCATCCCGGCCTGCCGGGTGATGGGCCCCTACGGCGACGTGGTGACCCAGTTCACCTACCAGGGCCATGACATCGTTGCCGGCAAGCCCGGCCTGGAGGGCCTGCCCGCCACCTACACCGAGGAGGATAACGAGGCCCAGACCCTGATCCTCCACCTGAAGGACGAGCTGACCGGCGTGGCGCTGGAGCTCAACTACAGCATCTATGCCGACAGCGGCATGATCGCCCGCTCGGCCAAGCTGACCAACGCCTCCGACGCGCCCGTGCAGCTGATCGAGGCGGCCAGCGCCAGCGTCGACCTGTTCGGCACCGACTATGAGCTGGTGCACCTGTGGGGCGGCTGGAGCATCGAGCGCAGCGTCGAGCGGGTGCCGGTGATGCGCGGCGTGCAGAAGATCGGCAGCCGCCGGGGCGCCAGCGGCCACGAGCACAACCCCTTCGTGGCCATTGTCAAGCCCGACACCACCGAGTTCGCGGGCGACGCCTACGGCTTCAACCTGGTGTACTCCGGCTCCTTCGCCATCCAGGCCGGGGCCAACTCCTACGAGGCCACCCGGGTGACCCTGGGCCTGAACCCCGAGGACTTCACCTGGCGGCTGGACCCCGGCGCGTCCTTCCAGACCCCCGAGGCGGTGCTGGGCTACTCGGATCAGGGCCTCAACGGCCTGAGCCAGGGCTACCACAAGCTCTACCGCACCCGCCTGTGCCGCGGCAAGTACCGCGACGAGCCCCGCCCGGTGCTGGTCAACAACTGGGAGGCCACCTACTTCGGCTTCACCGAGGAGAAGCTGCTGGCCATCGCCGAGAAGGGCAAGCAGATCGGCATCGAGATGTTCGTGCTTGACGACGGCTGGTTCGGCCACCGCGACAGCGACAACTCCTCTCTGGGCGACTGGGTGGTGGACAAGAAGAAGCTGCCGAACGGCCTGAAGTCCCTGGCGGAGAAGGTCCACGCCCTGGGGATGAAGTTCGGCCTGTGGTTCGAGCCGGAGATGATCTCCCCGGACAGCGACCTGTACCGCGCCCATCCCGACTGGTGCCTGCACGTGCCCGGCCGCGCCCGCACCGAGGCCCGCCAGCAGCTGATCCTCGACCTGTCGCGCAAGGACGTGTGCGACTATGTCATCGACGCGGTCTGCGCGGTGCTATCCAGCGCGCCCATCGACTATGTCAAGTGGGATATGAACCGCAACTTCACCGAGGCGGGCAGCGCCCTGGCCGAGGCCCATGAGCAGCGCGAGGTGCCCCACCGCTACATGCTGGGCCTGTACCGCGTCATGGAGAGCATCACCACCGCCTTCCCCGACGTGCTGTTCGAGTCCTGCTCGGGCGGCGGCGGCCGGTTCGATCCGGGTATGCTCTACTACATGCCCCAGACCTGGACCAGCGACGACACCGACGCGGTGGAGCGGCTAAAGATCCAGTACGGCACCAGCATGGCCTACCCGATCAGCGCCATGGGCGCGCACGTCAGCGCCGTGCCCAACCACCAGATCGGCCGCACCACCTCCATGCAGATGCGCGGCGACGTCGCCCTGGGCGGCAACTACGGCTATGAGCTCGACCTGTCCAAGCTCTCCCAGGAGGACCTGGACGTCGCCAAGGAGAACATCGCCCTGTACAAGGCCATCCGCACCGTGGTGCAGCAGGGCACCTTCACCCGCCTGATCAGCCCCTTCGAGCAGCCGGCCGCGGCCTGGCAGTTTGTGGACGATGAAAAGCGCGAGGCGGTGGCCTGCTACTTCCGCGTGCTGGCCCGGCCCAACCCCGACATGGTGCGCCTGCAGCTCAAGGGCCTGTGCCCCGAGCGGCGCTATCAGGACCTGGCCACCGGCAAAATCTACGCCGGCAGCACCCTGATGAACATGGGCCTGCGCATGCCCATCCGCATGAAGGATTTCTCCAGCTATGTGGTGCACCTGAAGGCCGTCGACTGAGCGGACGAATCGCAGCAAAAACGGGAGGGTTCAATGGAACCCTCCCCTTTGTTTTGTCATGCGCCCCTCGGGGGCCGGCCGCGCAGCGCCGCCAGCAGCGCGCGCAGCGGCTCGGTCAGCGGGGTCTCCCGCCGCCACAGGGCCAGCATCGGCGTGGTCAGGGCCAGCTCGGGCGCTTGCAGGCGGATCAGCCGCCCGGCGGATAACGGTTCGGCAACCACCGCCTCGGGCAGCACCGCCACGCCCAGACCGGCCAGGGCCGCCGCCAGCAGCGCCTGGGAGTTGACCGAGCACCACAGCGGCCGGGCGGTGCACCCGGCCAGGTAGAGCGCGCTGTCCAGCCCGTCGCGGATGGCGCTGCCCCGCTCGCGCAGCAGCAGGCGCTGCCCGCACAGCTGCCGGGGCGTCAGGACGCGGCCGGGCAGGGGATAGTCCGGCGCGCAGACGATGGCCAGCTCGTACTGGGCGATGTCCATCCGGTCGAAGGGGCCCTCGGGGGCCTGCCCCTCCAGCAGGGCCAGCTCCGCCCGGCCCTCGCGCAGCAGCTGGGCCGCCGCCGCGGCGGGCGCCACCTCCACCTGCACCGGCAGCTCGGGGTAGCGCGCGGCCAGGCGCTTGAGCGCCCCGGGCAGCCGGAAGGCCGCGATGGTGATCGATGAGGCCACCCGCAAGGGCGCGCGGCTGGCCAGGGCGTCCAGCCGGGCTTCCAGGCTGGCGCTGGCCTGGAGGATGGGCGCGACCTCCTCCAGCAGCAGCCGGCCGGTCTGGGTCAGCGCCACGCCCCGGGGCAGCCGCTCGAACAGCGGCGCGCCCGCGCGCGCCTCCAGCTCCCGGACGGCGTGGGACACCGCCGACTGGGTGATGTAGAGCCCCTCCGCCGCCCGGCGGAAGCTGCCGCTTTGCGCCACCGCCTGGAAGATTTCATAGTGCCGCAGGGTCACGCCCATCCCTCCTGACATGAATTAAATTCATCTCTTCCATGAAATTGTATCGTTTTACTTTCCGCCGCACAAGGGGTACAATCGGCCGGTAGAGGAGGGGATCGGCATGAAGCGCTATGGCTGGCTGCTGGGGATCAATCTGTTCATCAGCGCCTTCACCTTTGGCGGGGGCTATGTGGTGGTGCCCATGATCCGCAAATATTTCGTCCAGCGGGCGGGGCTGTTCACCGAGGAGGAGCTGATGGACATGGCGGCGGTGGCCCAGTCCAGCCCCGGGGCCATCGCCATCAACCTGTCGGCCCTGGCGGGCTGGCGGGTGGCCGGGCTGCCGGGGGTGCTGGTCAGCGCGGCGGCGGCGGTGCTGCCGCCCCTGGTCATCCTGGGGATCATCTCCCAGGGGTACGCGGCCTTCGCGGCCAACGCGGCGGTGGCGGCGGTGCTGCGGGGCATGCAGGCGGCGGTGACGGCGCTGATGGTGGACCTGGTGGCGGACATGGCGGCGATGGTAATCAAAAAGCGCTCCTGGCTGCTGACAGCCATGGTGCCGGCGGCCTTCGTGGCCAGCGCGGTGTTCTCGGTCAACGTGGCGCTGATCCTGCTGGCGGGCTGCGCGCTGTGCGTCGGCCAGGTCGCCTGGCGGCGGCGAAGGGAGGCGGTCTGATGGCGCAGCTGGGGCGGTTGTTCGCGGTGTTCTTCCAGATCGGCCTGTTCAGCATCGGCGGGGGCTACGCGGTCATTCCCATGATCCAGGAGCAGGTGGTGACCCGCTGGGGCTGGGTGCCGGTGCAGGTCTTTACCGATATCATCACCATCTCCCAGATGACCCCCGGGCCGCTGGCGGTCAACGCCTCGACCTTCGTGGGCCTGCAGATCGCCGGGCCGCTCGGGGCGGTGGCGGCCACGGCGGGCTGCGTGCTCTCGGGGGTGTGCCTGTCGGTGGGGCTGTATCGCTTCCTCGCCCGGCGGCGGCAATCCCGCTGGGCGCTGCAGGTGCTCGAGGGGCTCAAGGCCGTCTCGGTGGGGCTGATCGGCTCGGCGGCGCTGACCCTGGTGCTGCTGTGCTTCACCGGCGCGCAGAGCCTCTCCCAGGCGCGGGGGGTGGACGGCGTGGCCGTGGCGCTCTTTGCGGCCAGCTGGGTCGCCCTGCGCCGCTTCAAGGCCAACCCCATGCTGGTCATGGCCGTGGCCGGGGTGATCGGCGGGTTTCTCTACGCCTGAGGGGCTCAGCCCAGCGCCACCGTGCGCCCCGGGTCGAGGGTCAGGGGTCGCCCGTCGAACAGGGCGTACAGGGTGGTGGCCGTGGGGTTGTGCACCCGGCGGCCGTCGGCGCTGGCGACGAGCTGGCCGAAGGCGGTCACATAGTCGTACACCTGGATGTTGGTGGCGTACCACACGTCCGCCCGGCCGCCCATGCGCGCGGCGAAGCCCTCGATGACCGACCAGTTGTCGTCGGCCTCGAACTCATAGCTGTGGCCCCACAGGTAGAACAGCCGGGGCCCCCGGTCGCCCACGGGCGCTAGGAACGCCTCGGCCAGGTCCATCAGGCGGGGGCAGTTGTGGTGGCAGGTGGGGTTCAGGCGCAGCCAGTCGGTCGGCAGGTCGAAGCGCTCGGTGGCCCGGGTGGTGCGGGCGTAGGCGATGCCCAGGCTGCCCAGGGTGGCCGCCAGGCTGTCGGAGGTGGTGCCGTAGGGGTAGGCCATGCCCCGCACGATGCCGCCGAACTGGGCCTCGAGGTTCTCCCGGTCCCGCAGCACCTCGCGGGCCGCGGCCGCCCCGGGCAGCTGCTCCAGGAAGGGATGGGTCAGGCCGTGGACCGCGACCTCGTGGCCCGAGCCGGCCAGAAGCGCCGTCACCTGGGCCTGGGTCATGCGGCGGTGAATCTGCCCGGCGGGGTAGACCGTGCCCTCCGGGGCGTACAGGCCGCTGTTGAGGTTGAAGGTGCACTTGAGCCCGTGCCGGTCCAGGATGGCCGTCAGGCGGATATCCTGCTCCACGCCGTCGTCATAGCTCAGGGTCAGGGCCCGGGGGACCCCGCCGGGAAAACGCATGAAAAAGTTCGCCATGGTCGTTCCTCCTCAGTGGATATCGGGTAAGCGCCAGCGGGTGTACAGGATCGCGCACTTGCGCCCCGCCGCCGGGGCCTGGTAGTAGACCGTGAGCAGCGAGCCGTCGGGAAGCGCCGCCGTGGCGGGGTAGCCCAGGTCGGCCGTGGGCCCGTCCAGCCGCAGGGCCAGCTCCTCGCCCCAGGTAGCCCCCTCGTCCCAGCTGACCCGGGCGCACTGGCCGTAGGGGGCCTCCCGCCGGCCGTACGATAGCACCACCGCGCCCGAGGGGTGGACCAGGAGGTGGGGCGGGGAGCCGGCAAAGCCGGTGTACGTCGGCTCGCTCCAGGTGCGCCCCCCGTCGAGCGATTGGGTCTGGAACATGGAAAAGCCGTTGTACCCCGCCCGCTCCCCGGGCAGGGCGCGGGTTTCGTAGCGGATCATGCCCAGTATCCGGCCCGAGGGCAAAACCGCGCAGTGGGGCTCGTGGAAATTGGCCCAGGCCACGCCCTCGGGCAGGGCCGGCCCGCCCAGCTTTTGCCAGCTGGCCCCGCCGTCCGCGCTCTCATAGGCCAGGATGGCCTCGCCCGCCTCGGGGTGGTACATGCCCTTGCCCAGGTAGAGCAGGCGGCCGTCGGGCAGCGCCGCCGGGCCGTGGGGCGCGCTGACGGGCACCTGCACTTCATCGGAGAAGGTCACGCCCCCGTCGCGGCTGACCCGCACGAAGGAGCCCGGGCCGACGCCCAGCTCCCGGCCCCGCCATAGCTCCAGATAGCCGTCAATCAGGCGGCGTTCCCCCTCGGGGTAGGCCAGCTCGTAGTCCGTCAGGTAGGTCAGCGGGTGGCGGAAGTGGGAGACCAGCAGGCCCTGTCCGCCCAGGGCCACCACCCCGGCGTCCCGGTC
>JBMNTT010000063.1:0-8583 GCA_050945875.1 Christensenellales bacterium
ACGGCTATTTCTCCGCCTGCTCTTTTACCAGGTGGGCGAGCTGTTTCAAAGCTATGCGGTGGGGCGCTCGCGTCGATCCATCGCCCAGCTGATGGACATCCGGCCCGACTATGCCAATATCGAGCGCGACGGCCAGCTGGTGCAGGTGGACCCTGATTCCGTGGCGGTGGGCGATGTGATCGTCGTCAAGGCGGGGGAGCGGATTCCCCTGGACGGCGTGGTGACCGAGGGCGTGTCCGCCGTCAACACCGCCGCGCTGACCGGCGAATCCCTGCCCCGGGAGGTGGCGGCGGGCGATGAGGTCATCAGCGGCTGCGTCAACCAGAGCGGCCTGCTGCGGGTGCGCACCACCAAGGCCTTCGGCGATTCCACCGTCGCCAAAATCTTGGACCTGGTGGAGAACGCCAGCAGCAAAAAGGCCAAGGCGGAGAACTTTATCACCAAGTTCGCACGATATTACACCCCGGTGGTGGTGGTCTGCGCGGCGCTGCTGGCCGTGGCGCCCCCGCTGCTGCTGGCCCAGCCCTGGAGCGTGTGGATCGAGCGGGCGCTGATCTTCCTGGTCATCTCCTGCCCCTGCGCGCTGGTCATCTCGGTGCCGCTGAGCTTCTTCGGGGGGATCGGCGGGGCGTCCAAGTGCGGCATCCTGGTCAAGGGCGGCAACTATCTGGAGGTGCTGGCCAAGACCGAGACCGTGGTCTTCGACAAGACCGGCACCCTGACCCACGGCACCTTCAAGGTGACCGCGGTGCACCCTGAGCAGATCAACGAGCGGCAGCTGCTGGAAATTGCCGCCTTGGCGGAGAGCTACTCGGACCATCCCATCTCCAAGTCCCTGCGGGAGGCTCACCATGGCGAGCTGGAGCCCGATCGCGTGCAGGATGTGCGGGAGATCGCCGGACACGGCGTGTGCGCTCAGATCGACGGCAAGTCCGTTGCGGTGGGCAACGACAAGCTGATGCAGCATCTGCAGGTTTCCTGGCGTCCCTGTCGTATCCCCGGCACCATCGTACACGTGGCGGTCCAGGGGCAATACGCCGGACACATCGTTATCTCCGACGAGATCAAGGCCGACGCGGCCCAGGCCATCGAGGCGCTGCACCGCCAGGGGGTCCGCCGCACGGTCATGCTCACCGGGGACAGCAAGGCCGTGGGCGAGGACGTCGCCGGCAAGCTGGGCCTGGACGAGGTGTACGCCCAGCTGTTGCCCGAGGACAAGGTCGCCAAGGTCGAGGCCATGCTCAACGCGCCGGAGAAAAGAGGCGCATTGGCCTTCGTGGGCGACGGCATCAACGACGCGCCGGTGCTCTCCCGGGCGGACATCGGCATCGCCATGGGGGCTCTGGGTTCCGACGCGGCCATCGAGGCGGCGGATGTGGTGCTCATGGACGACCAACCCAGCAAGCTGGCCCTGGCCATCCGCATCGCCAGGCGAACCCTGGCCATCGTCAAGCAGAACATTGTCTTTGCCCTGGGGATCAAGCTGTTGGTGCTGGCCCTGGGCGCGGCCGGTATGGCCAACATGTGGGAGGCGGTCTTTGCAGACGTGGGCGTGTCGGTAATCGCCATCCTCAACGCCTCCCGCGCGCTGAAGACCGGCTCAAAGGGCTGAACCCTGGATGGGGTACGAGGAGGGAAACGCATGCTGGAGTTAAGACATGTCGGGTTCACGCCCCAGGCGGACCTGGACATCGTGCAGGATATCGACCTGTCCATCGGCGAGGGGCAGTGCGTGGTGATCACCGGACCCAACGGCGGCGGGAAGACCACCCTTGCCAAGCTAATCGCGGGCATCGAGCGGCCCACCAGCGGACATATTCTGCTCCGTGGGGAGGACATCACCCGCCTGAGCGTGACCGAGCGGGCGCGGCGCGGCATCGGGTATGCCTTCCAACAGCCCGTGCGCTTCCAGGGTATGACCGTGCGGGAACTGATGGAGATCGCCGCGGGGGAGGCGCTGGAGGAGGCGCGGCTGTGCAACATGCTCTCCCGGGTGGGTCTGTGTGCCAAAGACTATATCGATCGACAAGTCAACGCCTCCCTCTCGGGCGGGGAGATCAAGCGCATCGAGATCGCCACGGTGTTGGCGCGCCATAGCCAGCTGTGCATCTTCGACGAGCCCGAGGCGGGGATCGACCTGTGGAGCTTTCGCAGCCTGATTGAGGTGTTCACCCGGCTGCGCGAGCGGCGGGAGCGCTCCCTGATCATCATCTCTCACCAGGAGCGCATCCTCTCCATCGCCGACGAGATCGTGGTGGTGGCCGAGGGCCGCGTGATCCAGCGGGGCCCCCGGCAGGCGGTGCTGCCCACGCTGCTGGCGGAAAAGCAGGGATGCGACTTTTGCCCCAAGGAGGCGAGCGTATGAAGGCGATGACCGAGAAACTGCTCAGGATGGTCAGCGGCCTGTTTGACATGGACAAGGTGGCCTATAATATCCGGGAGGATGGGACGTGCGCCGGGCGCAGGAGCAGCGAGCACATCCAGATCCTGCCCAAGGGCGATTTGCCCGGGTTAACCATCCACATCGACAGCGCCGCCCAGGGCGAGGTGGTCTATATCCCGGCCTGCGTCACCCACAGCGGGGTGGACGACCTGGTGTACAACGACTTCTTCGTGGACGAGGGGGCGGACGTGACCATCGTGGCCGGCTGCGGCGTACACAGCGAGGGCGAGCAGGAGGCCCGGCACAACGGCATTCACCGCTTTTACCTGGGCAAGAACGCCCGCGTGCGCTACGAGGAGAAGCATGTGGGCACCGGCGAGGGGGCGGGCGGCCGGGTGATCAACCCGGTGACCGAGGCCGAGTTGGCCGAGGGGGCCACCCTGGAGATGGATACCACCCAGATCCGCGGCGTGGACCAGACCACCCGCACCACCAAGGCCGCCGTAGCCGCGGGCGCCAAGCTGCTCATCCGCGAGCGGCTGATGACCGACGGGCGGGAGCAGGCGGTCAGCAGCTACGACGTGGTCATGGACGGACAGGACGCAAAGTGCGACATCGTCTCCCGGTCGGTGGCCAAGGGTCGGTCTTACCAGGAGTTCGCCGCCCAGATCACCGGCAAGAGTCCCTGCCATGGACATGCGGCGTGCGACGCGATCATCATGGACCAGGCCGTCGTCAAGGCGGTGCCCGCGCTGACCGCCCAGCATGTGGACGCGGCGCTGGTGCACGAGGCGGCCATCGGCAAGATCGCTGGCGAGCAGATCCTCAAGCTGTGCACCCTGGGGCTGACCGAGGAGCAGGCCGAGGCGCGGATCGTGGAGGGTTTCCTGAAATAAGCGCGCGCTTTGTCTTTTTCCCTCGGGTATCGTATACTAGAGGGGAAGCGTGGACAGAGAGGTGTGCGTATGAACGAGTTTTTGCCGGTGTGCCGGCGGGATATGGACCAGCGCGGCTGGTCGGAGTGCGATTACATTCTCATCACCGGGGACGCCTATGTGGATCACCCCTCCTTCGGAGCGGCCATCATCGGCCGGGTGCTGGAAAATATGGGCTTTCGGGTGGGCGTCATCGCCCAGCCCAACTGGCGGGATACCCAGGACTTCGAGCGCCTGGGCAGGCCCGTCTTGGGCTTTTTGGTCACGGGGGGCAATATTGACTCGATGGTCAACCACTACACCGCGGCCAAAAAGCCCCGCTCCACCGACGCGTACTCCCCGGGCGGGCGGCGGGGTTTGCGCCCGGATCGGGCGACCATCGTCTACTGCCAGCGGCTGCGGCAGGCTTTTCCCGGCGCGCCGATCATCATCGGCGGGCTGGAGGCCAGCCTGCGGCGCTTTGCCCACTACGACTATTGGGACGACGCGGTGCGCCGCAGCATCCTGATCGACTCGGGCGCGCATCTGCTGCTCTACGGCATGGCTGAGCGCAGCCTGCGGGAGGTGGCCGAGCGCATGCGTCAAGGCGAACCCATCGACCAGATCGACGATGTGCACGGCACCTGTTGCCTGATGCATCAGCGCCCGGCGGGCTATCTGGAGCTGGAGAGCTATGAGCAGGTCGCGTCGGACAAGCGGGCTTACGCGGCGTGTTTCGCCACCCAGTACCGCAATCAGGACGCGATCGCCGGCAAGGGGATGGCCCAGCGGCACGGCGCGGCGTACCTGGTGCAGCACCCGCCGGCCCTGCCCCTGACCCAGCGGGAGATGGATGCGGTCTATGCGCTGCCCTACATGCGCGCCTGGCATCCCATGTACGACGCGGTGGGCGGGGTGCCGGGGCTGGAGGAGGTGCAGTTCTCCTTGACCAGCAGCCGGGGTTGTTTTGGCGCTTGCGCCTTCTGCGCGCTGACCTTCCACCAGGGTCGGGTGGTCCAGAGCCGCAGCCATGCCTCCCTGGAGGTCGAGGCGCGCAAGCTGACCCATCTGCCGGGGTTCAAGGGCTACATCCACGACGTGGGCGGACCGACGGCCAACTTCCGCAAGCCCGCCTGCGCCAAACAGCTCACCCATGGCGCCTGTCCCGACCGGGTGTGCCTGGGCAACAAGCCCTGCCGCAACATTGAGGTGGACCACCAGGATTATCTCAAGTTGCTGCGGCGCATCCGCGCGGTGGAGGGCGTCAAGAAGGTGTTTGTGCGCTCGGGCATTCGATATGACTATTTAATCATGGACAAGGACGAGAGCTTCTTCCGTGAGCTGCTGGAGTATCATGTTTCCGGCCAGCTCAAGGTCGCCCCGGAGCATGTGTCCAGCCGGGTGCTCAAGCTGATGAATAAACCCGAGCGCCAGGTTTATGACCAGTTTGTGGCGCGCTACAACGCCATCAACAGCGAGCTGGGCAAGAAGCAGTATCTGGTGCCCTACATGATCTCCAGCCACCCGGGCAGCGACCTGAACGCCGCCATCGAGCTGGCCGAGTACATGCAGGCCCATCGCATGCGGCCCGAGCAGGTGCAGGATTTCTATCCCACTCCCGGCACGCTGTCCACCTGCATGTTCCACACCGGGCTGGACCCGCTGACCATGAGGCCGGTCTACGTGCCCCGAGATCCCCAGGAGAAGGCCATGCAGCGGGCGCTGCTGCAGTACACCCGGCCTCAAAACCGCGATAAGGTCATCCAGGCCCTCAAGCGCGCCGGTCGAGAGGACCTGATCGGCTATGGCCCGGGCTGTTTGGTGCGTCCGGCAAGCCGCGGCAATTCCGCCGCACAGGCCTCGGCGCCTGGACGGCCGCGGCCGCCCAAACATTCCAACAAAGGGCGAGGAAGGACATGATCTTTTTCCAACAAACCGCTGTAAACCGTTTCAGGTTCACCTTGACATCGAGAGGGGAACAGGATACAATGAAAGAGGTTATTTATGAACATCTTCGGATGTCATTACCAACTGCATGTGAATCTTGAAAAACAATTGAAATGAACGGAGGTGTGGTTTCACACAGTGGCAACAGGAGGATGGATTGCGATTCTCCTGGGGGTCTTGGTCGTCAGCGCTGCCGTGGGCATCGCGATCGGCTATTTCTACCGCAAGAACGTCGCCGAGGCAAAGATCGGCAACGCCGAGACTGCGGTGAAGAAGATGATCGAGGATGCGCAAAAGCGCGCCGAGGCCCTCAAGAAAGAGACCATTCTCGAAGCCAAGGAGGAAGTTCATCGCCTGCGCACCGAGTACGAACAGGAATCTCGGGAGCGGCGCAATGAAATTCAACGGTCGGAGAGGCGTGTGATCCAGCGGGAGGAGATCCTCGATAAAAAGATGGATAACCTCGACAACCGCGAGGAGCAGCTGAACCGTAAACAGAAGGAAATTCAGAAACTGCAGGAAGAGACAGAGGCGCTTCATCAGAAGCAGACCGAGGAGCTGGAGGCGATTGCCAAGCTCACCACCGAGCAGGCCCGGGAGATCCTGCTCGCCAACGTTGAACATGAGACGCGGCATGATATGGCGGCCATGGTCCGGGAGATCGAATCCCAGGCCAAGGAGGAAGCCGAGAAGAAGGCCCGCGATATCATCGGCACAGCCATCCAGCGCTGCGCCGCGGACCATGTGGCGGAGACCACCGTATCGGTGGTGGCCCTGCCCAACGACGAGATGAAGGGGCGGATCATCGGCCGTGAGGGCCGCAATATCCGCACCTTGGAGACGGCTACGGGGATCGACCTGATCATCGACGATACCCCCGAGGCAGTGATCCTCTCGGGCTTTGATCCGGTGCGCCGCGAGGTGGCCCGGATCGCCCTGGAGAAGCTGATCCTGGACGGCCGTATCCATCCCGCCCGCATCGAGGAGATGGTCGAGAAAGCCCGCCGCGAGGTGGACAACCAGATCCGCGAGGCTGGCGAGAACGCCGTGTTCGAGGTGGGCGCGCACGCGCTGCATCCCGAGCTGGTCAAGCTGCTGGGCCGGTTGAAGTACCGCACTAGCTATGGTCAGAACGTGCTCAAGCACTCCATCGAGGTGGCCCACCTGGCCGGTCTGATGGCGGCGGAGCTGGGCGCGGATGTGACCATGGCCAAGCGCGCGGGCTTGCTGCACGACATTGGCAAGGCCATCGACCATGAGGTGGAGGGCCCCCATGTGCAGATCGGCGCCGACATGGCCAAGAAGTACCGCGAGAACGCGGACATCGTCAACGCGATCTATGCCCATCATGGCGACGCTGAGCCCGCCACCGTGGAAGCGGTGCTGGTCCAGGCCGCCGATGCGATCTCCGCTGCACGCCCGGGTGCACGCCGCGAGACCCTGGAAAACTACATCAAACGACTGCAGAAACTGGAAGAGATTGCCGATTCCTTTGAGGGCGTTGAAAAGTCCTTCGCTATTCAGGCCGGCCGCGAAGTCCGGATCATCGTCAAGCCCGAGATGGTGGACGATGCGGGCACCGCGCTGGTGGCTCGAGAGATTGTCAAGAGAATCGAAAAAGAGCTCGATTACCCCGGTCAGATCAAGGTCAATGTCATCCGCGAGACCCGCGCCATCGACTTTGCGAAATGACCCACGCGCCGCGGCAGCATTCCTGCCGCGGTGTTTTTTGTGGAAAGGGCGCATAGCATTCCATAGCAGATCACGAGGAGGAGTTCATCGATGCAGACGAGATTTGTCGCCGACGCGCACTGCGACTTTTTGGCCCAGACGGTCTGGAAGCACGCCAGCCTGGACCGGGCCGTGGAAGGACAGCATCTCTCCCTGGAACGGCTGGAACAGGGCGGCGTGAAGATGCAGTGCTTCGCCATCTTTCCGGGCGGTCCCGACGAGGTCGACCCCTGGACCCAGGCCTGCCAGCAGCGGGAGGCCTATGAGCGGATGCTAGCCGAGCACCCGCAGCTGGTGCGCGGAGCGGCGCCCCTGGAGCGGCTCCAGCCCGGGCAAATCGCTGCGGTGCTGACCCTGGAGGGCGCCAGCGCGCTGGGCGACAGCTTGGATCGGCTGCAGACCGTGGCGGATTGGGGTGTGCGCATCCTAACCCTGACCTGGAATCACCGCAACGCCCTCGCCTGCGGCGTGGGGGAGCAGCAGCCTCCCTTTGGCCTGACGACTTTGGGTGTGCAGGCCCTGGAGCGCATGGCCCAGCTGGGCATCGTCGCGGACGTGTCCCACCTGCACCCTGATGGATTCTGGCAGGTGATGGAGCGCGCGCCGGGCAAGGTCATGGCCTCGCACTCCAACCTCAAGACCCTGTGCGGGCACCGGCGCAACCTCACCCGGGAGCAGACACAAGCCCTCATCGATCGGGGTGGATTCATCGGCATCAATTTCTGCGGCAATTTCCTGCGAGATGACGGCCGGGCGACGCTCGAGGACGTGGTGCGGCACATATTGGCCTTCCTGGAGCTCGGGGCCGGGGATATCTTAGGGCTGGGCACCGATTTCGACGGCATCGACAATCCGCCCGTGGGTCTGGAGCATCCCGGCAAACTGCCCGACCTGTTCGAGGCGCTGGCCAAGGCGGGCGTGGATGACGCGCAGCTGGACAAAATTGCCTATGGCAACCTGGCCCGCATCCTCGCCGAGGCGGAAAAAGAAAGGTCTTGACGAAACGCCGCCCATCGCCTATAATATGTCTCGTCCGCTGAATGTGGATGGACATAGGGGAGTGGCTCAATGGTAGAGCAGCGGTCTCCAAAACCGCAGGTTGCGTGTTCGAGTCGCGTCTCCCCTGCCAGAAAGTAGCCGTGTCAGAGCCTTGCAGACGCGAGGGTCGGGTACGGCTCTTTTTTTCAATGGCTGACTAAGTGTTGCCCAGGGTCAGGGTGAGCAGCAGCGATTGGTTTTGCGCCGTGGCCGTCACGCAGTGGTCGATGGCCTGACACACCCGGAGCGCGAAGAGAATTGATATTTGGTCTGGGGGTAATGAATATGCAAAAATGGTGTACTGAAGACTGGCAATTTGAATTAACAGCAATCGAAGGAAGAGCGGGGCACTGTCGGCTTGGGTTGGAAAAAGGAGATAAGTTTGTCTTTTCGTATGAATGCCCTGCTGGAATGTGTCCGAAAACAATGCCAATCGTATACACATGGTGTGAGGTTATCAGGTGTGGTGGTGATTTTACATATAGAGGTGAAAAGGAAAAATATGAAATGAACATACCATGCGCTGATGGATGTATACAATTTCGTCTGAAAGCAACCCCTATTAACCGA
>JBMNTT010000064.1:0-8396 GCA_050945875.1 Christensenellales bacterium
TCCTTGTAGACCTCGTCGCCCGAGAAGAGCATCTTGCCCAGAAAGCCCCGCAGGAAGCCCTCGTACTGGTCGGAGGAGTACTGCCCCAGCCACTGGAGCATGTTCAGGCCCTGCTTTTCAAAGTAGGCGGTGTTGTCGTTGGGCAGATAGCTCTGGCTGGTGGTCACGCCCCACTTGAGGGAGCCGCTGTCGGGCTCCATCTCGCCCATGAGGATCTGGAACAGGGCGGTCTTGGCCACGTCGTTGCGGCTCATAAAGACGATCTTGTCGCCGCGGTTGACCGTGAAGGACACGTCCTTTAGCACCTGCACGCCGTGGAGGGTCTTGCTGACGCCCTCCACCGTCAGGATGTCGCGGCCGGCCTCGCGGTCGGGGTTGAAGACCACGAAGGGGTAGCGCCGCAGGGACGGGCGGATCTCCTCGATGGAGATCTTCTCGAGCATCTTCTTGCGGGAGGTGGCCTGGCGGGCCTTGGAGGCGTTGGAGCGGAAGCGCTCGATGAAGGCCTGCAGCTCCTTGATCTTCTCCTCCTTCTTCTTGTTCTGGTCGCTGAGCACCTTCAGGGCCAGCTGGCTGGACTCGTACCAGAAGTCGTAGTTGCCGGCCATGAGGTTGACCCGGCCGTAGTCGATGTCGAGCATGTGGGTGCAGACGTTGTTGAGGAAATGCCGGTCGTGGCTGACGACGATGACGGTGTTGGGGTAGCCCGCCAGGAAGTTCTCCAGCCAGCGGATGGCGGAGAAGTCCAGGTGGTTGGTGGGCTCGTCGAGCAGCAGGATGTGGGGATTGGCGAAGAGCGCCTGGGCCAGCAGCACCTTGACCTTCTCGCTGCCGTTGAGGTCGGCCATGAGCAGGCCGTGGCGGTCCTTGCCGACGCCCAGGCCCATGAGCAGCTTCTCCGCGTCGGTCTCGGCGTCCCAGCCGCCCAGCTCGCCGAAGGTCTGCTCCAGCTCGGCGGCCAGCTCGCCGTCCGCCTCGGAGAAGTCCTCCTTCATGTAGAGGGCTTCCTTCTGTTTCATGATCTCGTACATGCGCCTGTGGCCCATCATGACCGTGTCGAGCGCCACGCAGTCGTCGAACTTGAAGTGGTCCTGCTCCAGCACGGCCAGGCGCTCGCCCGGGGTGATGGTCACCGTGCCGGCGGTGGGCTCCAGGTCCCCGGAGAGGATGCGCATGAAGGTGGTCTTGCCCGCGCCGTTGGCCCCGATCACGCCGTAGCAGTTGCCGGGGGTGAATTTGACGTTGACGTCCTCAAAGAGCTTGCGGCCTGAAAAGGTGAGGCCCACACCGGTGACGGTAATCAATTGAACAAAAACCTCCATAAACCATACTGAGGGTATTGTACCACAGCTTGCCGGGGGAGAAAAGGGGCTTTGCCTTTACAGGGCGCGTGCGGGGATATCCTTATTGAAACCAACACCAAACGATTCGCGGCGACGGCCGTTCAACGATTTACATCCGCTCATTGACAAAGCCCATCATTTGATATATTCTTTTATCATGGAGGTGATTCCAATGAACATATCAAAAAAGGCGCTATGTTCATATCCGCCCGGAGGAGGGATTTTCGTTGAGACATCCCATCAGAACATTTACCTGCATGCTGCTAGTTCTGTGCTGTACAGTTTGTGGCGTGTCCGCGCAGCAGGATGGCCCCGTGCCCTATACCGTGCTAATGGACCGGCATCAGTATATGATGGCCAGTCAGGTTACCTTTACGTATATCCAAGAGTGGGATAACGATTGGACCAGTTTGATCGATACGGCCATTTCCCGTTGGAATAGCATGAGTTTTTCCGGCGCAACGTATCCAAACGCGAAAAAACCTACTTTTCGAAGGGTCACCTCTTCCAGCGCCAACTGTGACATCGTCTCTTATCAAGCGCAGGGGGTGTCTTGGCGGGGTCAACTGATCTCCGCCTACCCGAAGTACGGTACTTATGTTCATTATGGTTGGACGGAGATACGCCTGAACGATTATTACTGGGAGAATCGGAGCGCAAAAAATCAGAACACGGCCCTACATGAAATGGGACATCGTTATGGACTGGATGAATCCAACACATCGAGCGCTGTCATGTGGCCGCAGGTATCCACCATCGTCTATCCGCAGCAGGATGACAAAAATGGCGTTTCCCAGATTTGGTATCGCTGTTCGCAAGGGAATTGACGTTGCCCACTAGGAGGTGACAAGATGATGAAAAACCGTTCCATCACACTTTTTGCGGCCAGCGTCCTGATTCTCGTAAGTATGCTGAGCGCTTGCCAACCGTCCTCAGGGCAGCTACCTACCGGTGATATTCAGGCCGTCGGCGGCGAGGTCAACCTGTACCAGCGCTACGACGCCGACCACCCCGCCATCCCCTGGTACACGCCCGAGCAGTTGCGCGCCCTGCAGCTGGGAGGCGACGCTTCCTATCAGTTCGACACCCTGGGCGAGGACCTGGAGGCTATGCTCAACACCTACACCGACACCGTCATCGTCGGGCAGATCGAGAGCAAGCAGCTCATTGACAACGGCGTGCCCTGCACCCTGGTGGGGGTCACGGTGCAGCAGGTGCTCAAGGGCGACCCGCTGCCCGGGGAGACGGTCTACACCATCGGCACCGGCGCGCCCATCTCCCTGGAGCAGCTTCAAGCGCTCCAGGACGCCGGCGAGTTTGGCAATTCTTCAGATTATGATCCCCTGCCCTACACGCCCATCGGCGCCAAGGTGCTGCTGATCATGCGCAAGCTGGATGAACCTCTTTTCTGGGACGCGGACGAGAAGGGCTATATGAGCACAATGTACCTGGGTACCTATGGGGTGGACGACCAAGGCAATCTGACCGAGCTGGTGCAGCCATCGGGCTCCCGGGGACTGCGCAGCCGGTCGGCGGGCCAGGGCATCTACCGGGAGGTGTTGGAAGAAGCTCGCACCGTGTCGGGCATCCAGGCGCTGCTGAACTGATTCCCTCGGCATCAAAAGAAGGAACCCCCTCGGGGTTCCTTTCTTTTTTCCTCTTTCTTTTCCCTTGCCCCTCTACGCGGCGGCCTTCTTCCCCTTCTCGGGCAGCTGGATCTCGCCGGCCTTGACCAGGGCGATCTTGGTGAGCACCGGGCCGACCAGCTCGTAGACCAGGGTGGCGCAGAGCACCACGGCGCGGATCTGCACGCCGTGCTCCGGCAGGGCGGCCATGGCCATCTGGGCCATGCCGATGGCCACGCCGGCCTGGGGCAGCAGGGTGACGCCCAGGTATTTGGTGACGTTGGGATCGGCCTTGGCGATCTTGGCGCCCACCAGGGAGCCGAAGTACTTGCCCAAGGAGCGCACGAAGAGGTAGATCACGCCCAGCAGGCCGACGGTGGGGATGACGGCCAGGTCGAGCTCCGCGCCGGAGATGACGAAGAAGAGCATGAACAGCGGGGGCGTCCAGCGGTCGCAGCCCTCCAGGATGACCTCGGCGTCGCTTCTGAGGTTGACCAGGCCCGCGCCGATCATCATGCACACCAGCAGGCTCGACAGGCCCAGCATCTCCGAGAGCGCCACGCCCAGGAACACCGCGCACACCATCAGGCTCAGGCGGTTGGCGCGGCTCTTGAAAAAGCGCATCATCAGCGCCAGGGCCGCGCCGATGGCAAAGCCGATCGCCAGGGACAGGACGATCTCCACCAGCGGCTCGAGCAGCATGTTGTGGACGGTCATCGCGTCGCCCACGGCCAGGGCCTTGGCGATGGCCAGGGAGATGGAGAAGGCCATCAGGCCGACGGCGTCGTCCATGGCGACCACGGGCAGCAGGGTGCGGGTGACGGGGCCGTCGGCCTTGTACTGGCGCACGACCATCAGGGTGGCGGCCGGGGCGGTGGCCGCGGCGATGGCGCCGAGCGTCAAGGATGTTGACACATCGAATCCCGCCAGGATCAGGGCGACGTCCACCAGCAGCACGGCGGTCAGGGCCTGAAACATCGTGATGGTGATGGCCTTGGAGCCGATCTGGCGGATGTGGCTGAGCTTGAACTCCCCGCCGATGGAGAAGGCGATGAAGCCCAGGGCGACGGTGGTGATCAGGTTGAAGGATTCCAGAAAATCCCCGGCGACGAACTTGAGGCAGTAGGGGCCGACGAGCAGGCCGGCGATGAGAAACCCGGTGACGTTGGGCAGGTTGACCAGCTTAACGACGCGCGTGAGGGCAAGCCCCACCGCCATGGCCAGGGCCAATGCGAGCAATGTATTCATTTTTACGCCTCCGCCATCCCTTCTACGTGCAGCAGCGGGAGCGTGAAGAGCACGCCGGTGTTGGGCTTGCCCAGCCCGCCGGTGGCGCGGTTGACGATGCCGCTGACCACGGGCACCTGCTCCTCCCGCAGGGCGACGAACAGGGTCTTGCTCATCTGCCCATCGGGGTTAAAAAACTTGCGCAGCGAGCCGAAGATCGGCGGCGGCTCGACCGAGGCCTCGCCCACCAGCTGGAGCATGCCCTGGCTGTCGAGCACCGTCGCGCCGCGCACGCCCGCCGCCATCATCTCCGCCAGGATGCCGCTCATGCAATCCACCTTGTTGAGCACCAGCACCAACAGTTGCATTTTGCTCTCCCTCCCCCGCCCCACCCGGGGCGAGTCGTGTATTTTGAAACATTTTGTTCCTATTTGTTATACGCCTTTCCAGCGCCCGCGTCAAGGGCGGCTTTGCCCTTGCTTTGCCCCCGCCCCTGGCTGCTTTGCCCCCGCCCCTGGCGCGGGGGGCGGGGGTTCCGCCCTGCGGCTTGCTTTGCCCCCGCCCCTGGCGCGCAAAAGTTGTCAACTATCTTGACAAGAACACATGTTTGGGTGTATACTGTCCTCATCAACCCGGCCCGGGGGGAGAGGGGGCGGATGGATGGAGCCAAGGCCCATGGGGGCGCGGCGCATGCGCTACGAGCTGGCGCTGATGGCGGCCGAGGAGGCGCTGGACTGGGTGGACGAGGTCGGCTGCGCGCTCGTCGGGTACGCGGCGGACTGCCCGTCGCCGGCCCTGCGCCAGGCCCTCGGCGCGCTGTCGGCCGAGCTGGAGCGGGAGCGGCTGCGGCTGGAGGAGGAGTCGGCGTCCCTGCGGGCGGACATGGCGCGTCTGCCGCCCTGGCCCTGACCCCGGGCCGAGCCGAAGGAGGGGTTCTTTGACCACCATCAATCCCCTGTCGGAGCTGGTCGCCTTTGACCGGTGGCTGTCCAAGGTCTATCTGCCCAGCGCTTCGCAGCTGTTGTGGATCAAGCTGTTCTTGCTCTTCAACCGAAGCGGCTGGCCGGAGTGGATCCGGGTGGACAACGCCACGCTCATGGCCCAGGTCCAGATCAAGCGGGAGGGCACCTTTATCGCGGCGCGGGACCGGCTGATCCAGGCCGGGCTGATCGGCTACCAGCGGGGACACAAGGGCGCGCCCAGCCGGTACAAGCTGCTGCCCATCGGCGCAGCCAAAACCGCAGCCAATACCGCAGCCAATACCGCAACCACCCCTAGAGTAGACCCAGACCAGACCCCCTGGGATGAGGACCGCGCGCGGGTTTACCGGCCGGTTTTCGAGGCTTTCGAGGGGTCGATCTGCCCGCTGACGCCCATCACCCGCCAGGCCCTGGCTAAGTGGGTGGACGCGATGGGGGCGCCGCTGGTGAGCGAGGCCATCGCCCAGGGGGCGGCGCTGCGGGCCCGCACCCCGCGCTACATCGCCCGCATCCTGGAGGATTGGCAGCGCCGGGGGGTGCGCGCCGTCGAGCAGGCGCGGCTGTTGAGCGCCCCGGCCCCGGGCGGGGGCGGGCTGACCAAGAAGCTGGACTTTGCCAAGTACCAGGCCCAGCGCGCCTACACCCCGGAGCAGATGGGCGCGCTCTACGACGATCCCGAGGCGCTCTGAGGCGCCCGGGGAAGGAGGAATGTCCTTGACAGCCAAACAGGTGGAAGCCTATCTGCGGCGGCGGCCCTGGCTGGCGCTGCAGCAGGCGCGCCTGGCCAACCGCCTGCGCGCCCTGAACCAGAACCTGGAGCTGCTGGCGCCCTGCCAGAGCCTGCCCATGAGCCAGCTGACCGGCGCGCCGGGCAAGCGTCCCGGCCTGCCCTCGGACCCCACGGGCCGGGCGGCCGTGGCCAACCTGTCCCTGGAGGAGGAGCGCGCGCGCCTAGGCGAGCAGATTCGCCAGGTCCGCTGGGAGCTCTCCCAGGTGGAGGAGGCCCTGGAGGGCATCGACCTGGTGCACCGCGCCCTGCCCGAGGAGGAGCAGCAGCTCGTGGCCCTGCGGTGCTTCGTCATCCGCCCGCCCTCCTACAACGACCTGGCCGGGCAGTGGGCCCGGATGCACCCCGACGACCCCGCGCGCGCCTGCGTCTCCCCGGAGCTGCTGCGCAAGCGCATGATCCGCCTGTTCGCCCGCCTGGGCGAGGGCCTGGAGGCGGTCTGAGCCGCCAAAACAACAAAACCCCCCGCGCAAGCGGGGGGTTTGTTCGTGGGCGCGAGAACCGCGCTGTGGGAATCCGCGGGGTACGGATCGATTCATTCTTCCTGTTGCTCGGGATCAAAACGTTGACGCAACTGATCGAGCAGGTCCATGATGCGGTTCTTGGCCCGAATCTTGGCGATTTCATTGGCGTGTTCGCGTAAGAGCTGCCATCGTTCAATGCCTGCGGCGCGGTATAGGTTTTCAGCGCCGCGGGAGGTGGTTTGGCGCAGGGCGAGGGCGGTCTGTGCCGGGTTGGGCGTCCAGGGCTGGATGGCGCGCGTGCCCTCCAGCGCCAGTTGCCCACCGTTCTGCGCGGACAGCCTCGACCGACGGCCAAACCGCAGGGTGCTAAGCCGCTGGGCGGCCCAGTCGATCCCATCCTCGACGAGGGAGCCGATCAGCATGTTCTGCTTGGCCGCCTGTTGAGCCTCGCGCTCGGACTGGCCCCTGTAGAGCGCATCATAGTACCCATCGGACCAATCCACCATCTGGCTGTACGCTTTGTTGACAAATCGCGGATTAAGCAGGCGGTCCGCCAACCAGTTGGTCCAGTTGGGGGCTTTGGCGGTCATCGCGCCGATCCTGCTTCCCACCGGCGCAAGTTCATTGGTCAACCGAGCGCCTGCCGCGGTCCATTCTGGTACCGCGCCGCCGCTCACTTCGGCGAGACTGGTAAGGGTGCTCTGCGCGGCGCGGGTGCCTCGCGCGGCCGTGGAGAGCGCGGTGACCGCCTTGCCCAACCCATAACTGATCGCGTAATCTCGCAGGATGGACCAACCCTCAGTCACGGCCTCGGTGGTGTGTTCGTAGCCCTCGGGTGTCATGTTCAGCAGGTCCTGCTGATATTTCTCCAGCATCAGAGGGATGATATCCGCAGGGAATACGCCGTTAAAGGTCATCTCCCGGTACTCCTCGGGGAGCAGTTCGCCGATATGAAGGTGGTCCCAGGCGGCACGGCCCAGCCGCACGTAGGGGTTCACGAAATTCTGGACTTTAAGCGTCAGCTCGACCGTGTCCGTCAAAAATCGCTCCGTGCCCAGCAGAAAGCCGGCCCAATTGCGCGCTAGGGCTGCCTGCGCGCCATACCAGCCGGTATTGACGCCGTTATCGTCGTCGGCATATAAGCGCTCCAACTCAATCTGCTTGATGACCCCCTCGGGCAGTTGCTCATAGGACCATCCCGCATAGGGGCCGGCCAGATTTTCATCGAGGGTTTTCCCCTCAAACAAATAGGTCCCCTGATTATACAATCCGCCCCGGCCTTCCAGATATCGGGCTGCATTGCCGGTGCGGTTTCCGGCCTTATTGAAGTTGATCGTGTAATATGCCTTGGTTGGGTCATAAGTCTCGGTGCCGTACCCAGCGCCGTCCATGGCCAGGTTTTTGCCCGCAGACGGGTCGCCCTGGCCGTGGGCGATCGCGTCGGCCCGGTCGGATTGCTCCTGAAGATTTTTGAGCGTATTCTCCTGTTTCTTCCAGTCCAGCTCCGCTGTATTCGCATTTTCCACACCGGCGACAATCTCGCCCATTTTGAGCGTATCGAGCATCCCATAGTCGTGCAGATATTGGGCGTCCAGCTCCCTGGCCCGTCGATCCATCGACTCCTGGACATCTTTTTGCCATTGCTTCGCCTCGCGCTGACGGGAGGACTCGCCCGAGGCGACCATTTGGGCATACTGCCGGGCCTGGTCGGAGCGCAGCTGGCGCTCCCAGGCCTGCTCGTCCCCCGGTCTATACACCTGTTGGAGCGCTTTCTGCCCCCTGGTCAGGGCGGTGTTGTGGGTGTACTGCAGCGCGCTGATATCCCCAAAGCGCTGTTTGATCTGCCGTTGGAAGTCCGGGTCCCTGACCAGCTGCTGGGCGGTCAGCTCGGGGCTGATCATCAGTGCATTCCTGACATAGGCTTGGTACGCGTCGACCTGCGCCTGGGCCTCCAGCAGCTCCAACGCCTG
>JBMNTT010000065.1:0-8117 GCA_050945875.1 Christensenellales bacterium
CGGGCGATGGCCACCCGCTGGCATTGTCCGCCCGAGAGCAGCGCCCCGGCCTCGCCCAGGGGGGTGTCCAGCCCCTGGGCCAGCTGGCCGGGCAGGTCCCCCAGGCCCACGGCCTGCAGGGCCCGCTCCACCGCGGTCCGATCGGCCTGGCCGCAGGCGATGTTGTCCATCAAGCTGCCCGGAAAGAGGAAGGGCTCCTGGGCCACATAGGCGATCTGCTCGCGCAGGGCCTGCAGGTCCCACTTCGCGACCGACCGGCCCAGCAGGCGGATGTCCCCCTCGTCGGGATCGTAGAACCCGGCGCACATGCGCGCCAGGGTGGTCTTGCCGCTGCCGCTGCCGCCCACCAGGCACACCGCCTCCCCCGGGGCGATGACGCCGGATACCCCCTGGAGCACCGGCCGGGTGGGGTCGTAGCCGTAGCGCAAGCCCTCAAAGGCCAGCACTGGGGCCGGACCCTGGGGCAGGGCGCGCTCCCCGCCGGACCGCTCGCAGGGCGCGTCCCACAGGTCCATGACCCGCTCGGCCGCGGCGCTCATGCGCCGCACCCCGGCCACCAGGTCCATCAGCCGGGTCAGCAGCCCCAGGGTCTCCCGGGACAGGGCCATGAACAGGGTCAGCTGGCCCAGGGAGATGCGCCCCAGCAGGATGAACCAGCCGCCCACCCCCAGCAGCACCAGCTGGGGGATCCACCCGGTCAGCTGGGACAGGGGGGCCAGGGCGGCCAGGGAGCGGCCCTCGCGCCGGGTGTGGTCCACCAGCTGATCCTGGGCGGCGTCAAAGCGCGCCTTGAGCCAGCCCTGCAGCGAGAAGGCCCGCACGGTCTCGGGCGCGTCGAACCCGTCCGCCGCCACGGACAGCAGGCTGCCCACCGCGGCGTTGGCCCGCTTGCGGTGGGTGGCGATGGGCTTGGACAGGGCGAACTGCAGCCCGGTCATCACCGGCACCAGGCAGAACATCACGCCGGTCAGCAGGGCGTCCTGGTAGAGCATGTACCCCAGGGGGATCAGCTGCAGGATGATGTTGGACACGCCCAAAATGACCACCGGGCGCAGGGCATCGGCGATGGTGTTCAGGTCCTGGGTGGTGCGGGCCGACAGCTCGCCGGTGTGCTGGCTGTCCAGATAGGCAATGCGGCTCCTGGAGAGCACCTCGGCGGTGCGGGCCTTGAGCTTGAGCACCCCGCCCTCCAGGTACACGCCGAAAAGATGGTCCTTGGCCAGGATGGCCAGGCCCAGGCACAGGCAGAACAGGGCGCACAGGGCGAAGCTCTCGCCGGCCGCGGCCCGCTGCCCGGCGACGATCGCGTCGAGCAGGCGCGCGCCGGTCGCGCCGATCAGGGTGACGCAGGCCCCCTCCGCCAAGTTGGTGGCCAGGGCCCCGGCCAGCTGGGGGAAATTGCCGATCTGCCGCATCAGCCGGGGCAGGACCGAGCGCTGGGCCATGGGGCATCCTCCTCTCTGTCTATCGCAGGGGGAAACTGTGGCTGACCGCCTCGCCCGTGGGCAGGGACAGGGTCAGGGTGACCGGGTCGGTCAAGTTGTCCAGCTGGTACAGGGCCATGACCTGGGCCGACTGGCCGGAGCGCACCGTGCGGGAGATGGCCCCCAGGTCGCAGGCGGGCAGCTCCTGGCTGGCGCCGGACACCGGCGAGAGCGTCGCCCCGCCCTGGGTGACCTGGATCGAGAAGGTGGACAGGAAGGTGTCGTCCTCCCCGCCGTTGGTCCAGGTGACGAACAGGGTGGCCATGGGCCCGCTTTGGAAGTCCTGTCCCGGGGCGATCCGGTCGAAGCGCAGGGTGTGCGCGCCCAGGCTGACCGGGCCCTCGCCCGCGTCGGCCGGGGCGCTGGCTTGGGGGGAGGCGCTGGCAGTCGGACTGGCGACCTCGGGGGAGGCGCTGGCAGTCGGACTGACGACCGGGGCGCTGGCTCGGGGCGCGCAGGCGCACAGTGTCAGGGTCAGGGCGAGAAGCAGCAACCAGAGGCGTTTCATGGGGCAGGCCTTCTTTCTCGGAGTTTGCACCCCATTTTCTCACAACCGGAAGATGCTGGCAAGCGAACAGCCCGGCAATCCCCGAAATTGCCGGCTTTTGCGCCCCTTGTCCGCGCGGGGGAACCCAAGATGAATATTTTTTTCGTTGAGAAACCGCGCGCAGCGCGGTATGATGGACCCATGAGCAAGCAAATTTCGTCCCGAAACCCGAAAAAGCGCCGCTGGCGGCTGAAGAACCGGCGCATCTATGTCTTCGCGGTCGCCCTGGTGGCGGTGGTGGCGGTGCTTTCCGTCGGCCTGACCCAGTGCGCCCGCCAGAAACCGGGCGCGCAGCCCGCGGCCGTCGCGCCCGAGGATGCCTACGGCCTGCCGGTGACCACCCGCTTCGTGGCCGAGGGCATGCGCTGCCGCCCGGGCATCGACCGGCAGATCCGCTACATTGTCATCCATGAGACCGGCAACCCCGCCGAGGGGGCCGACGCCGCGGCCCACAGCCGCTTCCTCTCCAGCGACGAGGGCAACCAGACCTCCTGGCATTACACCGTCGACGACCACCAGGTCTACCACCACATCCCCGACGACGAGGTGGCCTGGCATGCCGGGGACCAGCGCACCCCCGGCGGGGGCAACATGTGCGGCGTGGGCGTGGAGCTGTGCGTCAACGCCGACGGCGATTTTGAGCGGACCTTCGACAACGGGGCCAAGCTGACCGCCTACCTGCTGGATCAGTACGGCCTGGGGCTGGACGCGGTCAAACAGCACGCGGACTTCATGCAGAAGAACTGCCCCGAGCACATCCGGGATCAGGGCCGGTGGCAGGAGTTCTTGGACAGGGTGGCCGGCTACCGGCAAAAAAGCGCGGTCTGAGGGCCAAAACCAAAAGGGCCGGCTTCTGCCGGTCCTTTTCGCTGCGCGATTTAAGCGCGCTGCGTCGCCCGATGGCGAGGGGTTCAGTACTGCTGGTTGTTGTTGGAGGAGTTGTTGGAGCGGTACTGGCTGTTGGAGCTGTTCTGCTGGTTCTGGTTGGAGGAGTTGCTCTGACGGTACTGGCTGTTGGAGCTGTTCTGCTGGTTCTGGTTGTTGGAGGAGTTGCTCTGACGGTACTGGCTGTTGGAGCTGTTCTGCTGGTTCTGGTTGGAGGAGTTGTTCTGGTTGTACTGGCTGGAGCTGTTCTGCTGGTTCTGGTTGGAGGAGTTGCTCTGGCGGTACTGGTTGGAGCTGTTCTGCTGGTTGTTGCGGCAGTTGCTCTGGCTGTACTGGTTGGAACTGTTCTGCTGGTTCTGGTTGTTCTGATACTCGTTGCGCATGACGGTCACTCGCTTTCTGAAGGTTTTATGGGGAACCAGTGCTAGTATTTGCAGCTCATGGCGAAGTATGCGCCCGCCGACGCCGGCCGGGGCGCATTTTTTCGCGCTGCGGGGGGCAAGCTAACCTATCTCATTATTGGAGGAGCCGAATCATGCTGTTGATCAAAAACGGGCGGGTGCTGACCATGGCCGGCGCGGTGTACGAGCGGGGATGGGTGCTCATCGACCAGGGCAAGATCGCCGCGGTGGGCGAGGGGGCCGACGGCCCCAAAGCGGACCGGGCGCTCGACGCCGAGGGCGGCTGGATCATGCCCGGGCTGATGGAGGCCCACTGTCATATCGGGATTACCGAGCAGAAAATGGGCATGGAGGGGGACGACTGCAACGAGGTCACCGAGCCCATCACGCCCCAGCTGCGGGCGCTGGACGCGGTCAACCCCATGGACAGCGCCTTTCACAACGCCCTGGCCGCGGGCATCACCGCCGTGATGGTCGGCCCGGGCAGCGCCAACGTGGTCGGCGGACAGTTTATGGTGATGAAGACCCATGGCCGCTGCATCGACCAGATGGTGGTCAAGGCCCCGGCGGCGCTGAAGGTGGCCTTTGGCGAGAACCCCAAGGGCAACTACGGCGGCAAGGACAAGATGCCCGCCACCCGCATGGCCATCGCCGCCATGCTGCGCGGGGAGCTGGACAAGGCCCGGCGCTATGCCGAGACCTGGCGGCGGGACCCCAGCGCCGCGCCCGACCCGATGCTCGAGCCCTACCTGCCGGTGCTCTCCGGGCAGATCCCCCTCAAGGTCCACGCCCACCGCACCGACGACATCCTCACCGCGATCCGCATCGCCAAGGAGTTTCACATCGGCCTGACCCTGGACCACTGCACCGAGGGCCACCTGATAGCCGACGCGGTCAAGGCCTCGGGCTTCCCGGCCATCGTCGGGCCCAACCTGGCCTCGCGCAGCAAGATCGAGGTGCGCAACATGGACTTTAAGACCGCCGGGGTGCTGCACCAGGCCGGGGTGACCGTGGCCATCACCACCGATCACCCGGTCTCCATGATCCAGTACCTGCCCCTGTGCGCCGGGCTGGCCGCCCGGGAGGGCCTGGGCGTCGAGGCGGCCCTGGCGGCCATCACCTGCAACCCGGCGCGCATCTGCCGGGTGGACGACCGGCTGGGCACCCTGGAGCCCGGCAAGGATGCGGACGTCGCCATCTTTGACGGCAATCCCCTGGAGGTGTTCACCCACGCCCGGTACACCCTGGTAAACGGCGAGGTGGTCTTCCCCCATCTGGAGCGGCCCATGGATTGACCTGACCCGCGCCCCTTTCTGTCTGGATTCTCCCGCCGCGTTGCGGTATGATGGGGGTATATCCACGGAAAGGGGCTTTTTTTCATGCAGATCGATCGGCTCGAGGCGCGCATCCATGCCGGATGGATGGGCAAGAACATCGGCGGCACCCTAGGCGGTCCCCTGGAGGGGCGCATGGAACTGCTGGACGTCACGGGCTACACCCAGTCCTTCGTCGAGGCGGTGGAGAACGACGACCTGGACCTGCAGCTGGTCAACCTGCACGCCGTGGAGCAGTACGGCGGTCAGGTGGACGCGGTCCTGCTGGGGCAGGAGTGGCTCAGCCACGTGCACTTCCAGTACGACGAGTACGGCCACGCCCTGACCAACCTGCGCCAGGGCCTGATCCCGCCCCTGGCCGGGGCCTACAACAACTTCTTCACCGACTGCATGGGCGCGCCCATCCGCTCGGAGCTCTGGGCGATGCTCTGCCCCGGCCAGCCCGACCTGGCCGCCCACTACGCCTACCAGGACGCGATGGTGGACCACGCCGGGGGCGAGGGCATGTACGGCGAGGTGTTCTTCGCGGCGCTGGAGAGCCTGGCCTTTGTCGGCGGCGACGCGCGCGATCTGATCAACCGGGCGCTGGGCTACCTGCCCGAGCGCAGCCGGGTGCGCCAGGCGGTATCGCTGCTGCTGGCCTGCCATGATCGGGGCGATCCCTGGCAGATGGCCCGCGAGCGCATCCTGGAGCGCTTCGGCGGGGAGAACTTCACCTACGCCCCGATCAATGTCGCCTTCACCCTGGTGGGCCTGCTCTACGAGCGGGGCTTCACCGCCCAGATGCTCGCCACCGTCAACTGCGGCTACGATACCGACTGCACCGTCGCCACCCTGGGGGCGCTCTTGGGCATCCTCCACGGTCCGGACTATCTGGATCGGCAGTGGACCGAGCCCCTGGGCGAGCGAATTCTGGTCAGCGCGCCCATCACCGGCTTTGATCCGCCCGCCACCATCGGCGAGCTGACCCGCCGCACCCTGGCCGCCCGGGAGCGCCTGACGCCCCCGGCGCGTCTGACCGTGCCCGGGCAGGCCGACTGGGCCCTGCAGACCCGCTATCTGCCCGCCGGCTCCCGCGACCGGTGGGACCTGGCGGTCACCCTGGCCTACGGCGAGGACCACCCGGTGGCGCTGCCGGGCGGGGAGAAGACCGTGCGCGTCACCCTGACCAACGGGCAATCCTGCGCCCAGGGGCTGCGGGTGTCCCTGTCGCCCCCGCCGGGCTTTGGGGTGAGCGCGCCGGCGGCGCTGACCCTGGCCCCCGGGGCGCGGGGCGAGGCCGCCTTCACCCTGCGCGCGCCGGCCGTCCTGCCCGCGCGCCTGCCCTGCTTTTTGACCGTCGAGCGCCTGGCGGGCGAAACGGTGTGGGATGCGCAGACCCTGCCGGTACCGCTGCTGCCGCCCTTCTCCTGGCGGGTGGACGGCGAGCGGGTCCACAGCGCCACCAACCGGCTGACCCTGTCCGGCCCGGCGACGCTGGCCACCACCCTGTGGGCGCCCACCGACCGGGAGGCCCTGCTGATCGCGGTGCACGCCGGCCCGGTTGTCGCCGAGCTGGACGGGCGACCGGTCATCGCCAGCGACGAGGCCACGCCGGTCATCCCGGCCTACCACCGGGCCGACCGCCGCAAGAGCGCCCGGGTGGCCCTGGCCGCCGGGAGCCACACCCTGACCCTGCGGACCGAGCGGGGCGGGGAGCTCTATGTCTACCTGGTCGATCCGAAGCGGCAGTACGCCTGCTACACCGACGTGCGCTTCGGCTGAGGATTTACCTTTTGGATACAATTTGGCGCGGACTTGGAGACCTCCCCGGGGCTACGATGGGGCCGAGAGGAGGATGTACCATGGATCAAACGATTTTGCGCCGCGTCTGCGCCCTGGGGGCGGCCTGCGCGCTGCTGCTGCCCGCCTGCCAGCCCACCCCGGTCGCCTCGCGCTACAACGCCGGCGTGGTGTCCCAGCTTCAGCCCCAAGCCATCGCGGTCTCGGCCGATCCGAACGCGCCCGCCGGGCGAGGGAGCGCCGCTCCGGATACCTCCGTCTTCGATCCCTTCGCCCCGGGGGCGCATCTTTCCACCGAGCTGACCAACGGCAACCAGCTGCTGGTGATTGACGCCGACGTGCGGGCCCCGAAGCTGGAGACCTACTACCAGGTGGAGGTGGTCCCCGGCGACCTGCCGGACGAGCAAACCCGGCGGGCGGTCTGGGAGCGGCTGATGGAGGGCGCGCCCATGCCCGAGGCCCTGGAGAATGACCCGTGGCAGCAGGGCGTGACGCACCAGACCGGCCAGGAACACCTGGAAAAGGCGCTGTTCTTTGACCCCAGCGGATCGATCCGCGCCTATCTGGACCGGGACTATCCGCCCATGCCCGAGGATTTCGACTTCGACCATTTTGAGTACGGTGTGTGTCACAGCGCCACCAACCGCTGGGACGAGGCGACCTTCGCCGCGCGCACCGGCATGGACCTGGCGGCGCTGCGGGAGGAGGCTTGGACCCTGCTGGGACGGCTGGGCCAGCAGGAGGGGCTGGATCAGACCCCCGCGGCCTACTGTTTCGGCCGGGAGAACGGGGTGAACTACTACAGCCTCTCCTACCCGGTTTTGCACCGGGGCCTGCCCGCGCGGTGGGGCTCGTGTTCCGGCGACGAGCAAGGCGGCATCCGGGAATATACCGGCGAGAGGGTCTGCCTGGAGTACGAACCGGGCGGGCTGGCGCGCCTGGAGAGCTATCGCTTGCAGGAGGCGGGCGGCGAACCGGTGACCCTGCTGCCCTTCGACCAGATTCTGGCCGCCCTTCAGGAACAGTTCATCGCCGATCCCCCCCTGAAAGTCACCGGCCGGAACGGCGACCGGCTGACCTACGAGCGCCTGACCATCGGCGAGGTCTACCTGGCCTACCGATGCGAACCCCGGCTGAACAACGAGGCGGAGCCGTCGGTGCCCAGCTTGACCCTGCGGCCGACCTGGTATTTCTCGTACCTGCCCCAGGGCGTTGACGGATACCACTATGAGCTGCGCGTCGACGCGGTGACCGGCGAGCTGATTCTGGACCCGCCCACCTGAGCGGGGCAAATCAAAAGGGAGCGGTTGGATCCGCTCCCTTTTTGTGTGCGCGTTTGTTTATGCGCGGTGGTCCTGGTAGAAGGTCTTCAGATCGGCCTTGACCGCCGGGTCCAGGTCGTGCCAGCGCACGCCCCGGATCGCCCCCTCCAGGGCGCAGAGCCGGTTGTAGCAGGCCGAGGGATCGCGCTGTTGGATGCGCAGCCAGGCCTGGCGGCTGCCCATCCGCGCCAGGGCCTCGGGGCTGTCCACGCCAACCTGGGTCAGCTGCTGGGCAACGGTTTTGCCGATGTTGGGCAGTTGGGTCAGGGCGTTCATGGCGTATCCTCCTGCTGGGCGGCCTGGGTGGGCCGCGGCGTGGGCGCGCTGGGTTGGGACATGGACTCGCTGGGCCGGGGCGAGGA
>JBMNTT010000066.1:0-6860 GCA_050945875.1 Christensenellales bacterium
GCGCCCAGGGCAGCCGACTCATCACCAGCCAGAAGGCGTTTTTGATGATGCGCAGCAGGCTGGACTTGTAGGAGACCATCAGCGGGAAGATGAACAGGTTCATCATGCCGAAGAACAGCGCCATGATGGCCACCAGCACCACCGCGACGTTGTAGATCGGGTTGGCCAAGCTGAAGGTCAGATAGAAGTTAAAGGCCAGGAACAGCAGGAACATGGCCAGCCCGTTGATGAGCATCATCACCAGGCCCTGACGCCAGTTCTCCTTAAAGCCCTGCCAGAAGTCGCTCCAGGCCCAGGCGTGCTCATCCCGCGCCCACAGACGGATCACATAGAACAGGCCGCCCGTGGCCGGGCCGGCGAACACCAGACAGGGAATCAGCCACATCAGGTAGTAGTTGATATGCCCCATCAGCAGGTCGCCGGTCATCCCCCCCTCGACCTGGGCGGTGATGTTCATCGCCTGGCTGGTCCACAGCGTCCAGATGATCGCCGGCAGCAGGAAGGCCACATAGAGTAGGTTGATGCCGATGAGCTTCCAAATCTGCGAGACAATGACCTCCCAGAACACCTGCAGGCGGCTGCGGCCCGCCAGAGCCTCCTTGGTCAGATCCTCTCGCTTCGGGTCGCCCACATAGATGCGGTTGAACAATCCTTTGGCCATATGCGTATCTCCTTAAACGATGATATTTTAGTTCAGCCCGACCAAGCGCTGATACAGCGCCACCGCCAGCGCCAGGGCGCTCTCGTCGAAGTTGAAGCTGTCCGCGTGCAGCGGCGAGGTCATGCCCAGCTGCTCGTTGCGCACCCCCAGGAACAGGAAGGTGCCGGGCACCTGGCGCTGATACTCCGAGAAATCTTCGCTGATCATGTAGGGCTCCACGGGCGTCAGCAGCGCCGGGTCCACCAGCTCGCGCATGCGCCGGGTGGTCATGGGATGGTTGACCACCGGCGGGTACACCGCCACGTCCTGGAGCGCGCAGGACACGCCCCAGGCGGCCTCGGCTCCCCGCAGCACCGCCTCGATGCCCTGGCGGGTCTTGTGATAGATCTCGTCCGTGAAGGTGCGGAAAATGCCCTCCAGGCGCACCTCGTCAGCCAGGATGTTGCGCCGGGTGCCGCCCTCGATGCGGCCGAAGGTGACCAGAGCCATGTCCTTGGCCGGCAGCGTCCGGGTGATGACCTGCTGAATCTGCCCGACGATCATGCCCGCGGCGTTGATGGCGTCCACCCCCAGGTAAGGCATGGCTCCATGGGCCGAGCGGCCCCGGATCACCAGGTCAAACTCCGTGGTGCCCGCCATAACCGGGCCCTCGGACAGGCCGATCTTGCCCTGGGGGATATCGGGCATCAGGTGCAGGCCGTAGACCTCGTCCACCTTGGGATCGGCGAAGGCGCCCGCCTCGATCATCCGCCGAGCCCCGCCGATGGACTCCTCCGCGGGCTGGAAGATCAGCACCACATTGACCTCCAACAGGTCGCGCTGGGCGCTCAGCAGCGAGGCGAGGGTCAACAGGCAGGTCATGTGCCCGTCGTGCCCGCAGGCGTGCATGCAGCCCGGGTGCTTCGACGCGAAGGGCAGCCCCGTGCGCTCAGAGATGGCCAGCGCGTCGATATCCGAGCGAAAGGCGATGGTCCGCTGAGCCCCCGGAACGCGCAGCGTGGCCTTCACCCCGGTGGTGATGAGCGTCTTCACCTCAAAACCTGGCAGCCGGGAGAGATAGTCCACCAAAAAATCATGGGTCTTGAACTCCTCGTTCCCCTGCTCCGGAATCTGGTGCAGGGCGCGGCGCAGAGCGGCCATCTGCGCCAGGTCGGCATGCAACATGCAAGTTCCCCCTTAAGATACTGCAAAAGTGTTTGACAGAAATTCTCCTGCATACTATAATAGCATAAACCGCAGAGCGGTACAATCAAACAAACGATGGTTTGGGTAAACGGATTTGAGGCGCGAAGGCTATCAGTCCGCTGGCGGAGGATGGACCGACATCCCGGGAAACCAGCCAAAAGGAGCCTTTGCCGAAGATGCTGGGGTGGGTCCCCCGCGCATCTGGGGGCGCGAGCGAACAGCCGCGTCACTGTCACCGGGTCCATCCGGTGGAGAGCTTTTCTGGTTTATCGGAACTTTTCCACGCGTGTGCCTTTCTCGCATCGTGATGCATGCTGGATAAACCGATAAAGCAGGGAGCGATTCCCTGCTTTTGTTTATTTCAGCCCCGAAGGGCGCCCAAGCCACCAGACAGAAGGAGTTTTGAGGATGAAGAAGTATCGGGTAGCCATTGTGGGTGCCACCGGCATGGTGGGCCAGCGCTTTCTCTCCCTGTTGGAGAATCATCCCTGGTTTGAGGTGACCACCCTGGCCGCCAGCGCGCGCAGCGCGGGCAAGCCCTATGCCCAGGCGGTGGGCAGCCGCTGGGCATTTGACTGGTCCATCCCTCAGGCCGTCCGGGACCTGGAGGTGCTCGACGCGTCGGATGTGGCCCGGGTGGCGCGGGATGTGGATTTTGTCTTCTGCGCGGTCGACATGCCCAAGGATCAGATTCGCGCCCTGGAGGACGCCTACGCCCGCACCGAGACCCCGGTGGTTTCCAACAACTCAGCGCATCGCGCCACGGCTGACGTGCCCATGATGATCCCGGAGATCAACTCCGACCATATGCAGGTCATCCCCGCCCAGCGGGCGCGCCTGGGCACCCAGGTGGGCTTCGTGGCGGTCAAGCCGAACTGCTCCATCCAGGGCTATGTCCCCGCCCTGTCGGCGCTGATGGATTATCAGCCCACCGAGGTGGTCGTGAGCACCTACCAGGCTATCTCCGGCGCGGGCAAGACCTTCAAGACCTGGCCGGAGATGATGGACAATGTCATCCCCTTCATCGGCGGCGAGGAGGAGAAGAGCGAACAGGAGCCCCTGAAGATCTGGGGGACGATCAAGGACGGCAAGATTGTGCCGGCAACCTCCCCCGTCATCTCCGCCCAGTGCATCCGGGTGCCCGCCAGCGACGGGCATATGGCTACCGTGTCGGTGCGTTTCGCCCAAAAGCCCACCCGCGAGCAGATTCTCACCGCGTGGCGCAATTACAGCGGCCTGCCCCAGCGGCTGCAGCTGCCCAGCGCGCCGGCTCAGTTTTTGACCTATTTCGAGGAGAGCGACCGGCCCCAGACCCGCCTGGACCGCGACAACCAGAACGGCATGGGCATCACCATCGGTCGGCTGCGGGAGGATGCGCTGTACGACTATAAGTTCGTCTCCCTCTCCCACAACACCGTGCGCGGCGCGGCTGGCGGCGCGATCCTGTCCGCCGAGATGCTCTGCGCGCAGGGCTATATCCCTCACAAGGACTGAAAGCGTAAGGAGGAGCTCCATGGGCACTGAACTGTTCCGCGGATCGGGCGTGGCCATCGTCACCCCATTTACTGATTCGGGCATTAACTTTGACACCTTCCGGCAGCTGGTCGAGTTCCAGATCGCCGGCGGCACCGACGCGATCGTCGTGGAGGGCACCACCGGCGAGCCTTCCACCCAGACCGCCAACGAGAAGCGAGATGCCATCGCCTTTATGGTCGACCAGGTTAACCACCGGGTGCCCGTGATCGCGGGCACCGGCGGCAACAACACCCGCCAGGTGATCGAGGACTCCAAGGCCGCGCAGGCTTTGGGCGCTGACGCCCTGTTGATCGTCACCCCCTACTACAACAAGTGCACCCCCAAAGGACTGATCGCCCACTACACGGCGATCGCCTCGGCGGTGGACCTGCCCATCGTCATCTACAACGTGCCCAGCCGCACTGCCTTGAACATGACGCCCGAGGTGCTCTGCGAACTGAGCAAGATCGACAACATCGTGGGCATGAAGGAGGCCAGCGGCAACCTGGCCCAGGTGGGCGAGATGTGTCGCCTGTGCGGGGACAACCTGACCCTATACTCGGGTGAAGATGGCCTGGTGCTGCCCCTGATGAGCTACGGCGGCAAGGGCGTGATCTCGGTGGTGGCCAACATCATGCCGGCTTACACCCATGAGATGACCCATAAATATCTCCAAGGCGACGTGGCCGGGGCCACGGCCATGCAGCTTCGGCTCCTGCCCATGGTGCAGGCCATGTTCTGCGAGACCAACCCCATCCCCGTCAAGACCGCCCTGGGCCTGATGGGTTACGACGTGGGTCCCCTGCGCTTGCCCCTCACGCCCATGGAGTCCGCCCATGTCGAGCGGCTCAAGGTCCTGATGGCCGAGTTCAGCCTGCCGGTGGTCGGCTGAATCAGCGAGGGCTCCGCGTCGCGGAGCCCTCGATCTCTCAAAGCGAGGTATCAACAATGGTACGGATTTTGTTGCATGGATGTAACGGTAAGATGGGTCAGGCCATCGTCCGCCTGTGCGGGCAGATGGACGGGTTGACGGTCGCCTGCGGCGTGGACAAGTTCCCGGCTGCGGCGGCCCAGCCCTTCCCGGTCTACCCCACCCTGGCCCAGTGCCGGGAGGAGGCGGATGTGATCGTCGATTTCTCCCGTCCTGACGGGCTGGATGACCTGTTGGCCTACGCCCTGGATAAGGGCCTGCCGGTCGTGGCCTGTACCACCGGCCTGACCGGCGAGCAGGAGCGGCGGCTGGTGGAGGCCTCGGCGCGCATCGGCGTGCTCAAGAGCGCCAACATGTCCCTGGGCGTCAACCTGATGCAGCAGCTCTCGGCGGCCGCCGCGCGCTTTCTGGGCGACGCCTACGACATCGAGATTTTGGAAAAGCATCATAACCAAAAGGTCGACGCCCCCAGCGGCACCGCCCTGGCCCTGGCCGACGCCATCAACCACGCCCTGGAGGATTCCAAGGCGTATGTCTTCTCCCGCCACGAGCGGCATGAAAAGCGCGAGAAGAAGGAGCTGGGCATCTCCGCGCTGCGCGGCGGCACCGTTACCGGGGAGCACAGCGTGTTTTTCTTCGGGCCGGACGAGGTGCTGGAGATCCGCCACACCGCCTACTCCCGGGATATCTTTGCCGTGGGCGCCCTGCGCGCGGCCCGGTTCATGGCGGACAAACCCAGCGGCTTCTACACCATGCAGGACCTGTTGGGCAAGCTGTAAATCCCTTTTCACCGAATCACAAAAAGCCGCAGCCAATGGCTGCGGCTTTTTGCGCCCTTATTTCTTGCCGATATCGGTGCGAAAATGCATGTTTTCAAAGTGGATATGGCTGGCCGCGGCGTACGCCTTGTCCATCGCGGCGGGCAGGGAATCCGCCAGGGCCGTGACCCCGAGCACCCGTCCGCCGGCGGTGACGATCCGACCCTCCTGCACCTTGGTGCCCGCGTGGAAGACCACGGTATCGGGCTGCGCGTCCGCTTCCTCCAGGCCGGCGATGGGGAAGCCGGTCTGATAGGACACTGGGTAACCGCCCGAGGCCAGCACCAGGCACAGCGCCGCGCCGGGCTTAAAGCGCAGCTTCAGCTGATCGAGCTGACCGGCCAGCACCGCGTCGATCACATCCATCAGGTCGTTCTCCATCAGCGGCAGCACCGCCTGGGCCTCGGGATCGCCGAACCGGGCGTTGTACTCGATGACCTTGGGTCCGTCGGGGGTGAGCATCAGGCCGAAGTAGATGACGCCCGAGAAGGGGCAGCCCTCGGCCGCCAGCGCCGCGATGGTGGGCTGGAAGATGGTGCGCTCGCACACCTGGGCAATCTCGGGGGTGTACTTGGGGCTGGGGGCGAAGGCGCCCATGCCGCCGGTGTTGAGGCCCTGATCATGGTCCAGGGCGCGCTTGTGATCCTGGCTGGACACCATGGGGGCCACGGTCTTGCCGTCGGCGAAGGCCAGCACCGTCACCTCGGGCCCGGTGAGGAACTCCTCAATGACCACCCGGGTGCCCGCGTCCTTAAACTTGTGGTCCACCATCATCTCCCGCACGGCCTGGACGGCCTCGGCCCGGCTCTGGGCGATAATGACGCCCTTGCCCAGGGCCAGCCCGTCGGCCTTGACCACCAGGGACCCCTCGGGCTGCGCCTGAATGTAGGCCTCCGCCTCCGGGACCGAGTCAAAGGTCGCATATTTCGCCGTGGGAATGTGATATTTTTGCATCAGGTTCTTGGAGAACACCTTGCTCGACTCGATGCGCGCGGCCGCCTGGTTGGGGCCGAAGGCGCGCAGACCCGCCGCCTGCAGCGCGTCCACCATGCCCAGGGCCAGGGGATCATCCTGGGCCACGAAGGTCAGGTCGATCCCCTCGGCCCGGGCGAAATCCACCACCCCGGCTACGTCCGTGGAGGCGATGGGCACGTTCTGGGCGATCTGCCCGATGCCGCCGTTACCGGGGGCGCAGTAGAGCTTGCTCACACGGGGGCTTTGGGCGAGCTTCCAAACCAGAGCGTGCTCCCGCCCGCCGCCGCCGACTACCAGTACTTTCATCGACGCTCCTCCTTAGCTGTGCTTAAAATGGCGCATGCCGGTGAAGACCATGGCGATGCCGTGCTTGTTGCAGGCGTCGATGGAGTCCTGATCCCGAATGGAGCCGCCGGGCTGGATGATGCAGGAGATGCCCGCCTTGGCCGCGGCCTCCACGCAGTCGTCAAAGGGGAAGAAGGCGTCCGAGGCCAGGGCCGCGCCCTTGACCGCCTCGCCCGAGCGCTCCAGCGCCTGCTCCGCGGCCCAGATGCGGTTGACCTGCCCGGGACCGACGCCCAGGGAGGTGTTGTCCTTCGCCACGGCGATGCCGTTGCTCTTGGTGTGCTTGACGATGCGCCAGGCCAGCATCAGGTCGGCCATCTCCTTCTCGGAGGGCGCGCGCTCGGTGACCACCTGGAGCTCCTCGCCCAGCAGGCGGTTGTCCACGTCCTGCACCAGCATGCCGCCGGCCACCCGCTTCATATCCCACACG
>JBMNTT010000067.1:0-6562 GCA_050945875.1 Christensenellales bacterium
GCCCATGCGCGCGTCCTGGTAGACCTGGTTGAGCAGATTTCGCGTCGGTCCTTGCATTTTCATGCCTCCTTTTTTCTTTAGGATGCCCGCCGGGCCCGCGCGCTACCCTGGGATTAACTGCAAAAACATTTTTTTGAGCGAGCGGGCCGCCGGCCCGAACGAGGAGGAGCGACATGGAACTGCTGCAGGTCCGCCTGGCCGCGCCCGAGGACGCGGCGGATATCCTGGCCGTCTACGCCCCCTACATCACCGACACGGCGATCACCTTTGAGACCGAACCGCCCAGCCCGGCGGATTTCGCCAAGCGCGTCGCCGCCGTCACCGCCGAGTATCCCTACCTGGTGGTGGAGCGGGCCGGGCGGATCGTCGCCTACGCTTACGCCCACCGCGCGCAGCAGCGGGCGGCCTACGGCTGGAACGCCGAACTGTCGGTGTACGCGCGGGCGGACTGCGCGCGCCGCGGCCTGGGGCGGGCGCTCTACGGCGCGCTGCTGGAGCTGCTGCGCCTGCAGCATGTGCGCAACGTCTACGGCGTCGTCGCCCTGCCCAACCCGGGCAGCGAGGGGCTGCATCGGCATTTTGGCTTCACCCTGCTGGGGGTCCATCCCCACGCGGGCTACAAGCTGGGCGCGTGGCATGACGTGGGCTGGTTCGGGCTGGACCTGGGTTGCGCCCAGCCGCCCGCGCCCTTTTTGCCCATCGACCAGATCGACCCGGCCGCGGTGGCGCAGATCCTGCGGGCCTGCGGGGAGCGGGCGGCGCGGGGCTTGGCCGCGCGGTGAGGCCGCCGCACAAAAAAAGGATGCCCAAAGGCGTCCTTTTTTTGCGCTGTGGGTCCGCGGTTTACGTGATCTCAAAGAACCGGAGCACGGAGCCGTCAAGGGTGGTGACGCAGCACTCCTTTGCCCCCCAGGGCTGGGCGGTCATATCGGAAATCTGGGTCCAGCCGTTTTCCCTGACCAGCTGGTGCAGCTTCTCCAGCCCTTGAACCATGATGAAGCCCACGACGCCCTGGATGGGTTCCCCCTGGAACAGATGAATCCCCCGGAAGGGCGTCAGACCGGAGACGATCAGCTCGCCCGGGTAATCAAATACGCAGCTGTAGGATGCGGCATGGCCGTCGTCGTCGAGGATGACGTCCCCATACCAGCCCAGGACGTTGCAGAACCAATCACAGGTTTTTTGAATATCTCGGGTGAAATAGACGGGCGCGTTTTCTTTGACATAGTAACCCCGCTGGCTGTAGGCTTCCATTGCGTTGGCATGCTTCATGGGTGTCGGCTCCTTGTCGTGTGAGGTAAAGGTGAGGCGCGCAACAGGCGCGAGGGGGATGCGATCCTTGCGCGCACAGGATGGGGATACCCCGAACGCCTGGCGAAAGGCGCGCGAAAACGCGGCCGGCGAATCATAGCCGTATCTGGCGGCGATATCGATGATCGGCTCCCTGCCCTGCTGGAGATCCGCCAGGGCAAGGGCCAGCCTTCGGCCGCGGATGTACTCTCCCAGGGGCATATGCGCCACAAACGAGAAGATTCGGTAAAACTCCCACTTGGAGCAGCCCGCGCATCTGGCTGCGGCGGCCAGATCCATCTCTTCGGCCATATGCGCCTCCTGATAGGCCACCGCCCGGTCCATGCGCTCTCGCCAATCCATGTCCCCACCTCCCAACGAGAAGTATAGCAAAAGCAAAGGCCGGCTGCTTTGCCGGCCTTGCGCCAATTCTGTCATGTCCACACGAGCGGGCGGCCGCCGCGCCCGGGGCCGTCGCCTGCTCAGACCTTGATATTGACCCAATCCCCCCGGTGGAAGCGGAAGCCCAGGATGCCCAGGCGCAGCAGCTGGTCCACCACCAGCGCCACCCATGCGCCCACCAGGCCCCACTGGAGCACGTTGACCGTCAGCAGCGAGCAGAGCGGCCGGATGATGATGATGCCGATGATCACCGAGTAGGCCGGCCACTTGGCGTCCCCCGCGCCGCGCAGGCCGCCGGCGTAGATGAAGGTGGAGCACTGGAAGGGCTGCAGCAGCGCCACGATGCTCAATAGCATGCCCCCGGTGTGAATGACCTGGGGATCGTCGGTGTAGAGCATGCACAGCTGCTCGCCGAAGAAGAGGAACACCAGCCCCAGCGCCAGGGCCACCAGCATGCCGATGCGCTGCACCTGGGCGGCGTAGGTCTTGGCCATCTCGGGCTGCTCGCGCCCCAGGCTCTGCCCCACCAGGGTGGTGGAGGCGGTGGAGAAGGCCATGCCCGCGGCGAAGGACAGGTTGAGGATACTCAGGGCGACCTGGTGGGTGGCGAAGGCCACGGTGCCCAGGCCCGAGACGGTCTTGGTGTAGATCAGCAGGCCCACGCGCATGGCCAGCTGCTCGAAGGCCGCGGGCAGGCCGATGCGCACGATGCGCTTCATGGTGCCCAGATGGGGCTTGAAGCTGTCCCCCCGCTTCAGGCGCACGAACTGCCGGCCCCGCAGCAGGATGATGATGGCCATCGCGCAGGAGACCACAAAGCCGATCACCGTCGCCAGGGACGCGCCGGCCACCTCCATGCGCGGGAAGCCAAAATGCCCGTAGATCAGGCAGTAGTTGAGGATGACGTTGACCACGTTGGCCACCAGGTTCAGGTACATGCTGGCCCGGGTGTTGCCCGCCCCGCGCAGCGCGGCGGTGATGGCCAGGCTCATGGCGTTGAAGATGAAGCCGTACATCTGAATCTGCAGGTAGGTGGTCGCCGGGCCCAGGGTGTCCTCGTTTGCGCCCATGAAGGCCACCAGGGGCTGGGCGAACAGCGCCCCCACCACCGCCAGGATCGCCGAGAGGAAGAAGGTCATCAGCATGCTCTGGCGCAGCACCCGGTTGGCCCCCTCCTGGTCGCCCTGGCCCTTCATGCGGGCCACCAGCGCCGTGGAGCCGACGTTCAGGGCGATGAAGGTCGCCAGCAGGATAAACTTGGGCTGGTTGCACAGGCCCACCGCCGCGATGGCGTAGGGTCCCAGCTGGCCGACCATCATGGTGTCCACCATGCTGCACAGGCTGACCAGCACCTGCTCCAGCAGTGCCGGCCAGGACAGGGCCAGGATGTCTTTGCGCACCTGGCGCATGTCGGTGTCGGGGGGAACATGCCGGGGCTCGTAGACCCAGCGCAGGGCGTTGGCGACGGAAACGGACAAAACCCATCCCTACTTTCTGCAATCATCGCGCGGATCATTTTCTTCGGTAATAAAACGATTCGCACTTCCGATTATAGGCCCTCCGCGTGAAAATTGCAACCGCGGGACCGCGCCCGCGGGAGGTTGAAATCTCAGGCCCAACGGGAGTATACTGAGGGGCAAGGCTTTACAAGCGAGGAGATCGGATGCAGACATTGGACTTGATGCATGGGCGGCTGTCCCTGCCCACGTTTTTTCCCGACGCCACCTACGGCGTGGTGCGCACGGTGGACTTTGCCGACGTGGCCGCCGCCGGGATCGACGGCGTGGTGATGAACACCTTTCACCTGTTGACCAAGCCCGGCCTGGGGGTGGTGCGGGCGATGGGGGGCATGCACGATTTTGCGGGCTGGCCCCGGCCCATCCTGACCGACTCGGGGGGCTTCCAGGCCTACTCGATGATCTGGCAGAACCCCAAGTACGGCCAGCTGCGGCCCGGGGGCATCCTCTTCAAGCCCGACGGCGGCGGCCGGATCGATTTCACCCCGGAGAAGTGCATGCAGATGCAGCTGGCCTGCGCGTCGGACATCGTCATGTGCCTGGACTGCTGCACCCACCCCGACGCGCCCCGCCAGCAGCAGGAGCAGTCGGTGGCGCTGTCGATCAAGTGGGCCAAGCAGTGCCGGGAGGTGTTCGACCGGCTGTGCGCCCAAAAGTATGGCGACGGGCCCCGGCCCAAGCTCTTTGGCATCATCCAGGGCGGGGGGGACCGCGACCTGCGGCGGCAGTGCGCCCAGGCGCTGACCGAAATCGGCTTTGACGGCTACGGCTATGGCGGCTGGCCCCTGGACGAGGCCGGCAACATGGTCTACGACATCCTGGCCTACACCGCGCAGCTGATGCCCGACGGCCTGCCCAAGTACGCCATGGGCATGGGCCGGCCCGAGGAGATCGTCACCCTCAACCGCATGGGCTACAACCTGTTCGACTGCGTCATCCCCACCCGGGAGGCGCGCCACGGGCGGCTCTACACCTTCACCGGGGAACCCCTGGACGAGGCCGGGCGGTTCTATCGTTTCCTTTATATGCTCGACGAGGACTATTGCACCGACAGCCGCCCCGTTGAGGAGGGCTGCGACTGCCACACCTGCCGCAACTACTCCCGCGCCTACCTGCGCCACCTGCTCAAGAGCGGCGACTCCCTGGGCCTGCGCCTGGCCACCATCCACAACCTGCGCTTCTACGCCCGGCTGATGGCCCGCATGCGGGGGCAAGACTGATGGAGCCCTGGGAGCAGGCCGCCGAGCGGGTGGCCGCCAGCCGCATCTACCGGCAGGTCAGCGCCGAGCTGATCGGCCGCCTGGCCCGGCAGGAGGCGGCCAAGGGCCGCTCGGGCAAGGAGCTGGACAAGGCCGTCAAGAACCTGCTGCACCGGGATTGGGGCGCTTTTGTCGGCGGGGGCGTCGCCAAGGCCGAGCGGCTCTACCGCCAGGGGGTGGCCGCCCTGCCCGAGGCGCCCACCCGGACGGACTGGCAGCGGGCGGTGGCCCCGGCCCTGGGGCAGCACGCCTCCACCGCCGGGCGCATCGCCCACCTGGAGCGGCTGGGCGCGCTCTTGGCGCCCGTCGCCCGGGACGCGACCTCGGTGGTGGACGTCGCCTGCGGGCTCAACCCCCTGAGCCTGCCCTTTTGGCCCTTTGAGCGCCTGGAGCGCTATACCGCCTGGGATATCGACGCCGGGGCGGTGGCGCTGGTCAACGCGTTTCTGGCCGACTACGGCCTGCCGCCCGGGGCGGCGGTGACCGACGCGGTGCACGCGATGCCGCCCCCGGCCGATCTGGCGCTGATCTTCCAGTTTCTGCCCGTGGCCGAGCGGCAGGAGCGGGGCGCGGCCCTGCGGCTGCTATCCGTGCCGGCGCGGCGGTTGGCCGTGACGCTGCCCACCGCCTCCCTGGGGGGCAACCGCCGGGGCATGGCCCAGCGCAACGCCGACTGGATGGCCGCGCTGCTGGAAGGGTCGCCCCGCACGCTGATCACCCGGGCCCAGGTGGGCGCGGAGTGGCTCTATCTGTTGGAATAAGGAGGCGGTATTTTGGCCGCAACGGTCTATGTGGTCGCCACCCCCATCGGCAACCTGGGGGACCTGAGCGCGCGCGCCCGCCAGGTGCTCGCCCAGGTGGATGTGATCGCCGCCGAGGATACCCGGCACACCCGCCAGCTGCTGACCCATTTTGACATTCACACCCCTTTGATCTCCAACCACCAGTACAATGAGGCCCAGCGGGCCGAGGACCTGCTCGAGCGGCTGCGCCAGGGGCAGAGCGTCGCCCTGGTGACCGACGCGGGCACGCCCTGCGTGTCCGACCCGGGGTACGCCCTGGTGGCCGCGGCCCGTCAGGCGGGCTTTGAGGTGGTGACGGTGCCGGGCCCCTGCGCCGTGGCGGCGGGGTTGTCGATCTGCGGGCTGCCGTCGGGCACCTTCGCCTTTCTGGGCTTCGCCCCCCGCCAGGACAAAGGCATCGCAGCCCTGGCGGACAAGCTGGCCACCCTGCCGGTTCAGGCGGCGGTGCTCTATGAGTCGCCCCAGCGGGTGCGCCGCCTCATGGCCGCCCTGGCCGAGCGCCTGGGGGAGCAGCCCTGCTGCGCCCTCAACGACATGACCAAGCGCCATGAGCGCGCCTACACCGGCACCCTGGCCGAGGTAGCCGCCCAGCTGGCCGACAACCCCGACGCGGCCCTGGGGGAGTACTGCATCGTCATCGCCCTGCCCCAGCGCGCGCCGGAGCCCGCCGCCGCGCAACTCTCGGCCGAGCAGACCCTGCTGGCGCTGTGCCTGCAGGAGGGGCTGTCGCTCAGGGAGGCGGTGGCCCAGGCCGCGGCCAGGGGCCTGCTGCCCCGCAGGGCGGCCTACCAGGCCTCGCTGCGGCTGAAGACCTTCGCCCGGCAGACGTGCGGATTGGATGAGGAGGAAGCGTAAAAATCCATGATGAAAAAAAGCTATGAGATGGACATGTGCAACGGCCCGATCTTTCGCAAGATATTGGTCTTCGCGATCCCGCTGATGCTCTCGGGCGTGCTGCAGCTGCTCTTCAACGCCGCGGACATCGTGGTGGTCGGGCAGTTCACCGGCAGCCAGGCCCTGGCCGCCGTGGGCTCCACCGGCGCGCTGATCAACCTGCTGATCAATATCTTCATCGGCATGTCCATCGGCGCGAACGTGCTGGTGGCCCGCTACTACGGCGCCCAGGAGTATCAGCACCTGAGCCAGACCGTGCACACCGCGGTGCTGCTGAGCCTGCTCTCGGGCGTGGCGCTGGCGGTGGTGGGCGTGGCCGCGGCCCCGGTGCTGCTCTCCTGGATGGGCACCCCGGCTGACGTGTTGGACCAGGCCGTGCTGTACATGCGCATCTACT
>JBMNTT010000068.1:0-6361 GCA_050945875.1 Christensenellales bacterium
GTCTAGCTTTTTTTCCAACAGCGCCGCCCGGTGGCGCAGGCCGCCTTTTCCACCGACGGGCGCGACCGCGACCGCTCAATCGCGGGGCATTTGCGCTCGCGGGTGAAAATTGTATCTATCCATATCCGCGGCCCTGGGGTATAATGGAGGCAATGCGGGGCATGGCCCCAACCAACGCAAAGGAGCGAATGGCAATGGCATCTTTCAAAGCATGGGTGGAAGCCCTCCAGGGCGCGGGCGCGGAGCAGATCGTGCTGACCGACGGCGCGCGGCAGACCGTGAAAATCCTGCCCCAGATGGGCAGCAATCTCTACTCCTACGAGGTGGACGGCGAGGAGATGTTCACCCTGCCCCGGGATTACACCCAGACCCTGGGCTTTGGCACCCCGGTGCTCTTCCCCACGCCCAACCGCGTGACCGACTGCAAGTTCACCTTCCAGGGCGTGGAGTATCCCCAGCACAAGAACGGCCAGCCCAAGTTCCTGCACGGCCTGGTGCAGGACGAGCCCTTCAGCTTCGATCCCCCCACGGCGGACGACGCCTCGGCCCAGGCCGTGACCTATGTGGACTTCGAGCCCGGCAAGCAGATCTACGACTCCTTCCCCTGGAAGTGCCGCCTGACGCTGACCTTCACGCTGACCGCCGAGGGCCTCAAGCTGGGCTACCAGGTGGAGAACTTCGACGAGAAGCCCCTGCCCTTCGGCTTTGCGATCCACACCTACTTTAAGCGCGTGCTGCCCGACGAGCAGATCGCCATCCGCGTGCAGTGCCCCGAGCGCTTCGAGGCGGTCAACCTGATGCCCACGGGCAAAATTCTGCCCACCATCGGCACCGACTACGACATCTGCTCGGACTTTGTCAGCCTGGACAAACTCGACCTGGACGACGTGTTTAACGGCATGGATTCCTCCAAGACCTGCGAGGCCCGCTACGCCGACGGCCGCCACGTCACCCTGCGCGCCAGCGACGACTTCAAGAAGGTCGTGGTCTTCACCCCGGCGGGCAAGCCTATCTTCTGCATGGAGAACCAGACCTGCTCCACCGACGCGCACAACCTCTACAACCGCGGCCTGGTGGACGAGAGCAGCCTGATCGTGCTGGACAGCGGCGCCAAGCACAACGGCTGGATCACCTTCACCTGGACCAAGGACTGATCCATCGACGCGCAACCCCCGCGGCCACCGGCCCGCGGGGGTTTTTTGCGCGGGCGGGTATGTGGATCGGCACGGACGGCTGCGCGCGGCGGGGCGCGCCCACCGGCGCGATTCGCGGCGCGGGCGGCCCCATGCCGGCGCGATTCGCGGCGCGGGCGGCCCCATGCCGGGGCGCTTGTCCCGGCGGTCCGGGCGGTGTATAATAGGGGAACTGAAAACAGCGAAGGAGTTTGCGCCATGAAGACCATCCTCTGCCAGGACACCGCCGCCTACGAGGCGTTTTTGAACAGCAGCCCCCACGGCCATTTCATGCAGACCCCCCAGTGGGCCGCGGTCAAGGAGGACTGGAAGCCCCACTTCATCCTGGCCCAGAACGACGCCGGGGAGTTTACCGGGGCGATCTGCCTGCTGGTGCGCAAGGTGCCGGGCCTGCCCTACACGCTGATGATGTCCTCCCGGGGGCCGATGTGCGACCCGGACGACCATGAAACCCTGGACGCGCTGCTGGACGCGGCCAAGGCCCTGGCCAAGAAATGCCGCACCTACCTGATCATGCTCGAGCCCGACGTGAGAAGCGACAACCTGCCCTTTGAGAACCACATGAACGAGCAGGGCTTCGTCGTGCACTCCAAGAGCAAGAACTTCGAGGGCATCAACCCCCGCTTTGTCTACCGGCTGGACATCGCCGGCTACACCGAGGAGGAGCTGCTCGCCCACTTTCACCAGAAGACCCGCTACAACATCCGCCTGGCCGCCCGCAAGGGCGTGACGGTGCGGGTGGGCACCAAGGCCGACCTGCCCGCCTGGCACAAGATCATGGTCGAGACCGGCATGCGCGATTGCTTCGTCACCCGGGACGTCTCCTACTTCGAGCGCATGTACGACCAGCTGGGCGAGGCCTTCCGGCTGTACCTGGCCGAGTACGACGGGGAGATCATCGCCGGCAATATCATGATCCTCAAGGCCAAGAAGTGCTGGTACCTCTACGGGGCGACCAGCAACCGCCACCGCAACACCATGCCCGCCTACCTGCTGCAGTGGGAAGCCATGCGCTGGGCCCTGGCCGAGGGCTGCACGATGTACGACTTTCGCGGCGTGTCCGGCGACCTGGACGAGAGCAATCCCCTCTACGGCATCTATCGGTTCAAGAAGGGCTTCAACGGCGAGCTGGTCGAGCTGATCGGGCAGATGGACTATGTGGCCAAGCCCTTCATCAACTGGGCGGTGGACCGGGGCTTCAAGCTGATGCGCAAGGTGCGCAAGATGCGCTACCTCAAAAAACACCGGCAGGACGCCCCGCCCGCCAAGGAGGAGTGAACATGGCCAAAGAGCTGGTCATCGAGCGGGCCGACCTGGCCCACAACGTGCGCGCCCTGACCGCCCACAGCCGGGGCGCGGCGCTCATGGCGGTGGTCAAGGGCGACGGCTACGGCCTGGGCCTGCTGCCCCTGACCCGGGAGCTGATCGCCCTGGGGATCGAGCGCTTCGCCGTGGCCGACGCGGCCGAGGCCTTCGCGCTGCGCGCCGGCGGGGTCCAGGCCCCGCTGTTGCTGCTCACCCCGGCGGCCGACGCGGCCGAGGCGGCGGCGCTGATCGCCGCGGACGTGGCCCTGACCGTGGGCAGCGCCGAGCAGATCGCCCAGGCTCTGTCCGCCGAGGCGGCCTGCGGCAGGGCCGCCCAGCTGCACCTAAAGATCGACACCGGCTTTGGCCGCTACGGCCTGCTGCCCGGCGAGCTGCCCGAGGCGATCGGCGCCCTGGCCGGGCATCCCCTCTCGGGCGTCTACACCCACTTCTCCTCCTCCTTCGACCGGGACGAGCGCATCACCCGGGAGGCCTTCGCCGCCTTCCAGGGGGCCCTGGCCCAGCTCGCCGCCGCGGGGATCGACCCGGGGACGCGCCACTGCTGCAACTCCTGCGCCTTTGTGCGCTTCCCCGAGATGCACCTGGACATGGTCCGGGTGGGCTCGGCCATCCTGGGCCGCCTGCCCATCGCCAACACCCTGGGCCTCAAGCGCCTGGGCTATCTGCAGTGCCCCATCCTGCAGACGCGCACCCTGCCCAAGGGCAGCCGCCCGGGCTACTCCCGGGTGACCCAGCTCAAGGCCGACACCCCCGTGGCGGTCATCCCCGTGGGCTACAAGGACGGCTTTCTGATCCAGAAGGGGCCGGACTGCTTCCGCCCCCTGGACGTCGCCCGCTACATCTTCGGCGACCTCAAGCGCCTGGGCGCCCACCTGACGGTGTCCATCGGCGGCAAGCCCTGCCGGGTGCTGGGCAAGGTGGGCATGTACCACACCCTGGCCGACCTGACCGGCTGCCCGGCCAAGGCCGGCGAGGCCGCGCGCTTTGCGGTCAACCCCCTGATGGTGGACAGCCGCATCCCGAGAATCTACCGCTGAAGCCTTGACAAGCCCTCCCCCATCGGATAAAATCAAGGGTACAAAAGTCGGCCTATGAAGGGGAATGTTGCCCATCGATGGCGCAGAGAGCCGCCGTTTCGCTGCGAGGCGGCCCGGAGATGGCCCATTGCTCGCCCCGGAGGCGCGACCGGTTTTCCCCGCCGATATCGGGGCGCGAGGGGGCGGCCGCGGCCGTCAACAAGAGTGGTACCGCGAAAGCAGGCTTTCGTCTCTTGCCGAGACGGAGGCCTTTTTCTGTGCCGCCGCGCCCCTGTTTTCCCCAACTATGACCCGCGCCAAGCGGGATGGAGGTATGACGCATGAAACCCTATATCCCCGGCGAAATCGAGCCCAAGTGGCAGGGCATCTGGGAAGCGCAGCGCGCCTTCGCTGCGGACAACCGCTCGGATAAGCCCAAGTTCTACGGGCTGATCGAGTTCCCCTACCCCTCGGGCAACGGCCTGCACGTGGGCCATCCCCGCTCCAACACCGCCATCGACATCATCGCCCGCAAGCGGCGCATGGAAGGCTACAATGTCCTGTACCCCATCGGGTGGGACGCCTTCGGCCTGCCCACGGAGAACTTCGCCATCAAGAACCGCATCCACCCGGCCAAGGTCACCCACGACAACATCGAACACTTCCGCAGCCAGCTCAAGGCCCTGGGCTTCTCCTTCGACTGGGAGCGCGAGGTCAACACCACCGACCCCTCCTACTACAAGTGGACCCAGTGGATCTTTTTGAAGATGTTCGAGAAGGGCCTGGCCTACAAGACCGAGATGCCCATCAACTGGTGCACCAGCTGCAAGGTCGGCCTGGCCAACGAGGAGGTCGTAAACGGCGTGTGCGAGCGCTGCGGCGGCGAGGTGGTCCACAAGGTCAAGAGCCAGTGGATGCTGCGCATCACCGCCTACGCCCAGCGCCTGCTCGACGACCTGGACCAGGTGGACTTCATCGAGAAGGTCAAGACCCAGCAGCGCAACTGGATCGGCCGCAGCGAGGGCGCCGAGGTGGACTTCGCCATCGACGGGGCCGAGGAGAAGCTGACGGTCTTCACCACCCGGCCGGACACCCTCTTCGGGGCGACCTACATGGTCATCTCCCCCGAGCACCCGCTGATCGACAAATTCGCCGACCGCATCGGCAACCTCGCCGAGGTCGCGGCCTACCGGGCCGAGGCCGCCAAGAAGAGCGACTTTGAGCGCACCGAGCTGGCCAAGGACAAGACCGGCGTGTGCATCCAGGGCGTCCAGGCCGTCAACCCCGTCAACGGCAAGCGCATCCCCATCTGGGTGTCGGACTATGTGCTGGTCAGCTACGGCACCGGGGCGATCATGGCCGTGCCCGCCCACGACGAGCGCGACTGGGCCTTCGCCAAGAAGTTCGGCCTGCCCATCGTGGAGGTGGTCGCCGGCGGGGACGTTGAGCAGGCCGCCTTCACCGACATCGCCCAGGGCGTGATGGTCAACTCCGGTTTCCTGGACGGCAAGGGCGTGTCCGAGGCCAAGGCCGCGATGATCGCCTACCTGGAGGAGCGGGGCCTGGGCCGCAAGCAGGTCAACTTCAAGCTGCGCGACTGGGTCTTCTCCCGGCAGCGCTACTGGGGCGAGCCCATCCCCCTGGTGCACTGCGACGCGTGCGGCTGGGTGCCCGTGCCCTACGACCAGCTGCCCGTCACCCTGCCCGACACGGACAACTACATGCCCACCGACAACGGCGAGTCCCCCCTGGCGGCCATGACCGACTGGGTCAACACCACCTGCCCGCACTGCGGCGGCCCGGCTCGGCGCGAGACCGATACCATGCCCCAGTGGGCGGGGTCGAGCTGGTACTTCCTGCGCTATATCGACCCGCACAACGATCAGTGCCTGGCCGACCCCGAGGCGCTCAAGTACTGGCTGCCCGTGGACTGGTACAACGGCGGCATGGAGCACACCACGCTGCACCTGCTCTACTCCCGCTTCTGGCACAAGTTCCTCTACGACATCGGCGTGGTGCCCACCTGCGAGCCCTACGGCAAGCGCACCAGCCACGGCATGATCCTGGGGGAGAACGGCGAGAAGATGAGCAAATCCCGCGGCAACGTCATCAACCCCGACGTCATCGTCGAGCAGATCGGCGCGGACGCTTTCCGGGTGTACGAGATGTTCATGGGCGCGTTCGACCAGCCCATCCCCTGGAGCGACACCGGGGCCAAGGGCTGCCGCCGCTTCCTGGACCGGGTGTGGCGCTTGCAGGAGATGGTGGTGCCCGGGGAGGGCTACTCCCCCGAGCTGGTCAGCCAGATCCACGCCGCCATCAAGAAGGTCAGCGAGGACTATGAGCGCATGAAGTTCAACACCGCCATCGCGGCGATGATGAGCCTGGTCAACGCCTATTACGCCGTCGGGCATATCCACGCCGACGACCTGAAGGTGCTGCTGGTGCTGCTCAACCCCGTCGCCCCCCACATGACCGAGGAGATGAACAGCTTCTACTGCGACACCCCGATCTTCAAGCAGAGCTGGCCGACCTACGACGAGGCCGCCATCGCCCAACAGACCGTGGAGATCGCCGTGCAGATCAACGGCAAGGTCCGCCTGAAGCTGACCATGGCCGCCGGCCTGTCCGCCGACGAGGCCCAGGCCATCGTGCTGGACGACCCCAAGGTGCAGGAGCTCTTGGCCGGCAAGACCCTGCGCAAGATCATCGTCGTGCCCGGCCGCATCGCCAACCTGGTGGTGGGCTGAACAAACAACAGCGCGGGACAAAAGTCCCGCGCTGTTTTCATGCGCGAGGCGCGCCCCGCGCCCTGGTCACCGGGCG
>JBMNTT010000069.1:0-5813 GCA_050945875.1 Christensenellales bacterium
CAAGAAATTGCCAAGGTTAAAAAAGCGTGATCGGGCAACAATGAGATTACAATCAACGAAGGAGGTGAACAACACATGTCGAGGTCTAACGGCAACCGTCTGGTGGTTCCCCAGGCCAAGCAGGCGCTGGATAACATGAAGTTCGAGATTGCCAACCAGATCGGCGTCAACCTGAAGCAGGGCGACAACGGCGATCTGACCGCCAAGGAGAATGGCAGCGTGGGTGGTTACATGGTCAAGCACATGATCGAGCAGTATCAGAGCTCCAAGTAATCGCGCGCACCCCCACTACGAAAGAAAGGAGGACATACGAGATGATGAACAACTCCAGCAACAACACCTTGAGCAAGAAGTCCGCTTCCGCCAAGCAGGCGATGGACAACATGAAGTATGAGGTGGCCAACCAGATCGGCGTCAACCTGAAGCAGGGCTACAACGGCGACCTGACCTCCCGTGAGGCTGGTTATGTCGGTGGCTACATGGTGAAGAAGATGATCGAGTCTGTGGAGCAGGGCATGTCCAACAAGTAAGTCTTCTCTGATCATACGAGGAGCCAGGCAATTGCATGGCTCCTCCTTTTGTTTTTTCCATTAAGAAGCGCCCCGCCCAAGGGCGGAGCGCTGAGCGGCCGTTTACAGCCCCAGGAGTCGGTCCAAACCCTTGGGATCGTAGCCGACGACGAAATCATCCCCGGCCTGGGTCACGGGCACGCCCATCTGTCCGGTTTTCTCAAAGAGCGTTTGGGCGGCGCGCTGATCCACCGAGACATCCACCTCCGCGAAGGAAACGCCCTTTTCCTTCAGGTAGCGCTTGGTCATGGTGCAGTAGGGACAGGTCGGCGTGGTATAGACGGTTGCCTGCATGGCGATAAGCCTCCTTTTACATGATACGCACAGTATGCCGCGGGGAAGGGCTGGATATTCCTGCATGGCTGGGCAACAATTCCCAGAATGTTATGGAAGAGAAACCAATTCGACATACTTCCTTCTCGATCCTGTGATTTCGCACTGATATGCTGTTCATACCGAAATAGAGGGGGTTGACGACTCATGGCGCGGCAGTATCCGAAACATACCCATCATCGACGTTTGACGCTGGGCTTGGTTCTTTCCCTGGCCCTGATTCTCGGATCGACGGGGCTGATCTTGGGCGGGCGGTACGCCCGGGATCAGCGGCTGCTCAGCCAACAGGAGCGGGCCCAACAGGTGCTGGCCACCGACCCTGTCTGGGGCGATGGGCAACACCGGGAGAAACCCCACGGTATGGCCTTGAAGGCCTATGTGGAGTGGGAGCAGAGCTATACCGTCGCCGCGCACTACCCCGAGTTGACCGAGCAGCCGGGCATCTCTCAGAGCCTGCGGCAGATGGTCAGCGATACGGTCAAGGCCTTCCACGAGCTGGTGGAGCAGGACCAGCGCGCCGGCGTGTTCAACGCCGAGTGGGGATATGAGCTGAACATGTCCTTTGAGCCTTTCACCAGCGGGGACCGGTATATCAGCTTCCTCTTTGACCAAAACCTCTTTACCGGCGGAGCCCATTATATCACCACCTACCAGAGTAAGACCTATGACCGCGCCACCGGCAAGCAGATCGCTTTCAACGACCTGTTTACCGACCGGGCCGCCGCCCTGGCGCTTCTGTCGCGGTTGGCCAAGGAAAACCTTCTGGCGGATGCGCGGGTTCAGCAGATGGGCATCGACGCGGACGACGAGATGCTCAACCAGGGCATCGCTCCCAACCCGGAGAACTTTGACCTGTTCGTTGTCGGGCAGGGCGCGCTGATCATCGCCTTTGAGGATTGTCAGATCGGTCCGCACGCCCTGGGTCCCATGCGGGTCACCCTGTCGGCGGAGGCGCTGCGGGAGGTGCTCAGCCCCCTGGGCAAGGCGGCGCTCTCCGGGGTGGACCTGGAGACCTTCTCCGACGCGACGCCCGGGCCCACCGTGACGCCCGAGATGGACCCGCCCAGCGTGACGCCCGCGCCTTCGGCGACCCCTGAGCCTTCCCAAACGCCGGATGCCACCGCGACGCCGACCCCCACCGAGGAGCCCGCCCAAACGCCCGAGCCCACCGCGGAGGCCACGCCCGAGCCCGACGGCCAGGCGCCCTATGCCCGGGGCGAGCGCATCGAGGTCGCCGAGGGGGACAAGGTCGTCGCCCTGACCTTCGACGACGGACCCGACGGCAAATACACCATGCAGATTCTCGACGCCCTGGAGCAGTACGGCGGAAAAGCTACCTTCTTCCTGCTGGGGGACTGCGTGAAATACTACCCGGAGCCCATCCAGCGCGCCGACGCGATGGGCTGCGAGATCGGCAACCACACCTACGGCCACAAGCGCCTGGACAAACAGGACGACGCGGGGCTCAACGATCAGGTGGGCAGCTTGGACGAGGCGGTTCGGCAGGTTATCGGCAAGTATCCCTACCGGGTGCGGCCGCCCTTCGGCGCAGGCGCCAAGGCTCTCAAGAGCCGGCTCAACCGGCCCATCGCCCTGTGGACCGTGGACCCGGAGGATTGGAAGGTGCGAAACGCCGACCAGGTGTACGACCACGTCATGAGCCACGTCAAGGACGGCAGCGTTGTGCTGATGCACGATATCTATCCCGAGAGCGCCGACGCCGCGGCGCGCATCATCCGGGACCTGACTGAACAGGGCTACAAGCTGGTCACCCTGGACCAGCTGGCCGAGCTGCGGGGCCATGGGGCCGGCGGCTGATCCCAGAAAAAAAGACCGGCTGTGCAATTGCAACAGTCGGTCTTTTTGCGCGCGGGGATCAATCCGTCAGACCCTCGAGCAGATCGGTGGACTCGGCGGCGTTTCCTTGGATGCGGAAGGACTGCACCTGCAGGGGCGCGAAGCGCACCGAGAAGGACGCGCCCAGCAGCGTCAGCTCCCCGGCGAAAGCCGCCCCGTGAATCTCCTGGATGCGGGCGATGATCCCGTCGCCGTCCTCGGCCTGTTTCAGGGCGGTCAGCTCCAGTCCGTCGGGCAGGGCGGGACCGGCGCTGTACACCGCGGGCAGCGGGCCGGTGTGGTAGGTCTCGGTGATGCGCAGCGGGGGCTGATTCATCACCGCCGCCCGCTGGGGCACCCGGCCCTGGCGGAAATCGCCCCCGTGGGGCAGCAGGGTGTAGGTGAAGCGCTGGACGCCCTGATCGGTGACGACGCAGGTTTCGTCCCGCTGCTGCTGGCCGTAGTGGTCGGCAAAGTAGGCGCCCCGGGCCAGGGTCAGGCGCAGCTCGCCCGCCTGCATATCGTAGCCGTACTTGCCCGGGCTGATGACCGCCAAGCCCGCGGGCGCGCCATCGAGCCGACCTGACACGTCGATCCAGCTCTGACCGGGCTGTTCGCGGCCGTCGTCGGGGCGGACAATGAAGCCGTAAGGTTGCTGGCAGGCGGTGCGGCTGTCTTCAAGCGCCAGGGGCAGGGACAGCTTGACCATGCGCAGCGCCTCCTGAAAGTCCAGGGTCACGGCGACCTCAACCTGCTCGTCGCCGGCGTACAGGGTGTAATCCGCCGTCAGGGTGGAGCGCTGATAGCGGGTGACCACCCGCAGGCGGGCCATCAGCGGGCCTTCGGCCAGCGAGATCAGCTGGGCCTGGCCGAACGCCCCCACCACCTGGCGGAAGGCGAACTCGTTGTGGGCCCAGGTGTCGTAGGCGCTCTCGTCGACGACCAGGGCGCGGCTGGGGGCTTTGAGCAGTTCGCGTCCGTCATCCTTGCGCACCAAGCTGACCAGCGCGCCGGTGTCCGGGTCAAAGCGCAGGCTCACCCGGTCGTTCTCCAGCAGATCGCCCTGGGCGCGGCAGACCGGCTGGGCTGAGGCGGCGCTGGGGGCCGACAGGCTGCTCCAGTACACCGCCCAGCCCATGGGCGGCACCTGGGCCAGCAGGAGGCTGTCGAACTTGTCCTGGCCGTTGGTGCGGCTGGCCCGCACGGTCTGGAAGGGCTGGGGCGCGCCGGCGTCGTCGGTCAGGGCGGTGATCCTGCCAAAGAGGGTGACCGGCGCGGTTACCGGGAAGGGGTGCGGGTTAAACACCACCGTGGGGGTGAACTGCCCATGGCTCTCCCAGTGGCACCAGTCGTCCTCCTTCGAGCGCAGGACCGGGTTGCCCCGGGAGGTGTCGATGGCCCAGCTGATGCGCTGCAGGGCGGCGTTTGCGGCCTGGTCGGCGATGTAGCCCGCGTGGTCCAGGGCGCGGCGGGCGTCCTCATAGGCGGGCTGGATGGCGCAGCCGCCCAGGATATCGTGGAACTGGTTGAACAGCAGCGCCTGCCAGGCGTCGCCCAGCTGCGATGCGGGGTAGGGCTGATCCATCAGCCGGCTCGCCAGCACGCACAGCCGCTCGGCCCGCAGCAGGCGGTTCTCGGTGTCGCGGTTGAGGGCCTTGATCAGGCTGGTGGCGCTGTAGCAGCCGCTGGCGTGGTGCTGCAGCTCGGGCCCGTAGGTGGGCAGCGATCGCGACGCGGCCTCGGCGAAGAAGGCCTCCGGGTGGGAGAAGACCACCCGCTGCTCGGGGTGCTCGCGCCGGTAGGCATGGATGCGGGCCAGGGTGCGCCGGGTGGGACCGCCGCCATGGTTGCCCACGCCGTAGAAGTGCTGGGTGGGCATGGCGGCGGCCTGGGCGCGGGCGGCGGAGTCCATCAGCTTGCCGGTGTCGGGGTCGACGCCCTCGATCCGGCTGCGGCCCCAGGTGCCGTACTCGTTGGGGATGCGGAAGGTGGGGATGCAGGTGCCGTCCAGCCCCTGCCAGAGGAAGGCGTCGGCGGGGATGTCAGGGTTTTCAATTGCGCTCGGGCGCATCATCACATAGGCATCCATGCCGCTCTGCCGGAGTATCTGGGGCAGCGCGCCGCTGTGGCCGAAGGAGTCGACATTGTAGCCCACGCGGGCGATGACGCCCAAGTGCTGATGGAAGTACCGCTGGCTCAGCAGGCTCTGCCGGGCGAAGCTCTCCCCGCAGGGCAGGTTGCAGTCGGGCTGGATCCACCAGCCGCCCACGATGCGCCAGCGGCCCTCGTCCACCCGCTGCCGGATGCGCGCGAACATCTCGGGGCAGTTGGCCTCCACCCAGGCGTGGTAGGCGGCGCAGGCGGTGGTGAAGATGAACTCCGGGTCCTCGTCCATGCGGTCCAGGGCGGACTGGTAGGTGGCCTTGATCTCGGCCAGGCCCTGGGGCCATTGCCACAGCCACACCGGGTCCAGGTGGGCGTTACCGATTAGATGAATGGTTTGCATAGGTCAGTTGCCTCCTTCTGCCATCAGGCCGTTTGCGGCCACCGCCAGGGCGGCCATGTCGCCGAGCCGCTCGCCCAGGGCGGCGGGCAGGATGCGCAGGTTGCGTCGGCTATGGGGCAGGGCCTCGCCGCCCAGCGCCGCCTCCATCGCCCCGCGCAGCAGCTCGCCGCTGCGGGCGTAGATGCTGCCGATGACGATGGCCTGGGGGTTGAGCACGTCCACCAGTAGCGCCAGGCCCCGGCCCAGGTAATCGCCGCACCTGCGCCACACCGCTTGGGCGGTAGGGTCGCCCGCCTGGGCGGCCTCGGCCAGGGAGCGGGCGGTTACCGCCTGAAGGGCCGCGAAATCGGGGCAGTAGCTGGGGCGCTCGCCCCGCTGGAGGGCCTCCAGCGCAAAGGACCGGCCCAGCTGCGCCAGGCCTCCGCCGCTGCAGAAGCCCTCGAAGCTGCCCTGCTTGCCATAGCCCGCCGGCCCCTCGGGAGCCACGCGCACATGGCCGACCTCGCCGGCCATATCGTCCGCGCCGCAGTAGAGCTGCCCGTTGAGAATCAGCCCCGCGCCCATCCCCG
>JBMNTT010000070.1:0-5215 GCA_050945875.1 Christensenellales bacterium
GTCCGGGTCCCTGACCAGCTGCTGGGCGGTCAGCTCGGGGCTGATCATCAGTGCATTCCTGACATAGGCTTGGTACGCGTCGACCTGCGCCTGGGCCTCCAGCAGCTCCAACGCCTGGTCCTGCTGATCGGGAACCTGACCACTGTAGCCCCGCTTGTGCAGCGCTTGGCCGATGGCGTCAACCTGCCCCGTGACCGCGAAGGCCCCCATCAGCTCGTCCGGGCTCAGCCAGGTCGGCTGGCTGCTGGCCTGCCCGTTCCAGCCCCGCGTCCCCATCACCACGTCGGTCACGGTGGAACCCGCTCGCGCCGACGGGGCGGGGTTCACCCGCAGGTTCCCGGGCGCGGCGGGCTCTTGACCGGGCAGGGTGATAGACTGCTTCCAGTTGATCGGAGTGCTCTGGCCAACCTTGATCCACTGCGCGGCGGCCGTGATCGCTGTGGCCGCCGCGCGGATCGACTGAAGGACGCCCACGTTAGCGACAGGTCGAGCCTGCGCCCGCGTTCCCGCGCCCTGGTCGCCCTGCGATCGCGTTCCCGTGTTCTGCCGTACCCGCTCCTGTTGGGCCTGCTGCGCCCGCTGCTTCTGCCGCCGCTTTTCCTCTTCCTGGGCGGCTTTGCGCTGCGCCAGGGAACGGATAACCACCTTGCTACTCATTGCCGCCCCTCCCGCTCGGGTTCATCGCCGCTTGATCCCTTGGCTTCGGTTTGTTCGCTTGTCCGCCCCCGCTGGCTCTCCTGACTCTGCTCCTCGGCCGCCGCGCTCTCCCACGCCTGCTTGCGATCCAGGATGTCCCCCCGCTCCCGGGGCGCGTCGAGGGTCACCTCCTCGGCGGCCAGGCCCCGGCGCAGGGCCTCGGCGCGCATGTCGCGCTCGTAGGCCTGGCGCTGCTCGTCCAGCTGCCGCCGCCCGGCGGCGATCTGGCTGCCCAGGTTGTAGAGCTGCTGGAACTGGGCGCTGGACAAGGGCCGCTCGAGCAGCCGTCCGGCCAGGGATTGATACTGCCGCTGTTGCCCCTCGAGGGTCAGGGCCGCCGCCGCGTAGGCCTCCCGCCGGGAGCGCATGCGCTGGGTGAAGGCCAGCACCTGCCCGCGCGCGGCGGCGTAGCGCGCATCGGTGGTGTCCGCGACGAACTGGCCGTAGGTGTCGATCAAATCCAGCCCGCTCTCGGGGCGCTGGCACCGGTCCAGGTTGCTGCGCTGCTGAAGCAGCGGCTCGCGCTGGGGCTGGCAGGCCTCGGCCCACCCGATGCACTTGAGCAGCCACTCCCGCTGAGCCCACAGCGCGTCGGTGTACCCCGGGTCGACGGCCATGGCCGAGAGCACCTCGGCCTGGCGCATCAGCTGGTCCCGCTCGGGCCCCTCGGGCAAAACCTCGGCCTGCTGCTTGCGCTCCAGGGCGCTCTGGGCCAGCTCGGCCAGGTCGACCCCCTGGCGGGCCTGGGCGATGCGCGCGACCAAGTCCTGCTTTTGGCTGCACAGGGGCAGCCTTTCCTGCCAGGACAGCCCGCCCTGGGCCAGGCGCTGCTGGGCCTTGGCCAGCAGATCATAATCCTCGGCCGCCCGCGTCCCCAGGGGATCGGCGGCCATGGCCACCGCCAGGCGCGCCTGGCAGTCCATCAGCTGGCCGACCCAGTTGGCCTTAACCGCGGCCCGGCCGGCCTCGCTGCCAAAGTAGGTCGCCAGGGAGCCCCCGTCGATCAGCGCGTAGGGCCAACTCTGGCTCATGTCCGCCAGGATGGCCTGTGTGCGGGCCAGCACGGCCATCGGGCCAAAGGGCTTGCCGGCGTCCACCTCGGGCGTTGCCGCCACCGCCTGCTCCAAGCGACGCATGGCGGCGATGGTGGTCGCCCGCCACAGGTCGAGGATCGGGTCGGGCTGGATCAGCGGGGCGGTATTCTTCAGCTCGGTTTGGCGGTCGCCCTGCTCCTTAACGGCTTGGAGGATGACCTCCTCGGTGTCCGGGGCGACGTCCCGGCCGCACTCGCTGTCGTACACCGCCTGCCAAGCCTTGCGGTTGCCCGGCGAGTCGAAGGGCAGCGCCACGCCCATCAGGACCGCTACCATCTGCTTTTGCTCGGTCTGCTCCGAATTGGTCAAATCGGCCCAGGCGTCGGCCAGCTCCTTTCGGCGCGCCGGGGACGCGTCCTGCTCGGGCCGGGCCGGGCGCTCCCCCTCATCGGGCTCTTCCCGCCGCGCGGTCTTAGTCGGACGCTCCTCGCTGTCGGGGCCGTCCTCCCGCAGGGGTGCGCGCGGATTATTCTCTAAGGGCTGCATCTTGGGCATCTCCATCGCTCCTTCCCCGGGCGCCGCCCGGTGGCATCAAAAAGGGAGCGCCGTCCGGCGCTCCCCTAAGGGATTTGCTATCTAATTTATCGGCTCCCCCAGGTCATCTCCCGAGGGGTCTTGGTCCGTTTGGGGGACGGCTCCCGAATCTGCCGGGGAATAATCTGTACCTGGGCGGTATGCTGCGCGGGGTAGGGGTCGCGGCGCAGCTGGACACGGTATCGGCCCAGGAAGAAGGACTCCTGCCAATTGCCCACCGGGAACCGCTGGTAGAAATCCTTCATGCGTTTGAGCCCCTGGGTCCACTCCCGGGCGGACAGCTTCTCATCCAGGGCCAGCAGCGCGGTGTGCACCGCCTCGTACAGCGCGTCGAGCCGCTGATCCTCCCCCTGTGCGTATGTGTACACCACCCGCACCGCCGTCAGCTCCGCCCGGTCGGCCAGGCGGGTGTAGCCGATCCGGGCGGCGGATCCCCAAGGCGCGTCCCCGCGCTCCAGGTCTCCGTCTCGCTCAGTCTGAAAGGCCGGCAGCGCCGCCTCGGGTTTGGCCCGCTCGTTGAAGGCCTGGCGGAATCCCTCCGCATCCAGGGCGTGAAACACCTGCGGCGCCCAAACCTCGTACGCCTGGCAGCTATCCTCAGCTTTCTGCAGCGCCCACACCCGGTTAGGCCCGACATATCCCACCGCCAGCTCCGGCGCGCCGATAGCGTCGCCGAGGTCCAACAGGTACCCCGTTAAAAGCCCGCATACAAATAGGCCCGCAAACACGGGGAAAATCAGGTGCTTATACTTGGCAACTAGAATAGCTCCCCCTTTTGTATAAATGTGCCCCACACTTTATCCCCCCTTTTCCACATTATAGCAAACTCCGACGACCGGATACAGACCTACGCCGATTATTTCTCCTGCGTCCATCGGACTTCCGGCACCACATCCATTGCCCGGTTACTGATCCAGGTTTGGACGATTGCGTTGAAGAAGTCGCTCGTGGATACAGGCGCGCCCGTGACCTGCTTGAGCGCCTTGGAGCCGCTCTGGACCAGGGTGCGATCCAGCTTGGCCGCCTTGACCAAATCGCTTACCGCATCGCCGACTTTTTCCAGTCCATAGTCTAAGACGATGCCCACGACGGCGTTGACCGCGCCGTTGGCCAACGCTTCCTGCTCGGTACCCCCGTTGTAGATCGTCTCAGTGTGCGCCCGCCCGAAGTTCTGCTGGATGTTGAAAGCGGTCGGAAGAATTTTGCCCAATACTGGCGCGCCGTTCGCCAGGCCGGCGCTGAGTAAGGTGACGATCGCATCCCGCATGAAGACGGCCACATCGGTGACGGTCTGCGTCACCCGCTGGTGGTCCTCCCCGCCCGGGGTCAACTCCAGCAAGCGCGCCTTGTCGGATTCCATGTTCAGGGTGATCTCATCGATGAAGAACGGTTTGTCCTTGCGCTCCCCGGGACGCGCCCCATCCAGCCACCCTAGATTGACCGCGGTTTTGAGCGCAACCGTGGGCAGGTTTCCGTACTCGAGCGTATAGATGATCATCTGTCCCGTATCCAGCCCGAACCGCTCCAAGCCCAACTCGAAGGCCGCCAAGTTGCGGGCGTTTTCGACCTCCTGCTTCCAGTCCCGCCCATGGTTGACCGACTGGGTGTATCGGGGGATGTTGACGCCGTAGTCATTCTCTAACCCGGAGACATAGGTGCGCGCCAGCGACACCTGCCGCTTAACGCCTTCGGGCAGCCGATCATACTCGCTGCCGTCCAGGGGTCCTCCCTCCCCCAGATAGTGCAGCAGGTTCTCCTCCAGCGTCCGGCCTTCATACAGGTAATCCGGATAATCCTGTCCTTTTTCCGTCAGGTAGGCTGAGCTCTCCCCGAAATCGTGGCCGTTAGCGCCGAATCGGCTGAGGAAATAGGCCTTGTCGGCGTCATAGTCCTCGGCGCCATATCCGGCGATGTCCATGGCCATCCCCGCGGATAGATCGCCCTGCCCATGGGCCCGTGTGTTGGCCCAGGCAATTTCGGCGTCGGTGACGCGCTGATAGGTCTCCAGCCGTTTCCATTCTGGCTCGGTGCTGTTTTCGTCCTGCAATGCCTGCAGCGGGGTCATCGAGGGGGTGGCCAGCTCGTCCAGGGCATCCATCGCCGCGGACACGCTGCCGGTCTGCTCCAATACTTGATAAAAGTATTCGGTGGTCTGCTCGGTGAGCTGTTGATCCAACTGCCGCTGCCGAGCCTGATCGATGGTTTGCCGCTCCTGCTGCGTCAAATACTGCTCAGGGTCCAGACCGGCGGCGATGTTGGCATGGGTCTGCTGCTTTGCCGCGCTTCGGCGCTCAGCCTCGACCCGCTGCTCAAACTGCCACAGGGGTTCATTGGGCAGCTGGGCCACAGGGGGGATCGGCGCGGTTCGCCCCTGCTGCAGGGCTTCACCGTCCATTGATCGCAGCGCTCCCAGGATGCCCTGCCCGCCTAGGACGCGGTCGTCGAACGCCTCCTGGGTCTTTTCCCGGCGCAGCCGCTCCTCCTGCTGGGCAAAGGCCCGTTGATCGGCCTGGCGCTGGGTTTCGCCCGAGGCATCCATTTGGGCACGCTGTTGGGCCTGGTCGGAGCGCAGTTGGCGCTCCCAGGCCTGCTCGTCCCCCGGTCTATACACCTGTTGGAGCGCTTTCTGCCCCCTGGTCAGGGCGGTGTTGTGGGTGTACTGCAGCGCGCTGATGTCCCCAAAGCGCTGTTTGATCTGCTGCTGGAAGTCCAGGTCCCTGAGCAGCTGTTGGGCGGTCAGCTCAGGGTTGGCCATCAGTGCGCGCCTGACATAGGCTTGGTACGCGTCGACCTGCGCCTGGGCCTCCAGCAGCTCCAACGCCTGGTCCTGCTGATCGGGAACCTGACCACTGTAGCCCCGCTTGTGCAGCGCTTGGCCGATGGCGTCAACC
>JBMNTT010000071.1:0-4592 GCA_050945875.1 Christensenellales bacterium
CGTTGATGGCCACGGGTATCACCAGCATCAGCGGCACCTGCAGGGCCAGCTGGTAGAGCGCCACCACCACGACCACCGCCAGGACATACAGCACCGCGGCGATCACCACCAGCCCCACCGACTCGGTTAGGGCGCTCATGACCAGGCCGATCACCAGGGCCATGATCGCGAAGAACACCGCCACGCCCACCACCGAGCCGATGGCCAGCTGGCAGAGCATCACCGCCAGCTCGGTGGCCACCAGCCGGCCGAACTTGCGCCCGGTGGTGCGCAGCACCGCCCCCAGGGGCAGGCGCAGGCCGGCCATCTGGCGCGAGGCGGCCTGCACGCAGCAGCCCTGGAGCATCGGCGCGAACAGCAGGCTCTGCACCCCCAGCAGGGCGTAGGAGCCCAGGGCGGTCAGCAGCATCTCCCCCAGGTCCAGATCGGCCTGGGCCGCCAGCAGCTCGCTGGCCACCGCATCGTCCCCCGACAAAACGGCCTGCCACAGCTGGCTGACGGAGCTCACCCCGGCCGACCCGGTGAGCGCCCGGACCAGCAGCATCGCCGCCAGGGCGGTGACGCCCGCAAAGAGCGCCCCCACGCACAGATAGACCTTGAAGTTCTCCCGGTAGAGGGCGCACGCGTCGTCGAGCATGTCCCGCGCCCGGCTCGGTCCGATGGTCAAGGGGATCCCCCTCCCTCCTGATAAAAATACCGGCGCGTCAGCGCGCCGGCAAGATGCGAAAGTCCACGTCCCTCAGGCGGCGGTGCAGCTCGCGCACGATGGCGCTGCCCCCGCCCGGGGCGTCGCCCATGACGATCACCGCCGCGGCGTTGTCCTGGGCATAGGTCACCAGGGTGTCCACCACCTGGTCCGCCTTGAGCACGCTCATATCCGCGCCGTGCTCCTTGGAGATCGAAAAGAGATATTCCAGGGCCTCCCCCTCGTGGGGATTGCCCAAAAAGTTGCTCCCGGTGGGCACCACGTGCACCACCGACAGCTCAAGGCCCATCTCCCGGCTGATCTTGGCCCCGCTGCGGATCAGCCGCTCGCAGGTCTTCTGCCGGGTGACGCACACCAGAACCCGGGCCGTCTCCATCGCGCTCACCCTTCCCTATCCGTGCCTCAGGCCGGCGCGGCGTCGATAATGACATACTCATGGCTCCTCACGCGCACGCGCTGCCCGGCCTGCCAATCCGGCAGGGGGCGCTGGGCGTCCCAGTAGAGCACCAGCGGAAAGCTCTGCCCCTGAACGGCGAACTCCAGCCCCCGCATGCGCACGCAGTCGCGCAGGCTGTCGGCCGGCTCGACCCCCTGGAACAAGAGCACCTGCTCCCGGCTGCGGCCCTGGAGCAGCTCGCGCACAAAGCGGCTGTACCCATGCAGCCACCGCCCGCGCATGCCCCACCACATCACCAGCGCGCAGCCCCACAGCGCCGTGACCACCATGGTGGGCGTTTTCTGGCGCAGCAGCGCCAGCGCCACGATGGCCGCCACAAAGGGCGCGCTCACCGCGCCGATGAAAAGGGCCGACCGCTTGAAGGCCCGGGCGCTGTCGATTCCGTCCTGCTGGGTGTAGAGCATGGCGTATCCTCCTTTGCACAGGCATAGTATAGCATACTTATCCGGGCATTTCCATGCCCCGGGCGGGATTTCCCCGCGCGCAAACATGCGCCCTCCCGCGCCGCCCAGGGGGCGAAAGCCGCCCCTCGCGCCGATTGCGCCGGGCAGCTGTCTTTACATAAGTATTCAGATACGCTATAATAGTTTTCATCCCATCGCTTCGCTAAAGCGACTGTATTTTCCGAAGGAGGAATTTCCATATGAACAGGGTCTACAACTTCTCGGCGGGTCCGTCGATGCTGCCGCTGCCGGTTTTGGAGCGGGCGCAGCGCGAGCTGTTGGACTACAACGGCACCGGCACCTCGGTGATGGAGATGAGCCACCGCTCCGCGCCGTACATGGAGATCATCGCCCGGGCGGAGGCCACGCTGCGCCGCCTGGCCGGCATCCCCGACAATTACAAGGTGCTCTTCCTGCAGGGCGGCGCGTCCACCCAGTTCGCCATGGTGCCCCTGAACCTCATGCCCGAGGGCGGCTCGGCGGACTACGTCAACTCCGGCAACTTCGCCAACCTGGCCATCAAGGAGGCCTCGCGCTTTGGCAAGGTCAACGTGGTGGGCACCAGCCGCGAGGAGGGCTACACCCACATCCCCGCCCTGGACCCGGCCGCCTTTAACCCGGACGCCAGCTATTTCTACATCACCACCAACAACACCATCTACGGCACCCGCTACACCACCCTGCCCGACACCGGCAAGGTGCCCCTGGTGGCCGATATGTCCAGCAACATCCTCTCCGAGCCCATGGACTTTTCCAAGTTTGGCCTGGTCTTCGCCGGGGCGCAGAAGAACATCGCCCCCGCGGGCGTAACCATCGTCATCGTGCGCGAGGACCTGCTGGGCCACGCCCGGGAGAGCACCCCGGTGATGCTCAACTACAAGACCCACGCCGACAAGGACAGCATGTATAACACCCCGCCCTGCTATTCGATTTACATCGCCGCTCTGGTGTTCGAGTGGCTCGAGAGCCTCGGCGGGCTGCCCGCCATCGCCCAGATCAACTACCGCAAGGCCGGCATTCTCTACGACTATCTGGATTCCTCCAAGCTCTTTACGCCCACCGCCGCCAAGGCCGACCGCTCCATCATGAACGTCACCTTCGTCACCGGCGACGAGGACCTGGACAGCCAGTTCTGCAAGGAGGCGGCCCAGCGCGGCCTGATCAGCCTGAAGGGGCACCGCTCCGTGGGCGGCATGCGCGCGAGCATCTACAACGCCATGCCCGAGGAGGGCGTCAAGGCCCTGGTGGCCTTCATGGCCGAGTTCGAGAAAAACCATCAGTGAGGTAACGCCATCATGAAGCAAATTCGCACCCTCAACGCGATCTCCGATATCGTCAAAGAGCGCCTGCCCCAGGCCGACTATACGATCAGCCCCGACGCGGCCGATCCCCAAGGCATCCTGGTGCGCTCGGCGGCGATGCACGACATGCCCCTGCCCGAGAGCCTGCTGGCCGTCGCCCGGGCGGGCGCGGGCACCAACAACATCCCCATCGACAAGTGCACCCAGCAGGGCATCGTGGTGTTCAACACCCCCGGGGCCAACGCCAACGCCGTCAAGGAGCTGGTGCTCGCGGCGATGCTGCTCGCCAGCCGCAACGTCTTCGCCGGCATCGAGTGGGCCAAGACCCTCAAGGGCCAGGGCGACAAGGTGCCCGCCCTGGTGGAGAAGGGCAAGGGCCAGTTCGTCGGCCCGGAGCTCAAGGGCAAGCGCCTGGGCGTCATCGGCCTGGGGGCCATCGGCGCCATGGTCGCCAACGACTGCCGCGCCATCGGCATGGACGTGTCGGGCTACGACCCCTTCATCTCCGTGGAGGCGGCCTGGGGCCTGTCACGCAAGATCCATCACGCCACCGACCTGGGCGACATGGTCTCCTGCTGCGACTACATCACCGTGCACATCCCCCTGCTGCCCACCACCCGCGGCATGCTCGACGCGGACTTCTTCGCCAAGCTCAAGCCCGGGGCCGTCCTGCTCAACTTCTCCCGGGGCGAGCTGGTGGACACCGAGGCGCTGCTGGACGCCATGGCCCGGGGCCAGGTGGCCAAGTACGTCACCGACTTCCCCAACGAGGCCCTGCTCGACGCCCCCGGCGTCATCTGCATCCCCCACCTGGGCGCCTCCACCCCCGAGAGCGAGGAGAACTGCGCCGCCATGGCCGCCGAGGAGCTGCGCGCCTACCTGGAGGAGGGCATCATCCACAACTCGGTCAACTTCCCCAACTGCGACATGCCCCGCACCAGCGGCTGGCGCGTCACCATCGCCCACCTGAACATCGCCAACATGATCGGCCCGATCACCTCCCTGGTGGGCAAGGCCCATATCAACATCGCCAACATGATCAACAAGTCCAAGAAGGACGTGGCCTACATCATGCTCGACCTGGACGACAGGCCCAGCGCCGAGCTGCTCGACGCCATCCGCGCCATCGAGGGCGTGCTGCGGGTGCGCCTGATCGAGGGCTGAGGCCGGCGCGCAAAAACAGCGGGAGCCATGGATCGACGCCATGGCTCCCGTGCTTTTTGGGTTTTTCAGATGACCGGGGCCCCCCGGTTCCAGGGCACGCGGGCGTTCTCGCCCAGGGAGATCAGCCGGTCGAGCAGCCGCCGCTCCAGCCGGTCGCGCTCGGGGCGCAGGCTGGGATCGTTCCAGCGGTTGCGCTTCTCGATCGGATCGGTCGCCAGGTCGTACAGCTCGCCGTAGTCCCGGCCCGCGTAGTAGATCAGCTTGTAGCGCCCGTCGCGGATGGAGCGGATGTCCCGCGCCTCGGCGTACAGCTCGCCCCACAGCTCCCGCTCCCCTACCGGCCCATAGAACTGGGTCAGGCTGCGCGGGGAGATGTTGGGCGGCACCGGCAGCCCCGCCGCGGTCAGGAAGGTGGCGGCGATCTCCACCGAGCTGACCAGGGACGGCTCCACCGACCCGGCGTAGGGCATGGGCGGCTTGAGCAGCATCGGCACGCGGATCAGCGCCTCGGAGAGGTACTG
>JBMNTT010000072.1:0-4175 GCA_050945875.1 Christensenellales bacterium
ATCATGGCTCCGACACATTGGCTCAGCCCTGTCGCGATTGCCGCGCCCGAAACGCCCCATTTAAACCCGGCGATGAACAACGCGTCCAGCACCATGTTCGTCACCCCCGCCGCCACGGTCGAAGCAAGACCGAGCTTCGGCTTCTCCGCCGCGATCAGAAAGGCCTGAAACGCGTACTGGAGCATAAACGAAATCGTAAAGCCCATGGTAATGGCTCCGTACCGAACGCAGTGCGGGAGCATGCCTTCCGTAGCCCCCAGCAAATGCGCGACGGGCCGCATGATCGCCAGACCGACGACCGATAAAACGCCGCCCACGATGACCGATACCCAGATCATCATGGAAAAATAGCGGTTCGCGAGCTCTTTGTTCTGTTCGCCGAGCGTTCTGGCAACCAGCGCGCTGCCCCCTGTGCCGAGCATAAAGCCAATCCCGCCGAAGATCGTATTGAGGGGCATCATGAGGTTGATGGCGGCAAAAGCGGTGTCTCCTACAAAGTTTGAGACAAACAATCCGTCTACGACGCCATAAATTGACGTAAACACCATCATGACTATGGACGGCAGGACAAAGCGCGCAAGCCGTTTATAAGTGAAGTGATCGGATAACTGGATTTTCATCGGGATTTCCTTTCAAAAGCATGATGCGGGGTTCACTTCGGCTCGAGGGCGCGCCTCTTCTCATACTCCTCGCGCATAAATTGATTGGTTTTGCGAAACAGCGAAATGAAAAGCTTGCGTTCCGTCTCTGTTATTTTTGAAAAAGCGGTTTGCTCAATCTGCCGCGTTTGACCGATTACCGTTTCGCAAAAGAGCCGTCCGGTGTCCGTCAAAACGATGTTCTTACGGTTTTTCGTTCCCGGGATACCCTCCAGCGCAATCCAACCTTTCTTGATCATTGATGAAATGGAGGTATTGACCGTCTGCTTTGAATACGACCAGTTATTACATAGATCCACTTGAGAAACCGGTTCGTCATCGTTATACAGAATGTAGAGAATCCAGTACACACTGTCGGCGAGCCCGTAGCTCTGCGCAATGTCATGGTAGATCCCATCGATTTCATTGCAAAGCTGACTGATCTCGAGCAATTGGTTTTTCAGGGTGGTCATGGTGTTGCACCTCTCACAATTATAGTGTCTGTTTTCGGACTATTTAATTTTAGTCCGAAATCGGATGTTTGTCAATAACAAAGTTAACGCTTGGCGCCAAAGAGGGTCCTTGTCTCAAGCCATGCGGAAGAGGCGGTTGGGCCCCGGGCGACGCGCGTGAACGGCCGCCTGCCCACCCGCGATAGCGTCAGCTGATCCCCGGGAACGCGTAAACGGCCGCCTGCCCGCCCGCGATAGCGTCAGCTGGGCCCCGGGCGACGCGCGTGCGCGTCCCCATCAGCCCAAGTCAGCGCTCCGCCCTGGCAAAAATTTTTCTTGACAATCGCGGCGGATTGTGCTGTAATAAGTAAAAATTACATCGCAAACCGTGGAAGCGGAGATAACGGCAGCCATGATCCCCCAGAGAGCCTGCGTTGGTGTGAGTCAGGCGGACAACAGACTGTCAAATGGACCGCTGAGGGCGCAGGTGAAAGGGTGACCAAGTATTCTGCGACGTGGGGCATACGTCAGTTGCCGGGGATATGTTGGTATCCCGCAAAGGGCACGGCTTTTTGCCGTGAAGCAAGGTGGCACCGCGAGTTGAAAGACCCGTCCTTGACAGCATATTGGCTGTTGGGATGGGTCTTTTTGTATCGCCCCGGCAGCGCGAAAGGAAGGAATCAACCATGTCCAAAGGGAGATTCGGCGTCCATGGAGGACAGTACATCCCCGAGACGCTGATGAACGCCGTCATCGAGCTGGAGGCCGCCTACGACCACTACAAGAGCGACCCGACCTTCAACGCCGAGCTGAACGAACTGCTGAGCGAGTACGCCGGCCGGCCCTCCCGCCTGTATTACGCCAAGAACATGACCGCCGACCTGGGCGGGGCCAAGGTCTACCTCAAGCGCGAGGACCTCAACCATACCGGCGCGCACAAGATCAACAATGTCCTGGGCCAGGCGCTCCTGGCCAAGAAGATGGGCAAGACCCGCCTGATCGCCGAGACCGGCGCGGGCCAGCACGGCGTGGCCACCGCCACGGCCGCGGCCCTGATGGGGATGGATTGCGAGGTGTTCATGGGCAAGGAGGACACCGAGCGCCAGGCCCTGAACGTCTACAAGATGCGCCTGTTGGGGGCGACGGTGCACCCCGTGACCTCGGGCACCGCCACCTTGAAGGACGCGGTGAGCGAGACCATGCGCGAGTGGACCCACCGCATCGACGACACCCACTATGTGCTCGGCTCGGTCATGGGTCCCCACCCCTTCCCCACCATCGTGCGGGATTTCCAGGCGGTGATCTCCCGGGAGATTAAGCAGCAGCTGATGGAAAAGGAGGGTCGGCTGCCCGACGCGGTGCTGGCCTGCGTGGGCGGCGGCTCCAACGCCATCGGCGCCTTTTACCACTTCATCCAGGAGCCCTCGGTGCGGCTGATCGGCTGCGAGGCCGCGGGCCGCGGGGTGGGCACCCTGGAGACCGCCGCCACCATCGCCACCGGTCGCCTGGGCATCTTCCACGGGATGAAGAGCTACTTTTGCCAGGATCAGTACGGCCAGATCGCCCCGGTCTACTCGATCTCCGCCGGGCTGGACTATCCCGGCGTCGGGCCGGAGCACGCCATGCTCCACGACACCGGCCGGGCTGAGTACGTGGCCATCACCGACGACGAGGCGGTGGACGCCTTCGAGTATCTCTCCCGGATGGAGGGCATCATCCCGGCCATCGAGTCGGCCCACGCCGTGGCCCACGCCATGCGCCTGGCCCCGACCCTGAGGCGGGATCAGATCATCGTCGTGAACATCTCGGGTCGGGGCGACAAGGATTGCGTGTCCATCGCCCGCTACAGAGGGGAGGAAATTTCCGAATGAGCCGCACACTGACCGCCTTTGACCACGGGAAGGCCTTCATCCCCTTCCTGACCTGCGGGGACCCGGACCTTGAGACCACCGCCGCGCTGGTGCGGGCCATGGCCCAGGCCGGGGCCGACCTGATCGAGCTGGGCATCCCCTTCTCCGATCCCACCGCCGAGGGCCCGGTGATCCAGCAGGCCAACGTCCGCGCCCTGGCCGGCGGCGTCACCACCGACAAAATCTTCGACATGGTGCGCCAGCTGCGCCGGGACGTATCCATCCCCCTGGCCTTCATGACCTACGCCAACGTGGTCTTCTCCTACGGCTCGGAGGCCTTCATCCGCGCCTGCGCGGACCTGGGCGTCGACGCGCTGATCCTGCCGGACGTGCCGCTGGAGGAGCGGGACGAGTTCGCCCCCCTGTGCCAGCGCTACGGCGTGGACCTGATCAGCCTGATCGCCCCCACCTCCGCCGACCGGGTGGACACGATCGCCCGGCAGGCCCAGGGTTTCCTCTACACCGTCTCCAGCCTGGGGGTGACCGGCGTGCGCAGCCAGATCGAGGCCGACGTGAGCGAGATGGTGCGCCGGGTGCGCGCCAACAGCGCCTGTCCATGCGCCGTGGGCTTTGGCATCTCCACGCCGGAGCAGGCGCGGCAGATGGCCGCCCAGGCCGACGGGGTCATCGTCGGCAGCGCGATCGTCCAGCTGGTCGCCCAGCATGGACGGGATGCCGCGCCCCACGTGGCCGACTATGTGCGCGCCATGAAGCGGGCCATCGCCCAGTGAGGAGGGGCCATATGTATAAAGAAATTTTGACCAAGATCACCACCCACCAGCGGCTCGCCGAGCCGGAGATCTTCGAGCTGATCGCCGCCATCAAGGACGACCAGCTCACCGACGTGCAGATCGCGGGCTTCCAGGTGGCCCTGCTGATGAAGGGCACCAGCCTGGAGGAGCTGTCGGCCTTCGCCAAGGCCATGCGGGCCAACTGCGTGCCCCTGCGGCCCCGGGTGTCCGCCGAGCTGATGGACACCTGCGGCACGGGCGGCGGGCTGTCCACCTTCAACATCTCCACCGCCACCGCCCTGGTGGCCGCCGCGGCAGGCATCCCCATCGCCAAGCACGGCAGCCGCTCGATCTCCAGCCTCTCGGGCAGCGCCGACGTGCTTGAGGCCCTGGGGGTCAACATCAACCTGACCCCCGAGCAGGCCGAGCAGCTCATCGAACAGA
>JBMNTT010000073.1:0-3933 GCA_050945875.1 Christensenellales bacterium
GGTGACCATCATGATCCAGCTCACCCTGATGCCCGAGGTCAACATCCCGGAGTTGACCGAGAAGGTGCAGACCGATGTGAAGGCGTATATCCAGACCTACGCGGGCATCCAGGTGCTGGAGGCGCGTGTGTATGTCGACACCGGCGCGCCGGCGTCGGCCAAGGCCCCCAAGGTGGTCTGAGGCGGGCGGGAGGATGGACATGACGGATTTCGAGAACTTCGGTCTGGGGGAGGATCAGCCTGAGCGGCTGCCGGAGAGGACCCTGCGCCAGACGGTCGCGGCCGCCTTGAAGGCGCATCTGGGTCCTCTGGCGGGCGGCCTGGTGGGGCTGGCGGTAGCGATCCTCTTTCTGACGCTGGGCTTTTGGCGCACGCTGCTGATCGGCCTGTGCGTGGGCGTGGGCGTGTTCGTCGGCGGGGGCGCCAAGCGCGTGCAACAGGTGATGCTGCTGATCTATAACAAACTTATCAAGAAAAAGTAGGGGGAAGACCATGGCGAGGAAAACCGCGCGGGACACGGCGGCGAAGATGCTCTATGCCGGTTTGGTGGGCAACGGCCCGGCCCTGGAGGAGCTTGAGGAGCTCGCCCAGGAGACCTACCAGCCTGACGAGGAGATGACGGGCAAGGACTATGCCTATATCTGCCGGATTCTGGAGGGGGTCCAGGCCCACCGCGAGCGGCTGGACCAGCTGCTGGCCCAGTGCGCCATCGGCTGGAAGCTGGAGCGCTTCAACCGGGTGGATCATGCGGTGTTGCTGCTGGCGGCCTACGAGATCTGCTATTGCGAGGAGATTCCGCGAGCGGTGTCGGCCAACGAGGCGGTCACCCTGGCCAAGCGCTACGGCGGCGAGGACTCGGGCTCCTTTGTCAACGGCGTGCTCTCCGGCGTGATGCGCGCGGTGGACGATGCGGCGCAGCAGTCGCCGCAGGGCGATGCGCCCCAGGACGAACAGACCCCGCAGGTGGACCCCGCCGCGGCGCAGTAAAAATTAGAATCAGGGCTGCCTCGGGCAGCCTTTTCTATCCACGGACCGATTTTTTTGAAGGAGGCTCACAGATGAGCGCGACGATCATCGACGGCAAGGCGGTTTCTCAAAGTATCCGCGGGCAGCTCAAGCAGCGGGTGAGCGCCCTGGCTCAGCGCGGCGTGCAGGTAGGGTTGGCGGTGGTTCTGGTCGGGGAGGACCCCGCCAGCGCCATCTACGTGCGCAACAAGGAGCGGGCCTGCAAGCAGCTGGGCATCACCTCCTACGCCCACCGCCTGCCCGCAGACACCTCCGAGGAAGACCTGCTGGCCTTGGTGGCCCAGCTCAACGCCGATCCCCGGGTTCACGGCATCCTGGTGCAGCTGCCCCTGCCCGGACAGATCGACGAGGGCAAGGTCATCGCCGCCATCGATCCGAGCAAGGACGTGGATGGATTCCATGTGGTCTCGGCGGGCAGTCTAATGGTGGGCGCGCCGGGATTCGTGGCCTGCACGCCCATGGGCTGCATGCGGCTGATCGAGTCGCTCGGGGTGGACGTGACCGGTATGCACGCGGTGGTGGTGGGCCGCAGCAACATCGTGGGCAAGCCCGCGGCCATGCTGCTGCTGCAGAAGAACTGCACCGTCACCGTCTGCCACAGCCGTACCTGCAACCTGGGTGAGATCACCCGACAAGCCGACCTGCTGGTGGTAGCCATCGGCAAGGCAAACTTTATCACCGCGGATATGGTCAAGCCCGGGGCGATCGTCATCGACGTGGGCATGAACCGTGTGGGCGAGAAAAAGGTCACCGGCGATGTGGACTATGCGCCCGTCAGCGCCGTGGCCGGGGCGATCACCCCGGTGCCCGGCGGCGTGGGGCCCATGACCATCACCATGCTGATGGAGAACACCGTGCTGTCGGCTGAGCGCCATGGCTGAGCGGGTGCTGACGGTCACTGAGCTCAACGAGTACGTGCGCGGCCTGCTGGGAGCAGACCCGCTGCTGCGGGATATCACCCTGCGCGGCGAGCTGAGCAACTTTAAGCGGCACAGCTCGGGGCATCTGTACTTCTCCCTCAAGGACGGAACGGGGGTCATCCGCTGCGCCATGTTCCGCCAGAACGCCCTGCGCCTGCGCATGGCCCCCCGGGACGGCATGGCGGTGGTGGTGCGCGGCTATGTCTCTCTCTACGTGCGCGACGGCGCGTACCAGCTCTATGTCTCCTCCATGCAGCCCGACGGGTTGGGCGGGCTGTACATGGCCTTCGAGGCGCTCAAGCGGCTATTGACCGAGGAGGGTCTGACCGATCCGGCCCGCAAGCGGCCCCTGCCCTTCCTGCCCCGGCGGGTCGGTTTGGTGACCAGCCCCACCGGCGCGGCGGTGCAGGACATGATCCGCATCCTGACCCGGCGGCTGCCCACCTGCCAGATCGTGCTCTGCCCGGTGCTGGTGCAGGGCGAGGGCGCGGCGGCGGATATCGCCCGAGGCATTGCGCGAGCGGCCTCGGCCGAGGGGGTGGACGTGGTCATCGTCGGCCGGGGCGGCGGATCGATGGAGGACCTGTGGGCGTTTAACGAGGAGCCCGTCGCCCGCGCCATTGCCGGCTGTCCGGTGCCGGTGATCTCGGCGGTGGGCCACGAGACCGATTTCACCATCGCCGACTTCGTGGCGGACGCGCGGGCGGCCACGCCCAGCAACGCGGCGGAGATGGCGGTGCCGGTGCGCGCGGACCTGGATTATACCCTCAGGACCCTGCAGGATCGGCTGACCCTGGGCGTCGAGGGGGCGCTGGCCCAGAAAGAGAATCAGGTCAGGCTGCTGGGCCGCGCCCTGGCGGCGGCCCACCCCCGGCAGCGGCTGAACCTGCTAGCCGAGCAGCTGACCGGGCTGAGCGCCCGGCTGCACCGGGGCGCGGCGGCGGAGCTGGACCGACGTCAGCACCGTCTGGAGGTGCTGACGGGCCGACTGGAGGCGGTCAGCCCTCTGCGGGTGCTCTCCCGGGGGTACGCCCTGGTGGAGCGAGCGGACGGGGTGGTTAGCCAGGCGGCCCAGTTGACCCCGGGCGACACGGTTGCCCTGCGCTTTGGCGACGGCCGGGCGCGGGGAGCGATCACGAGCATAGCGTTGGAGGATAGCGATGAGCGAGCAGATTGAGTCCATGGGTTTTGAGCAGGGCGTCAAGGCCCTGGAGGAAGTGGTCCGGGCGCTGGAGGGGGGCAACCTCTCCTTGGAGGAGTCGCTCAGGCTGTACCAGCAGGGGGTGGCGCTGGCCCAGCGCTGCGAGCGGCTGCTCAAGGACGGCCGCGCCCGGGTGACGGCCCTGATGGCCGACGGCACGGAACAGGAGGTCTCGCTGCCCGATGAAACTTGACGCCCAAGCCCTCAAGGCGCGCGTGGAGGCGGCGCTGACTGAGACGATGCGCTCCCTGCCCGGCATCCCGGATCGGCTGCGCGAGGCCATGGCCTACAGCCTGCTCATGGGCGGCAAACGGCTGCGGCCGGTGCTGCTGTTGACCAGCTGCCAGATGCTCGGCGGCGATGTGGAGGAGGCTATGGCCGCCGCCTGCGCCCTGGAGATGATCCACACCTACTCGCTGATCCACGACGATCTGCCCGGCATGGACGACGACGACCTGCGCCGGGGCCAGCCCACCAACCACAAGCGCTTCGGCGAGGGCATGGCGATCCTGGCGGGGGATGGGCTGCTCAGCCTGGCGGTGGAGATCATCTGCCGGCGGGCCCTGGACTACCCGGATCACGAGCTGCGGCACATGCGGGCGCTGGACGCGATCATGGCCGGCTGCGGCACCCGGGGGATGGTGGCCGGGCAGTGCCTGGACCTGATGGCTGAGGGGCGCGAGGATGTCTGCGCCGAGGAGCTCTTTGCCATCCATCGGGGCAAGACCGGCGGCTTGCTGGTGGCCGCGGTCACGGCCGGGGCTCATCTGGCCGGGGCCGAAGAGG
>JBMNTT010000074.1:0-3772 GCA_050945875.1 Christensenellales bacterium
CGCAGCGGGAACTTGAGATCAGCACCCAAAGCTATGTGAGCACGCTTAAAAACGGCTACTACCGCCACCTCTACGACGTGCAGCGGGGCGCGGGGCTGGGTTTCCAGGTGGCGGATTTCTCGCCCCAGCGCCTGCGCGAAGCGCTGGCCCAGGAATGGTCCGGGCGGCACTACTCCGCGCGCATCTGGGACAACGCCCAGGCCCTGGCCGGGCGCTTGCGCGCTGACCTGATGGCCGCCGCGCTCTCGGGCCGCAGCGAGCGGGAGATCGCCCGGCAGATCGCCGATGACTACCAGGTGGGGGCCTACCAATCCCGCCGCCTGGTGCGCACCGAGAGTGCGTACCTGGCCGGGCGGGCCGATCAGCTGGCCTATGAGGAGCTGGGGATCGACCGATACCGCTACCTCGCCACCCTGGACATGCGCACCAGCAGCCTCTGCCAGGGGCTCGACGGCCGGCAGTTCGCCTGCGCCGAGGCCAAGGTGGGCGTCAACTATCCGCCCATGCACCCCAACTGCCGCAGCACCACGGTCGCGGTGATCGACGACGAGGCGCTGGAGAGAATGGAGAGACGCGCAAAAAATCCTGTTACAGGCGAAACAGAGCTGGTCCCGGCCCATATGAGCTATGACAAATGGCTCCAGGGACTTGAGGAGAAGTATGGAGTTGATAGCCTGGCGGTCTCTCGGAAAAAGGTGCTCAACGCCCGCCAAGACCGCGCACAGCTGAAGGAATACCGCAGGGTTTTGGGTAACCGGGTCCCCCGATCGCTTGACGCATTTCAGACGCTGAAATATACTGGCGGTAGACAATGGAGGCTGCGAAAGTTGGATTACAGCCGCCGGATGGACCTGCAGAATCATCCCGAGAAGGCGCTGCCCCTGGCGGACCAGGCTACCGCGGCGGAGAAGAAGTTCACGGGATACTTTTATAATCCAGACAACCCAAATGGCTATGCTAAAGGGAAGGGGTTTGAGCGAGCCTTGGGTTTTGATGAGGAGCATTGGCAAGAGCTGCGGGAGCAGCTGATAGAAAATGCTTCCTTGTATCCTGCCAAATGGAAAATGGAAGATTCATACGGGGCTCGTTGGCAGCAAGACCAGATAATTCTTGGGATAAATGGTCGTGTTGCCAACGTAAGGGTGGGCTGGAATGTGAATGAGACTAGCCTGTACCTGACTACAGCGCATCTTGAGGAGATTTAATATGCTGAAAATTGAACAGTATGATATAGTTGAATTAAAGGACGGGCGCGAGGGATGTGCGGTTGAAGTGTTTGACAGCGAGCACTTTCTGATTGATGTGGGTTCATCCCCCAAAGACTGGGACACCATTGATGCCACAATAGACGATATCGCGCGTATTATCTAGCGGCCCAAGATGCCCGAATGAGAGATTCATCCAACCACAGTGCATCTTGAAGGGGTGAAAATGCATGGACATCCAGGACCTTGATCTGGTTCAGCTGAAAGACGGTCGTGAAGGAACGATTGTCTGGGTAATCGGTGGCGGACAATTTTTTCTGGATGTTGGGAGTTCCCCGGAAGATTGGGATACGATATACATCCGCGAAGATGACATAGAGCGGGTTATCGATCGCCTTTAAGACGCCGGAATAGAAAGGGCTTCTCATGTTCACCTGACCACAGCGCATCTTGAGGAGGTAGGACATGCTTAAGATTGAACAATATGATGATGTGGAGCTAGTGGATGGTCGCGAGGGATGCGTCGTAGAGGTATTTGACAGCGAACACTTTCTCATCGATGTGGGTTCATCCCCCAAAGACTGGGACACCATTGATGCCACAATAGACGATATCGCGCGTATTATCTAGCGGCCCAAGATGCCGGACTAAATAGGTCGTTGCGCGGCCAGGCCACTGAGACCGAGAGCATCCTCCCGCAAGGTAGGGTGCTTTTTGATTGCCCAAAACGCACTTACGGCATAAAACTGCGGGCGGAAACAGCCGACGGGCGTAAAACGGAGGTAGGAGCATGGACAGCAAGATCATGGAGCGCGCCCGGTGGGCGCGGATGCGCATGGCCGATCCCGGAGAGGGCGAGGCTGATCAGGCCGGCGCTGCGGGCGCGAGCCCCCAGGAAAAGCCGGTGGAGAGCAAGCTGCTGACCCAGGACGAGGTCAACAAGCTGGTGCAGACCCGCCTGGCCCGCGAGCAGCAGAAATGGCAGCAGGAGTATGAGACCAAGCTGGCCGCCGAGCGCACCGAGGCTGAGAAGATGGCCCAGATGAGCGCGGAGCAGCGAGCCCAGGCCGAGCAGTCCAAGCGCGAGGCCAAGCTGGCCGCCCGGGAGCAGGAGATCACCAAGCGCGAGCTGCGCGCCCAGGCCCTGGAGACCCTGGCTGAGAAGGGCCTGCCCAAGGAGCTTGCGGACGCCCTGGCGTACACCGACGCCGACGCCTGCAACGCCAGCATTGACGCCGTCGCCAAGGCGTTCAACAGCGCCGTGGCCAAGGCCGTGGACGGCCGGCTGCGGCAGGACCCGCCCAAGACGGGCGGCAGCGCGGGCGATCCGCTGCAGGCCTTCCGGGCCGCGGCCGGTCTGCCCGCAAAGTAAGAGAGGAGTTTTGATTTTGGCCAACAGCATTTCCCTGTTTAAGCAGTATGTCCCGATCCTGGACGAGGTGTATCGCAATGCCAGCCTGACCTCGGTTCTCGACGGCGCGGCGGACCTGGCCCGCCAGGGAGCCAACGCCAACGAGCTGATCATCCCCAAGATGAGCATGGACGGCCTGGCCAACTACAGCCGCAACAGCGGTTATGTGGGCGGCGACGTTACCCTGACCAACGAGACCGTGGCCTGCAACTTTGACCGCGGCCGCATGTTCGTGGTGGACAACCTGGACAACGCCGAGTCCGCGGGCCTGGCCTACGGCCGCCTGGCAGGCGAGTTTATCCGCACCAAGGTGGTCCCTGAGCTGGACGCTTTCCGCCTGGCCGCCTACGCCCAGGTGTCCGGCATCGGCACGACCACCGGGGCCGCCCTGTCCACCGGCGCGGCGGTTGTGGAGGCCCTGCGCGCGGCCAGCAACGCCCTGGATGAGGCCGAGGTGCCCGCAACCGAGCGGTACCTGTTCATCACCCCCACCCTGGCGGCGCTGGTGGACGATCTGGATACCGCCAAGTCCCGGGCGGTGATGGCGACCTTCGCCCAGGTGGTCAAGGTCCCCCAGACCCGCATGTACACCAAGATCACCCAGTACGACGGCACCACCAGCGGCCAGACCGCCGGCGGCTACGTTAAGGACGCCACCAACGGCAAGAACATCAACTTCCTGGTCATCCACAAGCCCGCGGTGATCCAGTACCAAAAGCATGTCGCGCCCAAGGTCATCACCCCCGAACAGAACCAGGATGCGGACGCCTGGAAGTTTGGCTACCGCAACGTAGGCATCGCCGACGTCTACGAGAACAAGGTGGCCGGCATCTACCTGCACAAGGCCGCGACCTGAGGAGGCTTAAAGCATGGACGCCAGACTGCTGGACTGTATGACCAGGCAACAGATTGAGACGGACTTTGACCGGGTCCTGGCGCTGATGGACGCCCTTCAGGCGCGCATCGCCGCCCTGGAGACCCCGGAGCAGTGAGGAGGTAGACCATGACGGCGCTGGAGATGATCAAGCTGCTGGTCCCCGGGGCGGATGAGGCGCTGCTGCAGCTGCAGCTGGACCGGGCCGAGCAGGCGCTGCTGGTGGAGACCAACCGCGACGCGCTGCCCGATGCGCTGGTGACCTGCCAGGTTGAGCTGGCC
>JBMNTT010000075.1:0-3267 GCA_050945875.1 Christensenellales bacterium
TGTGTTTTTACTGGCAGAAGGGTTGCATCCTGGAGGCGGTCTACCTGGACCAGCAGGGGCGCTGCGCCTACTGCGTGCCGGTGCGCCTGTCGCCGCGAGCGCTGCGGGCGGCCAAGGCCCGCATGGCCCACCCATTCGCGCGGACGGGCCCGTTGCGTTTTGCGCTGTCGCGCCGTACAATAGGGGCAAACGAGAGGAGGGAACGCCATGGGACAGGGGATCATCGAGAACACCCCGACCCTTGAGACCGAGCGGCTGGTGCTGCGCCGGTTCAAGCCCGAGGACGCCCAGGCCTTTTTTCAGATCATGAGCGACCGGGAGGTCAACACCTTTCTGCCCTGGTTCCCCGCCGACAGCCTGGAGGCGGCGGGCGAGATGCTGCGGGTGCAGTATCTGCACACCTACGCCGCGCCCAGCGGCTATCGCTACGCCATCTGCCTGCGGGGGGAGGACGCGCCCATCGGCTACGTCGGCCTGAGCGGTGGGGAGGCCCACGATTTCGGCTACGGCCTGCGGCGGGAATACTGGCGGCGGGGCATCGTCCCCGAGGCCGGCGCGGCGGTGATCGAGCGGCTGCGGCGGGCCTCGGGCCTGCCCTTCATCACCGCCACCCACGACGTAAACAACCCCGCCAGCGGCGCGGTGATGCGCAAGCTGGGCATGACCTACCGCTACAGCTATCAGGAGCACTGGCTGCCCAAGGATATCCAGGTCATCTTCCGGATGTATCAGCTGGACTTCGCCGAGGATGTGGAGACCTACCACGGCTACTGGGAGCGCTACCCCGAGCACCGCGTGGAGCCCGGGCTATAAAGAAAAGGGATGTGCAATGCACATCCCTTTTGGGTTGAATGGGTTGTCGCGCTCAGATGATGTCGCAGGCCTGCTTGAGCTGCCCGACCAGCTGGACGAGCCAGCGGCGAATCTCCATCACGTCGGGGTGGGCCTGGCGGCGGTAGGCCATTACGCGCGCGGTGGGCGGGTTATCCATGGGCACATGCTGCCCGGCCTCGAGCAGGTTGGCGATATACTCGCAGGCCTCCAGCAGCTCGCCGGCGTTGTCGCCGATGACATGGGTAAACCCGTGGAATTTGCGCGCCAGCGCCCGCTCGGCCATGGCGATGGCCTTCTGGGCATGGCCCTCCTGGTTGACGTCCGCGGCGATGGCGTGCTGCCCGCGGTTGCGGTAGAAGCCCATCAGCGCCGAGACGATGGCGGGATCGCGCACCGTGCCGTCGGGATAGACGACGCCGTGCACCCGGTTCCACAGATCGGCGCCGATCATCAGCTCGAAGGCGTACCACCCCATCTTGTACTGGGAGATCAGCTCGAGCACCATGTCGTAGGGGTTGGCCCGGCACAGGCAGCAGGTCTCGTTGTTGATGACGGGCTTGCCGTATTTCTTGCCCAGCGCCATGGCGTACTCATAGACCTCCCGCGCCCGCGCCCGGGTCTCCGAGTAGTCGTGGAACACGATGATGTCCACCAGCTCGGCGGTGCCGCTGGCCTCGGTCTCATAGATAAAGGTGTTGCCCACGCCGATGGCGTTGACCGGGTCCTTGCCCTTGACATACTTGCAGAAATGGCGGATGCACTTCCAGACCAGCTCCTGGCGGTAGCGCAGGTCCTCCATCTGCTCCGGATCGGGCGGCTCCAGCCCGGTCTGGCGGAAAGCGGGCTCCGCCTCGTACCAGGTGCAGTCGTTGCGCAGCCGGTAGCCCGGCTCGTTGCTGATATCCCAGAACAGCAGGCCCGGGTGGGAGCCCACGGCCTCATACAGCGCGTCGAAATAGCGCTCTCCCAGCGCCCAGCAACTCTCATCCAGCAGGGTTTTCGGCGGCTTGGAGCGATCGCGCGGGCCGGGCTTGAGATCGTCGGGATGAAAGCGCAGCCCGTGGTAGACGATGGGGTTGGTGGAGATCCCGTGCCGCCACGCCGTGTCCATAAAATCCTGGACGTTGCGCAGAAAGCCCTCGGGGTCCTTGACATAGGAAGAGTAGGTCAGAAAGATTCGCGCGCTGTTGAGCCGCAGGCGCTCGGCGTACCCCATATCGCGCTCGACAATGTCGTGGTCGTACTCCTCCCAGAAATTGGTGTCGGTGATGACGTTGCTCTGGGTGTAGTTGAATCCCCGGACAAAGGTGTAATCCTCAAGCGGTTTCATGCGTTCTACCCCCTATCCAAAATGGTGGCTCGCGGCAAAGAGCAACCCGGCCAGTCGGCCTGGCTGCGTGGATGGGTCAGTTTATCCAGTTATCCAGCGCCTCGCCCGTAAAGGCGCGGCTGTCCAGCTCGGGCAGGCCCTCCAGCTCGGTCAGGGCGGTCATGGGGTCGGTCTCGCCGGTCTCAACGAAGATCGCCGTGGCGGAGATCACGCCCTCGCCGCTCTGGCTGAAGGAAACCATGCTGGCGTACCCGCCGGGGTACTCGAGCAGCGCCACGGTGTTGCCCGGCCAGCCCTGGGGCTGGACGTAGCTCTCCCCGTAGGAGAGCAGGCTGGTGGCGGCCAGGATGGTGGCCCCCTCCCGCCCGTTGAGCACGTTGCCCAGGGTGGCGCCGGCCATCTTGCGGGCCAGCAGGCCCTTCACCGTTTCGGACGGCTGCAGGTCGGTCTGCGAGACGGCCAGCTGGATCACCCGCTCGGCGGGATAGTCGATCAGCACCACCCGCTCGGGCCGGAAGTACTCCCCGGCGGCAAAATGGGCGATCACGTCGCCCAGCTCCGGCGAGGAGGTCATCATCTTGGCGTAGGCCTCGCTGCGGGCCAGCTCGGCCATCTGGCCGGTCAGGGTGTGGGCCCGCTCGATCATCCAGCCGTCGGCGCTCTGCGCGCCCTGGCAGCCCGACAGGGCCCATAGGGCGAAAATCAGCAGGGCGGTCAGCCGCGCCGCACGCCGCGCGCCCTTACGCATCGACCTCGTCCTTGAGGGTGAACTCGAAGATGCGGGCGGTCTTGTTCTCCGGGAAGGTGACGGCGAAGTTACCGCTGGCCCCGTGCAGGCGGTAGGGGTTGGTGGAGAAGGAGGGGTAGGCGCATTTCACCTCGACCTGACGGCCCGCCAGCTCGGGCAGGGGGATGATCAGGGTGCTCTCGGTGCTGTTGACGCGCCAGAGAGCCAGGTAGATCTTGTCCTCGGCCTTGAGCCCCAGGGCCATCCAGTCGTCGCCCATGTGGGGCACGCCGATGGGCCAGATGGCCGTGGCCTGGGGGATGTGGTGGCGGATGGCCTTGTAGTAGGCGATGCCCTCCTTGACGGCGGCGAAGCG